>DATGKS010000085.1:0-20984 GCA_035294545.1 Solirubrobacteraceae bacterium | reverse complement strand
ATCGTCGATGATCCCGAGCGGGTCCGCCGGGGCAGTCTGGTCGGTCATTGCGGAGGCAGAATCTAACGACAGCCGCGGCCCCTCGGTCGATCGCGCGGACAAAGGTTACCCGCCCGACGCGGCAAACGCTTGGTTAGACTCGCCCACACGTCCGCCGGCAACGATCAGGACAGCCTCGAACCCCCACGCGAGGGCCAGCGCGCCGTTACGCGCCGCCTGCTGGTGGCCGCGGGCTGCCTGCTGCTCGCCGCGGTCGTGGCGTTTGCCGTCGTCGCGGTCGTGAAGCGGACGGGCGGCCGCTCCTCGCGGGTCGGCGTGCTGGCGAGCAACCCGTATCTCGACTCCGGCACCGACCTCGGGAGGGCGCCGGCGGCGAACTTCACGCTGCGCGACCAGTTCGGCCGGCGGACGTCGCTCTCGCAGTACCGGGGAAAGGTCGTGCTGCTCGGCTTCGAGGACGCGAAGTGCACGACGATCTGCCCGCTCACGACGACCGCGATGCTCGACGCCAAGCGAATGCTCGGCCGGGCCGGCTCGCAGGTGGTGCTGCTCGGGGTCGACGCGAACCCCGACGCGACGAGCGTCGGCGACGTGCTCGCCTACTCGCAGGTGCACGGCATGACGCGCGACTGGCGCTTCCTCACCGGACCGCTGCCGCAGCTGCGACGCGTGTGGAAGGACTACGCGATCGCCTCGCAGGTCGTGCACGGCCAGATCGACCACACCCCCGCCCTCTACGTGATCGACACCCATGGCCGGCGCCGGATGCTGTTCCTCACCCAGCAGTCCTACGGCTCGGTGCGTCAGCTCGGCCAGTTGCTCGCGACCGAGGCGGCGCGCCTGCTGCCCTCGCATCCGAAGGTGCGCACGCATCTCTCCTACCGCGCCGTGCGCTCGATCGGACCCCACGACTCGGTCTCGCTCGCCCGCGCGGGCGGCGGCCGGCTCGCGCTCGGGCCCGGCACCCCGCACCTCTACCTGTTCTTCGACACCTGGGACCGCGAGGTGACCGACCTGAGGGCGCACCTCGAGGCGCTCAACGCCTACCAGGAGCAGGCGGTCCGGCACCATCTGCCGACGCTCGTGGCGGTCGACGAGGGCAGCGTCGAGCCCTCCCCGCGGGCGCTCCCGCGCTTCCTCGCCTCGCTGCGCGCGCCGCTGCGCTTCCCGGTGGTCGTCGACTCGAGCGGCCGGGTGGCGGACGGCTACGAGGTCCAGGACGAGCCGTGGCTGACGCTCGTCTCGCGCTCCGGGAGCTTCCTCTACTACCGCGATGTCGGCGCGGGCGGGTGGCCGAGCGCCGGTCAGCTGCTCCAGACGGTCCGCACTGCGCAACGCCATGTGGCCTCCGTGCCCTCGCGTCTGTCGACCGCACTCGCGCGGCTCGCCGGCTCGCCGGGGCCGCTCGCCGCCCTGCACCGCCAGGCGAGCCGCCTGCTCGGCGGCCAGGGCGCCCTCGCGCAGCGGATCCGAAGCCTGCGCGGCTACCCGATCGTCGTCAACGTGTGGGCGTCGTGGTGCGAGCCCTGCCGGCAGGAGTACCCGCTGTTCGCAACTGCCGCGGCGACGTTCGGGACCGAGGCGGCGTTCCTCGGCGGCGACGTGAACGACGAGCCGGGCAACGCGGCGACGTTCCTGCGCAGCCATCCGGTGACGTACCCCAGCTACACGGTGTCGCGCAACCCGCTGCCCTCGCTCTACCGGGGCGGGATCATCGGACCGCCGACGACGTTCTTCATCGACCGCCGTGGAAAGCTCACGTACGTCCACACCGGGGTGTACACGAGCCAGGCGCTGCTCGACGCCGACATCAAGGCCCACGCGCTCGGCTGACGGGACCACCGTCCCGAAGGACGTGCGCTTCGGCGACGGCGCCACACCGCTCTCCGGTGCGAATCCCGCACGGATACCGCTAAGGGGATTCGAACCCCTGTTTCCGCCGTGAGAGGGCGGCGTCCTAGTCCCCTAGACGATAGCGGCGGGGATCGGCGCCGGAGCGCCGGGCTCAGAGGGTAGCGCGCTCGCTCAGCGTGCCGTCGTCGCGGGCGCTGACAGGGTGAGGACGGCGGCGCTCGCGCCCCGCATCACGAACCGGTAGGCGCCGTGGCGGCGGGCCACGAGCTCGTCGCGCAGCGGACCGACGTCGCCGGTGTCGGTCGTCCCCTCGTGGCGACCGGCGAGCACGAAGCCGTGGGTGGCGCCCGCCCCCGGGGCGCGCAGCACCTCCAGCTGCGCGGTCGCGGCGCCGCGCGTGCGCGGGCGGACCGTGACGACCCGCGGGCCTCCGTCGTTGACGAGCGCCACGCGCACGACTCCCGCGCCGCCGAGCGTCGCCCAGGAGCGCAGCGCCGCCTCGTCGGGATCTGATGTCCAGAGCAGCCGGGAACCCGGCGGGGCCGCCTCCGCGAACACGAGCGAGCCGAGATAGAACGGGAGCACCCGCGCCCGCCAGCGGCCGTGGCGGCGGCTGACGTCGAACAGCGCGTTGACGGTCCCCGGCAGACTGTGCAGATCGACCGCGTCGACGCCCGCGCGGTCCATCTCGAACAGCATGTCGATCGCCCACAGCGCCGCCGCCATCGAATTGCTGATCCCGGCATTCCCCCCGCAGCTGTCGGGTCCGACCTCGTCGAGCACGAAGCGCGCACCGACGGCGTGCGCGCGGCCGATGTAGCCGCGCACGCCGGCGAGCAGGTTCCGCGACGCCCCGAGCGCGAGCAGGTGCGGGATCGAGGGGTACTTGAACGACGCCGGGTTCGTGACGCACTTGATGACCGGATAGGCGTGGACGTCGAACGTGCGCAGCCGCGAGTGGCGGCTCAGCTCGCCGGCGAAGCTCGACAGCCACGTCGTGAACACGAAGTCCGGTCCCGCGAGTGGGATGCCTCCGGGAAGCAATCGCTCCCACGCCTGCCACTGGGCGAGGAACTGCGCGGGCCCGTAGCCCGGCCCGCGGGCGTAGAGCGGGGTGCCGCGATCGGCGTACCAGGGGAGCGCTCGGCCGTCGAGCTTCCAGTACCAGGGGATCGTGCGGTACAGCTCGGGCTCGTTGCCGATCTCCCACGCGGCGATCCTCGAGCGGCCGAGGCCGCGGTACAGGTGGTCGGCCTCGACGCGGGCGATCAGCTCGCTGTTCGCCTCGAGGTTGACCTGCAGCGCGTAGCGGGCCCGGAGCGCGGTGGCCAGCCGCCGCGCGGCGCGGATCCAGGCCGGAGACAGCGTGTCGCTCACCCCGCCGGGACGGTGGACGTGCGGGACCGGCCACCACACACGATCCCCGCCCTGTCCGCCGAGGCGGAGGATCTCGCCGCCGACCGGATCGAGCTGGTCAACGAGCCGCACGAGCACCGGACTCACGCTCCTCCCCCACTGCCCGACTGTGCGGTACTGGAGTGACATCGACAGGAAGCCCGCCGGGCGGCGGCGGCCGTGCGGCACGCGTCCCACCGCGACCGTCTCGTCCGGCAGCGCTCGCGCCTGCTCGGCGCTCACGGTCACGGTGCGGCCAGGTGGGACGGGCGCGGCGTGCGGCACCGTCGCCGCGGCTATGGCCGCGCCGAGGCCGGCGCCGGCCAGCAGCAGCGCCACCGCCGCGATGAGCCCTCCAGCGACGCGGCGCGCTCCGCATCCCGGCGTCCGTCCCATCGCCTTGCGCAAACATCCCATCCCTGCAGTCTGACGCGAGCGAGAGCCTCGTGCCGGAGCCGTTCCGTCCGGCCCGCGTGCGAACCTCTGTTCGTGTCCGAGAACCGACGTGACACGCCACCGTTTGCTAGCGTTTTTGATCTTGCGGCTGTGGCGGAATTGGTCTACGCGCACGGTTCAGGTCCGTGTGGGGGAAACCCCTTGGAGGTTCGAGTCCTCTCAGCCGCACTCCGACCGGATCTCACGTGTACTCGCGCGAGATCGTAGATTCAGCTCTGCAACTGGCAGAGGCGGGCCACTCTGCGGGGGCGATTGCACAGCGACTGAACGTCACCCGACGGACCGTTCATCGTTGGCTGAACGGCTTCCTGCCGCATTCTGCGGTCCCTGGTATCTGCGACCAGTGTCTCGGTCAGCACGACTTCTCCGAGCTTCCGAGGGAGTATCTGTACGTACTCGGGCTCTACCTCGGTGACGGCTATCTCGCCCACCATGCCCGCAGGGTCTACAGGTTGCGAATCACGCTCGATGCTGCATATCCCGGGATCATTGAGGAGGCCGTCGGAGCGGTCACCCGCGTCGCGGGCCGCGCCGGGAAGAAGATCCGCTCGGACAACTGCGTCGAGGTTGCTTCCTACTGGCGTCAGTGGCTGTGCCACCTCCCGCAACACGGTGCCGGACCGAAGCATCTCCGACCCCTCGTCCTGGCCGAATGGCAGGAGGAGCTCGTTGATCGGTGGCCCCAGCCGCTGCTCCGAGGCCTGATCCACTCAGACGGCTGCCGCTTCGTGAACACGGGCCGCGGGGGATGGTCGAACCCGCGATATACGTTCTTCAACAAATCGGCGGACATCGCCGACATATTCCGATCGACCTGCGAGCGGATCGGAGTCCACTGGACGTCGTCCGGGCCTTACACCACGTATGTGTCGCGCAAGGCGGACGTCGCGCTGCTGGACGAGTTCATCGGCCCGAAGAGCTGAGGTCAGGCCGTGATCCGCAGAGCGTCGACAGCCAACCCTTCCCGTCAGCGGGCCACGGGCAGCCGATCGCCTGAGCGGCCCAGAGCCGGCCGCGTCCACCAGCGGCCCGCAGCCGGCCGCTCCCGTCAGCGACCCGCAGCCGGCCGCTCCCGTCGGGGGTCTACAGCCAGCCGTTCTCCTCCGCGATCTTCACGGCCTCCGCCCGGTTGCGCGCGTCGAGCTTCTGCATGACCGAGGAGAGGTGGTTGCGCACGGTCCCGTGGGAGAGGTAGAGCGCCTGGGCGAGCTCGGCGACGGTCGCGTAGTCGCGGGAGGCCGAGAGGACCTCGTGCTCACGCGGGGTGAGTGGGCACTCGCCCTGCGAGAGGGCGGCCGCGGCAAGCCCCGGGTCGACGATCCGCTCGCCGGCGAGCGCGCGGCGGATCGCCGCGGCGAGCTCGGACGCGGGGGCGTCCTTGAGCAGGAAGCCCGCGGCTCCGCCCTCCATCGCGCGGCGGAGATAGCCGGGGCGGCCGAACGTGGTGAGGATGAGGACGCGGCACTCCGGCAGCTCGGCGGCGAGCGCGGTCGCGGCCTCCAGGCCGGTCGCGCCCGGCATCTCGATGTCGAGCAGCGCAACGTCGGGCCGCTCGCGGAGCGCCGCCTCGAGGACCTCGTCGCCGCGGGAGACCTGGGCCACCACCTCGATGTCGGGCTCGAGCGAGAGCAGGGTCGCGAGCGCACCGCGGACCATCCCCTGGTCCTCGGCCATGAGGACGCGAATCACGGCGTGAGCTCGCCGGTCGCGAGCGGAACCGAGACCGCGAGCCGGAAGCCGCCGCTGCTCGCCGCGCCGGCCTCAATCCGGCCGCGGACCGCCGCGGCGCGCTCGCGCAGGCCCGCCAGCCCGTTGCCGACCATCACCCCGGTGCCCATCGCCGGCGGACCGCCGGGCGTCCCGACCCGGGACCGGCCGCGGCCTTCGCCGGGACCCCGCCCGTCGTCGAGGATCTCGATCCCGACCTCGCCGGCACCGCCGCGGACCCGCACCTCGCAGTGGCGAGCGCCGCTGTGGCGGATGACGTTCGTCGCGCCCTCGCGCACCGCCCACGCGAGCACGGCCTCGACCTCGGGCGAGAGCGGCTCGGCGACGTGCTCGATGTCGGCGACGATCCCGGCCGCGGCGAGCGCCATGCGGGCACCCTCCAGCTCGCCCTCGAGCGTCGGTCGGCGATAGCCGCTCACGGCCTCGCGCACCTCGCGCAGCGCGCAACGCGCCACCGACTCGAGGTCGGCGACCTCCTCGGCGGCGCGCTCGGGCATCCCGGGCAGCAGGCGCCCGGCGAGCTCGGCCTTGATCGCGATCACCGACAGGCTGTGGCCGAGCAGGTCGTGCAGATCGCGCGCGAAGCGCTCCCGTTCGGCGGCGACCGCGGTCCGCGCCAGCTCGGCCCGCGCGCCCCGGAGCTCCTCGTTGCGCTGGCGCAGATCGCGCATGAGCGTGAGCAGGAGCCCGACTCCGAGCGTGCTCGCGCCCACGCCGACGGCGCTGCCTGCGCCGCCCGCGGCGGCGGAGGCGCCGCCCCCGACGAGCGCGCACGCGAGCACGATCGGAAAGCCGAACGTCGACGGCGTCGTGAGCGCGGCGCACGCGACGACGTACGTGAACAGGTACCCCCAGTTGTCGTCGACGCCGAGCGTGAGCCCGAGCGCGATGAGCGCGAGCGCCACCGAGATCCCGACCTCCCGCGCCCGGCCTCGGAGCTCCGCCCAGATGAGCACGAGCCACATGTAGAGCCCGCTGAACACGAGCGTGCCGGCGATCGCCAGCCAGTGGCGGATGCCGGTGGTCGCACTCGTCACCGCGTTGACCGGCGGGAACACGACGAACGCCAGCCACACCGCCAGCATCGCCGCACGCGTCGGGCCGGAGCGACCGGCCCGCCCAAACGGGGGCGGCCACAGGACGCTCAACCGCGCTCTCGACCGCACGCGGCTCTCGGGAGATCCGCCGTCTCTCACGGCCCATCGCCTCCCGCACTCCGGCGCGCGCGTCTCACGGGACGTCGTCCCCGAGCGGTCGGCGCAGGAAGCGCACCATCAGGAACGTCCCGAGCGCCGCCCAGATGAGCAGCGCGCGCAGCGAGCTCCAGTCGAACGCGGCACCGTGGTGAAGCGGGTTGAACGCGTACTGCAAGGAGCTCGCGAGCGGCTTGATCGGGAACACGGAGGCGACCCCGCGCAGCCCGCCCGGCAGCGTGTTCGTCGGGAACCAGATGTTCGAGATGAACGTCAGCGGCAGCACGAGCAGGTTGACGATCACCGGCGCCGTGTCGGCGTTCTTCACGAACCGCAGGATGCCGATTCCGAGCGTCGTGAAGGCGGCGGTGCCGAGCAGCAGCGTGAGCGCGATCGCGGGCAGCGTCGCCGGCCGCAACGACAGCCCCCAGAAGAGGACGCCCGCGACCACGACGACAAGCGTGATCGTCGCCATCACGAGCGCGCAGGAGCCGATCCGCGCGGCGACGTAGGCCCAGCGGGGCAGCGGCGTGCCCTGCATCCGCTTCAGCACCCCCTCGTCGCGCAGGATCGCGGTCGAGATCGCGAGGTTGACGAACGTCGTGGTGATGACCGCGTAGGCGAGGATGCCCGGCACGAGGAAGTCGTCGTAGGAGATCCCGCCGAGGCTGTGAATGTGGGCCGAGCGGTCGAGGCTGGCGAAGATCACGAGGAACATCAGCGGGAACACGAACGTGAACAGGCCGCGGCCGCGGTTGCGCCAGTAGGACCGCTGCTCGTAGCGGATCTGCCAGGCGACGAGCCCGAGATCTCGGGACAGGCCGGACGGAGACTCGGTGCGGACGCTCATGCGGGGATCTCCTGAGATGCCGGGGTGGATTCTGACGCGCTCTCGCCGCCCTCGCCGCCCTCGCCACCGGTGAGCTCGAGGTAGATGTCCTCGAGCGTCGGCTGGGCGATCCGGAAGGAACCGAGCTCGATCCCGCGCTCGAGCGCCCAGCCGGTGATGAGGTGCGCGGCCCGCACCGGCTGCCGGGTGAGCACGAGCGCCTGGCCGGAATCGAGCGTGAGCCGCTCGCGCGGGACGTCGGGGAGCGCGTCGAGCGTGACCGCGTCGGGGAGCGTGAAGCGAATCTCGGCCGGCCGCCGGTCGCGGCCGCCGAGCTCGTCCGGGGTGCCCTCGGCGATGATCTCGCCGGCGCGCATGACCGCGACCCGGTCACCGAGGTACTGGGCCTCGTCCATGAAGTGGGTGGTGAGGAAGACGGTCTTCCCCAGCTCGCAGAGCGAGCGGATCGCCGACCACGCCTGGCGGCGCGCCGCCGGATCGAAGCCGGTCGTCGGCTCGTCGAGGAAGATCAGCTCCGGATCGCCGATGAGCGCGAGCGCCAGATCGAGCCGGCGCCGCTGCCCGCCGGAGAGCTCGCCCGCGCGCTCGTCGCGCTTGGCCTCGAGCTCGACGAGCCTCAGCACCTCGTCGACGGGACGCGGCCGACGGTGGTAGCGCCCGTACATCTCGACGAGCTCGGCGACCGTCAGGTCCTTCTGCACACCGCAGGACTGCAGCACGATCCCGACCCGCTCACGGAGGTCGCGCGCGGCCGTGGTCGAGCCGCCGACCGCGATGCCGAGCACGCGCGCCTCGCCGCCGCTCGCGGTCCGGTAGCCCTCGAGGATCTCGACGACGCTCGTCTTGCCGGCGCCGTTGGGGCCGAGCAGACAGAACACCTCCCCGCGCCGGACGGTGAGATCGACGCCGCGAACCGCCTCCAGCTCGCCATAGGACTTGCGCAGCCCACACGCCTCGATCGCGACGGGCGGCGCCGACGGGGAGGCCGCGGCGCCGGACTCTGACTCCGGTGACTCGATCATGGCGGCCAGCCTACGGGCGGGCCCGCGCCGCCGGAAGTGGCGCTCGGCCGGAATCGCGGATGACAGTTGTCAGGGTTGGGGCGCGCTCAGATCGACCAGCGCGAGAGCACGGGCGTCGTCTCGTGCTCATGCCCGAGCACGCCCACGCCGGCGGTCGCGAGCGCGAAGTGGGCGCCCTCCCGCACCTCCATCCCGAGCCAGCGCGCGGTGAGCACGCGCAGGATGTGGCCGTGGGCGACGCAGAGCACATCTCCGTCGACGGCGGCCGCACGGTCGAGCACGCGGTCGACCCGAGCGGCGACCTGCGCGGGAAACTCGCCGCCGGGGCAGCCGTCGCGCCACAGGTTCCAGCCGGGCTGCCCGGCGTGGATCTCGTCCGAGGTCATCCCCTCATACTCGCCGTAGTCCCACTCGCGCAGGTCGTCGCAGAGCTCCGCCGCCTGCTCGAAGCCGACGAGCCGGCAGGTCTCCCGGGCGCGCACGAGCGGGCTGCAGAGCACGAGCGAGAAGCCGACGCCGGCGAGCGCCTGCGCCGCGCTCCGGGCCTGCTCACGCCCGTGCTCGGTGAGCGGGATGTCGGTGTGCGATGTGTGCTGACCCGACCGCGACCACTCGGTTTCGCCGTGGCGCAGGACCCAGAGCTCGGAGGCCATCAGCCCGCCGCCTCGCCCATCGTGCGCTCGATCTCCAGCACCTTCGCGCGCCGGCGCACGTGGCGCTCCTCCCCGGACACCTCGGCAGCGAGGAACGCGACCACGATCTGGGCTGCGACCTCCGAGCCGATGACGCGCCCGCCGAGACAGAGGACGTTGACCGCGTCGTGCTCGACGGCCTGATGCGCCGTGTACGTGTCGTGGATCGTCGCCGCGCGCACGCCGCGGATCTTGCCGGCGGCGACCGACACGCCGGCCCCGGAGCCGCAGACGATGATCCCGCGCTCGGCGCGGGCGTCGGCGACGGCACGGCCGACCTCGAGCGCCTTGTCGGGGTAGTCGATCGGCACCGGCCGGTCGGTGCCGAAGTCAAGCACCTCGTGCCCGGCGGCGGCGATCACGGCGAGCAGCCGTTCGCGCAGCACGTAGCCCGCGTGATCGAACCCGCAGGCAACGATCACACGCCACGCTCCCCCACCCTCGTGCCACGCTCCCCGCGCAGGGCGCCATGCTTCGCGTCCGGCCCGCTCCGCTCGGTCGGCGAGGGCCCGGGTCCTCCGCACAGCTCGTGGACGGCGAGCAGCGCCGCCCCGAGCACGCCCGCCCGGACGCCGTGACGAGCCGCGCGGATCGTCGTGCGCCGCCCGAGGCCGGGCAGCACGTAGGCGGCCGCCGTGCGCCGCGCGGGCTCCAGCAGCAGCTCGCCGGCGCGGGCGGCGCCGCCGCCGATCACGACCTCCGCCGGATCGAACGTGTTGATCGCGTTCGCGATCCCGACCCCGAGCCGCTCGCCCCAGAGCTCGACGACCCGCGAGGCCTCGGGGTCGCCGTCGTGCGCCTCCTGGACGAGGTCGGCGCCGGTGACGGCCTTGCCGTCGGCGAAGCGCCGCCCGAGTGGCGTGTCGGGATTCTCCCGCGCGCAGATCCGGGCGAGCTCGTCGAGCGCGTGGCCGGCGGCGACCCCCTCCAGCGAGCCGGCCTGCGGGAAGTCGCCCGCGTCGGGCACCGCAGCGCTCATGTCCATCCCGACGATCGTGTGCCCGAGCTCCCCCGCGCCGCCGGTCGCGCCGCGATAGATGCGCCCGCCGAGCACGAGCCCCCCGCCGACGCCGGTGCCGATCGTGAGCATGACGAGGTCGCGCGCGACCATGGTCAGCTCGTCGTCGTGCGCCTCGGCGAGCGCTGCGACCGTCGCGTCGTTATCGACGAACACGGGCACGCCGAGGCGCTCGCCGAGCACCTCGCGCAGCGGAACGTCCTCGAGCGGGATGTTCGCCGAGGAAACGACCCGCCCGGACTCGAAGTCGACGACCGACGGGAGCCCGAGGCCGACCGCGTCGAGGCGGTCGCCGCGGGCCTTCTCCACCGCCTCGACGAGCTGCTCGATGATTTGGTCGGCGCTCGAGAGGTCGGTCGGGACCATCATCGAGTCCTCGAGCGTGCGGTCAGAGAGCCGGGCGGCGGCGATCTTCGTGCCGCCGACGTCGACGCCGACGACCTCCCGGCGCGCCTCGATGCTCACGCTGCGGCGCCCCGGTCGGGAAGCTGCGAGGCGGCCGCCGGATCGATGAGCACGATGAGCTCCTCGGCGGCGCCCGGGAGCATCGAGCACGGCACCGCGGGGTCGGGTCGCGCGTCGGAGCCGAACGCGCGGGCGATCGCCTCGGCCTTCGACTCGCCGGAGGCGAGCAGCACGACCTGGCGGGCGAGGGCGACCGCGGCGAGCGTCATCGAGACCCGCGGGACGAACGGCTCGTGTCCGGCCTGCGGGACGCCGACGACGAGCCGCTCGCGCTCGGAGAGCGTGTCCTGGCCGGGAAACAGCGAGAGCGTGTGGGCATCGGGCCCGATGCCCAGCAGCATCAGCTCGAAATGGGGCGGGCCGGCCTCCTCGAGCAGGCGCGCGTAGTCGGCGGCGCCCACCTCCGGCCCAAGCTCGGCGTGCATCGGGTGGATCTCCGGCAGGTCGGGCCGGTCGCCGAGCGGGTCGAGCAGCGACTCCCGGATCATCCGGTAGTTGGAACGCTCGTCGGTGGGGTCGACGCAGCGCTCGTCCCCGATCCACAGCGTCGTGCCGTCAAGCCCCATTCCCACCTGCTGGACCGCGTGCACGAACTGCTCGTAGGCGGCCTTTGGCGTCGACCCGCCGGCGAGCACGATGTCCCCGCCGCCACTCGCCGCCCCGACCATCATCGCCGCGCACGAGTGCGCGGGATCCTCCACCACCTCGAAGCTCACGCTCATCTCGCGCCTCCGGTCATCGTGCGGGTTCTCCTCCTACTGTCGGCTCAAGCGGGGGGTCGTCGGGGGATGCCCACCCGACGCGGGGGGTCGCCGGGGGACCCTCCCCCCGACTCGGGGTACATCTCGCGCGCGGCATACAGCGCGGGACCGTACGTCGGCTCGCGCAGCAGCGCCTGGCGGATCCCCTCGCCGAGGATGCCGGCCTCGCCGCGGGAGGCGCCGAGGATCTTCCAGCTCTTCTGCTCGCCGCTCGGCAGGGTCTCGCTCGCGTCGAGGCCACCGAGGCTGCGCTGCAGCGAGAGGGAGCTGCCGCGCTCGGCGGCGACGGTCACGCCGGCGAGGCCCGGCGCCTCCTGGGCGGAGCGACGCAGCGTGAGCGCGACCTCGCCGCCGACGCGGCGCTGCGCGCCCTCCATGTCGATCTCGCTCGAGCCGAGCGTGAGCGGCGAGCGCTCCCAGCCCAGGCGCGAGGCCAGCCAGCCGGCGAGCAGCAGCGCGCTTGCGGTCGAGCCCTCGCGGTGGCGGATCTCGACCGAGGAGAGCCGCTCGAGCTGGGGGCGGCGCGCGCCGAGGTGGAACGACGCGGCCAGGCGCTCGCGCCACGGGGTGGTGCGAAGCCACGCGAGGTCGACGACGTAGGCGTCCTGGCGCACCCGGGCGGCCCGCTCGAAAGCGGCCCCGGGATCGGCCTCCGCATCGGAGTCGAGCATGATCACGTCGATGATCGGCAGCAGCGCGCGCACAACCTCGGCGTGCCCGTGGGGCGACCAGCAGACGGTCGGCAGCTCGGAGACGAGCACCGGATCGACGAGCGTCGTGAGCGCGATCAGGTGGTCGGGGCCGATGTCGAGCTCGACGCTCTCCTTGACGAGCGACAGGCCGTCCTTCGGGTCGTCCTGGCTGATCGTCGCGCGCGCGTCGACGGTCGTGCGGCCGGGCTCGACGGCGCACACGACGGTGCGCGAGGCGTGGTAGCGGCCGACCCGCTCCAGACGGTTGGCGACCTCGCCCTTCCATTCGCGGTCGACGATCACGATCAGGTTGAGCACGCGGGCGGGCGCGAGCGTCGCGTTCGTGGCGTGGCGCTCGCGCAGCATCCGGCGCAGCGCGGCGTCGATCGCCTCAGGCGTCGTGTCGTGCTCGGACCAGGTGTCCTCGATCACAGACGCCGCCAGCGGTGCCCGAGGGCCAGCAGCGCGTCGGCCTCCACCGGACCGGTGGACCCGGCCTCGTACCGCGGCAGCGGCGCCGTCGTGTCCTCGCGCCAGCACTCGAGGATCGGGTCGACGATCCCCCACAGGGCCTCGATCTCGTCGTTGCGCGTGAACAGCAGCGGATCGCCGCGCATCGCGTCGAGGATCAGGCGCTCATACGCCTCGGGCGACTCGGAGACGAACGATGTGCCGTAACGGAACTCCATGTTCACCGGCCGGATGCGCATCCGCGAGCCGGGGATCTTCGCGCCGATCGAAACCGACACGCCCTCGTCGGGCTGGAGCGTGAAGATGATCTGGTTCGCCTGCACGCCCACCGAGCCGGAGCTCTGGAACGCGACATGCGGCACCGGCTTGAGGATCACCGCGATCTCGGTGAGCTTGCGGGCCAGGCGCTTGCCCGTGCGCAGGTAGAACGGCACGCCCGACCAGCGCCAGTTCGAGATGCCGAGCCGCAGCGCCGCGTATGTCTCGGTGCGCGAGTCGGCCGCGACCCCCGGCTCCTCCAGGTAGCCCGGCACGCGGACGCCGCCGACGACGCCCGTCCCGTACTGGGCGCGAACGGCCATCTGGGGCACGGTGCCGACCGGCTCGGGCACGATCGCCTCCAGCACCTTGAGCTTCTCGTCCCGGACTCGGTCGGCGGTGAACGCGGTCGGCGGCTCCATCGCGAGCAGCGCGAGCAGCTGCAGCATGTGGTTCTGCACGAGATCGCGCAGCGCGCCCGCGTGCTCGTAGTAGCCGGCGCGGGTGCCGATCCCGATTTCCTCGGCGGCCGTGATCTGCACGCAGTCGATGTAGTTGCGGTTCCACACGGGCTCGAACAGCACGTTCGCAAACCGCGCCGCCATCAGGTTCTGGACGGTCTCCTTGCCGAGGTAATGGTCGATCCGGAAGATCTGGGACTCGTCGAAGACCTCGAGCAGCTCGGCGTTCAGCCGCCGGGCCGACGCAAGGTCGTAGCCGAACGGCTTCTCGACGACGACCCGGGTCTGGGCCCCCTCGACCCGGTCGAGCCCGGCGGCGCCGAGCTTGCCGGCGATGAGCGGGAAGAACTCGGGGGCCGTCGACAGGTAGAAGACGCGGTCGAGCTCGTAGCCGGCCTGCTCGTCGAACTCGCGCAGGGTGCGTCCCAGCTCGGTGTACACCGCGTCCTCGTCGAACGACCCCTGGACATAGCGGCTGTCCTTGACGAGCCCCTCGAGCACCGCCTCGTCGGGCCGGCGCCGCGAATAGCGGCGGACGGACTCGATCAGCGTGTCGCGGAAGTCCTCGTGCTCCTGGTCGCGGCGGCCGACGCCGATCACCTCGAAGCGCTCGGGCAGCTGGCCCTCGTGCGCGAGGTTGTAGATCGCGGGCAGCAGCTTGCGATGCGCGAGGTCGCCGGTGGCGCCGAAGATGACGAGCGACGTCGGGTGGACCGGCGTCCGTTCGAGCCCCTCGACCAGTGGGTTCTCGCCCGAATCGGCGCCGGGCAGGATGACCGGCTCCGCGGCGCTCACGCGCCGCGCTTCTTCTCGATCCCGTCGAGCAACTGCTTCATCGCGTCCTCGAACTGGACGATGCCGTCCTCGAGCAGCTCCTCGGTCACCGCCTGCAGGTCGATGCCGGCGTCGGCGAGCGCCGTGAGCGCGGGCTCGGGATCGCGCTCGACGGTCGGGCCGGTGATCCGGCCGTGGTCGGCGACCGCGTCGAGCGTCGCTCGCGGCATCGTGTTGACGCAGTGCGCGCCGACGAGCTCCTCGACGTACATCGTGTCCCTGTACTCGGGGTTCTTGACGCTCGTCGACGCCCACAGCGGCCGCTGCACGTGCGCGCCCGCGTGGTGGAGCGCCTCCCAGCGCGGCCCTGAGAAGATCCGCTCGAAGCTCCGATAGGCGTGGCGCGCGTTGGCGACCGCCGCCGTGCCCTTGAGCTCCTCATGGCCGGCGCCCTCGAGGCGCTTGTCGACGTTCGTGTCGATGCGGGAGACGAAGAAGCTCGCGACCGAGGCGACATCGAGCGGCAGGCCCTCGGCCTGGCGGCGCTCGAGCGCCTTCAGGTAGGCCTCGGCGACCGCCTCGTAGGCCTCGACGGCGAACAGCAGCGTGATGTTGATGTTGATGCCCTCGTAGAGGCACTGCTCGATCGCGGGGACGCCCTCGCGGGTGCCCGGGATCTTGATCATCACGTTCGGCCGGTCGACGCGCTTCCAGAAGTCGCGGGCGCCGGCGATCGAGCGCTCGGTGTCGTGGGCGAGATCGGCGGCGACCTCGAGCGAGACGAACCCGTCCTGGTGACCGGACTCCTCCCACACGGGACGCATCACGTCGCAGGCGTCCTGGACGTCCTTGATCGCGAGATGCTCATAGATCTCCTGCGCGGAGAGATCCTGCTCGCCGTTCAGGAGCTCCTGGAGCTGCTCGTCGTAGTCATCGGACTCGAGGATCGCCTTCTCGAAGATCGACGGGTTCGAGGTCTCCCCCTTGAGCGAGTCCTCGGCGATCAGGCGGGCGAGCTCGCCGGACTGCACGAGCGAGCGACTGAGCAGATCGAGCCAGGGACTCGTCCCCGCCTCGGCCAGCGTGCGGAGGTTGGGGTTGACGTGGGTGGCTTCGGTCGTGCTCATCGTGGCTTGCGCCTCCGTATCTCGGGTTCCCCGTCGGCTCTGAGGATAGTCCGCGGGGTCTCCCCCGTTCACTACCCGAAGAGGACGCCGTAGCGCTCGTATTCCTCGAGCGGCACGACCCGGAGGTGGGCGACTGCGTCGGCGAGGCGCACGAGCTCGATCTCGGTCCCGTGCAGGGCGGTCATCGAGCCCCACGCATCGGCGTGGGCCGCGTCGATCGCGGCGAGCCCGAGCCGTGTCGCGAGCACGCGGTCGAAGGCGGTGGGAGTGCCGCCGCGCTGGACGTGGCCGAGCACCGTCGCCCGGGTCTCGTACCCGGTGCGCTCCTCGATCTCGCGCTCGAGCGCGGCGCCGATCCCACCGAGCCGAGGGTGGCCGAACTCGTCGCGCTGGCCGGTGACGAGCGACATCGTGCCCTCGCGCGGAAGCGCGCCCTCGGCGGCGACCACGATCGAGAAGTAGCGGCCGCGGCTGTGGCGGCGCGTGATCAGCCCGCACACCTGCTCGATGTCGAACGGCAGCTCGGGGATGAGGATCACGTCGGCGCCTCCCGCGAGACCGGAGTGGAGCGCGATCCAGCCCGCGTGCCGGCCCATCACCTCGACGACGAGGATCCGGTGATGGCTCTCGGCGGTCGTGTGCAGCCGGTCGATCGCCTCGGTCGCGATCTGCAGCGCGGTGTCGAAGCCGAACGTCTGGTCGGTCGCTCCAAGATCGTTGTCGATCGTCTTCGGCACCCCGATCACCCGTACCCCCGCCTCGTTCAGCTTGTGCGCCGCGCCGAGCGTGTCCTCGCCGCCGATCGCGATGAGGCCGTCGAGGCCGCGACGCTTGAGCGTCGACCGGACGAGCCCGACGCCGTCCTCGCGCTTGTCGGGGTTCGTGCGGGAGCTGCCGAGGATCGTGCCGCCGCGCGGCAGGATGCCGCGCGTGGACTCGATCGTGAGCTCCTCGCCGACATCGTCGAGCACCCCCCGCCATCCGTCGCGAAACCCGACGAACGAGTCGCCGTGGGCGTCGATCCCCTTGCGCACGACGGCGCGGATGACCGCGTTGAGGCCGGGGCAATCCCCCCCGCCGGTGAGCAGACCGAGGCGCATCGCCCGGCATCCTACGAAGCCGCGCGGCGGCCCGCGCGCCGACGCCGCGGTACGGTTGCGTTCCGCGATGCCCGATCGCCGCCGCTCCCTCAGGGACTCCCGCTCCCGCCGGGTCGCACGCCCGGCGCTGATCGCGACGACGCTCGCCGGCGGCATGGCCGCCACCGCGCTCGCCGAACGCCGCCACCTGCGCGCGCTCACCGACGACCCGGACCTGCGGGCGCTGAGCGCGCCGCTTGCCGACATCACGTCCGAGCACACGATCCACACGGTTCGCTCCGCCGACGGCACGCTGCTCCACGCCGAGCGGTTCGGGGGCGCCGATGCGCCCGCGACGCTCGTGCTCGCCCACGGCTGGACCGAGGCGATCCCGTTCTGGGGCCCGATCATCCGCCGCCTCGCCTCCGACGATCTCACGCTCGTCGCCTACGACCTGCGCGGCCACGGCAAGAGCGAGACAGCGCGGGAGGACGACTATGCCCTCGAGCGGTTCGGCGAGGACCTCGAGGCGGTGCTCGACGCGCTCGGCGGCGAGCCGACGCGCACGGCCGTCGCCGGTCACTCGCTCGGCGCGATGTCGATTGCGGCCTGGGCCGCGGCCCGCGAGGTCCGCAGCCGGATCGGCGCGGCGGCGATGATCAACACCGGCCTCTCGAACCTGATCGGCGGCGCGCTCGTGCTCGGCGAGATCGGCTCGAGGCTCGCGCCCGCGTGGGTGAGCCGGACGCTGCTCGGCTCCGGGCGTCCGCTGCTGCCCGTCTCCACCCCGATCTCGCTGGCCATCGCCCGACACGTCGCCTTCGGCCCGGACGCGAGCGCGGGCACGGTCGCGTTCTACGAGCGCATGCTGATGGCCACGGACGCCGGTGTGCGCGGCGCGGTCGGGATCACGCTGTCCACGCTCGACGTCGCCGCCGCGGCCGCGCGCATCGACGTGCCGACGCTCGTGATCGCCGGCGATCGCGACCGGCTCACCCCGGCTGCGCACGCGGAGGCGATCCACCGCGCGCTTCCCGATCCGGCGGGCCTGCGCGTGCTCGATCGCACCGGGCACATGTCGCCGCTCGAGCGTCCCGACGAGGTGGCGGAGGCGCTGGGCGAGCTGCTCACGAGCGCGCTCACCGCGGGGATGAGGAGCGAGGTGGCCGGCTGATGGCCGGCGCGGCCGGGAGCGTCTGGCGCTCCGTGCCGGAGGGGTGGCTCATGTCAGGCGAGTCCGAAGACCTCGCGGAGGGCGGCGCGGCGCCGGCCTGACGGGCGGCAGCGGGACCGGCCTGCCCTCAACCGGCCCCGGCTCTCTCCCGGACCGCTCAAGGAGGAGAGGACGCCGATCGGACGGTCGGACTGGAGTTTGTCGAGCGAATCGCTCATCATTGTGGTTATGCATCTCGATCCGTACATCATCCTGGGCAGCGCCGTCGTCGGCCTCCTGGTCGGCATGACCGGCGCCGGCGGTGGGGCCCTGATGACCCCGATGCTCATCCTGCTGTTCGGCGTCACCCCGTCGAGCGCGATCTCCTCCGACCTCGTCGCGGCCGTGCTCATGCGCCCGCTCGGGGCGATCGTCCACATGCGCGCCGGCACCGTCAACTTCAAGCTCGTGCGCTGGCTGGTCACGGGCTCCGTCCCGTCGGCGTTCCTCGGCGCCTACCTGCTGCACGCGCTGCACAACTCGTCGAACACGCAGACGACGATCGAGTACTTCCTCGGCGCCGCGCTGCTCATCGGCGCGGCGGCGATGGTGCTGCGGTTCGTGATCGATACCCCGTTCGGAGCACGCGGCCGCCGCGGCGGCGGGCGGCGCCACGCCTCGATCACGGAGATCGACGCCCGCCCGCTCCCCACGCTGATCGTCGGCGTGATCGGCGGTGTGATCGTCGGCATGACCTCGGTCGGCTCGGGCTCGCTGATGGTCGTCGCGCTGCTCTTCCTCTATCCGATGATCGGCGCGGGCCAGCTCGTCGGCACCGATCTCACGCAGGCGGTGCCGCTCACGCTCGCGGCCGCCTGCGGCGCGCTCATCTTCGGGCACGTCGAGTTCGGCGTCACCGGCTCGCTCATCATCGGCTCGGTGCCCGCGGTGTTCCTCGGCTCGCTGCTGTCCTCGAGCGTCCCGGACCGCTACGTGCGCCCGGTGATCGCGTTCGCGATCTTCGCCTCCGGCCTGAAGTACGTCCAGGTCCCGACCCGGGCGCTCGGCTGGGTGCTGTGCGGGACCCTGCTCGCCTGCGGCGCCGGCTGGCTCGTGTACGGCAAGGGCTGGCAGCGACTTCCGGCAGCGAGGACAGCCGGGGCCGGCGAGGCCCCGACGGGCCTCGACGAGCCGGAGGAACCCATCGAAGCCGTACGATCCGCGGGGTGAGGATCGAGGGGATCGAGGTTGCCGTCCCCGACGGGAGACTCGCCGCCTGGCGGATCGGCGACGCGCCGCCGGACGCCCCGGATGTCGTCGCGATCCACGGCATCACGTCGACGAGCCGCGCCTGGCTGGCGGTCGCCGAGGCGCTCGGCGACCGGGCGGCGCTGATCGCGCCCGACCTCCGGGGCCGCGGGGCGAGCGCCCCGGTCGGGCCGCCGTTCGGCATCGACGTCCATGCCCGTGACGTGCGGTCGCTGCTCGACCATCTCGGGCTCGAGCGGCCGGTGATCGCCGGCCACTCGCTCGGCGCCTACGTCGCCTGCCGGTTCGCGGTGCTCCACCCCGAACGCGTCGCCTCGCTCGTGCTCGTCGACGGCGGCCTGCCGATCCCGGGACTGTCGCCCGGCGCAGACCCGGCGACACTCCTCGGGCCGGTCCTCGCGCGGCTGCGCATGGAGTTCCCCGATCGCGACGCCTACCGTGCCTGGTGGGCCGCCCACCCGGCGTTCGGCGACGGCGACGTCGACCCCGAGATGCTCCACGCCTACGCCGACTACGACCTGTGCGGCGAGGTGCCGCGGCTGCGCTCCTCGGTGCGACCCGAGCTCGTGCCGGTGGACGGCGACGACGTCATGCGAGCGCGCGACGCCGCCGAGCTCGCCTGCGAGGCGGTCGCTCTCCACGCTCCGCGCGGCCTGAACGGCGAGCCGCCGCCGATGCAGCCGGCCGAGGTCGTCGCCGCCTGGGTGGCGGGCGCGCCAAAGCGCCGGCGCGCGGTCGCGGTGTCGGACTGCAACCACTACACGATCGCGATGGGCCGGCCCGGCGCCGCGGCGGTCGCCGGGGAGATCGCCGCGGCGGTCGGGGTCGCCGGTCGCTGAGCGCTCAGGCGTGGGTGGCGGCGGCCCCGGCCATCGAGCGCTCGACCTCCAGCTCCTCGATGGTCGGCGGCCCGGAGAGCGGGGCCCGCTCGAGGATCGCGCGCGTGCGCTCCATGAACCGGTCGCGGATCTCCTGCGACACCCACCCGTCGATCACGCACCAGCCGCCCTCACACGGCCCGTTGACGTGGAAGGTGAGGCCGTCGGGACGCGCCCCGCCGGGCACCACCTCCTCGTGGAGCGCCCGGAACGCGGGACGATCGAGCCCGGGCAGGACGACGCACTGCGCGAACCGGGGAGACCTCCCGTCGTCGGGCATCGCGTCGTCGACCTCGAGGGCCCGCACCTGCGGCGCGGACAGGCCGGCCGCCTGAGCGTGCGGGATGATCTGCTCGTCGCGGAAGCGCTCGAACTGCTCGAGGCCGTCCCACACGTCGATCACCCGCCAGCCGTCGGCATGGGGTCCAGCGATGTGCACCTGGCCTCCCGGGGCCATGTGGCCGCCCAACCGCATCCGCTCGACGACCTCGTCGTACTGCTCCCGGGTCCCGCCGGGGAAATCGAGGACGAGGGCAACTGCCATGACTACCTCCGATCCCGGCGCCTCGCACGCCCGCCGCCATCCTCCCACTCGGGAGCCGTCTGCGGGGATTTTCTTCAGCGCTCAGGGTCCGGAGGGGAACAGGGTTGCCGGAACCAGTGCGGATGGGTGCACTAGCGCAGGCCGAGCAGCACGTCGATCACGAGCTGGTCCAGGCGCTCGTTGCCGTAGCCGCGGGCGGCGAGCGCGTCGAGCTCGAGGCCCTCGGCCTTGAGCGTGTCCGCGGTGTCGCTCTCGTCCGTCGACGCGCTGCCGAGGTCGGTCGCGCCGGCCGCCGCGAGCGCCTCCTGGACCTCCGGCAGCGAATCGAAGTGCGCCGCCTTCTCGGCGAGCGCCTCGTAGGTGCGGATGCACCCGCGTGCGAAGTCCCAGACCCCGTCGGCGTCCTCGGTGCGGTAGGCGTGGGCGTCGAAGTGGCGCGGCCCGTCGTAGCCGGAGCGCTCAAGCAGGCGCACGAGGTGGAACGCCTCCTTGAGGTCCTCGGCGCCGAAGCGGAAGTCCTGGTCGTAGCGGCCGATCCGCTGCGCGTTGAGATCGATGTGGAAGAGCTTGCCCGCCCACAGCGCCTGGCCCACTCCCTGGTGGAAGGAGAGCCCGGCCATGTTCTCGTGCGCGAACTCCGGGTTGACCCCGACCATCTCGGGGCGCTGCAGCATCGAGATGAAGTGCAGCGCATGGCCGACCGTCGGCAGGAAGATGTCGCCCCGCGGCTCGTTCGGCTTGGGCTCGATCGCGAAGCGCAGGTCGTAGCCCTGCTCATGGACGTAGTCGCCGAGCACGTCGATCGCCTCGCGGTAGCGCTCCAGCGCGTCGCGCGGGTCCTTGG
>DATGKS010000084.1:0-21959 GCA_035294545.1 Solirubrobacteraceae bacterium | reverse complement strand
ACCACCGACGCCACACTCGGAGCGGGTCGCCGACCGGATCGAGCAATGACGCGCTCCGAGTGAGCGTCGGCGGCCCGCTCTGAGCGCCAGACGCGGCAAGGAGCCGGTTGAAGTTCCCGGAGACGCCGCGGAGCGCCGCGGCGCCGCGGAGGCGACCCGCCGCAGCTCGCGCCGCGTGGGGCGGCACGGCCGCCGGCCCCGCGGTCCGCGGCGGGGCGGGCCGGCACGGCCGCCGGCCCCCGCCGACCGGCGCTACGCGCCGACGAGCGCCTCGTCGTCGGAGTAGATCTCGCCGCGCTCCGCCCTCTCGACGAGCGAGGCCGGCGGCTCGAACCGCTCGCCGTAGCGCTCCGCGAGCTCACGGGCGCGGGCGACGAAGCCCGCGGGCCCCCGGCGCTCGGGGTGCTCGGGGCCGCCGTCGTAGCCGTTGATGAACTGGAGCACGCCGCCCGACCACGCCGGGAAGCCGATGCCGAAAATCGAGCCGATGTTGGCGTCGGCGACCGACTGAATGACGCCCTCGTCGAGGCACTTCACGGACTCGAGCGACTCGATGAACATCATCCGCTCCTCGAGGTCGCGCAGCGACAGCGCCGAGGGGTCCTCGACCGGCGGGAAGGCGTCGCGCAGCCCCGGCCAGAGCCCGGTCCGCTTGCCGTCGGCGTAGTCGTAGAACCCCCGGCCCTCCAGCCGGCCCGGCCGGTCGAACTCATCGAGCATGCGGTCGATGACGGCCGCTGCGGGATGGCCGTGCTCGAAGCCGGAGCCGGCCTCGCCCGCCTCCTCGGCGGCGCGGCGGATCTTGCGCATGAGCTTGAGGTTGAGCTCGTCGGAGAGCTGGAGCACGGGCGCGGGATAGCCCGCCTGCGCGGAGGCCTGCTCGATCGTCGGCGCGGGGACCCCCTCGGTGAGCATCGCGATTCCCTCGTTGATGAACGTGCCGATCACCCGGCTCGTGAAGAACCCGCGGCTGTCGTTGACGACGATCGGGGTCTTCTTGATGAGCCTGGCGAGGTCGAGCGCGCGGTAGAGCGCCTCGTCGCTCGTTTCCTCGCCGCGGATGATCTCGAGCAGCGGCATCTTGTCGACGGGCGAGAAGAAGTGCAGGCCGATGAAGTCGGCCGGGCGGGTCACGTTTCGCGCCAGGCCGGTGATCGGGAGCGTCGAGGTGTTCGAGCCGAGCAGGGCGTCCGGCGCGAGGTGCGGCTCGATCTCCTCCATCACCTGCTTCTTCACCGCCGGATCCTCGAACACCGCCTCGATCACGATGTCCGCGCCGGCGGCGTCCGCGGCGTCGGTCGTCGGGGTGATCCGCGCCAGGAGGGCCTCGCCGTCCTCCTGCGACTGGCGCCCGCGCTCGACCGCCTTGGCGACGAGCTTCTCCGAGTAGCCCTTGCCGCGCTCGGCCGCCTCCATCGAGACGTCCTTGAGCACGACCTCGATCCCGGCTTTCGCCGACACGTAGGCGATCGCCGCGCCCATCATCCCGGCGCCGAGCACGACCATCTTCTTCGGCGTCCACGGCTCCAGATCGTCCGGCCGCCCGCGTGAGCCGGTCGCCCGCTGCAGATCGAAGAAGAACGCCTGGATCATGTTCTTCGCGACCTGTCCGGTGACGAGGTCGACGAAGTATCGGCCCTCGATCTCGCTCGCATTGTCGAAGTCGACCTGGGCGCCCTCGACCGCGGCGGCCATGATGTGGTGCGGGGCCGGGTAGTTCGCGCCCTTCAGCTGCTTGCGGAGGTTCGCCGGGAACGCGGGCAGGTTCTTCGCGAGCGCCGGCGTCGACGGCGTGCCGCCCGGGATCCTGTAGCCCTTCTGGTCCCAGGCCTGGCCGGCGAACTGCTCGGCGTCCTGCGCCGCGATCCAGCGCTTCGCCGCCGGCACGAGCTCCTCGCGGGTGGACACGACCTCGTCGATCAGCCCGAACTCGAGCGCCTTGCCGGGACGGAGCTCCTGGCCCTGGAGCAGCAGGCCCATGAGTGCGTTCACGATCCCGAACATCCGCACCGAGCGCACGACCCCGCCGGCGCCCGGGAGCAGCCCGAGCTTGACCTCGGGGAAGCCGAGCTTCACCTTCGGGTCGTCGACCGCGATCCGGTGATGGCAGGCGAGGCAGATCTCGAGGCCGCCGCCGAGCGCGGCGCCGTTGATCGCCGCCACGACCGGCCTGCCGAGCGTCTCGATCCGCCGCAGCACCGCCTTGTTCTCACGGACGAAGCGGGCGATCTCCTCCGCGTCCTCGGGGCGGGCGCGCTTCAGGTCGTTGAGGTCCCCGCCGGCGAAGAACGTCTGCTTCGCCGAGGTGATGACGACGCCGGTGATCGAGTCTCGCTCCGCCTCCAGGCGGTCGACGATCGCGCGGATCGACTCCGCGTAGGCGGCGTTCATCGTGTTCGCCGACTGGCTCGGGTCGTCGAGGGTGAGGATGACGACGCCGTCCTCGTGCTTGTCCCACCTGATCGTGCCGGTCGAGCGGGGATCCGCCGACGGGCCCCCGGGCGTGTCCGTGGAGTTCGTGCGCTCGCTCATGTCGCCTCTTTCCCTCGAGTTTCGGGCCTCGAGTTTTCGATTTTCGAAGGTTCGGTCCTGCGGTGGCGTCGCCGGCGGTCAGAGGCGCTCGACGACGGTGGCGATGCCCATGCCGCCGCCGATGCAGAGCGTCGCCAGCCCGTAGCGCCCGCCGGTGCGCTCGAGCTCGTCGACGAGCGTGCCGAGGATCATCGCGCCGGTGGCGCCGAGCGGGTGGCCCATCGCGATCGCGCCGCCGTTGACGTTGACCCTGTCGATGTCGGCGCCCATGTCCTTGACGAAGCGGAGCACGACCGCTGCGAACGCCTCGTTCATCTCGATCAGGTCGATGTCCTCGATCGTGAGGCCGGCCTTGGCCAGCGCCTTCTTCGACGCCGGCGCGGGACCGGTGAGCATGATCGTCGGCTCGGCGCCGGTGACCGCGGTGGCGAGGATGCGAGCGCGGGCCCGCAGCCCGAGCTCCGAGCCCGTCTTCTCGTTGCCGATCGCGATGAGCGCGGCGCCGTCGACGATCCCCGACGAGTTGCCGGGTGTGTGGACGTGGTCGATCTTCTCGATCCAGTGGTACTTCTGCAGCGCGACGGCGTCGAAGCCGCCCATGTCGCCGATCCCCGCGAACGAGGGCTTCAGGCCGGCGAGCGTCTCGAGCGTCGTGTCCGGGCGGATGTGCTCATCGCGCTCGAGCACGACGTGGTCGTTGATGTCGCGCACCGGGACGACGGAGTTCGAGAAGCGCCCTTCCGCCTGGGCGCTCGAGGCGCGCTCCTGTGAGCGCACCGCGTACGCGTCGACCTCCTCGCGCGTGAAGCCCTCGAGCGTCGCGATCAGGTCCGCGCTGATTCCCTGGGGGACGAACGAGGCGTCGTAGGCGGTCTCGGGATCCATCGCCCAGGCGCCGCCGTCGGAGCCCATCGGCACGCGGCTCATCGACTCGACGCCGCCGGCGAGCACGAGGTCCTCCCAGCCGGAGGCGACCTTCTGCGCGGCCACGTTCACCGCCTCGAGCCCCGAGGCGCAGAAGCGGTTGAGCTGGACGCCCGCCACCGTGTCCGGCAGGCCGGCCTTGAGCGCGGCGGCGCGGGCGATGTCACCCCCCTGGTCGCCGATCGGCGTCACGCAGCCGAGCACCATGTCGTCCACCCGGTCCGGATCGAAGTCCGGATTGCGGCTGAGCAGCTCGTGTACGAGCGTCACGACGAGATCGATCGGCTTGGTGGCGTGCAGCGAGCCGTTGACCTTTCCCCGGCCCCGAGGTGTGCGCAGGGTGTCGAAGATGAGCGGTTCGGTCGCGGGCATGGAAGCTCCTCGGGAAGAACTGGACACGGTGTTCAGAAAACGCGCGGGGCCTATGGTACTCCGCGGGTCGAGCCGTGTCGTGATCGCCGTCGCGCGTCCGTCTAATGTCCGCCGCGATGAGCATCGGGGAGCTGTCGGGCCGGACCACCTGGGCGCGCAACCTCCAGACGCCGCTGCGCGAGTTCCTGCGCACCGAGACCGGCTCGGCGGCGGTGCTGCTCGCGGGCGCGGTCGCGGCGCTCGTGTGGGCGAACATCGGCTCCTCCTACGAGTCGGTGTGGCACGCGACGCTCAGCGTGCGGATCGCCGGCGGCGCGGTCGCGCTCGACCTGCGCCACTGGGTCAACAGCGGGCTCATGGCGCTGTTCTTCTTCGTCGTCGGACTCGAGGCGCGGCGCGAGTTCGACCTCGGCGAGCTTCGCGACCGCCGCCGGCTGCTGCTGCCGCTGCTCGCCGGGATCGGCGGCATGGCGGTCCCGGTCGGCCTGTTCGCGCTGATCGGCGGCGGCCACGCGGCGGGCGGCGGCTGGGGCGTGGCGATGTCGACCGACACCGCGTTCGCGCTCGGCATGCTCGCGCTCGTCGGGCGCCGCTTCCCGGTGAGCCTGCGCGCGTTCATGCTCACGGTCGCGGTCGTCGACGACCTCGTCGCGATCCTCGTGATCGCGATCTTCTTCTCCGGGTCGGTGTCGCTCGTGCCGCTGTGGGCGGCGCTGGGGGCGTTCGCGGGCATCGGGGCGCTGCGGGTCCGCGGCGTCCGCAACGGGGCCCCGTACCTCGTGCTCGGCGTGACCGCCTGGGTCGCGGTCCTGAAGTCGGGGATCGATCCGATCGTCGTCGGGCTCGCGATCGGGCTGCTCACGATCGCCTACCCCGCCGCGCGCGAGGACCTTGAGCGCGCGACCGACCTGTTCCGCGTGTTCCGCGAGCAGCCGACATCGGAGCTCGAGCGCGAGGCGCGGATCGGCCTGCGGACCGCGATCTCCCCGAACGAGCGCCTCGCGCAGATGTTCCACCCGTTCACGAGCTACGTCGTCGTGCCGCTGTTCGCGCTCGCCAACACGGGGTTCCCGATCACCGGCTCGTTCCTCGCCCACGCCTACGGCTCGGCGCTCACGCTCGGGATCCTCGTGGCGTATGTGGTCGGCAAGCCGCTCGGGATCTGCGGGATGACCGGCCTTGTCACGCGCCTCACCCGCGGGCGCGTCCGGGCGCCGGTCGGCTGGGCGTCGGTGCTGGGCGGCGGCACCGTCGCGGGGATCGGCTTCACGGTCTCGCTGCTCATCGCGACCCTCGCGTTCCGGGGCCCGAGCCTGTCGGAGGCGAAGCTCGGCGTGCTCACGACGATCGTCGCCGCGCCCGTCCTGACGTGGGCCGTGCAGGCCGCCTCCCGGATGCTGCCGCGGCGGGTGCGGGCGGGCGCTCTGATCGGCTCAGCCGAGCAGATCATCGACCTCGCCGTGCCCGTCGATCCCGAGCGCGACCACATCCGCGGTCCGGACGAGGCGCTCGTCACGCTGCTCGAGTACGGCGATCTCGAATGTCCGTTCTGCGGCCAGGCCGAGCCGGTCGTGCGCGAGCTGCTCTCCGACTTCGGCGAGCTGCGCTACGTGTGGCGCCACCTGCCGCTCACCGACGTGCACCCGCACGCCCAGCTCGCGGCCGAGGCGGCCGAGGCGGCCGGCGCCCAGAGTCGCTTCTGGGAGATGCACGACCTGATGTTCGAGCACCAGGACGCGCTCACCGTGCGCGACATCCTCGGCTACGCGCGGGAGCTCGAGCTCGACCTCGACAGGTTCAAGCTGCACCTGAGGAAGCGCAAGGGGGCGAGCCGGATCGCCGACGACGTCGAGTCGGCCGACCTCTCCGGGGTGTCGGGGACGCCGACGTTCTTCATCAACGGTCACCGCCACCAGGGGGCGTACGACATCGCCACGCTGAGCCGGGCGGTGAAGCTGGCCGGCGCCCGCTCCAAGCTGCGCGCCTGAGCGCGGGCGCGCACTCACCGTTTCCTAGCGAACTCCTCACGAGCTCTTCGTCGGCTCTCCGCCCGCTCTTCGCGGCCCGACAGAGAGTGAGTGACATGACACGAAAGCTGATGTTCTCCACTCTCTCGGTGGCGGCGCTCTGTGCGCTCGGCGCGGGACCGCTCGCCTCGGCGGACGCGGCCACCGGTGTCGGGCAGGCGACGAGCGGCAACTGGTCGGGCTACGTCGTCGGCGCGGGGTCGGACGGCGGCTCGGGCGCCACCGCGTTCCGGAGCGTGACCGGCAGCTGGGTGCAGCCGGCCGCCAGATGCTCCGCCTCCGGTCCCACGTACGCGGCGTTCTGGGTCGGGCTTGGCGGCGCCGACGGCCGCCAGGCGCTCGAGCAGGACGGCACCGAGGCCAACTGCGACGCGAACGGCAACGCGCACTACTACGCCTGGTACGAGCTCGTCCCGAACGCGCCGGTGCGCGTCGACCTCGCCGTCCAACCGGGCGACCACATGGCCGCGACGACGACCGTCGACGGCCACCGGGTCACCGAGACGATCGCCAACCGCACGACCGGCCGAAGCGTCACCAGGACGCTCACGATGAGCAACCCTGACGTGTCGACAGCGGAGTGGATCGCCGAGGCGCCGTCGCGGTGTCAGAGCGGTGCCACCGACTGCACCGCGCTGCCGCTGTCGAACTTCGGCAGCGTGCGGTTCACCTCTGCGAGCGCGACCGACGCGAGTGGCCATACCGGTACGATCTCGGACGGCAGCTGGAGGTCGGCTGCGCTCACGCTCGATCCCAGCCGGTCGAGCGCCGCGAGTGACCCGTACGGGTACGGGTATGGCTACGGCTCGCCGAGTGCGTCGGCATCCGGCGCGGCGGGCGGCGGGGCGACCCCGTCCGGGCTGAGCGACGGCGGGTCCGCGTTCACCGTCAGCGACACCCGCGCGTCGAGCGCGACCGGCGGCTCCGGCGGGGGTGGTTATTCGAGCGGCAACGGCTACGGCGGCTCGGGCGGGTACGGCTACGGCGGCTCCGGCGACGGCGGCTCTGGCTACGGCGGCTCGGGCGGGTACGGATACCCGGACGGCTACGGGTACCCGGGCGACGGCGGCTACATCATCATCTACGCGCACTGACCGGCGCCCGCGCGCGGGCGCGGGTGTGGAGAATGGGCGGATGCCCTTCTACGACCTGCCGGCGGGCGCGCTCGAGCGCCACGACCCGCGTCCGGCCCCGCCCGCCGACTTCGACGCATTCTGGGCGCGCACGCTCGAGGAGACGCGCGCCCATCCGCTCGACCCGCGCCGCGCGCCCGCGCGGACGCCGCTCCGGGCGGTCGAGACGTTCGACGTGAGCTTCGCCGGGTTCGGCGGCGACCGGATCTACGCCTGGCTGCACCTGCCGGCCGCGCGCTCCCCGGAGCGGCTGCCGGCGGTCGTGCGCTTCCAGGGCTACGGCGGCGGGCGCGGCCTGCCCTGGGAGCACGTCTTCTGGGCGGCGGCGGGCTACGCCGAGCTCGTCGTCGACACGCGGGGGCAGGGCGCGGGGTGGACACGCGGCGACACTCCGGACCCGCATGGCGCCGGCCCCTCTCAGCCCGGGTTCCTCACCCGCGGCCTCGCCGATCCCGAGCGTTACTACTACCGCCGCGCGTACGCCGACGTCGTCCGCGCGCTCGAGTTCGTCCACGCGTGCGACGGGATCGATCCAGACGCGGTCGCGGTGAGCGGCGCGAGTCAGGGCGGGGCGTTCGCGCTCGCGGCGGCGGCGCTGGCGGGCGATGCCGTGGCGGCGGCGCTGGTCGACGTTCCGTTCCTGTGCGACATCCGCCGCGCGAGCGAGATCTCGCCGAGCGAGCCCTACGGGGAGCTCGCGCGCTACCTGGCCCAGCGCCGCGACGAGCTCGACCGCGCGTTCGCGACGCTCGCCTACTTCGACGGGGTCGTGCTCGCGCAACGCGCCGGAGCTCCCGCGCTGTTCTCGGTCGCGCTCATGGACGAGGTCTGCCCGCCCTCGACGGTGTACGCGGCCTACAACGCCTACGAGGGCCCGAAGGAGATCGCGGTCTACCCGTACAACGACCACGAGGGCGGCGAGGCGTTCCATCTCGGCCGCCAGGCGGAGTGGCTGGCGGGTGTGCTCGGAGAGCCGCCGGGGTGAGGCCCGGAACGCGGATTCGGCGCAAACGGCGCGTCCGGCGCGGCGGTCGCGACACATCCGGACGCGACCGGGCGCCGGGGTCGCGCCCGCCCGCCCTCAGGAGGCGGCGGTCGCCGCGAGCGCCTGCGCGAGGTCGTCCCACAGGTCCTCGACGTGCTCGCAGCCGACGGACACGCGCAGCAGGTTCTCGGGGACGACGTCCCGCTCGGCGGGATAGCGCGCCCGGCGCTCGATCAGCGTCTCGACGCCGCCGAGGCTCGTGGCGTGGGTGAGCACCCGGAGGCGCTCCAGCAGTGCGTCTGCGCGGGCGGCGCCGCCGGTCACCGAGAACGTGAGCATGAAGCCGGGCCCGTCCATGACCTCCGACGCGCGCGCGTGCCCCGGGTCGTCAGGCAGTCCCGGGTAGCGGACCTCGCTCACCTCGGGATGGGCGCTCAGCCGCTGCGCGAGCACGCCCGCGCTCTCCTGGGCCCGGGCGTACCGGAGCGCCAGCGTGCGCAGCCCGCGCAGGCAGAGGAACACCTCGAGCGCGCCCGGCGTGGCGCCGCCGTGCGAGCGCGCGTGGCGCAGACCGTCGAGCAGCTCCGGCTCGCGCGTCACCGCGGCGCCGAGCAGCAGATCGCTGTGGCCGCCCATCGCCTTCGTCGCGCTATGGACGACGACGTGCGCGCCGAGCGCGAGCGGCCGCTGCCCGAGCGGCGTCGCGAGCGTGTTGTCGACGACGCACAGGACGTCCCGCTCACGCGCCCACCCGCACAGCGCCGGCAGGTCGGCGATCCCGAGCAGCGGGTTCGTCGGCGACTCCAGCCACAGGACATCCGCCCCCTCGCACGCCGCGATCACCGCGTCGGTGTCGGTGACGTCGACCAGCCGGAGCGTCGCGCGGCCGGAGTCGCGCAGCTCCTGCAGCGAGGCGCGGATGTGCTGGTAGCAGACGCTCGGGGCGACGACCGTCGGCCGCGCGGCGAACAGCGAGATCGCGGCGCTCGCCGCCGCCATGCCGGACGCGAACGCGACCGCCTCGCCGCCCTCGAGATCGCCGATCACTCGCTCGAGCCCGCGCCACGCGGGCGCCTCGCCGCGCGCGTAGCCGACATCGCCGGGATGGAGTGCCGAGGCCGGGGTGATCGGTTCGTTGAGCGGCCCGTCCGGCGTCGGCGCCGGCCGGCCGCCGGTGATGAGCCGGGTCTCGATGCGCGGGGCGAAGGCGTCGTCCGCGGTCACGGCGGCGAGTCTACGGACGGGCGCGCGCCCCGGATCAGGCGGGTGGGCGGCGCCTGCGCTCCCGCGCGATCGCCTGAAGCACCGTCCGTCGGCCGCGGTGGGTTCGCTCGTACAGCTCGGTGGCGCCGAGCTCCGCGGCGTCGACGCCCGGCAGGCGGGCGATCACGTCCGCGGCGCGCAGCTCGTCGTAGCCGGGGAACGGCGCCGCGACCCGGAGCGAGGCGCCCGCGCCCTCGGCGGCGCCCGGGTCGGCGAGCTCCTCGACGAGCTCACGGTCGTCGGGGAGATGCGCCTCGGGCGTGAGCGGGGTCGGCTCCTCGGCGACCTGATCGGGCGGGGTCGGTGGCACCTCGGGTACGGCATCGGGCGGTGGCGTCGGCGGCTGCTCGGCGACCTGATCGGGCGGTGGCGTCGGCGGCTGCTCGGCGAGCTCCTCGGAAGGTGGCGCCGGCGGCTGCTCGGAGGCCGCGTCGGGCGGCGGCGGCGACTGCTCGGAGGCCGCGTCGGGCGCCGGCGGCGCGGACCGCACCGGCACGCGCGTCGCCGGCCTACGCGATGGTGGCCTCGGCTCGGCCCGAGGCGCTCGTCGCTCCGCCTCGGCGGGGGCCGTCGGGCGCTCCGGCTCCTCGGCCGGCTCCTCGAGCACACGCTCGACGACCTCGAGCATCGTCAGCCCGAGATCCGCAAGGTCGCGGCCAGCGTGCAGCGAGACGCGGGCGACGCGGACACCGAGCCGGAACGGGAGGCTGAGGAGCGAGCCGGACACGCGATGCTCATACCCGTTCGGCGCCGGCTCGAACTCGCCGTGACGAGCCGCACACTGCGCGGGTGGTCCGGCCCCGATAACGTCCCGGCTCATGGGGGAGCCCAGGGTGCGGACGCTGCTCGACCACGGTCGCCGGATCGCCGTGCGCGCGGGCGACGAGGCGTACTTCGCGAGCGCCTGCTTCCGCGCCGGGATCTTCGGCCTCGAGCCGCCCTCGCGCCTGGCGCAGATGGCGCTGCTGCTCCAGCGCTACGGCCTGCTGTCGGCCTCGCTCGGGATCAGCGCGCTGCGCAACGCCGACCGGGTCGTCATGCGCGACGAGCTCGGCGTCATCACCTACCGGGAGCTCGACGAGGAGACGAACGCGCTTGCCAACGCCTGGCACCGGAGGGGCGTGCGTGCGGGGGAGGGGATCGCGATCCTCGTGCGCAACCACCGCGGCTTCATGCAGGCGGTGTTCGCCGCCGCCAAGCTCGGCGCGAAGATCGTCCTGCTCAACACGTCGTTTGCCGGCCCGCAGATCCGCGAGGTCGCGCAGCGCGAAGGGACCGACATGCTCGTCGTCGACGACGAGTATGTGCCGATGCTCGAGGGCGTCGAGCCGCGGCGTGGGCGCTGGCGCGCCTGGGTCGAGGAGCCGACCGAGCGCGCCGCGCCCGACACGCTCGCGGCGCTCATCGCCGGGGGCTCCCGCGCCCGCCCGCCGCGCTCGGCGCGCGGCCCGCGGGTGGTGATCCTCACCAGCGGCACGACCGGCACGCCGAAGGGCGCCCCCCGCGACGAGCCGAGGTCGCTCGGCATCATCGGCGGGATCCTCTCGAAGGTGCCGCTGCACTCGCGGGAGACGACCGTGCTCGCGGCGCCGATGTTCCACACGCTCGGATTCGCCGGGATGCTGCTCGCGCTCTCGCTGGGGCACACGATCGTCGTCCACCGACGCTTCGATCCCGAGCGGACGCTCGACGCGCTCGCCGACAGCGCCGCCACGACGATGATCGTCGTGCCCGTGATGCTGCAGCGGATGATGGAGCTCGGCGAGGACGCGGTTCGCGCCCGCGACCTGCGCGCGCTCCGCATCATCCTCTCCTCGGGCTCGGCGATCAGCGCCGACCTCGTGCGGCGCTCGATGGCCGCGTTCGGTCCCGTGCTCTACAACATGTACGGCTCGACCGAGGTCGCCGAGGCGACGATCGCCACTCCCGAGGATCTCGCCGTCGACCCGACGACCGTCGGCAGCGCCGTGCGCGGCACCGTGCTCCGGATCCTCGATGAGCACGGGTGCGAGGTGCCGCCCGGCACGACCGGCCGGATCTTCGTCGGCAACGCCGCGCAGTTCGAGGGCTACACCGGCGGCGGCGACAAGGAGCGGATCGGCGGGCTCATGTCCTCGGGTGACGTCGGCCACCTCGACGCCGCCGGCCGTCTCCACATCGACGGCCGCGACGACGAGATGATCGTCTCCGGGGGCGAGAACGTGTTCCCGGCGGAGATCGAGAACCTGCTCGCCGGACACGAGGCGATCGCCGACGTCGCCGCGATCGGCGTGCAGGACGAGCGGTTCGGCCAGCGGCTGAAGGCGTTCGTCGTGCTCCGCGACGGGCACGAGCTCTCCGAGCAGCAGGTGAAGGACTACGTGCGGGACAACCTCGCGCGCTACAAGGTGCCGCGCGAGGTCGTGTTTCTCGACGAGCTTCCGCGCAACCCGACGGGCAAGGTCCTCAAGCGCGAGCTCGCGGCCCGCTGAGCCTCGCCCGCTGAGCCTCGCCCGCTGAGCCTCGCCCGCCCAGCACGTCGCGGCCGCCCGCGCCGCGCCGGCGCGCGGCTCGCCCACGCCGGCGCGCGGCTCGCCCACGCCCGCGTCTTCACACGATCCGTATACGGGGCGGCGCCATCTGTACGGCGGCTTCACGGCCCAGGTCGCAGGATCGGTCGCATGCTCGGTTGGATCATCCTCGCGGTCGGGCTGCTCGCCGCCGTCGCGCTCGGCCGCTGGGCGGAGTCCGATCGCCGCCGCTCGGGCGCGGGCGGCTGGTGGGACCTGCTCGAGCCGCCCGTACACTCGGCGGATGGCGATGCCTCTCGGACACGCGAGCGAAGCGCAGCGTCCGCGGCCGCTGCGCCGCCGGGAGAAGCTGCTCGCCCGCGGCGTCGGCGCGGCCACGGCCCTCGCCCTGGCGATCGTGCTGATCGTCGCTCTCGCGCACGGCGATAGGCGCTCTGGCCACGGCTGCATCGCGGTCTCGCTCGCCTACTCGATGGGCGGCACGCAGACGTACGCGTGCGGCGCGCGGGCGCGCGCCCTGTGTGCGCGCGTCGGCCGGCCCGGTCTCAGCGGCGCCGCCGGTCGCGACGTCGCCCGCGCCTGCCGCCGGGCGGGCCTCGCCGTCGGCTGAGCGCGCGGCGCTGGGCATGAAACCCACGCCATACGTGGTGAAGGTGCCCCGCGCCTTCCGGAGCGCGCGGCGCTGGGCATGAAACCCACGCCATATGTGGTTGAGATGCCCAGCGCCCCGAGTGACGGCGAGCGTCGTGCATAAGATCCCGGCCGTGACCGACCCCGCCGCGTTCCGCGCCCAGTTCCCGGTGCTCGCCGAGCGCGCCTACCTGAACGCCGGGACCGAGGGGCCGCTGCCGGCCGCCGCCGAGCAGGCGGTCCGGGAGCGGCTCGCGGAGGAGACGGCCCGCGGACGCAGCGGGAAGCGGTACATCGAGACGGTGCTCGAGCTCGCCGAGCGTGTCCGCGCCGGGTACGCCCGGGTGCTCGGCGCCGATCCCTCCGACGTCGCGCTCACCGGCTCGACGACCGATGGCTGCAACACGGTCCTCGCGGGCCTCGACCTGCGCCCCGGCGATCGGGTGATCACCTCCGACGAGGAGCATCCCGGGCTGCTTGCGCCGCTCGGGCGCCTGCGCCGCCGCGGCATCGAGGTCGTCGTCGCGCCGTTCGCGCGGATCGCCGAGGCCGTCACCCCCGCGACCCGGCTCGTCGCCTGCTCCCACGTCTCCTGGGTGAACGGGCAGGTCGTCGACACCGAGGCGCTCACCGCCACCGGCGTCCCGTTCCTGCTCGACGCCGCGCAGGGGATCGGCGCCGTGCCGGTCGACGTGGCCGCGCTCGGCTGTGCGTTCTACGCGGGCTCGGGGCAGAAATGGCTGTGCGGGCCCGAGGGCTCGGGCGCGCTGTTCGTGCGCCGCGACATGCTCGACGAGCTGCTGACGCCCTGGCCGGGCTACACGTCGGTCGCCCGCGGGAGCGACCCGCTCGACCTCGAGCCCGCGCCCGACGCCGCCCGGCTCGACCACGGCTTCCCGCCGGGGGTGCGGAGCGCGTGGACGCTCGCCTCGCTCGGCGTGCTGGAGGACGCCGGCTGGGACTGGGTGCACGAGCGCGCCGCGACGCTCGCGGGCGCACTGGCCGCCCGGCTCGCCGAGCGCGGTCTAACTGTCGCCCCGCGCGGGCGCTCGACGCTCGTCTCCTGGAGCGCGAGCGATCCCGAGGCGGAGGTCGCGCGGCTCGCCGCCGAGGGGATCATCGTCCGCTCGATTCTGAGCCACGGCCTCGTGCGCGCCTCGCCGGGCGCCTGGACGAGCGAGGAGGAGATCGCGCGCCTCGCCGACCTCGCAAGCGCCGCATCGACCTGAGCGCGCGCTCCGTTTCGCCTGGGTCGCGGCCCGACTGACCCGGCCGCCCGCGCAGCGCACGCCGACGCGGCGCTCGGGGCCGGGCGGCGCCGGCCGGCCCCGGGCCACGGGGGTGCCCGGGGGCGCTCAGCCCTTGATCCGCGCCGGCCACGTGTAGACATTGAGCCGGCCATCCCGGGCGAACCCGCAGAGCGTCATGCCGCGGTCCTCGGCGAGCGCGACCGCGAGCGAGCTCGGGCCGCCGACCCCGACGAGGATCGGGCAACCCGCGACCGCCGCCTTCTGCACGAGCTCGAACGACAGCCGTCCGCTCACGCAGAGCACCGTGCCGGCGAGCGGCAGCATCCCGGCGCGGAGCGCGTGCCCGATCACCTTGTCCATCGCGTTGTGTCGCCCGACGTCCTCGCGGCTGACGAGCAGCTCGCCGGCGGCGGTGAAGAGTCCCGTCGCGTGCGTGCCGCCGGTCCGCGTGAACGCCGGCTGCTCGAGCCGTGCCGGCAGCGCGGCGGCGAGCGTCCGGGCGATCACCGGCGCCGGTGGATCGGTGACGAGCCGCTCGCTGTGGACGGCGACCTCCGCCAGCGCGCCCCGGCCGCAGACGCCGCACGAGGACGTCGTGTAGAAGCGCCGCGTCGGCGCCGGCCCGCGGAGCGGGCCCGCCACCTCGACGATGTTTGCGGCGAGATCGTCCGTGAGTCCGACCGCGCGCGCGGGATCGCGGTCGATCAGCCCCTCGCCGTGCAGGAAGCCGAGCGCGAGCTCCTCGTCGTGGCCGGGCGTGCGCATCGTCACCGCAAGCGGCGTCCCGTCGACCCGGATCTCGAGCGGCTCCTCGATCGCGATGACGTCCTCGACGCCGTCATGGGTGACGCGGGTGAACATGGCCGGCGTCACGCTACCGGCCGGCCCGCCGCCCGGCGTCCGGCGCCCGCCGTGGGGAGTCACGGCGGGCGCCGCATCGGCGCCTGAGCGGAGAGGGGAGGAGGGCCAGGCGAAGCCGGAGGGAGCGCTCAGGCGAAGTGGGAGGGAGCGCTCAGGCGACGCGGGGGGAGCGCTCGGGCGACGCGGGGGAGCGCTCAGGCGACGCGGGGGAGCGCTCAGGCGAGCGCGGGCGCGCGCAGTTCGACCTCGAACGACTGGGCCTCGCGCTCCAGCACCCCGTCGTCGGTCACGCGGTAGGAGCCCATCCGCCGCAGCGGCGGCGAGTACGCGTGGATCGTGGCCGCCGGTCCGCTGCCGGCGTGCAGGACCCGGTGAATCGCGGACGGCTCGACCGTGAACGTGTCGCCGCCGCCGAACAGCCGCACGGGGGGCAGGCCGCCGAGCGACAGCCGGTCCTCCCGCACGGTGCCGGCGATCACCGCGATCCCGGCGGCCGAGTCGTCGTGGTCATGGAAGCCGGTGTCGGAGTCCTCGTTCCAGACGATCACCCAGGCGTTGACATCCTCGTCGTCCCAGATGAGCTCGTAGACGCGCTCGCGGGAGTCGGCGGCGTCGAGGGCGTGCGCCCAGCGCTCCGGCGCGCTCGCGAGGCGGGCGGCGAACGCGCGAAGCTCGGTGCGGTCGAGGCTCATGAGCGTGCTCCTTGAAGTAAGTCAATCAATTTAGTGAATCAGGTCGGGTTCGCAATATACCGTGTGCGGCGATGGACGACAACGATCCGACCTCGACGCAGCCGGACGACCCCACCCCCGCGCGGCTGTCGGAGCGCGAGCGAGAGCAGGAGCGCGTCGCCCGCGAAGCCGCCGCCGGCGCCGCCGACGAGGAGGAGGAGCGCGTGAACCTGCGCCGCGCCGACAAGGCGCGCTACCTGCGGGAGAAGCTCGAACAGCAGCGACGCGCCGACGAGGAACGAGCGCCACGCTCCGACGAGGAGCCCTGAGGCGGCGCCACGCGCCGACGAGGAGCCCTGAGGCGGCGCCGCGCGCCGACGAGGAGCCCTGAGGCGGCGCCGAGCATCTCCGTGCGTCCCTCCGCGGGTGCGGACGCTCGGCGCGCTCGTGCGCGGGCCCGCAGCGGGTAGCGTCTCGGTGTGTTTCGGACCCGCTCCACCGGCCCGGTCGGGCCGCTCACGCTCTTCATCCGCTACGGGATCGGCCTGATCGGCGTCGTCGCGGGGGTCGTCGTGCTCGCCGTCAACCCGGGCGGGTTCGGGGTCGACGGGTTCGGACTGCTCACGGGCGCCGGGCTCTCCATCCTGATGCTCAACTGGATGTTCCGGGTCGGTGTGAGCGGCGATCTGGAGCGCGAGCGCGAGGAGCGCGCCCGACGGTACTTCGAGGAGCACGGGCACTGGCCGGGCGAGCCGCCGCGGCCGCGGCGCCGCCCGCCAAACGCCGGCCCGCGCGGGTCCGGGCCCCCGTCCGACGCGGGGCCGTGAGGTCGCATACGCTGGGCGCATCGAACCGACGCTGCCGCAGCTGCGCGCCTTCCTCACCGTCGCCGACGAGCTGCACTTCGGCCGGGCCGCGCTCGCGCACGGGCTCTCCCAGCCCCAGGTGAGCCGCCGGGTGGCCGCGCTTGAGCGCGCGCTCGGGGTCACGCTGCTGCGCCGCACCCCCCGGAGCGTCGCGCTCACGCCGGCCGGAGCCGAGCTCATCGCCGCAGCCGCGGCTCGCTGCTCACCGACAAGGCGAGTCTCGCGCTCGGCGTGCGGATCATGCGGCTCGCGGCGTCGCTGCCGACGCTCGAGCACTTCGAGCGCCCGGAGCTGCTCGCACGCCTGGACGCGCTGACCGGTGGCCGGCGCACGCTCGCCGGGGCCCCGCGCCAGCTCACCAACCTGCTCGGTCAGGCGCTGCGCGCGATCGGGATGGTCGTGCTGCTCGCGCTGATCTATCCGCCGGTGCTCATCGTGCCACTGCTCGCGCTCGCGCCGGCGCTCGCCGACCGCCGTGCCGGCCGCGTCCAGCGGCGTGCCGAGGACGCGCTCGCCGAGGACCGGCGGATGCTCGACGCGCTGTTCACGCTCGCCACGACCGCCGCCACCGCGCGCGAGCTGCGCACCTATGGGCTGACCGAGGCGCTGCCCGCGCGCCACGCCGAGCTGGCCCGCGACATCCGCCGGCGCGCGGTCAGGGCCGCGCTCGTCTCCGCCGCCTGGGAGGCGGCGGGCTGGGTCGTCTTCGCCGCGGGGCTCGTGGCCGCGATCGTGGTGCTCGTGCTGCGCGCCGCCCACGGACAGGTGAGTCCCGGCGGGGTCGTCGAGGCGGTGACGCTGCTGCGCCGGGCCCAGACGCAGATCTCCCGCTCGACCGACACCGCCGGCTCCCTGCAGATCTCGCTGTCGACCGCGCGCGAGCTGCTGTGGCTGGAGGATCGTGCGGCGTCGCTCGGCGACGCGGAACGCGGCCGGGCGCGGGTGCCCGTGCCGGCGCGCCTGGAGCGGGGGATCGTGCTGCAGCAGGTGACCTTCGCCTATCCGGGCACGGACCGGATCGTGCTCGGCCCGCTCGACCTGACCCTGCCGGCGGGCGCCTCGGTTGCCCTCGTCGGTGAGAACGGCGCCGGCAAGACGACGTTCGTCAAGCTGCTCTGCGGCATGTACTCCCCGGTGAGCGGGCGCATCCTGATCGACGGCATCGAGCTCTCCGCGCTTGCCCTCGCCGAGTGGCGGGAGCGCGTGACCGCCGCCTTTCAGGACTTCGTGCGCTTCGAGCTCGTGCTCCGGGAGCCGGCCGGGGTGGGCCGGCTGACGCGGGCCGTAGACCCGGCCGCGGTGTCGGGGGCGCTCACCCGCGCGGGCGCGGGCGCGCTCGTTCGGCGGTTGCCCGATGGTCTGGCCACCCGCGTCGGCACGCGCTTCACCGGCGGCCGGGAGCTGTCCGGCGGCGAGTGGCAGCGGGTGGCGCTCGCGCGTGGCCTCATGCGGACCGACCCGTTGCTGTTCGTGCTCGACGAGCCGACGGCGTCGCTCGACGCAGCCAGCGAGGCGGCTCTGTTCGATCGCCACGCGACCGCGGCGCGGCGCCTGCGCGATGCGCACGGCACGGTCACGCTCCTCATCTCCCACCGATTCTCCACCGCTCGCGCCGCCGATCTGATCGTCGTGCTCGAGGATGGGCGCGCGATCGAGGCCGGCGCGCACGCGGACCTCATGGCCGCCGGGGGCACGTACGCGGAGCTGTTCACGCTGCAGGCGCGCGCGTACGGGTGACCGGGCAGCCGGGGCGCGGCTCCGACGCCGGGCCTCGGTGGCCCTGCGGGGTCAAGGATCCGACGGGGCGTGCCCGTCGAGCTCACGCGCGGCGTCGCGGTCCTCGGCCTCATCCGGCCCGCCGGTCTCGCCGGTGGCCGCACCGTCGGCCCGGCCGCCGTCGTGGCCCGGCTACCGCCGCTCGGCGGGCGGTCGCAGGCGGGAGCGCACCATCGCGGGCGCGCCCGGGACGCGGCGAGAGACCCAGTGAGACGCCGCCTGCCCACCCGCGCGCAGACTGCGGGGCGGGGGCGCGCCATCGGGGGCGAACGTCGCCCGGGCGGCGGTCGCGAGCAGCGAGCCGGCGAGGAACACGGCGAGCGTCACATCGGGGATCGCCGAGAGCTCATGCGCGCCGAGCAGGCCGGCGCCGGCGAGCGCACCGCCGCCGATCCCGATCTGGAAGGCGACGACATAGAGCGCCGAGGCCGTGTCCGGGATCTCCGGTGCGACGCGGAGCACCGCGCTCTGCAGGCAGATCGGCAGCGCGGTGAAGCCGGCGCCCCAGGCCAGCGTCGCCAGCACCATCACGAGCGTGCCGTGCGGGACGGCGGCGATCAGCGCCAGGCCGGCGACGATCCCCGTGCAGCAGGTGAGCAGCGCCCGGCGCGGATGATGGTCGGCGATCCGGCCGACGAGCACGACGCCGAGCACGCCCGCGACGCCGTAGGCGAGCAGCATCGCGGAAACGCCGGTGCCGGTGAGTCCCGTATGCGCGCGCACGAGCGGCGCGAGATACGTGAAGGCGACGAACTGGCCGAACGCGAGCAGCACCGTCACCCCGCACACGATGAGCACGCCGGGATGGCGCGTCGCACGCGTCAGCATCGCGCGCCGCCCCTCGGCGAGGCCGCTCGCGGCGGGAACGTCGGGGATCACGAAGCCCATCGCGACGACGACCGCAAGCGCCGCCGCGCCCATCGCGCCGACGGCGGCCCGCCAGCCGACGAGCGCGCCGAGCGCCGAGACGAGCGGGGTGCCGGCGACGAGCGCGACCGAGTTGCCGGCGAGCACGGCCGCCGTCGCGCGGCCGACCCGCTCGCGCGGAACGAGTCCCGCGATGATCTGGGCGAGCACCGCCCAGTAGACGCCGTGGGCGAGCGCGCCGATGAGGCGCGCGCCGAGCGCGGCTCCGTAGACCGGCGCGACTCCGAGCGCGAGCTGGGAGGCGACGAGCGTCGCCATGGTGACGATCACGAGCCGCCGGCGGCGCATGCGCGAGGCGAGCACCGTGAGCGGGATCGCCGAGATCGCCGCGATCCCCGCGTAGGCGGTCATGAGCAGCCCGACCGTGCTCTCGGAGACGTGCAGACCGCGCGCCATCGGCTCAAGCAGCGCGACCGGCTGGGTCTCGGTCGTCACGAACACGAAGCAGGCGGTCGCGAGCACGAGCAGCCGCAGGGTCGTGGGCGAGGGACGGCGCGGTCGCGGACGCGCGGTTAGGGTCGTCATCTGAAGCATGCGACGGCGAATATACTCGGGCACCGAGGAAAAACCGTGAGCATTGTCCCACAAGTGCCGAGCCGGGCCGGCGAGGTGCTGCGGGCGGTGCACCGCTCGCCGGGGATCCCGCGCGCCGGGCTCGCGGCCGCGGTCGGGATTTCGAGCGGCCTCGCGTCCGATCTTGTCGCGCGCCTCGTCGCCGTCCGCTGGCTGGCGGAGGGCGAGCCGGCCGTCGCCGCGGGCCGCGGCCGGCCGACGCGGCCGCTCTGGCCGCATCGCGAGGGGCCGCTCGTGGCCGCGGTCGCGATCTCGCACGAGACATGGCGGATCGAGCTCTGCGAGCTGGGCGGCGGGGTGGTGGCGTCCGCGAGCCAGGAGCACGACCGGGAGCGCGAGGCGGTGATACGCGTGGTTCGACGGGAGCTCGCCCGGATGTGGCGGTCTCACGGTGAGCGGATCCGGTCGATCGCGGTCTCGGCCCCCGGGATCGTGAGCGGCAGCCGGCTCGTCCAGGCACCGAACCTCGGCTGGGAGGACGTCGAGCTCGCCGCGCTCCGTCCTCGCGAGGCGATTGCGGCCGGGATCGGCTTCCACGTGGGCAACGACGCGAGCGACACCGCCGTCGCCGAGCTTGCGCGCGGCGCCGCCGAGGGCCTCACCGGCTGCGTCGTGCTCTATATGGACTCGGGCGTCGGCGGCGCGCTGATCGACGGCGGCCGCGTCACCGCGGGCGCGCATGGCATGTCGGGCGAGTTCGGCCACCTGCCGCTCGGCTCACGCCGCGTCCGCTGCCGCTGCGGCGCGATCGGCTGCTGGAACACCGAGCTCGACGGGGCGGCGCTCGCGCGCCTCCTCGGCCGTCCGCTGCCCGCGGACGAGGTGACGTTCACGCGCCGGGTGCTGGCGGCGGCGCGCGAGGGGCGGCGCGAGGAGCTCCGCGCCGCGCGGTCGATCGCCCGCGCGCTCGGCCGTGGCGCCGCCGGCCTGGTGAACGCCTGCGACCCCGAGCGGGTCGTGCTCTGCGGTCTTGCGGCCACCGTCCTGTCGGTCGCCCCGGAGTCGGTCGAGCGCGCCTACCGCGCGGGGCTGATGTCGACGCGCGCCGCGGCGCCGCCGGCGATCGTGCCGGGCGCGCTCGGCGACCGGGCGCCGCTCGTGGGGGCGATGGAGGCCGCGTTCGCGCCGCTGCTCGCGCACCCGCCCCTCTGAGCGCGCTCGGTTCGCCGTCCTCGCCCCGGCTGAGTGGCCACTTGGAGCGCATCACTGCCCGATTCGAACCACGATCCGCTCCGAGTCCGCCGTCGCTCAGGAACGTGGAGGCGGCTTGACGGCTGTGCGAACATACGTTCGACACGACGATGACGAGCGACGGATCCCCATACGCGCGCTTTCGCCGCGCGCTCGAGACGGGCAACGAGCTGCTCGTGCTCACCGCGGCCCGGGAGCTGCCGCGGGTCGCGCTCGACGACGCCCTGCGGATCTGCCTCGTGCTCCGCGACGGCGACCCCGGCCGTTATGAGCGGGCGGCGGTGCGCTGGCTCGGGCGGTTCGCGCTCGAGGGGCGCGAGGTGACGATCGGCGACCTGCGCGCGGCGGCGCGGGCGCTCGCCGAGCTGCCCGACTCGACCGCCGAGGCGATGGAGCGCCTGCAGCGGCTGTGCGTCGCGCGCGGGGTGTCGTGAGCCGCGCCGGCGTCAGGATCCGTGCGCGGCGACGGGCCTCAGGTCCCGGCCCGCGTCGTCGTGGACCTCGGCGCCACCCCGTCAATACGCGGTCGGCCCCGGCGGACGCTCGCCGCCGACCCGCCCCTCGCCCTGGGCGCCCGCCAGCACGTCGGGAGCGAGCAGCCGCGCGGCGTCCGCGGCCTGGTCGTCGTGCTGGCGCTGGGAGTCGCGCTCGGCCTGGACGCGCGCTTCGTAGAGCGCGACCTCGCGCTCGATCTCGTCCTGCGACCAGTCGAGCACCTCCGCCATCAGGCGAGCGACCGGACGGGCGGCCGCCACGCCCCGATCCCAGCTCTCGATCGAAATGCGGGTGCGGCGGGCGAGCACGTCGTCGACGTGGAGCGCGCCCTCGTGCGTCGTCGCGTAGAGCGCCTCGACCGCGAGATAGGCGTCGGCCTCGGGCAGCGGCTCGCGCAGCTCGGGCCGTTCGGCGATCATCGCGAGCAGGTCGTGGATCCGGGAGCCGTGGCGGCGCAGCAGGTGCTCGATCCGCGCGACGTGGAGCCCCCCCTGCGTCGCGAGGCGGTAGCGCGCGTTCCACAGCGCGTGGAATCCGTCGGCGCCAATCAGCGGCGTGACGTCGGTGACCGACCCCGACACCTGCCGGTCGAGCATGTGCACGGCGAGGTCGATCGCGTCGCGGCCCATCACGCGGTAGGTCGTGTACTTGCCGCCGGCGATCGCCACGAGGCCCGGGACCGGGGAGGCGACCGCGTGCTCGCGGGAGAGCTTCGAGGTCGACTCCGACTCGCCGGTGAGCAGCGGCCGCAGCCCGGCGTACACGCCCTGGACGTCGTCGACGCCGAGCGGCGAGGCGAGCACCGCATTGAGATGCTCGAGCACGTAGTCGATGTCGGCGCGGCTCGCCGCCGGGTGGGACTTGTCGAGTGTCCACTCGGTGTCGGTCGTGCCGATCAGCCAGTGCTGCCCCCACGGGATCACGAACAGCACGCTCTTCTCGGTGCGCAGGATGAGTCCGGTGTCGAGCTGCA
>DATGKS010000083.1:0-59169 GCA_035294545.1 Solirubrobacteraceae bacterium | reverse complement strand
AGCGCGACGTACCCGAGCTTCGCCAGCCGCTCGGTCGCCTCGCGGATGTAGTCCCCGACCCCGAAGATCTCCATGAGCACGAGCATCCCGGGGCCGTGGCCGATCTCGCGCACCACCACGTAAGCATCCATCGCGCCACCGTCGGGCATCGCGATCGTCTCCGTCGAGGGAAACACGCTCCCGGAGCCGCTGCGGCGCGGAAGGTCTTTCGGCGTACGTGCTCTGAGCGGCGAAGTAAGGGATGCGCTGCCTGAATCGACAGCGAATTTCCGATGCGCGCTACGCCGTCGCAGACGAGACTGTGCCCACGTCGTCAACGATCCATTCGGAGGTAACCATGACGCGCCGATCCATCGCTCCCCGCACAATCAACCGTCTCGCCCGCGCCTGGGCGGAGATGGACTACGCCCAGCGCCGGCTGTTCGAGATCCGGACCGGTGTTCCGGTCACAGATCGACGCAGGGGCTGACTCGACCGTCGTGGGCCGGGGGCGCCCGCGGCTGGTCCGCTACCGCCCCCGCCCGAGCGCCTCTCGGATCAGCCGCAGGGTGAGGCCGGGCTGGTCGAGATAGATGTAGTGGCCGCTGTGGCGCGCAATGACCATCCGGCTGCGCGGCGCGAGGCGGAGCCACTGACGTTGCCCGGCGGCCCAGATCCGCTGGATGCCGCGTCCGTACTTCGGCACGGCGGCGAAGATCGGCTTGCCGTGCTGCACGACGGTGAGCGGCAGGTTCCCGATCGACGGCAGCGGGGCGCCGGTGAACACGAGCCGCTCGGGGTTGTGGCCGGTGGCAAGCCCGACGATCTCGGCGCGCACCTCGCCCGCGATCCCGGTGGCGCCGGCGCGGATCAGCCGCTCGATCGCCTTGACGATGCTGGGCGGTGTCGCGTCGAGCAGCACGACCGCCTTCACCTGATGGGTTCGCCGGTACTGCGAGGCGTACCTGGCGGCGATCAGCCCGCCCAGCGAGTGGCCGACCAGCACGACGCCATGCGAAGCGATGTGGAGCCGTGCGATCAGGAGGTGCAGGATGCGGGCGCTGTCCGACAGCGTCTGCACCGTCCGGGGCTTCGAGCTGGTGCCCTCTCCGAGCCGGTCATACGAGCACACGCGCGTGAGCGAGCTCAATCGGCGTTGGATGTACGAGAACTTCGTCAGCGGGTCCGGCTCGCCGGCAAGCAGCACGATCGCCGGCCGCATCCCCGTCCGCGGCCCGGTGCACCTCGTCGTGATCCGGTAGCCGTCGATCCGCACCGTCTGACCGGACCGAACCGCGGCGCCGACAGGCCTGCTCGCCCGGTGCGCGAGCACCGGCGGCACAGCCGCGACACCGAACGCGCCCACGGTGACCAGGCACACGAGCAGGACGAGAACAGGACGATGCCGCATCGGGGAGCCTTCCTCTTCGCGCGCCCTATGACCCGGGGCGCGTCGTCCGGCATCCTACCGGCCGCGCCGCCGCCTGCGCCGAGCCGCGCCGGGCGCCGCCGGGGTTCCGTCCAGGTGGACAACTCGCCAGGTCGGTGGATGCCGTGGGCGAGAGGAACGTTGATCCACAGCGCACGCGCCCGGGCTCCATTCGTCCACACCGCGCCCGCTCTCTTGGCATTGCGGCGCCGGAGCCGATCAGAGCGCATGGCCGCGAGGAGGCTCAAGCTGCGCCGCCCAGACAGGCGCGCGAACTGCGGCATCGAGCTGGCCGCCGACGAGCTCGCCTCCTGGGATGAGAGCGCCAACTTGCAGTGGCCCCGGCGTGGCGGGCGTCGGTCTTGACCTTGTCCTGCGCCGGGCGTCTCCTCCGTGAGGTGCTGGCGACGGAGCTCGCCAGTCTCAGCGTCCATCGTGAGCACGAGCACGCTCCGCGCGTGCACGTCCAGACCAGCCCAATTGCGGGGCACATACTTCGGGACACGATCTTGGCGCCGTCCGAGAGGTCCGGCACGCTCAGCCACGATGAGCGAGCCGGCTTCCGAGATGTGGACAAACCCCGACCCGCACGGTCGCGAGTTGCCCGAGGTGATTTGGCAGTCGAAGATTCTCCGTGATCACCCCGAGATGGCCGGTCACCGCGAAGCGGTGCTGAGGACAGTCGCCACGCCAGAGCACGTCGAGGACGATCCGCTACCGAGGCGACGCCGCTACTACCGGCGCTCCCTTGGGCCGAACCGGTGGCTGCTCGTGGTCGTAACCTACGAGCAGGACCCCGCCCGCATCATCACCGCCTTGGGCAACCGCAAGGACCCGAAGCAATGGACGCCGTGAATATCCGCATCGGCCATCTCATATTCGACCACGCCGACTACGACGCCGAAAGCGACGTCCTCTACCTGCACATCGGCGAGCCCCAGCCCGCCGAGGGCAAGGAGACGCCGGAAGGCCACCTACTTCGGTTCGTGCCGGGCACGCAGCAGATCGTTGGGCTGACAATCGTCGGGGCGCGCGAGCGCGTCGAACGCGACGGCCAACTCCAGGTCACCGCCCCCGAGGTCGTCGTCGCCAGCGGAGACTCACTCGCCGGCGCGCTGCAGATCGCCTGACCGCAGCGCGGCACACAGAGGACGTTTCGGACGCTCAGCACCTGGTGCGTACAGTGTGCCCCTGTTGTTGTAGACGTCCTGAGTGATGGCAGGGCTGACCCGATCCCGGACCTCGTTGCGGAACCGCGCCGGGCACAGCGGCCGTCAAGGGAGGGCCGTCAGGCCTCGCCGAAGGCGACCCCGGAGGGGCGACCTTGACGGATGCAAGGCCGGCGCCATCATGCGGACGAGTCCGGGAGCGAGAGCGACGACATCGAGGAGCGCGACCGTGACGTTGAACCTGCTGGGCGGCGTCGTCGCGGCAAGAACGCTTTCATTGGTTCAAGCGGCTCCGGACGCCGCAGAGGCCGGATGCTTCACCCACGCCGCGCGCAGCGCGAGCTCGCGCTGGATCCGCTTCGCCGCCGGCTTGTCGAGCTGCGCCCAGCCAATGACGTTGGCGCGGGAGTAGCGGTCCGGGAGCGGCGCATGCATGACGTCCAGACCGGCGGCCCGTGGGACGGCGGCCGGGAACTCGACCAGCCCGTCGTCCATGCGCTTGCCGAGTGCCGAAGCGGGGTCGGAGGGGTTGGGGAGCAGGCGACGCACGTTGACTGACAACCCGGCAGCCGAGTCGGACGGCTTGAGCGCAGCGCTCGACGGCCTCAGCCTGCCGTTCTTCCGCGTCCACATGTTCCCCCGTTGATCCGGGATCCGGCGCAGCAGCGCGTCTTCGTCGACGATCTCCTCGCGGGCGGCGTCGGCCGTCACGAGTGAGCGATCAGCCGAGCGAGCGCGAGCCGAAACCGTGACGCATCGGCGGGCAGCTCGCCGTCGATCCGCTGCCCCGACTGCTCGTCGTCGCAGACGAGGATCGCGCCGCGTTGATCGGGTTCGATCTCAAGCTCGATCTCGACGGGGCCGGCGCTCCACTCGATCTGGACGCCGCCATCGGGGACCGGGAACAGCTCGGGGCCAGGGGAGGCCCGGAGCCGTGACCGACCCGAGGAGGCTCGAGGCGGTCTGCAACGCCTTAAGGCCGACCGCACGGGCGTCGCTGCCGTCCCATCCCGCCGGCAGCGCGGTCAGCTCGGCAAGCCGCCGGGCGATCGTCTTCCGGACCTGCTCGGCGTGATCGATCCCCTCGGGCGCCGAGCTTGCACTCGAGGCGAAGCCGAGCCCGGGGGGCTCGAGGGCGCTCGTGCTCATCGGATCCTCCCCCACTGCTCGTGCATCGTCTCGGTGGTCACGGCGGTCAAGGCGTTACGTACAACGACAACCCCTACTCGGAGTCCAACTTCAAGACCCTGAAGTACCGGCCCGAGTTGCCCGCCCGGTTTGACACGATCGAGCACGCCCGCGAGCACTGCCGCGCATTCGCCGGCTGGTACAACCACGCGCACCGTCACTCCGGGATCGGGCTGATGACGCCCGCCGCTGTCCACCACGGCCACGCGCCCGCGCTGCACGCCGCGCGCCGGCGTGCTCGACGCCGCCTACGCCACCCGCCCCGAACGGTTCGTCCGCAGGCCCCCCGCACCGCCGGCGCTGCCGACCGCCGCCTGGATCAACAAGCCCAAGGAGACCGCCGCTCACTAATTCACACACGAAGCCGGGCTTGACAGGCTCCGCTGGTCGGCGTGAAGTGCAGATACAACCGGGACGGCGCTCCGGCCAGCCTTTGTGCGGGGCAGTCGACGAGCAGTATCCCCGGAATCGGTGCGACGAGGCGTCCGGCCCGGACGGGGGCGCGCCCGTCAATCAGATCGATTACGGTGCTCGATTCGGCAACACGAGATCGAAAGGAGACATGAAGCTTCTTCTCACCTCCGCCGGCATCAAGAACACGAGCATCGCCAACGCGCTCGTGGAGATGCTGGGCAAGCCCATCGCCGAGGCCAGCGCCCTGGTGATCCCGACGGCGGCGTACCCGGCCGGAGGGCCCGAGGCCGCCTGGCGCATCGTCTCTGGCCACGCGATGACTCCGCTGTGCGAGATCGGCTGGAAGTCTGTCGGCCTGCTCGAGCTCACAGCGCTTCCCAGCATCGACGCGGCGCAGTGGATCCCCATCCTCCGGGAGACCGACGCTCTTCTGGTGGGCGGTGGCGATCCGCTGTACCTCGCGCACTGGCTGCAGCAGTCCGGCGCGGCTGAGGTCCTGCCTTCGCTGCAGGACACTGTGTGGGTCGGGGTGAGCGCCGGCAGCGTCGTGGCGGCACCCCACTTGGGGCAGGACATGAGTGACTGGCGGTCGCCGACGGGCAGCGTCGAGGCACTGGGGTTGGTCGCCTTCGGCATCCTTCCGCACCTCGACCACCCGAACATGCCGGAGTTCGGCCTCGCCGAGGCGGAGCGCTGGGCAGCCGCGCTCGACATGCCGGGCTACGCCATCGACGACCAGACCGCGATCACTGTCATCGACGGGGAGGTCGCTGTCGTCTCCGAGGGTCACTGGAAGCGGTTCGACTGATGAGTCCTGCCGGACGTGTGCGATCACACATCGTTGATCGGCTCGAAGACGGACGAGTCCTCACGAGGAATGCGATCGCCACATCGCGGCCGACCGGACGAGCCCCTTGCCGCGATCTCAGTAGCCAGGCGCCAGCGCCGCGGATGAGCGCTCCGCCACGAGAGGAGTGGTCAGCCCGGAGTGACACGATCGCGCCGTGTTTGCCACCGGCCGCGGCGCCTGGCGCCCGGCGCAGGCCGAGGCGCTTGCCGCCTCCGCCTGAGCGGTCGGCCTCTCCCGACGATCAATCGACCGACCGAGCGATCGATGCCGCCGGTGGGGCTCGAACCCACGACCTTGGGATTAAAAGTCCCCTGCTCTACCAGCTGAGCTACAGCGGCCTGGCCATCATGATCGCGCACGCGGCCGTCCTTGGCGATCGGGAGCGCGTCACCGGGCCGCCGGCGCCGGAGCGACCACCCGGGCCGAGCGACCGTGGCCCGCCGGCGCCGGAGCGACCACCCGGGCCGAGCGACCGTGGCCCGGGGGCGTCGGGCGGGCCACGGCGGCCGGCCGGTTCTGATTGAGTGGGCGCATGGCCGAGCTCGCGGACCAGTCAGCCAGCGAGATGCGGCGGCGGTTCGCCACCGGCGAGGTGCGTCCGAGCGAGGCGCTCGAGGCGGTGCTCCGGCGCGTCGAGGCCTGGCAGCCGCGGATCCACGCGTTCACGCATGTGATGGCGGACGCCGCCCGACAGGCCGCACGCGACCCGGACGAGCGGTACGCGCGCGGGGAGCCGCTCGGCGTGCTCGACGGGGTTCCGGTGACGGTCAAGGAGAACATCGCGACCGCCGGGGACCCGTACCGGATGGGGACGGCGGCGACCCCGCCGACGGTCTCCGACGCGGACGCTCCGGCGGCCGCGCGCCTCAAGGAGGGCGGGGCGGTGATCTTCGCCAAGACGACGATGCCCGACTTCGGGATGCTCACCTCGGGGGTCTCAAGCCTGCACCCGACGACGCGGAACCCGTGGACCCCGGACTGGAATCCGGGCGGCTCAAGCGCCGGGGCGGGCGCGGCGGCCGCCGCGGGAATCGGGCCCATCCATCTCGGCACCGACATCGGCGGCTCGGTGCGGCTCCCCGCCGGCTGGTGCGGGGTCGCGGGGCTGAAGCCGAGCTTCGGCCGGATCCCGGTGTCGCCGCCCTACTACGGGCGCTGCATCGGGCCGCTCGCGCGGAAGGTCGGCGACCTCCCGCTCGCGATGGCCGTCGTCACCGCCCCTGACGAGCGCGACCACATGAGCCTGCCCGCCGCGGAGCTGCCGTGGACCGAGCTCGCCACTCCCGCGCTCGCCACGGCGCGGATCGGGCTCTGCACCGACGCGGGAGCGGGCGTCGCCCCCGCCCCGGAGATCGTCGCGCTCGTCGAGCAGGCGGCGCGCGCGCTGGAGGCGCGGGGCGCGCGGATCGAGCCCGTCCCGGAGCTGATCGACGACGAGCTCCTCGACGGGCTCGACCGCTTCTGGCGGATGCGCAGCCACCTCGACCTCAAACACCTCGGACGCGAGGCGGCGGCGCGAGCGCTCCCCTACATCCGCGAGTGGACGGCGCCCGCCGCGGACTTCAGCGGCGAGCAGGTGTTCACCGGCTTCAGCGCGATGGACCGGATGGCGGTCGCGGTCGCGCACGCGCTCGGTGAGCTCGACTTCCTGCTCACGCCGGTTGCGCCGATGGCCACGTACTCAGCTGATGCGGCCGGGCCGATCGGCCCCGACCAGGCGCTTGCCCACGTCGGCTTCACCGCCCCCTTCAACATGTCCGGCCATCCGGCGATCAGCGTGCCGTGGGGCAGATGCGAGGACGGGCGGCCGGTCGGCGTCCAGCTCGTCGGCCGCCGGCACCGGGACATCGAGCTCCTCGGGCTCGCGCTCGCGTGCGAGGGGCTCCGGCCACCGCAGCCCGACTGGCCGCGCTGAGCGGCGGCGGCCGGACCGGCCGAGCTGAGCCGTCGCGACCCACCAGGGCGGATCGCGCCCCCCCGCGGCCACGCGCGCAGGCGCCGAGCGGACCGGAGAGCGAGGAGGTGACTGGGGTGCTCTCCGATCCGCAATCGCACCTGCCCCGCGCCGGAAACCACGGCGCGGAGAAGCATCAGGGCGCCGCCGCGCCCGCCCGCAACACCTGGCCGACGGCGGCGTGCACCGCGGCCGCCGCCCGGTCGGTCGTCGCCCGGCCGCCGAGGTCCGGGGTGTGGCACTCGCCCGAGGCGAGCGCGAGCGACACCGCCTGCTCGAGCGTGTCGGCGGCGGCGCCAAGCCCGACGTCGCGCAGCAGCAGCACGCCCGACAGGACGCATGCGATCGGGTTGGCGACGCCGCGGCCGGCGATGTCGGGCGCCGACCCGTGCACCGGCTCGAACATGCCGGGTCCGGTCCGGTCGGGCGAGATGTTCGCGCTCGGCGCCATGCCCAGCCCGCCGGCGATCGGCGCGCCGGCGTCGGAGAGGATGTCGCCGAACAGGTTGCTGCAGACGAGCACGCCGAGCGAGTCGGGGCGCTCGATGAGCCGGGCGGCCATCGCGTCGACGTAGGCCTTCTCGATCGCGACGTCGGGGAACTCCGCCTCCCTGAGCGCGAACACGACCTCGTCCCACAGCGCGTAGCCGTGGCGCGAGACGTTCGACTTCGTGACGAGCGTGAGCGTCTGACCGCGCGAGCGCGCGAGCTCGAACGCGTAGCGGGCGACGCGGGTGATCGCCCGCCGCGAGTGGATCGCGACGTCGGTCGCGACCTCGTCGGGGGAGCCCTCGTGCACGCGACCGCCGATGCCGGCGTACTCGCCCTCGGTGTTCTCCCGCACGACGACGAAGTCGGCGCGCGGCGCCCCCCGGATCGGCGAGCGAACCCCCGGCCACGCCCGGATCGGACGCAGGTTGACGAACAGGTCGAGCGCCTTGCGGATCGGGAGGACGAGCGTCCATACCGACTCCGAGGGTGAAAGTGCGGGATGGCCGACCGCGCCGAGCAGCACCGCGTCGTGGCGGCGGAGCTCCTCGGGACCGTCCGCGGGCATCGCGTGCCCGGTGCGCAGCAGGCGGTCGCCGCCCCAGTCGAGCTCGGTGATCTCGACGCTGGCGCCGTGGCCCTCCGCGGCGGCCACGAGCGCGGGCAGTGCGGCGCGCACGACCTCCGGGCCGATGCCGTCGCCCCCGATCGTCGCCACGCGCAGCGGGCGGCCATTCGCCGACGGCCCGGTCGCGGTCACAGCGCCACGCACACGTTCTTGATCTGCGTGTAGGAGTCGAGCGCCTCGAGGCCCTTGCCGCGCCCGTAGCCGCTCTGCTTCATGCCGCCGAACGGCAGCTCGATGCCGCCTGCGACGCCGAACCCGTTGACGTAGACCTGCCCGGCGGAGATCCCGGCCGCGACGCGGTGGCCGCGGCCGATGTCGCGCGTCCACACGCCGGCGACGAGCCCGTACGGCGTCGCGTTGGCGAGCGCGACCGCCTGCTCCTCGCCGTCGAACGTCGTCACGCTCAGCACCGGCCCGAACACCTCCTCCTCGAAGATCTCGTCGCCCGGCCCGACGCCGGCGACGACCGTCGGCTCGAGGTACCAGCCGTCCTCCAATCCGACAGGCGCGCCGCCGCCGAGCAGGAGCTCCGCGCCGCCGTCCACCGCTCGCGCGAGCATCCCGCGCGCGCGGGCCACCTGGTGCTCGGACACGAGCGGTCCGAGGTCGGGGTCCTCGCCGCCGGGGCCGATCCGCACCGCGCGCATGCGATCGAGCACCCGCTCGAGCAGCGCGTCGCGCACCGCCTCCTCGACGAGCAGCCGCGACCCCGCCGAGCAGCTCTGGCCGGCGTTCTGCAGGAGACTCTTCACGATCACGGGCGCCGCCCGGTCGAGGTCGGCGTCGGAGAACACGACGTTCGGCGACTTGCCGCCGAGCTCGAGCTGCACCGGCACGAGTCGCTGCGCGCACGCGGCGGCGACGAGCCGGCCGACCGCCGCCGAGCCGACAAACGTGACGAAGTCGACGCCCGGGTCGGCGACGAGCGCCTCGCCGACCATGCCGTGCCCGGTGACGACTCCGAGCGCGCCGGCCGGCAGGCCGCGTTCCAGCGCGATCTCCGCGATGCGCAGCGGCGTCACCGACCCGAGCTCGGAGGGCTTGACGACGACGGCGTTGCCGGCCGCGAGCGCCGGCGCCGCGCAGCGGGCGAGCACCTGCATCGGATAGTTCCAGGGGATGATCTGCGCGCACACCCCCCAGGGCTCGCGCACCGTGTAGTCGAGGAGCTCGGGGCCGAGCGGGATCGAGGCGCCGCGGATCGCGGCGGCCGCGCCGGCGTAGTAGTCGAAGTAGTCGATCGTCACCCGCACGTCGGTCCGGGCCTGGGCGAGCGGCTTGCCGGTGTCCCGGGACTCGAGCACGGCAAGCTCGTCGCCCTCGGCCTCGATCCCGCGGGCGAGCGCCCGCAGCGCGGCCGCGCGGGTGGCGGGCCGCCCCCATGCGGGATCGCGCAGCGGCTCTCGGGCGGCATGCACCGCAGCCGCGACCTCGGCCGGCGAGCACTCGCGGATCGAGGCGAACGGCTCGCGAGTCGACGGGTCGACCGCCTCGAATGTCGTTGCCACGGCCCCGCTCACAGGTCGCGACCTCCGTCGACGTTCATCACCAGGCCGGTGACGTTCCGGGACTCGTCGCTTGCCAGGTAGACCGCCGCGGCCGCGATGTCGTCGGGCTGGATCGCGTTGCCGAGCGGCAGGCCGGCGCGGAGCGCGCGGAGCGTCTCGGCCTCATCGTCGGCGAATCCGAACTCGCCGAGCATCGGCGTCTGCGCCGGGCCGGGGTTGATCACGTTGACGCGCGTATGGTCGGGGGCGAGCTCGATCGCGAGGCCGCGAGTGAGGCCGATCACTCCGCTCTTGGAGGCGACGTAGGCGGCCATGCCCGAGCGGGGGCGGCGCGCCGCGATCGAGCCGGTGACGATGATCGAGCCGCCGCCCCGCTCGCGCAGGACCGGCGCCGCCGCCCGTGCGCACAGGAAGAAGCCCTTGAGGTTGACGTCGATCACCCGGTCCCACTCTGCCGCGCTGATCTTGGACAGCGGCTTGATCGACTCCGCGATCCCGGCGTTGCTGAAGAGCACGTCGAGCCCGCCGAGCTCGTCGAGCGCGGCCTGCACCATCGCGTCGACCGCGGCCTCGTCGGAGACGTCGACCTGCCACGGGACGGCGCGCTCGCCGAGCTCCGCGCAGGTGCGCTCCGCGTGGGCGCGGTTGATGTCGGCGACGAGCACGCGCGCTCCTTCGGCGACGAACCGGCGGGCGCTGCCGGCGCCGATCCCGCTGCCCGCACCGGTGATGATCGCCGCCTTGCCGTCGAGCCGCCCGCCGGTGGTCGGCGCGCGTCCGGGGTCAGGCTGCTGCATCGCTTCCCTCCTGCGCGCCCGGCCGCACGCCCTCGGGGCCGGCCCTGCGCAACCGGATCCCGCCGAGCATCCGGCCGCCGCCCGACGCCCACACGCCGAGCAGGATGACGACGCCGTAGACGATCTCGAGATCGGCGGTGTTGAGATGGAACAGCGGCAACAGCGCGCTCAGCACGGTGAGCGTGAGCGCACCCGCGACGGTTCCCCAGTAGGTCCCGCGGCCACCGAGGATCGAGGCGCCCCCGACGACGACCGCGGCGATCGAGGTGAACAGGTAGGGCGCGCCGATCTCGAGGTACGTTGTCCCGACGTAGCCCGCAAGCACGATCCCGCCGAACGCCGACGCCGCGCCCGAGATTGCGTAGGTGACGATCCGCACCCGGTCGACCCGGATCCCCGAGAGCCGCGCCGCGAGGTCGTTCTCGCCGGTCGCGTGCACGCGGCGGCCGAACGCGGTGCGGCCGATGAGCACCCCGGTGGCGATCGCGATCACGAGCCACACGATCGCGATCACCGGGACCGGGCCGGCCCGGTTGCTCGCGAGGCCGACCGCGATCGAGGGGACGGTGTCGCCGCTCGAGGAGAGCTGGCCGACGGCGAGGAGGTAGGCCTGGATGAGCCCGCCCATCGCGAGCGTCATCACGATCGGCGGCACGCGCATCCAGGTCGCGCCGACCCCGTTCAGCAGCCCGATCCCGACGCCGATCGCGATCACGATCACGACGCCGAGGCCCGCCGGCGTGCCCGACGCCGAGAGCCGGGAGAGCTCGACCCCGCCGAACGCCATCAGCCACGGGACCGACAGGTCGAGGCCGCCGGCGAGGATCACGAGCGTCTGGCCGAGCGCGGCGAAGCCGACGAAGCTCGCGAACACAAGCATCTGCCGGATCGAACTGCCGGAGGCGAAGCCCGGCGAGTGGATGACGCCGACGATGAACAGCGCGGCGGTGAGCGCGTAGGCCATGAGCGTGCTCTGACGCTCGGCGAGCCAGCCGCCGACCCGGGTCATGTCCGCCTCCTCGCGAGCGCTGCGCCGATCAGCGTGCGAGCGATGACCATCGCGAGCAGCAGCGCCGAGGCCGCCGCCACCGACACCCACGTGTTGAGGTTCTCGGCGCCGACGATGTCGTTGATGAGGGTCAGCGACATCGCGCCCATCACCGTCATGCCGACGCCGCCCTCGCCGCCGCGCAGGCTCGTGCCGCCGATGACGACGGCGGCGACACTCGTGAGGATGTACGCGTCGCCTCCGGTCGGCGTGCCGCTCGCGTTCGCGCCCGCGGCGTAGATCCCGGCGAGCGCGGCGCACAGGCCGGCGATCACGTAGACGCAGAGCTTCACCGTGCGCACCGGCGTCCCGTTCAGCCGCGCCCGCTCCTCGTCGGCGCCGACCGCGTACATGCGCATGCCGAAGCGGCTCGCGCGCAACAGGCGCCAGGCGACGACGATGCCGGCGAGAATCACGATCGAGCTCGGGATCCCCGCCACCTGGTCGAGCAGCAGGTTCGAGAGCAGCGGCGGCGGCGAGCCCCCGTCGGTCGGCAGGATCGTGAGCGCGATGCCGTTGAAGATCGTCCAGGTGCCGAGCGTCGCGATGAACGGCTGGAAGCCGAGCCGGACGACGAGGAGCCCGTTGAGCGCGCCCATCGCCACGCCGAAGCCGAGCGCGACGACCAGGAGCCACTGGTGCGCGCCGCCGTGCAGGCCGACCCAGGTGACGGTGATCGCGTTCGTGACGACGTACACGCCGCCGACCGACAGGTCGATCCCGCCGACCAGCACGACGAACGTCTGGGCGACGGCGAGCAGCACGAGCGGGAGCGCGGTCTCGATCAAGAGGCCGATCTGGACGAGGTTGCCGAGCGCCGGCTGGATGCTGAGGTCGGCGGCGATCAGCGCGCCGAGGATCGCCGCGGTGATGATGTTGCTCCACGACCAGCCGCGGCGCAGCGAGACGGGAATCGGCCGGATGCGGGGCGGGGTGACCGTCGTCATGCCGCGACCGCCTTGGACTCCGCGCCGTGGCCGACCGCGAGGCGCAGGATCGCGTCCTCGCTGAGCTCGGCCTGGTCGATGTGGCCGGCCACCCGGCCCTCCGCGACCACGGCGACCCGATGGCACATGTGCACGAGCTCGGAGAGATCGCTCGAGTAGAAGAGGATCGCCGTGCCCGCCTTCGCGAGCTCGGTCATGAGCGCGAAGATGCTCGCCTTCGTGCCGACGTCGACGCCGCGCGTGCAGTCGTGCAGGAGCAGGACAGCCGGCCGGTTGAGGATCGCCTTGCCGAGCACGACCTTCTGCTGGTTGCCGCCGCTCATCGTGCTCACGCGCGAGCCGAGCCGGGCGGCGGCGACCCCGACGGTCTGCGCGACCTCGCGCGCGGCGGCGTTCTCCCGGCGGCGGTCGAGCAGGCCGCCGCGGACGAACTGCCCGAGCGTCGCCGCGGTCATGTTCCGGCGCACGCTCTGCGCGAGGAACAGCCCCTCGCGCTGGCGGTCCTCGGGGACGTAGGCGACGCGCCGGGCGAGCGCGTCCGCCGGAGAGCGCGGCTCGTAGTCGCGCCCCCCGAGCCTCACCTCGCCGCTCGTCCACGGCGTCGCGCCGGCGAGCGCGCGCAGCAGCTCGCGCTGGCCCTGGCCCTGCAGGCCGCCGAGGCCGAGGATCTCACCCCGGCGGGCGATCAGGTCAACCGGCCCGGGCAGACCCGGCGCCGCGAGACCGCTCACGCGGATCGCCTCCTCCTCGCCGGGCGCCGGGCGCTCCGGGTAGAGGCGCTCGACGCGCCGCCCGAGCATCGCCGCGATCAGCGCGTCGTCGTCGATCTCGCCGGCGGCCCCGCTCACGACGTCGACGCCGGCGCGCAGCACCGTGATCCGATCCGCGAACTCCCGCACCTCCGCGAGCCGATGGGTGACGAGGAGCACGACCGCCCCGGCCCCGGCGGCGCGCCGCCCCTGCTGCAGCACCCAGCGGCTGTCGGTGCTCGAGAGCGCCGAGGTCGCCTCGTCGAGGATCAGCACCCGCGGCTCGTCGCGCAGCGCCTTGACGACCTCGAGCAGCTGGCGGTCGCCAAGCCCGAGCTCCGCCACCGGTACATCCGGATCGATCCGCCCGAGGTCGAAGCGCTCGAGCAGGGCGCGCGCCGCCCGCCGCCGCGTGCGGGGCCGGACGAGCCCGAGCACCGTCCGCTCGCGCCCGTAGAGGAGGTTCTCGGCGACGGTCAGCTGCGGGATCGTCGAGAGCTCCTGGAAGACCATCCGCACGCCGGCGGCGGTCGCGTCGCGCGGGCCCGACAGCGACAGCGGCCGGCCGTCGAGCGTCACCTGGCCGGCGTCGGCGCGAATGACCCCGGCCAGGATCCGCATGAGCGTCGACTTCCCGGCTCCGTTCTCGCCGAGCACGGCATGCACCTCGCCGCGGCCGGCGCGGAGGGTGACACCCTCCAGCACGCGCACCGCGCCGAAGCGCTTGTACATGTCGGCGACCGCGAGGCCGGGGGTGCCCTTCACTTCCCCAGCACCTCCGCCGGGGTGAGATGCCAGTTGCCGTACGTGATCGGCGTGATGAGCGCCGGCGAGCCCGTCGGGTAGTAGTTCACGCCCGGGGTGAGCGGCTGCAGCTTCTGCACATGGGTGAACCTGACGTCACCCTGCTTGGTGACGAAGTTGGTGTCGTAGTACCCCTCCGACTTCGGGAACTTGCCCTGCTTGGAGAGGATGCTGACGATGTGCTGGAGGGCGACCCCGCTCACGAACGCGGGCGCGCCGAAGAAGAAGCACGGGAGCCTGTGCTGGGCGCACGCCTGCTCGTTTCCGTTGACGTCCAGGCAGGTCATCGGCACGAGCTTGCGTCCGGCGCGCTGCAGCGCCTTGATGTCGCTGCTGCAGTAGCCGCCGCTGAGGATGCCGGCGATGTTGGAGCTCTGGGCGAGGTCCTGCGAGACGCCCTGAAGCTCCGGCCCGGGAGCGTATTGGCTTGAGAACGTGCCGACCACCTTGATGCCCGGGTACTTCTGGGCGAGCACCTGCTTCCACACCTTGAGGAACGTCGTCGAGATCGCGATGCCGGGAAGACCGGTGTCCATGAGGATGTTGCCGTGACCGCGCAGCTCGGTCCCGAGCCAGTTGGCCATGTCCTCGGCCTCGGCCCTGTAGTCCTCGGGCAGCTTGTACGCGCACGGGGCGCTCACCGTCTGGTCGAATGAGTAGACGGTGATCCCGGCGCTGCACGCCTGCTGGACCGTCGGGTTGAGCGCCGTCGGCGACGCCGCGTCGATCATGATCGCGTCGGGCTTCTGGCGGATGATCGTCTGCAGCGACTGGATCTGCGCCGCCGGCGTCGCCTGGCTGTTGCGGATCTGCAGGTTGACCCGGTCCCGGTACTGGGGCTTTCCGGCGATCACCTTCGCGATGTTCTCCATCTGGGGCCGCCACTCGTTGCCCATGTAGTTGTTCGACAGGTAGATCGTGTACTTGTGGGTCGAGCCGCCGCTCGAGCCACCGCCGGACGATCCGGCACTGCTCTTGCTGCCGCTGCTTCCACAGGCGGCGATCGCGAGGCTCGCGACGGCCACCGCCGCCAGCCACATGCCTCTCCTCAACATCTCCGTGTCACTCCTCGTTGGTTGATCTCCGCCGCGGCGACCTCCTCAAGCCCCACGCAACGGCGACCTTCCGACTCACGTGCTCGCGGTGAGCACTCAGTCCAGCTTGAAGTCCTGCCAGGCTCCGCCCTCCGCGGGGATGACCTCGACCCAGAGCGCGGTCACGCAACTCGGACACACGTACTGCCGGGCGACGAGCCCGTCCGGGAGCTGCACGAGCGGACCGAGGTCCGCCGCCGACAGCTCGACCGCGCCCGCGAGCGCGCGCCAGTCGCCCGTCACCACCCCGAGCGACTCGTCGCAGTGGGCGCACGCAGCGACCGCGCCGCCGTCGGGCGCGGGGCTGAAGCGCAGGCTCTCGCCCCAGCGCTCGGCGGCGATCGCCATCGGCGCGGCCGCCGCCCCGCCGTCGACCGCCTCGCCGGCGACCGCGTCCCCCCGGCCGGCGCCGGCCCCGCCCTCCGGCTCCGCCGGCGGGCGCATCGCCGTGCGCCGCGCCTCGCGGATCTCCGCCCGGCGGGTCCGCGTCGCGTCGGGGTCGACCTCGCCGTCGCTGACGACGACGCCGTAGATCCGCCGCGCGACTTCGTCGGAGACGGCGCCGGTGCGCACGTCGGCGGCGACCGCCTCGGGCTCCCGCAGGATCGGGTCCCCGTAGCCGCCGCCGTTCTGCAGCCGGACGTTGATGATCTCGCCCGGCTTGATGATGAGCCCCGAGTTGACCCCGGGCAGCTCCTCGTATTCGCCGTCGACCGCGTCCAGGCGCTCGATCCTCACGCCCCGGCCGAGCTCTCCGAGCGCGTTCGAGCCGCGCACGATCTCAAAGCGCGCACACGACCCCGGCAGCCCGCCGAAGATCCCGGTGCGGTTCGGGAGCTTCGTCCCGTGCGTCGCCATCACGCCGCTCACCTCGTCGGTGTCGATCGGGGTCATCGCGAACTCGATGCCGTTCCCGCCGCGGTGGCGGCCCGCGCCGCCGGAGTCCTGCACCTCGCGCCGCCACAGGTAGAGCAGCGGCTGGCCGACCTCCTGCTGCTCGACGTCCTGGGTGCCGCCACCGAGGATCACCATCGCGCCGCCGGAGTCGACGCCGTCGCGGTCGCGGAACGCCGGTCCGCCCCACAGCAGCGAGTCGAGGTACATCGCGGCAAACGGCTCCCCGTACTGGTTGAGCCCGCCGAACTGGGCAAGCTGCCAGGAGCCGTCGCCCGGCCCGAACGCGAGACCGGCGTAGCGCTCGGAGAACGACACCATCTTCGAGATGCAGCCCGCGGCCGCGTTCATCGCCACCCAGTTCGCGCCCGCGGCGCCGCCGCTCACCGGCATCGGCGAGACCGCGGTGACGCAGCGGCCGTCCTCGGCGACGACCTCGACGGGACGCATCAGCCCGTGGTTCCACGGGACCTCGGACCCGAACAGGCACAGCATGAGCGTCGCCACCGCGCCGACGGTGCCCGCACGCGTCGCCATGCCGTATCCGGCCGACTGCGGGTCGGAGCCGTTGTAGTCGAAGATGAGACGGTCGTCGGCCTTCGTCATCGTGCAGCTGATCGTGAGCAGCTCGCTCTCGCGTGAGCCGGGCGCCGCCGGACGGTCGAGGTAGGACGTGTGCTCGAAGCGGCCGTTCGGCAGGCTGCGCAGGATGTCGCGCAGCGCCTTCTCGGAGGCGTCGATCGACTGCCCCATGACACCCGCCACCGTCTCCGCGCCATAGCGGTCGCACAGCTCGTGCAGGCGTTCGCCGGCGACCTTCAACCCGGCGAGGAACGCCGTCATGTCATTCGCGACGGTGAACGGCAGCCGCGAGTTCTCGGTGATGATGTTCCACAGCTCCTGGTTGAGCTTGCCCTCGCGGACGATCCGGCCGGGTGGAATCCGCAGTCCCTCCTGGAACGTGTCGGTCGCGGTCGGGCACCAGGACCCCGGGTCCATGCCGCCGAGGTCGACCTGATGAGCCATGCAGCCGATCCAGGCGACGAATTGCCCGTCGTGGAAGAACGGCGCGCAGAACTGCACGTCGTTCTGGTGCTCGGCGGCGATGTACGGGTCGTTGATGATGAACACGTCGCCGTCGGCGATGTCGTCGAACCGGTCCAGGAACGTACGGATCGCCATCGAGCCGGTGTACACGGGCACCAGCAGGTACACCCCGATCACCGCCATCTCCCCGTCGGCGGTGTACAGGCCGAAGTTGTAGTCGGTCGCATGCACGACGGGCGATCCCGACACGTGGATCATCGTGGCCGACCCCTCCTCGTTGATCGACCACAGCTTGTGCCGGATCACCTCGAACGTGACCGGATCGACCGCGGTCGGGGCCTCGATGCTCATCGTCACTCTCCTCGCTCGCGGGTGATCACGACGTTGCCGTAGTCGTCGACGACCGCCGACTGGTCGCGGCCGACGACGATCGTCGTATCGGGCATCTCGATGATCGACAGGCCGTCGAGTTCCAGCCCGGGCTCGACCGACCGGTGGCCGACGACCCGCGCCTCGTGCCACTCGCCGTCCTGGAACACCCGCCGGGTGCTCGTCGGGTGGTGCCCGTTCGCGCCCGGGCCCCCGAGCGGCTGCAGGCGCGGGCGCTCGGTCGGCACCGTCGAGACGACGCGGAACGTCGTGAGCTCGACGCCCGCCGCCGAGAACGCCGAGCCCTCGCCGAAGCGCGCCTCGTACGTCTCGAGAAAGCGCGCGACGAGCGCGCGCACCGCATCGTCGTCGAGCGGTCCCTCCGGGACCGGGACGCTCAGCACGTGGATCTGGAAGCGGAAGCGCATCTCGACGAAGCGGCTGCTCGCCATCCGCGAGACGTCGGCCCCGGCCTCGCGGAGCCGCTCGCGGGTGCGCTCCGCGAGGCGCTCGAAGCGTGCGTTGATCTCCGCGGCGGGCAGCGCCGACGCGTAGTCCTCGGTCCCGGGCGGGCTGATGATCGGGTCGGAGATCTCCTCGGCGACGGTCAGGTCCGAGGAGGCGATGCCGAACGCCGAGTGCACCGAGGCGGTGAGCGGCACGACGATCTCCGCGCTGCGAAGCTCGGCGCCGTAGGAGAAGGCGTGGCTCGGGCCGGCGCCGCCGTATGCGTAGACGACGAAGTCGCTCGGGTCATAGCCCTGCTCGATCGTCGCCGTGCGGATGAGGTCCGCCATGCGGGCGTCGATGATCGTCTTGATCCCCTCGGCCGCCTGCTCGACCTCCAGCCCGAGCGGCTCGGCGACGTGCGTGCGGATCGCCTCGCGCGCGGCCTGCACGTCGAGCGCGAGCCGGCCGGCCAGGAAGTTGTCGGGGTTGATATAGCCGAGCACGAGGTCGGCGTCCGCGACCGTCGGCCGCTCGCCGCCGCGGCCGTAGCAGGCGGGGCCCGGGACGGCGCCCGCGCTCTCCGGGCCGACGCTGAGCAGGCCGTGCTGCACGCTCGCGATCGAGCCCGAGCCCGCGCCGACCGTGCGCACCGACACCGACGGCAGCGCGAGCTGGTGGCGTCCGACCCAGGTCGAGTTCGCGATGTGCGCGGCACCGCTCAGCACGAGGCCGACCTCGAAGCTCGTGCCGCCCATATCGGTCGCGATGATGTTGCGGTTTCCGCGCACGGCGCCGAGGTGCTGGCAGGCGACGACGCCGCCGACGGGGCCCGACATGACAGTCGAGGCGGCCTCGTGGTCGATCTCGCTCACCCGCGCGAGGCCGCCGTTGGACTGCATGAGCAGCGGTTCGCCGGCGAGGCCCGCGCCGCGCAGCCGCGTCTCGAGGCTCTGCACGGCGCGACGGAGCACGGGGCGCAGGCTCGCGTTGATCGAGGTCGTCACCGTGCGCTGGTACTCGCCGAGGCGCGGGAGCAGCCGGCTCGAGAGCGTGTAGAGCGTCCCCGGGAGAAGCTCCTCGATCAGCTCGCCGATCCGCCGCTCGTGGGCGTCGTTCTTGAACGACCAGAGCAGCGAGACGGCGATCACCTCGGCACCCGCCGCCCGCAGCTCGCGGATCGCCCGGCGGGCGTCCTCCTCGTCGAGCGGCTGCACGACCCGACCCCGGTAGTCGACCCGCTCGGACACCTCCCGGACGAGTCGCTTGGGGACGACGAGCTCCTGCTTGACCATCGAGCGGAAGTTCTTGATCTCGTCCTCGTCGAGGCCGAGCGACTTGAAGCCGCGCATGATCGAGAGCGTGTCCCCGAAGCCGCGCGTCTGCAGCAGGCCGACTCGTGCGGTCTTGCGCTCGAGCATCGCGTTCGTCGCGACCGTCGTGCCGTGCGCGAACATCGTCACCCGGCCGAGCAGCTCGCCGAGCTCCGTCCCGTCCTCCTCGGCGGCGAGGCGCAGCGTCTCGAGGACCCCGGCGGCCGGGTCGTCGGGGACGGTCGATGCCTTGTAGCGACGGACGGTGCCGTCGGCCTGGATCGTGACCGTGTCGGTGAACGTGCCTCCGATGTCGCTGGCGACCAGCAGCGTCTCGCCGGTCGCGCCCGTCTGATCAGCCATGAGCCTCCGCCTTGTCGGGGTCGTGTCCGGTGCCGTCGCCGCGTCCGGTTCCGGTGTCGCGTCCGGCGCGAGCGTCGTGTCCGGCCATCCGCTCGATCGTCGTCCGGATGTGGGCCCGCGCGAGCCGCTCCGCCGCATCCCCTTCGCCGTCGGCGATCGCCGCCGCGATCCCGCGGTGCTGGTCGACCGCGGTCCGCGCCGCCTCGAAATGGAGGAACGCGATCGGGGTGAACACCTGCGAGGTCATGCGGACGATCGGAGCCTCCGCCAGCACGTACTCGTTGCCGCCGATCTCCATGATGCGCGTGTGGAAGTCGACGTTCGTGCGGGTGTACTCGCGCGGATCCCAGGGCTCGAGCGCGCGCTCCTGATGCTCGATGAGGGCCGAGATCCCCGCGCGCGCGTCCGCGTCGTCCGACTCGGCGGCGAGCCGCGCGGCGAGTCCGTCGACGACCTCGCGCAGCCGATAGGCGGCCAGGAAGCGCGGAAGGTCCGCCATCACGACCCGCACGCCGCGGCCCGGCTCGTTGACGACGAGTCCCTCGCTCTCCAGCACGCGAAGCGCCTCGCGCAGCGGGGTGCGACTCACCTGCAGGTCCTCGGCGAGCTCCTCCTGGCGCAGCTTCGCGCCGGGGGCGTACGCCCCGGCATAGATGCGCTCGCGAAGTTCGGCGGCGACCTCGTCGACGAGCCTCACGCGACTGCGCCAGACGACGTTTCCCTCCATATCCTCTCCTTGCATCCCGGATGTTGTATCCAGGATGCGACGAGCATACCACATCCGGGCGCCGCGTACGCAGATCGGGTCTCGACCCCATTCCGCGACGGCCCGCCGGCCGACACAGTGGACGCATCACCCGAAGACCGGCGCACCGCTCACCGGAGGCGGCGCGACGGGCAGACCACGAAGGAGGTCGATGAGAGTGCTCTACACAACGATCCTGTGCGCGACCGACGGCGAAGCCCACTCGGAGCGGGCGCTGCGGCGGGCCGCCGCAATGGCCCGCGAGTCCGGGGCGGCACTTCATGTCGCCAACGTCGAGGAGATCCCGCCCGCGGCGGCGCGGATCGCTCCGGAGTACCGGGCGGCAGCGCGCGCCGACGCGCGCGAGCGCGTGAAGCAGCAGATCGCGGCGGCCGTGGCGGACGGGGGACCGACCGTCACTCCGCACTACCTGGCGAGCCACACCGGCTCGGTGGCGGCGCAGATCGCGCGCCTTGCCGAGCGGATCGACGCCGATCTGATCGTCGTCGGCTCGCACGGCCGCGGCGTCGTGATGGGGGCGCTCGCCGGCAGCGTGGCCCAGGCGCTCCCGCACGAGACGGGCCGACCGGTGCTCGTGCTCGCCGGCAGCGGTCCCGGCGGGCGGCGGCCGTCGCGCCAGCGGGTGCGCCAGGCTCTGCACGTGTGATCGTGCGACACGACGCACAAAGCGAGGACACTTCGAGCATGGCCACGCGCGCCACCCTCGCGCCCCGCTCGCTCACGGTGATCCGCTGCCTGATCGTCGATGACCACCCCGCGATCCGGGTCGGCCTCCGCGAGCTGCTCTCCGTGGAGGCCGACCTGGAGGTGGTGGCGGCCTGCGCGTCCGCCGAGAACGCGCTCGCGTTCGCCGAGGACGCCGTGAGTGACGATGGCGCCCCCGTCCACGTCGCGATCGTCGACCACCAGCTCGGCGGCCACTCCGGGCTGTGGCTCTCCCGGCGGCTGCGGGCGCTCCCCGACCCCCCGCGGGTGCTCGTGTACTCGGCGTTCAGCGACCACCTGCTGGCGGCGGCCGCGGTTGTCGCCGAGGCGAGCGCGGTCGTGAGCAAGGGGGCGCTGCCGGGCGAGCTCGCGGACACCATCCGCGCACTCGCCGGCGGCGAGCGCCGGCTGCCGAGCGTGCCGCCGTCGCTCGCGGAGTCGATCGGCCGCCGCCTGGACCCGGTCGGGCAGGCGATCTTCGGCCTGATGGCGGCGGGCGTGCCGCCGCGCGAGGCGGCGGCGACGCTCCGCCTTGCGGAGCGCGAGCTCGACACGCGACTGTGGACGATGCTCCGCGCGCTCGAACGGCCGCGACGGGCGGCCGCGTGAGCCGCTCGCGCACCCGCGGCTACGTGCCGCTCGTCTACCGCGTCGCCGGGATCAACGCCGGGCTGCTCGTCGCGGTCGTGCTCGTGACGCTGCTCGTGCTCGACCCGCATAAGCTCTCGCGGGTCGCGCTCGACGAGGCGATGGTGCTCGCCGCGGCGCTCACGCTCGTCGGGATCGGCAACCTGCTCGTGCTGCGGCGGGTCGTCGGGCCGCTCTCGGAGCTCACCGAGCTCGCGCGCACGGTCGACCTCAGGCGGCCCGGTACGCGGATGCCCGACGCGACCGCGGACTCCGAGGCGGGCGAGCTGGCGCTCACGTTCAACGAGATGCTCGCCCGACTCGAGCAGGAGCGCCGCGAGGCGACCGGCCGTGTCCTCGCCGGCCAGGAGGCGGAGCGGCTCCGGGTCGCCCAGGAGCTCCACGACCAGATCGGGCAGGAGCTCACGGCGGTGCTGCTCGGCCTCGCGCGGGCCCGCAGCGACGCGACCGACCCGGAGCTCGCGGCGCAGATCGAGGCCGTGCAGGACGAGGTCCGCTCGAGCCTCGACAGCGTGCGCCGGATCGCGATCGAGCTGCGGCCCGAGGCGCTCGATGAGCTCGGGCTCGTGAGCGCGATCGCCGTGCTCGGCGAGCGCTTCGCGGAGCGCTCCGGACTGTCGATCTCCGAGCACATCGACGATCCGCTGCCGCCGCTCGATCCGAACACCGAGCTCGTCGTGTTCCGCGTCGCCCAGGAGGCGCTCACGAACGTCGCCCGCCACTCGGGCTCCTCCCGGGCCTCGCTCACGCTCACCCACGACGACGGGGGGCTGATCCTCGAGGTGAGCGACGACGGCGAGGGGATCGCGCCCGGGAGGGCGCCGGGCGGCGGGATGAAGGGGATGCGGGAGCGCGCGACGCTCGTCGGCGGCACGTTCGAGATCGGTCCCGGACCGGGCGAGGACGGTCACGGCTGCACCGTCCGCCTGCGGGTTCCCGCCGTCCCGCCGCGGGCCGCCGGATCGCCGGAGGCCGCCGCATCGCCGGAGGCCGCCGCATCGCCGGAGGCCGCCGGATCGCCGAACGCGGTGGCGGGACCACGGGAGACCGGATGATCCCGCTCACCACCCGCATCCTGCTTGCCGACGACCACGCCGTCGTCCGCCGCGGGCTGCGCCTCGTGCTCGACGCCGAGCCCGACCTCACGGTCGTCGCCGAAGCCGGGGACGGCGCCGCCGCGGTCACCCGCGGCCTGCAGGACGACATCGACCTCGCGATCCTCGACATCTCGATGCCGCGGATGACCGGCCTGCGGGCGGCGGCCGAGCTCTCGCGCCGGCGCCCGGAGCTGCGCACCCTTCTGCTCTCGATGCACGACAACGAGCGCTACCTCGCCGAGGCGCTCAAGGCGGGCGCGGCCGGCTACGTGCTCAAGTCGGTCGCCGACCGCGATCTCGTGGAGGCGTGCCGCGCGGCGATGCGCGGCGAGCGGTTCGTCTACCCGGCGGAGCCGAGCCCGCTCATCCGCGAGCTGCTCCGTCGCGCGCGCAATGGCGGGCCTGGGACACCGGGCGCCGAGCTGCCCGACAGCCCGCTCACCCCCCGTGAGCAGGAGGTGCTCAAGCTGATCGCCGAGAGCCACTCGAACAAGGAGATCGCGCGGGAGCTCGTGATCTCCGAGAAGACCGTCGAGCGCCACCGCGCGAACATCCTGGAGAAGCTCGGGATGCACGACCGCGTCGAGCTCGTCCGCTACGCGATCCGCAGCGGACTGATCGAGGCCTGACGCGGCCGCGCATCCCCGGGCCGGCGCTACGGGATGACGAAGAAGAACCCCTCGTTCGCCGCGCTGACCCCGAGCCCGCTGCCCGTGGCGATCACCTCGAACGTCCTGAACTCAAAGTCGCCGGCCGGGCAGTTCGCCGCGTTGCTCTCGTACTCGACGTGGGCGATGTTGCCATTCGTGCCGGCGATCGTCGTGTCGGTCGTGTAGTCGGGCACCGCGATCGCCCCCTCCGTCGTCGGGCTCGCCCCGTTGATGACGACGCAGTAGACGCCCGGGAGCGGGTTCGTGAACGAGGCGACGTTCGTGCTCAGCGACAGCGTCGGACCACTGGGCGTGATCAGCCCGTACGCCTTCGCCGTCCCGTCGGCACCGGCGAGCCCCGGGATGCCCTGCGGCCCGGTCGGGCCCGCGGGCCCCGTCGGTCCGGACGGTCCCGTCGCGCCGCGTCGCCCGCGCGGTCCCCGCTCGTTCCAGCTGAGCCTCGTGTCGTGGCGCGCGCACCGGCCCATGTAGAGCGCGTGCGTCCGCGCCGACACGCACACCGTCACCGTCTCACTGCGGCCGCTCGCGGCGACCGCGTAGCCGCCGCCGGCGGCCACGCATACCCCGGCCGCGACCGCGGCCACCGTCAGACGCCCCGTTCTCCGGGTCATCCTGGTCCTCCATTCAATTGGTCCCGGTCCGCGCCGCCGCTGGCGACGGCGAACCCCCGCGCGTGACGGTGTCCGATCGAGGATGGGGCCGCGACCTCATTCCGCTGGGGCGGCGGAACCGGCACGCTTGAGACCGTCAACCCCACCGACACCGGAAAGGACATCACCGCCATGACCATCTCGACCGCCGCGCTCGGCACCCGGCTGCGCACGTGGGCGCTCGTCGCCGGTCTCACCGGCCTGCTGATCGCCTGCGGCGCGCTCATCGGCGGCTCGCTCTTGTGGATCTTCGTGTTCGCCGCCGTCGCCATGAACGCGGTCGGCTACCTCTGCTCCGACCGGATCGCGCTGCGCGCGGCGCGCGCCCGTCCGCTCTCGGCCGCCGAGGCGCCGGAGCTGCACGCGATCATGCGTGAGCTCGCCTCGCTCGCCGAGGTGCCGGTACCGGGCGTGTACCTCATGCCGGGCGCGCAGCCGAACGCGTTCGCCACCGGCCGCAACCCCGAGCACGCCGCGATCGCGGTCACCGAGGGGCTGCTGGCGACGCTGCCCGCCGACCAGCTGCGGGCGGTGCTCGCGCACGAGTTCGCGCACATCCGCAACCACGACATCCTCGTCTCCTCCGTCGCCGCGATGATCGCCGGGGCGATCTCCGCCGTCGGCTCGATCCTGCAGCTGTCGTTCCTGTTCGGCTCCACCGACGAGGAGGGCGAGAACCCGATCGCCGCGCTCGCGCTCATGCTGCTCGCGCCGATCGGGGCGACGCTCCTGCAGCTCGCGGTCTCCCGCCAGCGCGAGTACCTCGCCGACGCGACCGCCGCGCGGATGCTCGGCACCGGCCGCCCGCTCGCCGAGGCGCTCCACACGATCACCGCCGATGAGCGCGCGACGCTTCAGGTCAACCCGGCGACAGCGCCGATGTACATCGTCAACCCTCTGCGGGCCGAGGGCCTTTCGGGGCTGTTCGCGACCCACCCGCCGGTGCGGGAGCGGATCGCTCGGCTGCTCAGCTACGAGACGCGCCCGGCGGCGTCACGGCGGCGGCCGGTCGCCGTCTGACCGCGGTCACCTCGATCTCGACGCACATCCGCGGGTCGATGAGCGCGGACACCTCGACCATCGTGAACAGCGGGCGCACATCCCGCAGGGCGTCGGCGAACGCGCGGCCGACGTCCTCGTGGCGGGAGATGTCGGTGACGTACGCCCGCACCGCGACGATGTCCTGCGGCCCCGCGCCGAGCCGCGCGAGCTCGTGGCGGACCTTGCGCAGGCACTCGGCCATCTGCTCGTAGGCGCTCTCGCCGACGACCGCGCCGAGCGGGCCGACCGCCGTCGTGCCGCCGATGTGGATCTGCCCGTCGACGACGATCGCGCGGCTGAAGCCGTACTCGGTCTCCCAGGGGGAGGGCGGATCGCCGGCAACGCGCTCCATGTCGCGGCGAACGCTACTCCACAGGTTGATTTGTGGGTCAGCCCGTCCTTTACCGGGAGCGGGTTGGCGTACAGCCCGCCGACCGTGGCGACCAGCTCACGGACCCGCGAATACGGCACAACCGATCCGGTCGGTGATGAGCGATCGGCACTCAGCGCATGACCTTGCCGCCGGCGACATCGAGCGTGATCCCGGTCATCCAGGAGGATGCGTCGGAGGCGAGAAAGCACGCGGCGTCGGCGACATCGTCTGGCACAGCAATCCGCCCGAGCGGGAATGTCGCCGCGAGTTGGTCGAGCTGCCGGTCGCTCATGTGCGCCGCCATGCGTTCGTTGAGCGTGCTCGCGGGCGCGAGGCAGTTGACGCGAATTCCGTCAGCGGCGACCTCAACGGCGAGTTGGCGGGTGAGCGCCGAAACGCCGGCTTTGGCGGCCGCGTAGGCTGCGCTGCTGCGTTCGGGTTGCCGGGCGGCGGAGGAGGCCATCGTGATGATCACGCCGCGACCGCGCTCGATCATTGCCGGAAGAAATGCCTGTGTGGTGAGGAAGGTGGCGGTGAGGTTGGTGTCGAGGACCGCCCGCCAGTGCTCGAGGCTCTCCTGCACCGTCGTCGCCGGTTCACCTCGTCCGCCCGCGAACGCGGCGAGGATCGAGACGCGACCCAGCTCTGAGGCGATCTCCTCGGCCGCGTGCCGCACCTGCTCGGGAATGCTGCAGTCGGCGACGACCGCACGGGCACGCGCGCCGTCGCTGCTCAGCGCATCGGCTTGCGCCGCGAGCGCATCAGCGTCGCGGGCGACGAGCGCGACCTTCGCGCCGTTGGCCGCCAGTGCTCGGGCGGTCGCCGCACCGATCCCGCGCGAGCCGCCGGTGATCACCGCCACCTGGTCGGCGAGATCGGGATAGAGGGGGCGTTGCCGATCGGTGCCGATCTGAGACTTGTGGCCCGGTTCGCGGGCGGGCTGCTCGGTCATCGCTGAGCTCTCCGTGAGTTGGGGTTGGGTGTGGGGGTGGCCAGGCGAGCCGGTACAGCACGGGCATCGCGTGAAGGCGATGGGCGCGCAGGTTGGCCTGCACGTAGGCGCGAAACGTCGGGCGAGTGAGGTGTGCGAGCGCGAGGCGAGCAAGGCCCTGGTACGCGGCTGAGACCGGGCTGTCGAACCCGACGCTCTTGGCGCCGATCGGCGCGTCGCAGCGGCGCGATGACCGGTGTGCGCCGGCGGGACCAGGATCGCGCGAAAGACGTTGACCTGCGTCACCTCGGACAACTCGCTGACCTCAGCTGCCAGGGAGGGAACCGGCCAGGCCCCCACGCCTCGGCCCGGCGGCGCGGCGTCGCACGCCACGACCTCAGGCCCACGATGCTCGACAAGCGCAAGCCGGCGCTGGAGGAGTTGCGGCGCAGCGGCCTGCGGTAGCCGCGGACCGGCCGTCAGTGGCGGAAGTGGCGGCCTGCGGTAGCCGCCGACCGGCCGTCAGTGGCGGAAGTGGCGGCGTGAGGTGAACACCATCGCCGCGCCCGCCTTGTCGACCGCCTCGACGGTGAGGTGGTCGCGCACCGAGCCGCCGGGATGGATGATCGCGGTGACGCCCGCCTCGAGCCCGAGCTCGGCCGCGTCCGGGAACGGGAAGAACGCATCGGAGGCCATGACCGCGCCCTTGATCCGGTCGCCCGCCTTCTCGACCGCCATCCGCGAGGCGTCGACGCGGCTCATCTGACCGGCGCCGATGCCGACGGTCGCGAGGTCCTTGGAGAGCACGATCGCGTTCGACTTCACGTGCTTGCACACCCGCCAGGCGAACGCGAGCTCCTGCCACTCGGCCTCGGTCGGCCGGCGCTCGGAGACGACCTGCATGTCGGCGCGGTCCTCCAGGTCGAAGTCCCGATCCTGGACGAGCAGGCCGCCGACGACCTGCCTGACCTGGGGCTCGATCATGTTCGGGATCCGTCGCTCGCGGTCGTCGAGGATCCGGGTCTTCGGCTTCTCCGAGAGCACCTCGATCGCGCCCTCGTCGTACCCGCGCGCGATGAGCACCTCGATGAACTGCTCGTTCAGCTTCGCCGCGAGCGTCGCGTCGACCGCCCGGTTGAGGCAGACGATGCCGCCGAACGCCGACATCGGATCGCACGCGAACGCCTTCTCGTAGGCCTCCTGCGCGGTCGCGCCGCACGCCACCCCGCAGGGCGTGTTGTGCTTGATGATCACGCACGCGGGGATCTGGAACTCGGCGAGCAGCAGCCGGCCCGAGTCGAGGTCGAGCAGGTTGTTGAACGAGAGTTCCTTGCCGCCGAGCTGGGAGACCATCGACAGCACGTGCGTGCGGGCGCCGATCTGCTCGTAGTAGGCGGCGCGCTGGTGCGGGTTCTCGCCGTACGGCAGCTCGAGCACCTTCTCGAACGCGCGCACGAACAGCGGCGGGAAGTCCTCGCGCTTCTCCTGGAACCAGCGGGCGATCGCCGTGTCGTAGCGCGCCGTGTAGGCGAACGCCTCGGCGGCGAGCCACTCGCGCGTGCCCGGCGAGAGGTGGCGGTCGGACTGGCGCAGCTCGTCGAGCACCGCGTCGTAGCTCTCCGGGCCGACGACCGGCGCCGCGAACGCGTGGTTCTTGGCGGCGGCGCGGATCATCGTCGGGCCGCCGATGTCGATGTTCTCGATCACCTCGGCGTCGAGGACCCCGCGGCGGGCCGCCGTGCGCTCGAAGGGGTAGAGGTTGACGACGACGAGGTCGACGAACTCGATCTCGTGCTCGGCGGCCTGGCGCGCGTGCTCCGGGTTGTCACGGACGGCGAGCAGGCCCGCGTAGAGCTTCGGGTGCAGCGTCTTGACGCGCCCGTCCATGATCTCCGGGAAGCCCGTGAGGTCGTCGATCGCGCGCACGGCGATGCCGGCCTCGGCGAGCGTCGCCGCGGTCCCGCCGGTCGAGACGATCTCGATCCCGAGCTCGGCGAGCCCCCGCGCGAACTCGACGATCCCGGTCTTGTCGGAGACGGACAGCAGGGCGCGCGCGATCTGTGGGCCGCCCGGAGGAACGCCCGCCCCGTCGGTGCCCGCAGACGTCGCGGTGTCGGCCTCGCCGCTCACCGTGTCGGTCGGGTCGCTGCTCGCCTCCATCCCTGCCGCCACTCTACCGGCTGACCCGCACGCGCCGCGGGTTGGCGGGGTCGAACTCGACCGACCCCTCCGCAATCTTCATCACCGCCTCGACGAGCAGCTCGTGCTCGATCGGGTGCAGGCGCTCGAGCACCTCCTCGGCGCTCTGTGCGTCCGGCAGCTCGACCGCCCGCTGGAAGATGATCGGGCCGGTATCGACGCCGGTGTCGACGAAGTGGACGGTGACACCGAACACCTTCACGCCGTAGTCGAGCGCCGCCCGGACGACGTGCAGACCGGGAAACGCCGGCAGCAGCGCCGGATGGACGTTGATCACCCGCCGCGGGAACGCGTCGAGGAAGCCGGGGCTCACGAGCTGCGTGTAGCCCGCGAGCACGACCAGCTCCGCCCCGTGCTCGTCACGGAGCCACGCGGCCATCGCGGCGTCCCGCGCCTCGCGGGATTCGTACTCCGCCGCCGGGAACGTCTTCGTCGGGATGCCCGCTCGCCGCGCGCGCTGCAGCGCCTGCGCCGCGGGCTTGTCGGTGGCGAACGCGACGAGCTCGTTGCCGCGCCGTCCGTGCGCCCGGTCGATCAGCGCCTGCAGGTTGGAGCCCGCTCCGGAGGCGAGAACGGCGAAGCGCATCGGCGTGCACCGTAGCGGCTACGGGCGGACACGGGCCGCCCGTCCGTCCTGCAGACCGCGCAGTCCGGCAGACCGCCCAGTCCGGCAGGCCGCCCAGTCCGGCAGAGCGCCCTGTCCCGCAGACCGCCCAGTCCGGCAGACCGCCCAGTCCCGCAGACCGCCCAGTCCGGCAGACCGCCCTGTCCCGCAGACCGCCCTGTCCCGCAGACCGCCGTCGACACCTCGCCCGCTGCCGCCCTCGTGGACAATTTCGATTGGATTTTGTACGAGTACGCTTTCGTCGCCGTGAGGCACCAAAAACGTACGCGGCCCACTCTGGCCGGCTGCGGCCGAGAGCGAACCTGGGAGCCCCGGCGGGAGACGACCGGGGCGAGCGGTAGCGTCCGTCGGCCATGCTCCGTGTCCTGTCCGCCTTCGCCCGTGCCGCCGCCGGGGACCCGGGCGCGCTCGACGAGGCGCGGGACGCGTGGGCGGCTCTCGAGGCCGAGCAGCGGGTGCTCTGCAGCTCGCTCGGGAGGCTGCTCGCGGACGCATGTGCGCGGCCGCCCGAGCGGCCGGCGGCCGGCGGCACCGTGTCGGCGGCGCTCCCCGGGGTGCTCGACGCGCTCGCCGCACGCGACCTCGACCGCGCACGACGGGAGTTCCCCGGACTCGTTCCGCGGGAGCGGGAGCTGATCGGCGCGATCGGACGCCACCTCGCCGATCGCGACGAGCGCACGCTGCCGCTGCTGGGCGCGTTCGACGGTGTGGGCGACGGCGGTCCGTCGCCGACCGAGGGGCGAACGCCCGACCGCGCGCTGCCGGCGGCCCGCGCGCCTCGACGCCCCGCCCGCGTCGGGATCCGCACGACGCTCACCCCGGAGGACCTGCTCGCGAAGCTCGGCCTGAGCGAGTTCCGGCCCGCGCAGCGCGAGGCGGTCCAGGCGGCGCTCGACGGCCGCGACACGCTCGTCGTGATGCCGACCGGCGGCGGCAAGAGCCTCTGCTACCAGCTGCCGGCGCTCGCCTCCGAGGCGCTCACGGTCGTCGTGAGCCCGCTCGTCGCGCTGATCGTCGACCAGCATCGGCGGTTGCTCGACGCGGGGCAGCGCTCGGTGATGCTTGCGGCCGCGGTCGGCGAGCAGGCGAACCGCGAGGCGCTCGCCCGGATCCGCTCGGGGGAGGCGCAGATCGTGTTCTGCGCGCCGGAGCGGTTCGCCGCCGCGGGCTTTCGCGCGGCGCTGCAGAGCCGCGACATCGCCCTGTTCGTCGTCGACGAGGCGCACTGCGTCTCGGAGTGGGGGCACGACTTCCGACCCGACTACCTGCGCCTCGGGCCGGTGATCGAGTCGCTCGGCCGCCCGCCGGTCATGGCCTGCACGGCGACCGCGACGCCCCGCGTGGCCGACGAGATCGCCGCCCGACTCGGACTGCGCGACCCGCTCGTCATCCGCCGCGGCTTCGACCGCCCGAACATCTCCTTCGACGTCGTCTCGCTGGAGGGCGCGGGGGCGGTCGCGCGCAAGCGCGGCCACCTGCTCGCCGGGCTCGCCGACCCCGACCAGCGGCCGGCGATCGTCTACTGCGGCACGCGCAGGGACACCGAGACGGTCGGTGAGCTCCTGCGTGAGCACGGGATCCCGGCCGCGATCTACCACGCCGGCCTCGACGCAACTGCCCGGCACGGCGCCCAGGACGCGTTCATGCGCGGCGAGGTCGACGTCGTCGTGGCCACGAACGCGTTCGGTCAGGGGATCGACAAGCAGGACATCCGCAGCGTCTGGCACTGGGCGCTGCCGACCTCGGTCGAGGCCTACTACCAGGAGGCGGGCCGCGCGGGGCGCGACGGCCGGCCGGCGCGGGCGGTGCTGCTGGCGATGCGTGCCGACCTCGGCCGGCTCATCCAGTTCATCAAGCGCTCGCAGATCGACGCCGAGGAGGTTCGCCGCGCGGTCGACGGACTCGCCCGCGCCGGCGCGGGCGCCAGCACCGACGGCGGAAACGACAGCGCGGGCACCGACGGCGCCGGCAGCGACGGCGGGGCCGCGGAGCGCGGTGTCGTCGAGATCGACCCGCGGCGCCAGGACGACCGGGAGCGGATCACGCTCGCGGTCGCCGAACGCGCGGGCGTCGTCTCGCTGGCGCCGGGCGCGGGCGGCCGGGTCGCGGCGCGTCTCACCGGACGCTTCGACCGCCGCGCGGTCGACGACGCCTGCCGGCAGGCGACCGATCGCCGCTGGCGCGCCTACCAGGCGCTCAAGGCGTTCGCCGAGGACGGCGCCACCTGTCGCCGCCGGCAGCTGCTCGCTCACTTCGGCGACCCCGAGGAGCCGGCGCCGTCCGTGCGCTGCTGCGACGTGTGCGATCCGGTCGAGCTGCCGACCGTCGAGCTGCCCGGTGCGCGGCGGCGGCGCGGCGCGGGCGCGCGGCGTTCGGGCGCGGGCGGGCGTTCGGGCGCGGGCCGCTCGGAGTCCGGGGGTTCGGACGCCGGGTCGCCCATTGCCCCCGATGCGCCACCGGTCGACGGCGGCCAGCTCGAGCAGCTCAAGCGCTGGCGACTGACCCGCGCCGAGGGCAAGCCCGCCTACACGGTCGCCACGAACGCGATGCTGGAGGAGCTGCTCCGGCGGCGGCCGAGCGATCCGGACGAGCTGCTCGCGATCCGCGGTGTCGGCCCAAGCTTCGTGAGCCGCCACGGCGATGACGTGATCGCGCTGCTCGCCGACCTCGCAGCCTGAGAGCGCTCGCCGCGACCGCCCGCCTCAGCTGAGCGCCCCAGATCGCGGGTGACTTGGGCCGGCGCGGGACGGTCTGGTCACAGATGCGCGTCACGCGGGTTGATCACTCCGTGGAGCCGCACGAGGAGCGAAGCGACGAGGTGCTGCTGCGGGGGTGCTGCGCAGACCCGGCCGCGTTCGCAGCGTTCTACGACCGGTACGAGCGCGCGGTCGTCGCCTACCTCGCGCGGCGGGTGCGCGACCCGGAGCTCGTCGCCGACCTCACCGCCGAGGTGTTCGCCTCCGCCCTGGGAGCGGCGGGGCGTTACCGGGCGGCGGAGCCGACGGCGGCCGGATGGGTGTTCGCGATCGCGCACAACGCGCTGGTGACGAGCGCGCGCCGGCGACAGGTCGAGGCGCGGGCGAGGCTCCGGCTCGGGATGCGCGACGCGGTGAGCTTCGCCGACGACGAGCTGGAGCGGGTCGAGGCGCTCGCCAACGACGACGGCTGGCTGCAGGCGCTGCTCGCCCGGCTCCCCGTCGCGCAGCGCGAGGCGATCCGCGCGCGGGTGCTCGACGAGCGCTCCTACACCGAGATCGCCGCCGAGATGACGACCTCCGAGCTGGTGATCCGCAAACGAGTGAGCCGGGGCCTCGCGTCGCTGCGGCGCGAGCTCGAGACGGAGAGACGACCGTGACCCGTGCTGCCGACCGGGCGAGCGCTGCCCTACCTCGAGCGGCTACGTCGTGAGCAACCGCTACTTCGGCGGCCCCGCATTGGGCCGTGGTCCCGTGAGGGTCGTGATTGAGAACCGGGGCGATATCCGGCACGGACGCGTCCGCCTCGGATCCTCCGGCCATGGATCACCGCATTTCATCTCCACGCTCTGGTACGCGGTGCCCGGCTACGACGGTCCGTTCGTCGTCCGCGGGGCGCGGCGCGGAAGGCCCGGCCGGATCAGAGTCGAGCCGGGCAGCCATAGCGACGGTGCCGGGCCGTTCGAGGTGCGCACCGGATTGAACGCGACCGTCAACACGTCCATCACGAAGCGGCGACATGGCCGCAGTCGCAACCCGTTGACGGGCACATCGGTGCCGATCGTGAACCCGGCCGCGGGCTACCGCACCGTCCCCAGCCGCACCTGGGTCGGCTCGCCCGGCTGCTACGCCTGGCAGGTCGACGGTCGCGGGTTCAGCGAGATGATCGTCTTCGACGCCCTGCGTGAGCGACGCTCACCAGGTGCGCGGCGCCCCAGCAGCTCGGGTTTGTCGCAAACCCAGCGTCTGGCGCGGGGATTGCGACGAATCCGCATCGTCACATGCCCCTGCCGCTCGCTCAACGCCGGTTTGGCCGGAGCCCCGCGAGCCGCTCGTGCCCCCGACGCGCGACGCGACGCGGTCGGGGGTGGCACTCGCCACACAATCGCGAACGCACCGGCCTACAGCGCGATCTCTGCAACCGCAAGCGTTGTTGTGTGGCGAGGGACACCCCCGCCCCCGTCGCGCACCCGACCTCACGCACGCACGAGCGGCAACGACCGCTCCAGGGCGAACTTCCCGGCGTGCTCTTCGGTTCCCTCGAGCGGGTAGCGCCCCGAGAAGCAGGCGTCGCAGTGGTGATCGCGCGAGCCGCGGATCGCCTCGTAGACCCCGTCCAGCGAGAGGTAGTGCAGCGAGTCGGCGCCGATCTCCTCCGAGATCTCCGCGACCGTCCGTTCGTGGGCGATCATCTCCTCGCGGGAGGACATGTCGATCCCGTAGTGGCAAGGGTTGCGGATCGGTGGGGCGGAGATCCGCAGGTGGACCTCGGCGGCGCCGGCGTCCCGGAGCATCTGGACGATCTGGCGGTCGGTCGTGCCGCGGACGATCGAGTCATCGACGACGATCAGGCGCTTGCCGGCGACGACCTCGGGAACCGGGTTGAACTTCAGGCGCACGCCGAGCTTGCGGAGCTCCTGGCCGGGCTGGATGAACGTGCGCGCGACGTACCGGTTCTTGATGAAGCCGTCGTCCTGGGGCAGCCCCGAGGCGCGCGCCAGCCCGCGGGCGGCGGCGTTGCCCGAGTCGGGCACGGGGATGACGACGTCGGCATCGACCGGCGCCTCCTCCCACAGCAGCTCGCCCATGCGAGCGCGGGCCACCTGGAGGGGCAGGCCGGCCATGCGCGAGTCCGGCCGCGCGAAGTAGATGTACTCGAACACGCAGAACGCCCGCCGCGCGTCGCCGACGGCGACCCGCGACTCGACGCCGTGGCGCGAGAGCGTCACCACCTCGCCCGGCTCCACGTCGCGCACGAGCTCGGCGCCGATCAGGTCAAAGGCACAGGTCTCGCTCGCCACGCAGTACACGTCGCGGTCGTTCGAGTCCCCGGCGGCGGGGATGCGGCCGATCGAGAGCGGTCGGATCCCGTTCGGATCCCGGAAGGCGACGACCTTCTCGCCCGTCATGACGACCGTCGAGAACGCACCCTGCAGCCGCGGGAGCACGTCGGCGACCGCGTCCTCGATCTGCTCGGCGGGGTGGGTCGCGAGCAGCGCGGCGATGATCTCAGAGTCCGAGGTCGAGCGGAACGGCACGTCGCGCCCACGCAGCTCGGCGTGGAGCTCCACGGCGTTGATCAGGTTGCCGTTGTGACCGAGCGCGAGGATCCGGTGGTCGTCGCGCACGATCGGCTGCGTGTTCTCCCACGCCGAGGCGCCGGTCGTCGAGTAGCGCACGTGACCGATCGCCAGATCGCCCGCCAGCGAGCGCAGCACGTGGTCGTCCTTGAACACCTGCGAGACGAGGCCCTGGTCGCGGATCGCGAGGATCGGGCCGTGCAGCGGCGCGGTCGCGATGCCGGCGGACTCCTGGCCGCGATGCTGGAGCGCGAACAGCGCGAAGTACGTGAGACGCGCGACATCGTGCCCGGGGGCGTAGATCCCGAACACGCCGCACTCGTCGCGGGGTCCGTCACGCAGATCGAGAGAGGGGGGCGTCACCGCAGGGGCCTCGGCGATGACGGTAGCAACGGGATTCGCCGGATCGGCCCGGGGCGAGGAGAGGCACCGCGGGCCGGCCCCCCGGAGGAGAAGACGTGACACGGTCCGTCGCGGCTCCACCCGGACATGACGAGAGGTCCCGGGCGCGGAGCGTGCGCGCTCTCAGAGAGCGGCGGCGAGCCCGCCGGCGCGGGCCTCCGCGAGCGCGGCCACCGGCACCCCGAGCACGCCCTCGAGTTCGAGTGCCGGGCCGCCGACGCGGCCGATCACGGTGACCGGCACGGCCGCGTGTCCCGACCGGGGTCCTCCCGGCTCGGCGCCGATGCCGGCGAGCGCCTCGGGCGGCCCGGAAACGACGAACGCGCGTCCGAACGCCTCCGCGAACGGATCGAGCCCCTCCGGGAGCTCGACGCGCGCGCCCACGTTCCCGGCGACGCAGCACTCGGCGAGCGCCACCGCGATCCCGCCCTCCGCGATGTCGTGCGCGCTGGTGAGCGTTCCGGCGCGGACCGCCTCACGGACCGCGCGATGGGCGCCGAGCGCGGCGATTGCGTCGAGTGGCGGCAGCGGCGCGGCGAGCGGCTCGCCCCGGAGCTTCGCGAGCTCGGAGCCGACCGGCGAGGGATGAAACCCGCCGACGATCGCGATCGCATCTCCCTCGGAGCCGAACGCGAGCCGCCCGGCGCGCGCGGGATCGGGCAGGCGCCCGACCATCCCGATCACGGGCGTCGGATAGATCGGCCCCGCCGGCGCCTCGTTGTAGAGCGAGACGTTGCCGCCGATCACCGGCACCGACAGCGCCTCGCAGGCCGCGGCGATCCCGTCGACCGCCTCGCTGAGCTGCCATGCGACATGGCCCTTCTCGGGGTTGCCGAAGTTGAGGCAGTTCGTGAGGCCGAGCGGCTCACCGCCGACGCAGGCGAGGTTCGCGGCGCACTCGTAGACGACCTCGGCGGCGCCGGTCCGGGGGTCGCAGGCGACCCGGCGCCCGTTGCCGTCGATCGAGACCGCGATCGCCTCGCCGGTCGGCAGCGCGAGGACCGCGGCGTCGGCCTCGTCGGGACGGCGCACGGTCCGCGACTGCACGACCGGGTCGTACTGCTCGAACACGGGCAGCCGGGAGGCGAGGTTCGCGCTCGCGAGCAGCGCGAGGAGCGTGTCGCCGGCCGAGCCGGCGGCGTCGACCGCCGCTGAGACGGGCTCGGGGGCCGGGTAGATCGAGGTCGGACCGCCCTCCGGGGCCACGGGGGCGAGGTCGTAGACCGGGCAGTCGTCGACGAGGATTCCCACCGGCAGGTCGGCGACGAGCTCACCGCCGGCGCGGATCCGCATCCGCCCGGAATCGGTCACCTCGCCGATCGGCGTCGCGCGGATCTCCCAGCGCTCGCAGACCGCGACGACGTCGGGGACGCGCTCCGGCACGACGACACAGAGCATCCGCTCCTGGGACTCGGAGACCATGATCTCGAACGGCTCCATCCCCGGCTCGCGAAGCGGCACCCGGTCGCAGTCGATGTCGAGCCCGACCGCGCCCTTGGCAGCCATCTCCGAGGCCGACGAGGTGAGCCCGGCGGCGCCGAGATCCTGCAGCGAGACGAGCAGCTCGGAGTCGAGCAGCTCAAGCGAGCACTCGAGCAGCTTCTTCTCCGCGAACGGGTCCCCGATCTGGACGGTCGGACGCTTGTCCGCGTCGCCCTCGCCGAATTCGGCGGAGGCGAGCACCGACGCTCCGCCGATCCCGTCGCGGCCGGTGAGCGCGCCGAGCAGCACGAGCACGTTGCCGGGACCGGCGGCCGCGGCGCGGATCAGCCGCGCCTGCGGCGCGAGCCCGAGGCACATCGCGTTGACGAGGCAGTTCTGCTCGTAGGCGTGCTCGAAGTAGACCTCGCCGCCGATCGTCGGCACCCCGATCGAGTTGCCGTAGTGGCCGATCCCCGCGACCGCGCGCTCGAGCAGGTAGCGGGAGCGCGCCGAGCGTGCCACCTCGCCGAAGCGCAGCGAATCGAGCACCGCGATCGGGCGGGCGCCGACCGCGAACACGTCGCGCAGGATCCCGCCGACGCCGGTGGCCGCGCCCTGGAACGGCTCGACCGCGCTCGGGTGGTTGTGGGACTCGACCTTGAACGCAAGCCCGAGCCCGCCGCCGACGTCGACGACGCCCGCGTTCTCCCCCGGCCCCATCAACACGGCCGGCCCCTCGGTCGGCAGCCGGCGCAGCAGCCTGCGCGAGTGCTTGTAGGCGCAGTGCTCCGACCACATGAGCGAGAGCATCGCGAGCTCGGTGTCGCCGGGCTCGCGGCCCAGCAGCTCGACGATGCGGTCGTACTCGAGGTCGCTGAGCCCGAGCGCGGCGTGCCGGGAGTCGGTGGCGGCGCCGCTCACGACACGACCCCCGCCCACCCGGCTCACGCCGCGACGCGCGCCTCGACACTCACGCGCATCGACTCGAAGATCGACAGGCCGTCGACCGACCCGGTGAGCGGATCGACGGCGTGCTCGGGATGAGGCATGAGCCCGAACACGTTGCCGGCCGCGTTGCGCACGCCCGCGATGTCATCCTGGGAGCCGTTCGGGTTCTCGCCGGGGGCGTAGCGGAGCACGACGTCGACCGGCTCCGGGGAGAAGTAGCGCCCGGACGCATGCTTGGCGGGGATCGACAGCGTTCGGCCGGGCTCGCATGCGCGCGTGAAGGGGGTCTCGGAGTCGACGACCTCGAGACGGACCTGGCGAAAGACGAAGCGCAGCGACACGTTCGGCAGCAGCGCCCCGGGCAGCAGCCCCGCCTCGCACAGCACCTGGAAGCCGTTGCAGATCCCGAGCACAAGCCCGCCCTCGCGCGCGAACTCCGCGACCGACTCCATCACCGGAGCGAAACGCGCGATCGCGCCCGCGCGCAGGTAGTCGCCGTAGGAGAAGCCGCCGGGGATGACGACCGCGTCGACGCCCTGCAGGTCGCGGTCGGCGTGCCACAGGAGCACCGCCTCGCCGACCCGCTCGCAGGCGAGTTGCGCGTCGATGTCGTCGCACGAGCCGGGGAACCGGACGATGCCGAACTTCACGCCGACACGTCCTCCACGATCTCGTAGTCCTCGATGAGCGGGTTGGTGAGGAGCGCGTCGCACATCGCCGGCACGCGCGCCGGGTCGTCGACGTCGAGCTCGATCAGACGACCGACGTGAACGTTCGAGACACCGTCGAAGCCGAGCGCGGGCAGCGCCCGCTCGACCGCCTGGCCCTGCGGGTCGAGGATCCCGCGCTTGGGAGAGACGAGCACGCGGACGCGCATCAGGCTTCGTCGCCCGGCGCGCCGGTGCGCGCGCGCCACGCCGCCAGCGGCTCGCCGGTGAGCCGCTCGTAGATCTCGCGGTAGCGACCCTGGGTGGCGCGCACGATCTCGGCCGGGATCGCGGGTGCGGGCGGCGTCCGGTCCCAGCCGGTTCCGGAGGCCCAGTCGCGCACGAACTGCTTGTCGAAGCTCGGCTGCGCGCCGCCCGGCGCGTAGCCGTCGGCCGGCCAGAAGCGCGAGGAGTCGGGGGTGCAGAGCTCGTCGGCGAGCACGAGCTCGCCGTCCTCGTCGACGCCGAACTCGAACTTCGTGTCGGCGAGGATGACCCCGCGGGCAGCGGCGTGCCCGGCCACCCGCTCGTAGACCGCGATCGAGGTGGCACGCACGCGCTCGGCGAGCGCCGCGTCGCCGATCAGCGCGGCGGCGCGTTCGAAGTCGATCGGCTCGTCGTGGCCGGTGGCGGCCTTCGTGGACGGGGTGAAGAGTGGCTCGGGCAACCGCTCGGACTCGCGCAGGCCCGCCGGCAGCGCGATGCCGGATACGCGTCCACTCGCTGCGTAGTCCTTCCAGCCCGACCCGCTGAGATAGCCGCGCACGACGCACTCGACGGGCAGCATCCGCAACCGGCGCACGACCATCGCGCGACCGCGCACCTCCTCCGGTACGCCGTCGGCGACCGAGATGACATGCCCCGGCACGATGTCCGCCGTGCGCTCGAACCAGAACGCCGACAGGCCGGTGAGCACCTCGCCCTTGCCGGGGATCGGCGTCGGGTGGACGGCGTCGTACGTCGACACCCGGTCGGAGGCGACGAGCAGGAGCTCGGCGCCGAGCTCGTAGATCTCACGGACCTTGCCCGCTTCGAGCAGCGTGAGATCGGCGAGGGCGGCCACCACGCCCGCATCGTAGCGGTCATTTCCGACGGGCCCGAGGACACGACTTCATCACGGAAGCTGATCAATCCGGATAAATTTTGTCGATCAGCAACGGGGGAGATTCGACCGAGCGCCGCTACGGCGGCCGGACCGCCGACGAGCGGCGCGCGGAGCGGCGCGAGCGGTTGCTCGACGCCGGTCTTGAGCTGTTCGGGACGATCGGATACGCGAGCTCGACGATCGAGGGCGTGTGCGCCGAAGCGTCACTCAACGCGCGCTACTTCTACGAGCAGTTCCGCCACCGCGAGGACCTGCTCCGGGCCGTCTACGTGCGCCAGGCGCGGGGCGTGCTGGAGGAGGTGCGCGCCGCGCTCGCGGCCGAACGGGATCCGCGGCGGCGGCTCGAGGCAGGCCTGCGCGCGTTCGTGGGCGCGATGCTGCGCGACGAGCGCGGCATGCGGATCGTCTACCGGGAGTCGATCGGCGTGAGCGCCGCCCTCGAGGCGGAGCGCCGCCGCGTCAACGACGCGTACGTCGCGCTGCTCTCACACGAGGCGGCCGAGCTCACGCGGCTCGCGTCCATGCCCGCCGAGGAGCGCCGCGCAATCGTGATCGCGCTCATGGGCGCGACCGACGGCCTCGTCGGCGACTGGCTCGGCGGCGAGCGCCGGCGCCCCGCCTCCTCGATCGTCAAGACGCTGCTCTCGATCTTCGGCCCGACGTTCGGCTGACGAGGCGGCGCGGATCCGGGTCGTCTCCGTACGCCGCGCCCCGGTCGCGGCCGGCGAGCCGGGAGCCGGACAGGCTCGCCGTCTGGCCGCGCGAGAGCTTGGTCGCGCTCAGCGAGCCGACCGACGGCGCCCACGAGGGATCCGGCGCGCCGCCCGCGGTGTACACCTCGAGCCAGGTGCCCTGCAGCCCCGTCAGCGCAACGATACGTGTTCTGTGATCGCGCGGGTCAGCTCGCTGTCCGGGTCGGCGAGCTGGAGCACCGCGTCGAAGTGGTCGTCGGCGCCGAGCGGCAGCTCGCGAACCTCGATGCCGGCGGCGCGGCAGTGCGCCGCGTAGGCGCGTGACTGCCGGACGAACTCATCCGTCTCGCCGCCGCCCCAGGCGACGATCCGTGGGACGTGGGCGCGGGCGGGGTCGACCGGCAAGAGCAGCGGGCTCTGTGTCTCGACGGTGCGGCGGCTGAGCTGGAGCGCGGGCGCGAGGTAGGAGTAGGGGAACGGCCGCAGGTCGTACAGACCGCTCAGCGGCACGCCGCCCTTGACGAGGTCGGCGGGCAGCCCGTAGTCGCCCGCCCAATCGGTCGCGAGCACCATCGCGGTGAGGTGGCCGCCCGCGGAGTGACCCGCGACGTGGATGCGGTTCGGGTCGCCGCCCCACTCGGCGGCGTGGGCATGGAGCCACGCCACCGCCGCCCGGCTCTGGCGGGTGATCTCGTCGATCGAAGCCGCGGGCGCGAGCGTGTAGTTCGTGACGGCGACGTCGATCCCGTGCGCGTTCGGGCCGGTGGCGACAAGCGACCAGTCGGCCGCGTTGCCGGCGCGCCAGTAGCCGCCGTGGATGAACACGAGCACCGGACGCGGACCGCCGGCCTCGGGCGCGCCGGCGCAGAAGACGTCGAGATGCTCGGACAGCGTCGCGCCGAAGCGGACACCGAGTCGCGCGGCGGGATGGTCGCGGCGTACCCCGGCCGAGAGCTCCGCCATCCGCCGCTCGACCTCGGCGTAGTCCGGGCGGCGCAGGCTGACGTGGTACTGCGCGTCGATCTCGGCCTGTGTGGCGAAGTCGCGGTAGAGCATGCGTTCCGTCAGGCGACCGCTGGGACGGACGCGGCCGCGTGCCCCGAGCGGGGTATCGCGTCGAGACGGTCGATGATCGCGTGCGCGTGGCGGACGAACGGCGCGTAGTCGAAGACGGCGTCAAGGTCGAGGCCCTCGCCTGCCGGGTCGGCGGCGAGCAGCTCGCGCAGCGGCGTGCGCTCGTCGAGCGCGCGCTGAGCGAGGCGCTGGACGACGCGGTACGCGTCGTCGCGCGTGGCGCCGGCGGCGACGAGCGCGAGCAGCACCCGCTGAGAGAAGAGCGCGCCGTGCGTGAGCTCGAGGTTCTCGCGCATCCGCTCGCGGTCGACGACCATGCCCGTGACGAGCGACAGCATCCGCCGCTGCATGTGGTCCAGGAGCGTCGTCGCATCCGGGAGCGCGACCCGCTCGACCGAGGAATGCGAGATGTCACGCTCGTGCCATAGGGCGACGTCCTCGAGGCCCGCGCTCGCGTAGCCGCGCAGCAGCCGGGCGAGGCCCGTGATCTGCTCGGACTTGATCGGGTTGCGCTTGTGCGGCATCGCGCTCGAGCCCTTCTGGCCGGTGCCGAACGGCTCGCGCACCTCGGCGACCTCGGTGCGGGCGAGGTGACGAAGCTCGGTGGCGAGACGCTCAAGCCCCGCCCCGGCGAGCGCGATCGCCTCAAGCAGCTCGGCGTGCCGGTCGCGCGCGACGACCTGCGTGGAGACCGGCTCGCGGGCGAGGCCGAGCCGCTCGAGCACCCGCGCCTCGAAGTCGGGCGCGGTCGCGGAGTAGGTGCCGACGGCGCCGCTCACCGCGCCGACCTGCGCCTGCGCGAACGCGCGCTCCAGCCGCACGCGGTTGCGCTCGGCCTCGAACGCGAAGCCCGCGAGCTTGATGCCGAACGTCGTCGGCTCGGCGTGGATGCCGTGCGTGCGCCCGACGCAGAGCGTGTCGACGTTCGCGCGTGCCTGCGCGGCGAGCTCGGCGACCAGGCGGGCGGCGTCGGGAAGGATGAGCGCGGCGACGTCGCGCAGCTGGAGCGCGAGCCCGGTGTCAAGCACGTCGGAGGAGGTGAGGCCGTAGTGGATCCAGCGGCCCGCCGGACCGGCGGACTCGGAGAGCACGTCGACGAACGCCGCCGTGTCGTGATCGGTGACGCGCTCGCGCTCCTCGATCGCCTCGACGGTGAACGTCGCGCCTCGGATCGCGTCGAGCTCGGCGTCCGTCGGCCCGTCCATCTCCTCGCAGGCCGCGACCTCGACCCGTCGCATCGCCTCGAAGCGCGCGCGGTCCGACCATGCGTCGGCCAGCTCCCGGCGGGTGTAGCGGGCGATCACCGGCGGCGGGTCAGGCGGCCCGCATGGCCGACGTGCCCATCGTGCCCGCGACCGCGGTGAGCGACGCGGCGGCCTCTTCGGCCCCGCCGGCACTCGTGCGGGCGGCGTGCAGGATCGTGTCCAGCAGCCCGGGGAAGCGTGCGTCGAGGTCGGAGCGTCGCAGCGTGTTGAGCCGGGTCGTGCCCTGCTGACGCTGCTTGATCACGCCGGCTTCGCGCAGCACCTTGAAGTGGTGGGTGCACGTCGACTTGGTGACCGGCAGCGCGAAGCTGCCGCATGTGTGCTCCATCTCGCCCTGCGCGAGCTCGGCCACGATCTTGAGCCGCACCGGATCGGAGAGTGCGTGGAGCACGGCTCCGAGCTCCAGCTCGTCTCGGTCGGGATGGGCGATTTGATCACTCGTCGTTCCCATGTGCCGTCTCCACTATAGGACGCTCCCTCGCTTTGTACGACAACCATCAAACTAGCTGGTATCGTACGAGGCCCACCGTACAACGACGTCGAGGAGATCACAATGAGCCCAGCACCGATCAGCAGCACCCGCCTCTCCTCCTCGGACGCCGTGCGCATCCGCCACAACCTGGCCGCGGTCGTGGCCCGGTACATCCAGGACCTCACGCGCCCGCCGGCGACCGCCTGAATCGGCGCGCCCTCCCAGCGCCGAACGCGCTGGGAGGGCGGTCCGAGGCATCCCAGCGGCGGAACGCGCTGGGCGGGCGGGTCCGGCGCCACCCCGGCGCCGGACCCGCCGCTCTCCCGTCGACGGCCCCTCCCGCCGTCGGCGGTGGCCTACGCGGCCGTCACGGGGTCGCCGTCAGTTCCTGGACGAACCTGGCGGCGTCGGGCGCGCCCCAGCCGGTGGTCGCGTCATAGCCCGGAGTGGTCGGGTATCCCGGAACTGACGAACCCCAGAGCTGGTTGTCCCGCAGATCCCCGACCGACTTCTGCACCGTCCCGACGCCGATCTCGGAGCCCGTGAACGAGGCCGGGGCCGAGCCATAGTGCATCGGAACGACGTCGTCGTAGGCGCTCTGGCCGATCCCGTCCTGGTAGAGGTAGGGATCGAGGAAGCCGATCGGCTCCTTGCCCGCCGACTCGCGGGCGGCGTTGACGAGCGCGGTCAGCCCTGCGGTCTGCGGCGTCGCGGCGGAGGTGCCGCCGTAGATCGTCCAGCAGCCCGTCGCGTTGCCGCAGTTGAACTGCGGATACGCGGTGATGTAGACGTCGACGCCACCGTTGACGGCCGCGTTCCATGCCGTGTCGGGCACGAGACGATGGTTGCCGTAGGCCGGATCGACGCCCGCCTGCCAGGACGGCCGCGGGAACAGCGTGCTCGCCCCACCACCGGTGGCGATCGGCGCCCACGACTCGTTCCACACCGGCTGGGTGTCGCCACCGTTCGTCCAGCTCCAGTAGGCGGGGTTGAAGCTCCCGTCGGCGTTGAACGCGGTGTCGCTCGTCGGATCCCAGGTCCACCCGTCCTGCAGCTGGGTGCCGCCGACCGCGACGACGTACGGCGAGCTGTTCGGATAGCCGACGACCGGATACGGATACGTGGTCGTTTCCTTGTGCTGCTTGCGGGGACCGACGGTGCCGGTGTCCCCCGTCGCGGCGAAGAAGTTGTCGCGCTTGGCGAGACCCTTCTCGAACACCGCGTTGAACTTCGCCGTCTGCTGCGCCCCGGCCGATCCGAAGTCCTGCTCGGGGGCACTCAGCGACATCGAGAACAGCGTCCCGGGGGGCGTGACGTCGATCTCGTGCGAGATCGCCTTGAACAGGTTCGGGAACCCCTGCACACCGACTGTTTCCGCCGGCGGGACCGCGAGCAGGATGAGGTGCGCCTCAGGCGCGATCGAGTACGCCCACTCGATGTCGAGCGTCGCCTCGCCGGACCAGTTCGCGGCCGCGCACGGGCCCGAGAGGCCCTGCGATTTCTGGCAGGTGTTGTGGTACTGCGGGTTGCCCTGAGGGAACACCTGCTCGAAGTTCGGCGCCGGCAGGTTCGGGAAGAACGTGTCGTGGAAGTGCCGCAGGTCGGCCGCCGCGGTCGGGCTGCCGTAGGAGTCGACGAGCACGATCGTCTGACCCTGACCCTCGTTCGGCATCCCGTTCGCCAGGGGCGCGACACCGGTCACGTCGTAGGCGGAACGGATCTGCTGCGGCGTATAGCAGTGGAAATACGTCGACGTGGTGCCGTCCGGCAGCGTGCACGCGGGCGTGGCGCCGGGCACGGCCGTGAACGCTCCCTTGATCTGCCGCGCGTTGAGCGCGAGGGGCGTGATCCCCGCGCCTGCCGTCGACCGCGCGAGGTGCGCCGGATGCCCGGGGCTCGCCGTCGCGGAACCGGCCGCGAGCGCCGCCGGCGCTCCCGCGCCGAGCGCCATCGCCACTGACAGCACGACAACTGCTCCTCGAATTCGCACATCGCCTCCTTGGGCCGCCGCCGGCCCCGTCGAAATGTCGCGCCGGGCGCGGCGGGGGTTGCCGCACCGAGCGCTCTACCCGACGACGCACGAGCGGGGCGAAAGTCAGGAACTACCTGCCGTGGCCGGGGACGGGGGCGTGGCCGTGGCCGCGGCCACGGCGGGCGCCGGACACGCGCATGTGGGCCCGGCGTGCGAGGATCGCCCCGGACGCGCCGATCCCGAGCGTCGGCGCGAACGCCCGCGGCGACTCGCGTCGCTCGCCGATCGCCCCCGCGAACGCGGCGCATTCAGCGCAGTGGCGGATGTGGGCGCGCACCACGCGGCTCCGCAGCGCCCGGCGGTCGCCGTCCGAGACGCGCAGCTGGATCTCGCCGCACGCCATCGCGCGGCCGCGGGCTTGCTCCTGCAGGCCGCGTCGCGCCTCGTAGATCGACTGCCGAGCGGCGGGGACCGTGATGCCGAGCGCGCCCGCGATCTCCTCATGCGAGAGGCCGGTGAGCTCGCGCAGCACGAGCGCGCTGCGCGCGCGCTCGGGAAGCGAGTGCAGATCATCGAGAACCTGTGCGAAGCGCTCGCGGGCGAGCACGCCCTCCTCCGCCGAGCGGGGCGCGCCCGCCGGCATGAGCGCGGACTCGCGTCCGCGGACACGGCGGCGAAGGATCGACACCGATTCGTTATGGGCGATCCGGAACAGCCAGGGCCGCAGCGGCGCGTCGCGCTGGCCGCGGCGGAGCGCGAGCAGCGCCCGCAGCCATGTCGCCTGCAGCGCATCCTGGGCGTCGGCCTCGTCACGGACGAGCGTCGCGCAATAGCGGTACAGCGCCTGGTGATGGCGCGCGTAGAGGATGGCGAGCGCCCCCGGGCGATCGGTCCCGCTCAACCTCGCCAGACGCTCGTCGTCGAGCCGGTCAAGCCGATGTCGCGCGGTCCTGGTCCTGGCCGGCATCCCACTCCCCCGTCTACCCGCCCTCAGGCCCTGAGGATCCGCGCCGCGAGCACCGCCGCGCCCGCGGCATCGTCGAGGCCCACCCACGCAACCGGTTTTCCGGCGGGCGCCGGGCGGTCGGAGAGCAGCGCGTCGAGACGGCCGGCCTCGGCTCCGCGGCTGGTCAGCGGGACGCCGATCACCGGCAGCTCGGTGTGGGCGCTGATCAGCCCCGGCAGCCGCGCCCGCGGTCCTGCGCCGGCGATGATCACCCGGATGCCGCGCAGCTGCGCGTTCTCGGTGTATTCGGCCACGGCGCGCGGCGCCTCGTCGGCGGACATCACGCGCACCTCCGTTGTGATCCCCCGGTTGTGCAGCTCGGTCTCGGCGCGTTCGAGGATCAGCAGGTCCTCCCGGTCGGCGACGACGATCGCCACCCGCGGCGCGTCGACGTCGATCTGCTCGATCTCGGCCGCCGTCTGTGCGAGCGGCTCGGTGGCCGGCTCGCGCTCGGGGACGGACTCGGGGACGGCCGCCAGCGGGACGGCCGGAGTCGGTCCGGTCGCAACGCTCATCCGGCGGTCCGCTCGAGACTCCCCACCGCGTGCAGCGCAATGTCGGAGCGCATCTGGCGGCCGTCGAACTCGATCCGCTCGGCCGCCGCGTAGGCACCGGCGCGCGCTGCGGCGACGTCGTCGCCGAGCGCCGTCACGCTGAGGACGCGTCCGCCGGCGGTGACGAGCGCTCCGTCGCCGGACAGGGCGGTGCCGGCGTGCGTCACCTCGACGTCCGCGACCGCGTCCAGGCCGGTGATCCGGTCGCCGCTGCGCGATGACTCCGGGTACCCGGCGGAGGCGAGCACGATGGTGACGGCGGGGCGCGGGTCCCACTCGAGGCCGCGGTCGGCGTGCTCGGCGAGGCCGCCCGGTCGGGTCGCCGCCTGCATGAGCTCGAGCAGGTCGGTCCGCAGCCGGGGCAGGATCGCCTGCGTTTCGGGATCGCCGAAGCGGACGTTGAACTCGAGGACCTTCGGGCCGTCCGCGGTCATCATCAGGCCGGCGTAGAGCACACCGTGGAACGGGATCCCGCGACGCGTGAGCTCGTCGAGCACCGGCTGGTGGACGGCGGCGCAGATCTCGCGCGCCCGCTGCGCCCCCACCTCCGGAACGGGTGAGTAGGAGCCCATCCCGCCCGTGTTCGGACCCCCGTCGCCGTCGAAGATGCGCTTGTAGTCCCGAGCGGAGGCGAGCGGCAACGCCGTCTTGCCGTCGCACAGCGCGAGCAGCGAGAGCTCCTCGCCCTCGAGGTGCTCCTCGACGACGACCCGCTCGGTGCCGAACCGGCGGGAGACGAGCAGGTCCTCCAGCGCGCGGCGCGCCTCCGCCTCGTCGGCGGCGACGATCACGCCCTTGCCCGCGGCGAGGCCGTCGGCCTTGATCACGACCGGGTAGCGCGCGGCGCCGTCCTCCGAGCGGGGGATCGCGGCGAGCCCGGCGTCGGGGTCGGCGACGACCGAGTAGGCGGCGGTCGGCACCCCGGCGGCGATCATCACCTCCTTGCAGAACGCCTTCGAGCCCTCCAGTCGCGCGCCCGCGCGCGTCGGTCCGAAGCAGGCGCGCCCGTCCTGTGCCAGCGCGTCGGCGACGCCCGCCACGAGCGGCGCCTCGGGGCCGACGACGACGAGCGAGACGTCGCGCTCGGCGGCGAGCGCGCACACCGCCCTCGGGTCGCACGGGTCGAGCGTGGCGACGGTCTCGACCTCACGGGCGATGCCGGCGTTGCCGGGCGCGCAGAGGATCCGCGGCCGGCGCTGGGAGCGGTCGAGCGCCCGCACGATCGCGTGCTCGCGGGCCCCGCCGCCGAGCACGAGCACGATGTCCTCGCCGGCCCGTCCACCTCCGGCGTCCGCAGAGCCTGCGGGCACTACATCGCCCCGATGAAGTCGTCGATCGGGATCGCGGTGAGGGTCTCGTACCGGCTCGTGCCGCGCGATCCGAGCTCCAGGGAGACGCGCGCGATCGACTCCGCGTCCGCCGCCTCGATGACGTTGACGAAGTCGTACTCGCCGAGCGTCGCCCACTGGGCGGTGACGGTCGCGCCGAGCGACTCGATCTCGCGGTTGACCTCGCGGATCCGCCCGGGATTGTTCTTGATCGTCTGGACTCCCTCGGGAGTCAGCTTCGTGAGCATGATGTAGGTCGGCATCGTCTGCGGACTCCCTCCTCGCTGTGTCTCTGCGGTTGTACCCGATCGCGGGCGGCGCCGTCCGCCGCTTATGCGCGCTTCAACCTCCGCGCGCTTCGGTCGATGAACGGGGCGTGCCCCAGAATGGTCTGCTCCACCGGTTCGCCGGCCACGAATTCACCTGGATCGGCGGCGCGTTCGTCGCGCTGCTCGTGATCGCCTACCTCGTCCTGCACTCGATGATGACGGGGACGTTCGACCGCCTCGAGGCCCAGGAGGCTCGTGGCCAGGCCGCCCGGATCGCGACGACGCTCGGCTACGAGAAGACGCTCTCGGCGAACATCATCGACACCGAGGCCGAGTGGGACGCGATGGACACCGCCGTCCGCGCCGACCAGACCGGCTCGATGAGCTCGCTGTTGCCGGCCTCGCAGATGGCGGGCTTCGGCCTGAGCGCGGTGATCGCCGTCGACGACCACGGCCGGGTCGTGAGCGGCGGGCCGATCGCGGCCGGCGGCGGGCGCTACCTGCCGGTGCCGCCGAGCCTCGCCGCCGCGCTCTCCCGCCGGCCGGTGCTGCTCAGCCCGGCCACGAAGCCCGGGACGACCCGCTGCGGAGTGCTGAGCGCGGGGACGACGCACGACCTCTTCTGCTCGGCGCCGATCGCGCACACGAGCGGCGCCGGCCCGGTCGTCGGCACGCTCGTCGGACTGAAGTCACTCGACGCCGCCGGCGTCCACGCGCTCGGCCGGCGAGCCGGTCTGTCGGTCTCGCTCGGCGCACCGGTGACGAGCGGGCGCACGACCGAGCTCGCGAGCGCGCTCGGGACGCTCCGGGTGCAGACCCGCGCCGCCGACCCGCACCGGATCGACCTGATCGTCACCGCCTCCTCCGTCCAGGGCGGGTCGCCGCTGCACCTCGTCGTCAGCTTCCACCGCCCGATCCACCGGGCAGCGCTGTCGAGCACGACGCGGATCGCGCTCATCATCGGCGCGCTCGGGCTGCTTTTGCTGCTCGTCTCGATCCTCGCGCAGCGAACCGCGATGCGCCGGCGCAACGGGGCGTTCCGGGGCGCGGTGGCCGAGGCCGCGCGCGCCGGGACCGAGGTCCACGCCCCCTCAAGCGACCTCGCGCCGCTCGCCGCGAGCGTCAACGAGCTGCTCGCCGAGATGGCCCGCCGCCGCGAGGCCGCCGAGCGCGAGCGGCACGACGCCGCCGAGGCGCAGGCCGCCGCGGAGGCTCGCCGCGCCGCTGAGCGCGAGGCCGACGCCGAGGCCCGAGCGGCCGCCGAGGCCCGCCAGGCGGCCGAGCGCGCCGCGCTGGAGGAGGAGGCGGAGCGCGGGCGCCGTCGCGCGGCCGCCGACGCCGAGCAGGCGCGCCTCGAGGCCGCCCGCGAGGCCAGGCGGCGCAGCGCCGCGGCGGCACAGGGCGCGCTCGGCGAGATCGAGCAGTCGTTCGCCGCGCTCGCCCGCTCGAGCGACACGATCGACGCGCTCGCCGACGAGACCGTGCAGGCCGCCGGCGTCGCCCGCGACCGCGTCGCCGAGGCGGTCGACTCAAGCCTCGCGCTGCAGCGCACGACCGAGGCCGCCGCCGACGTCACCCGTGAGATCTCGGCCGTGGCGCGCCGCACGCGCCTGCTCGCGCTCAACGCCTCGATCGAGGCCGCCCGCGCCGGCGAGCAGGGCAAGGGCTTTGCCGTCGTCGCCGCCGACGTCGGCGCGCTCGCCGACGAGGCGGGCGTCGCCGCCGAGCGCGTGCTCGGTCACATGGCCCAGGTCGGCGAGCACGGCGCGTCGGTCGTCGATGCGGTCCAGCAGACGAGCGAGACGCTCGCCACCGTCGACGAGGTCGCGCATCGCATTGCGCAGACAGTGGGCGAGCAGCGCGACGCGGCCCGCGCGAGCGAGGACATGCTCTCCGGCGCGCTTGAGCGGATCGCAGGCGCGGTCGAGGACACCGGCCTCGTGCCCGCCGAGGCCTGAGTCGGGTCAGCGCCGCGCGCCGCGGGCGAGCTCGTGCGCGGCCCGCAGGTGGCTCTCGACCAGCTCGCGCGCCCTCTGTCCATCGCCGGCCCCCAGGGCCGCGGCGATCTCCCCATGCTCGGCGATGAACTGCGCGATCCGCTCACGGCTGCGCGCGGTGGCGAGCGCCGAGATCCGCTGCTGGCGGTCACGGAGCGCGTCGTACTGGCGCGTGAGGATCGGGTTGCCGTGGGCGACGACGATCGCGCGATGGAACTCGCGGTCGGCGACCGTGAAGAGGTGGCTCTCGACACGGTCGTCGTCGGCGAGCGCGCGCCGCTGGGCATCGATCGTCTCCGCGAGCGCGGCGTCGAGCGCGGGATCGGGCGCGGTCACCGCGCCCGCACAGTGGGCCTCGGTGAGGAGCCGCGCCTCGAGCAGGTCGTCGGCCTCGGTCGGCGAGATCGGCGTGACGAGTGCGCCGCGGCGCGGATAGAGCTCGAGCAGCCCCTCCGCCTCCAGCAGCAGGAACGCCTCGCGCACCGGCGTGCGACTGATCCCGAGCTCACGGGCGAGCTCGTTCTCGGAGAGCAGCTGGCCGGCGGGGAAGCGACCGTCGAGGAGCCGCTCCTTGGCGTGGCGGTAGGCGGTCGTCGTCGCGGACACCGGGCGCCGCGCGTCGCGCCCTGGGGACCCGGCGGCGCGGGATCCGGCCTGGGAGACCGAGGGCATCCGGTTACCTTATGGCAACATCTTGCATGCCAGCGGCTGTCAAGCTGTGGTGCGCGCCCGCCTGCCGCTCTCTCTCCCGGTCCGCGGGCGCAACGAGGCGAGCTGGGCATCTGATCCACACATACGGTGGGTCAGATGCCCAGCGCGGCCGGCGGCCCGCGGCGGTGGGCATCTGATCCACACAAACGGTGGGTTGGATGCCCAGCGCGGCGTGAAGACGCGGCGGCGCGGCGCGGGACCGGCCGGCGCGGCTCACGCGGCGACCGCGGGCTCCTCCACGGGCGCGCGCTCGAATGTCAGCTCGCCCTCGGAGGCTCCGATCCGCACGACGTCGCCGGCGCCGAACCGCCCCTCCAGCAACGCCAGCGCGAGCGGATCGACGAGCCGCTTCTGGATCACGCGCTTCAGCGGCCGGGCGCCGTACGTCGGGTCGTAGCCGAGGTTGCCGAGCAGCGTCCGCGCCTCGCCTGAGAGCTCGATCGCGATCCCGCGCTCGGCGAGCCGGCGGCTCACGAGCGTCACCTGCAGGTCGACGATCTCGCCGAGCTGTGCGCGGGTGAGCGGCTTGAACTCGACGATGTCATCGAGGCGGTTGATGAACTCGGGCCGGAAGTGGCCCTCCGCGCCCGTGCGGCCGCCCGGGATGTTCGAGGTCATGATCAGCACGACGTTCTTGAACGACACGGTGCGGCCCTGGCCGTCGGTGAGCCGTCCGTCGTCCATCACCTGCAGCAGCGCGTTGAACACGTCCGGGTGGGCCTTCTCGATCTCGTCGAGGAGCACGACGGAGTACGGCCGGCGGCGCACCGCCTCGGTGAGCTGACCGCCCTCCTCGTAGCCGACGTAGCCGGGGGGCGCGCCGACGAGACGGCTCACCGAGTGCTTCTCCATGTACTCGGACATGTCGACGCGGACCATCGCCTCGGTCGTGTCGAACATGAACTCGGCGAGCGCGCGGGCGAGCTCGGTCTTGCCGACGCCGGTCGGGCCGAGGAACAGGAACGTCCCGATCGGTCGCTCGGGATCCGACAGCCCGGCGCGCGAGCGGCGGAGCGCCGCGGAGACGGCCTCGATCGCCTCGTCCTGGCCGACGACGCGCTGATGGAGGCGCTCCTCCATGTGGACGAGCTTCTCGATCTCCCCCTCCATGAGGCGCGTCACCGGCACGCCGGTCCACTTGGCGACGATCTCGGCGACGTCCTCGGCATCGACGACGTCCTTGAGAAAGCGCCGGCCGTGATGCAGCCCGTCCGCGGCGGCGGCCTCCGCCTCGGCGGTCTCGGCGGCGGCGAGCCGCTTCTCAAGCTCCGGGATCGTGCCGTACTGCAGCTCGGCGGCGCGTCCGAGATCGGCCTCGCGCTGCGCGCGCTCAAGCTCGATGCGGGCCTCCTCCAGCTGCTCCTGGACCTCGGCGACGGCGCCGAGCGAGTCCTTCTCGCGCTGCCACTCGGCGTGCATCGCGTCCGAGCGCTCGCGCTCCTCGGCGAGCGTGCGCTCGAGCTCCTCGCGCCGGGCGGCGGTGCCGGCGTCGTCGTCGGAGTCGTCACCGAGCGACTGCAGCTCGATCTCGAGTTGCATGATGTGCCGGTCGACCTCGTCGATCTCGGTCGGCTTGGAGTCGATCTCCATGCGGATCTGCGAGGCGGCCTCGTCGACGAGGTCGATCGCCTTGTCGGGCAGGAAGCGGTCGGCGATATAGCGATGGCTGAGCGTCGCCGCGGCGACGAGCGCCGAGTCCTGGATCCGGACCTTGTGGTGGATCTGGTAGCGCTCCTTGAGGCCGCGCAGGATCGCGATCGTGTCCTGGACGGACGGCTCGCCGACGTACACGGGCTGGAAGCGGCGCTCCAGCGCGGCGTCCTTCTCGATGTACTTGCGGTACTCGTCGAGCGTCGTCGCGCCGACCGCGCGCAACTCGCCGCGGGCGAGCATCGGCTTGAGCAGGTTGGCCGCGTCGACCGCGCCCTCGGACGCGCCCGCGCCGACGATCGTGTGCAGCTCGTCGATGAACAGGATCACCGTGCCCTCGGCGTCGGCGATCTCCTTGAGCACGGCCTTCAGCCGGTCCTCGAACTCGCCGCGGTACTTCGCGCCGGCGACGAGCGCGCCGACGTCGAGCGCGACGACCCGACGGTCGCGCAGTCCCTCGGGGACGTCGCCGGAGACGATCCGCTGGGCCAGGCCCTCGGCGATCGCGGTCTTGCCGACACCCGGCTCGCCGATCAGCACCGGGTTGTTCTTCGTGCGGCGACTCAGCACCTGGATGACGCGACGGATCTCGTCGTCGCGTCCGATCACGGGGTCGAGCTTGCCGGCGGCCGCCGCCTCGGTGAGGTCCCGGCCGTACCTCTCCAGCGCCTGGAACTTGTCCTCGGGGCTCTGGTCGGTGACGCGATGGGAGCCGCGTACCTCGGTGAGCGCCTGCAGCAGCGCGTCGTGGTTCGCGCCGAGCGCGCGCAGCGCCTCGCCGGCGCCGGAGCCCGCGCCCGGGCTCGTGCCCGCGGAGGCGCCGGACAGCGCGAGCAGCAGGTGCTCGGTGGAGACGTACTCGTCGCCGAGCTCACGCATCTCGGCCTCGGCGGCGCGCAGCACGGCGGCGAGCTCCATCGAGCCGCCGGCCGGCTCGGCCTGCGCGGAGCCCCGCGCGACCGTCGGCAGCGATTCGAGTCGCGGTTGCAGCGCCTGGCGGACCGCCGCGGGCTCGACACCGAGCTTGCGCAGCACGGGCGCGACGATCCCCTCGCTCTGCTCGAGCAGGACCGCGAGCAGATGCTCCGGCGTCGTCTGCGGGTTGCGCCGCTGGTCGGCGAGCTGTTGGGCGGCCTGGAGCGCCTCCTGGGACTTGATGGTGAAACGGTCTGGGTGCATGGGCGAGTCTCAGTCTGTCAGGGTCAAAATCTTAGTCTTCTGGACTGAGATTATCGCACGGGTCCAGGCCGGTTTCAAGGGTCGGCGGCTCGGACGCGGACGGCCGTCGCGAGCCGCCCGGACGCGCGTCGGAAAAAGCGGCGGAAAACGGGCACCGCCTCGGTATCAGATCCTCGCATTGAAGGATTCGTCCCCGGACGAAACGGGTGCGGTCGCTCCGGGGAGCGGCGCCGGCGGAAGCCGCGCGGGCCGGAGCCCGTCGACGCGAGCTGCGGGTCAGCCGCTGATGACGAGCCGGCGGCCGGCGGTCCGGCGCTCGATCTGGCCGCTCACGTCGATGATCGCGCCGTAGATCGTCGCCACGACCCGCTCGTGCCGGGCGAGCGCGGAGGCGATCGCGCTCCGCAGGGCGCTCCCGAGCGGGATCTGGATCGTGCGCCGCCGCCGGGAGATGAGCTCGTAGGCGGTCGAATACGCGGTGAGCATCCGGGGCGAGCCGCCGAGCTGGATGCGGGCGTAGGCGCCCATCAGGCACTCGCCCGAGCACGAGACGGTCGCCAGCAGGTGACGCGCCGCCAGCGGGCGCGGCTGGGCCGGAAGCGTGAGCCCGACGGAGATCCGCTTCGAGACGCGGGCGCGCGCGACGGCGGCGAGGCCGGCGAGGTTGACGCTGCCGAGGCCCGAGGCCGCGTCGTAGCCGGTGCGCGCGGCGCAGCAGCCGAGCGCGCGGCCGAACAGCTCGCCGCTGATGTCGTTGTCGCCGCTGATGACGTCCGCCAGCGCACTCGCCGCGCTCGAGCCGTGGACCGTCGAGTACAGCAGCGGGTTGACGAAGCCGAGGTCGGTCTGGCCGTGCTGACGAAGCTCCTGGTCGACGAGCGCGAGACCGCCGGCCAAGAGCGGCGTCGCCGCGCTCGTGCCGCCGAACGAGATCCACGGATTCGGCTGGCTGGCGGAGACGCAGTTCGTGGTGGCCGTGCAGTAGATCTCGTAGCCGGGGAGCGGGTCGGCGAGCATCGCGACGTCGGGAACCTCGCGTCGCGACGAGGTCTGAAAGCCGTTCTGGTAGCTCGGCCGCGCGAACAGCGAGATCCCGCCGCCGCCCGCGCCGGCGAGCGTCGGCTCGTCGTTCCAGACGACCTGGTCGGCGGCCGGATCGGTCATCGTGTTCGCGGTGCTGAGCGTGAGGTTGGTCCCGCCGACCGCGGTGACCCACGGCGAGGAGGCCGGGAAATCGACGCCGAGCGTGTCCAGGGGCGCACCCTGCGTGGACAGGCAGCCGGTCGAGCCGGTGTCGCCGCTTGCCGCCAGCACCGACACACCGGTCGCGGCCGCAAGCTGGAGCGTCTGCTCCATCGTGTTCATCCCGGCGATGCCGATCGCAGCGCGCACGTCCGCCTCGCACGTGCCCAGCGAGGCCGAGATCACGTCCGGCTTGCGGCCGGGCGCGCCGAGCGCGTCGGTGAGCGCGCGCAGCACATCGGATGCCGTCGGCTCCGACTCGTAGACATCGATCTCCTTCAGCCCGGGCGCCGCGGCCTCCAGGAGCTCGAGGTCGAGCGTCGCCTCGCCACCGGGCGGGAGCGCGCGGGGGATGCGAACGCGGAACGCGTCGATCGGCGGCGTGGTGAGCCCGAAGCACGAGGCGAACGTCCGCACGTCGCTCGTGCGGAATCCGTCGATCTCGATCAGCGCCACCCGCTCGCCCTGACCGGAGTACGAGCCCGCCTGCAGCGACTGATACCCGTAGGCGTCGAGGTACTGGTTCGGTGTGAACCCCGGGCCCGCGACCGCCTGCGGGCAGCCCGCCGGAGTTCCGGAGCGCACCGAGTAGCCGGAGCTCGCCTGCGCCGCCGGCCGCGCGAGCGGATGCAGGCGGTCCGGCGCGCCGCGCGCGACCAGACGCCGCGGCGCGCGGCGGCGGGCGGAGGCGTCCGCCCGCAGCGGTCCCATGCTGGAGAGCGGCCGCGTGTCGAGGCCGATCACGCCGGTCACCGCCCCGCGCAGGCCGGCCGGGACGCGGACCGGGGCCGCGGCGGGCGCCACGAAGTCATAGGCGCCGCTCGTCGACGTCGCCTCGGCGTGAAAGCGCGAGAGCGTCGTCCCGAACAGCCGCTCGGCGCGCCACACCCGGAGCGTCGCGTCCGCGAACAGCCCGGTCGCATCGATCCGCACCTGGGTCGCGCCGTGGGCGCGCAGCCAGCGCACGACGCGGGCGCGCGTGGCCGGCGAGGCGCCGAAGCGGCGGGAGAGCGACGCGAGCGACGCGAAGCGGCCGTACGCCGGCGACCCCGGCGTGGAGACCGCGCGCGCGAACCGCGCGAGCCCGCGCGCGTCGGAGCGCAGGGGCAGCTCGAGCGCGATCGTCCGCTCGCTCGCCGCCGGGCCGGCGCGCGTGACGGTCGCCGATCCCGCAGCCAGCGCGACCCGCCCCTGCTCCGAGCGGGCGAGCGTCGACGCACGGCCGGTCCGCGCCTGGGCCGCGGCAGGGATCATCGTGAGCACGAGAAGTGCCCAGAGCAGTCGGGATCCCCAGCGCATCGGCTCATGGTCGCACACGGGCGACCGGCCGCCGCCGGCGCGAGGCGCTCCGCGCATCTCGGGAGGCGGGGGCACCCGGCCCGGCGACCGGTCGCCGTCGCCCGCTCAGGAACCCGCGCTCGCCCCGTCGCCGTCGCGGCGCGTCCCGCGAGCGGCCCGGCCGATCGCCTGCGCGGCGAGGTCGGCACGGCGCACGATGGCGCCGGCACGCTGGTAGGGGACGATCTCCGCCCGCAGCTCACGACGCAGCGCCTCCAGGCGCGCGACCTCGGCGCCGAGCTGGGCGGCGCGCTTCTCGAGCGTGGCGACCTTGCGCGCCATCGACTCGAGCTGCTCCTCGAGCTGGAACACGCGCTCGACCCCGGCGAGGTTCATCCCGAGCTCGGCGGTCATCTCCTGGATCCGCCGCAGCCGGTCGACGTCCTTGTGCGAGTACAGGCGCGTGCCCTTCGGCGAGCGCTTCGGCTCGATCAGGCCCCGCGCCTCGTACATGCGGAGCGTCTGCGGGTGCATCTCGGCGAGCTCGGCGGCGACCGAGATCATGAACACGCCGCGGTCGGAGGAGACCTCGACGCGCGTCCGGCTCGAGCGGGTCACGCCGGAACCGCGGGTCTCGCTCGCTCGCTCGAGCCGCGTGCGGGTCGTGCCCTCGGCGGCCGCCTGGCCGGTGCGCGCGCGCCGGGCCATCACGCGGCCGCCTTCGCCCGGGAGCCGCCGCCGTCCCGCGCCGCCTCGGCGAACAGCCGCGCCCGCGGGTTGACGTCCCTCATCGTCTGCGCGAGCCGCTCGGCGGCCGCGGTCTGCTCGGGGGTGAGCGTCGCGGGGACGTCGATCACGAACCGGTAGTGGATGTCGCCGCGGCCCTTGCCCGACAGCTTCGCCGGACCCTCGCCGCGCAGCCGCTGCACCGAGCCGGACTTCGTCCCGCGCGCGACCTTCAGGCGCTTGGTGCCCCTGAGCGTCGGGACCTCGATGATCCCGCCGAGCAGGGCCTCGGGGATCGTCAGCGGCACCTCGACCTCGAGGTTGTCACCGCTGCGCTTGAACACGGAGGACTCCGCGACGCGCGTGATCACGTACAGGTCGCCCGGCTCGGCGCCGCGGACGCCGGGCTCGCCCTTGCCGGCGAGCCGGATGCGGCTGCCGTCCCGGACGCCCGGCGGGATGTTCGCGCGCAGGCGGCGGACCGAGCGCTGCGCGCCCGAGCCGTGGCACGTCGGGCACGGGTCGTCGATCACGGTCCCCTGGCCGCGGCAGTTGGAGCACGGCTGCGACATCGAGAAGATCCCCTGGCTCTGCGCCTCCATGCCGGTGCCGTTGCACACCGGGCAGACCCGCGGCGAGGTGCCGGGCTTCGCGCCCGACCCGTTGCAGGTCGGGCACGGCTGCGAGGTCGGAACGGTGAGCGATACCTGGGCGCCGTTGACCGCCTGGTCGAACGTGAGCGAGACCTCCGTTTCGAGGTCGCGCCCGCGCGCCGGTCGCGGCCGCGCCCCGCGTACCGAACCGGCGTCCCCGCCGGGGCGCGAGGGACCGTTGCGGAACAGGTTGGAGAGGATGTCGCCGAAGCCGCCGCTGAACGCGCTCGGATCGAAGCCCGCCCCGCCGGCGGCGTTTGCGAACTGGCCGAACGGCGTGCCCGCGCGGTCGTACTGCTTGCGCTTGTCCGGGTCGGAGAGCACGTCGTAGGCCTGGGAGATCTCCTTGAAGCGCTCCTCGGCCTTCTTGTCGCCCTGGTTCGCGTCCGGGTGGTACTTGCGCGCGAGCTTGCGGTACGCCTTCTTGATCTCGTCCTCGGAGGCGTTCTTGCCGACTCCGAGGGTCTTGTAGTAGTCGGGCCGATCAGCCATCGGGTGTCCTCTCTCGCCCGACCTATGCGGCGACGATCACGCGCGCGGGACGCACGACGGTCTCCCCGACCCGGTAGCCGCGCTGGTAGACCTCGATCACGGTCCCCGGATCGGTTCCCTCGCTCGGGGTCTGCGCCACCGCCTCGTGGAGCGTCGGGTCGAAGCGCTCGCCCTGGGGCGAGAACTGCTCGATCCCCGCCCGCTGCAGCGCCGCGAGCAGGTCGGCGTGGACGTGCTTGACACCCGCGACGAACCCGTGCTCATCGCCGTCGTCGGGAGCGTGCTGGAGGGCTCGCTCGAGGTTGTCGACCGCGGGCAGGAGCTCCTTGGCGAGCTTCGTCGCGCCGCGCTCCTGCGCCGCCGTCGCCTCGCGCGCGGCGCGCTTGCGGAAGTTCTCGAACTCCGCCTGCTTGCGCTGGGCGAGGCCGAGGTACTCGTCGGCCTTGGCCGCCCGCTCGACGAGCGCCTGGAGCTCGTCGCGAGACAGCGAGGCCGGGTCGGGCACGCTCGCGGCCGCATCCGCGGGCGCCGGTGTCGCCGCCCCCGCCGAGGCCGCGTCCCCCGTGGCCGCCGCCGGAGCCGCGGCGTCCGACGTCGCCCGCGGGCCCGTCCCGCCGTCGCCGTCCGACCCGCCGGACGCGGGATCCGACTGCGGTGCGGGCTCACGGGCGCTGATCAGCGGCTCGTCCTCTGCCCCGAACGGGGTACCGGGCGGGCCGCCCGGCGCCGCGTCGTGGCCCTCGGGCGCCCCCGGAGGGGCCTGCGGAAGATCCGCACGCCCCTCCGTCGCGTGGTGGTTGTTCTTGGAGTTGCTCATCGCCGGACCGCGGGACTAGTTCTCGTCGACGACCTCGGCGTCGACGACGTCCTCCTCCGGGGCACCTGCGCCGTCGCCCGCCGAGCCGCCGTTCGTCGAGGCGCCCTGCGACGCCTGGGAGGCCGCGGCCTGCTCCTGCGCCTTCTGGTACATCGCCTCCGACACCTTGTGGAAGGCGCTGTTGAGCGCATCGGCCTTGGACTTGATCTCGGCGGCGTCCTCGGAGGTCAGCGACTCGCGGACCGCCTTGATCGCGGACTCGATCTCCTCCTTGGAGGAGCTGTCGACCGCGTCGCCGAGCTCGTTCAGCTGGCGCTCGGCCTGATAGGCCGCGTTCTCGGCGGTGTTCCGCGCCTCCGCGAGCTCACGCTGGCGCTTGTCCTCCTCGGCGTGGGACTCGGCGTCGGCGACCATCCGCTTGATCTCCTCGTCGGAGAGCCCGGCGCCGGAGCGGATCTCGATCTTCTGCTCCTTGCCGGTGCCGAGATCCTTCGCGGACACGTTGACGATCCCGTTGGCGTCGATGTCGAACGCGACCTCGATCTGCGGGATGCCGCGCGGCGCCGGCGGGATGCCGGTGAGCTGGAACTTGCCGAGCGACTTGTTGTAGCTCGCCATCTCGCGCTCGCCCTGCAGGACGTGGATCTCGACGCTCGGCTGGTTGTCCTCGGCGGTCGAGAACACCTCCGACTTGCGCGTCGGGATCGTCGTGTTGCGCTCGATCAGCTTCGTCATCACGCCGCCCTT
>DATGKS010000082.1:0-36908 GCA_035294545.1 Solirubrobacteraceae bacterium | reverse complement strand
AGCGTCCGGACCACCGGAAACCTGCAAGACGGCTCTCATGACAGGGATCCTGCAGGTCGTGTACTGTGCCCAGCCGATAATCACCCACTGCCGAATCGCCGCGCTCCAGCAGGGCGGCGATCGGGGAACCCAAACGGAGTCACACCGACTCCAGGGGGCGAATCGCCGGATGTTCTCGGCGTAGCGCGACTCTTTCAGCGCGAGCCCGACAGCTAACCCCGAAGGCACGAGAAAGAGAAGGGTTAGTCCGTGGTCCCAGCCGTCCGTCTACGTGTGTTTGCGCGCCTTGCCGGCTTCGCCGTGCTCCTTGGCGCAATCGTTCTGCCCGCGACTGCGTCCGCCGCCCAGCGCTCCGCCGGGCGCGCCCTGCGCCAGGGGATGCGCGGTGAGGCGGTGCGCGCCCTGCAGAGCGAGCTCACCCAGGCGGGGTTCATCGTCCGCCGCACCGGCGTCTACGACTCCGCGACCGTCCGCGCCGTGCGCAGCTTCGAGCGCCGCTATCACCTCGCCGTCGACGGGATCGCCGGCGCGCGCTTCATGCGCGCGCTGAACACGATCCGTGCCTATGACCTCGCCGCCGTGGACCGTCCGCTGAGCGGCGGCGCCGCGATCGCCGACTCCTCGGGAGGTGGCGGCCTGACCGGCCCGACGACCACGACGGGCAGCGCCACCGGGACCAGGACGGGCACGACGACCGGGACGCCGACGCAGATCGGCACCGAGCGCCACTCGCCGAACCTCCCCAACCGGCGCTACGGCTCGCGCACGCTGCGCCGGGGGATGACGGGAACCGACGTGGAGAACCTGCAGAACTACCTCACGCTCGCCGGCTATCCCACCTCGGTCGACGGCGCCTTCGGCCCGCTCACCCGCCGGAGCGTCGTCAGGTTCCAGCGCGCGAGCCATCTGCGCGCCACCGGCGTCGTGCCGCGCGGTGAGCAGAAGACGCTCCAGCGCGACGTCAACAAGGCTGTCACCACCTCCGCCTCGGCCGGCCAGGCGACGCTCAATGCCGACGGGACCGCGACCGCGCCCGCGGATGCGCCGGCGGCGGTCCAGAACGCGATCGCGGCCGCCAACTCGATCATCGACACCCCGTACATCTACGGCGGCGGCCACGGCTCGTTCACCGACAACGGCTACGACTGCTCGGGCTCGGTGAGCTTCGCGCTGCACGGCGGCGGCCTGCTGTCCTCGCCGGAGGACTCGACCCAACTCGAGTCCTACGGCCAGCCGGGGCCCGGCCAGTGGATCACCGTCTACGCGAACTCATCACACGCGTTCGTCGTGATCGCCGGGCTGGCCTTCGACACCGCTCACTACGGGCCGACGTTCCCCTCGGGTACCGGTCCGCGCTGGCTGCAGCCCGCCGACGTGACCGCGAACCTGAGCGACGGCACCGGCGGTTACGTCGTCCGGCACCCCGCCGGGCTCTGATTCCGGGACACGAGCGCCGCGCCCGCGCGGGCGGTCCCCGGCGGAGCGTCCTGCCCCGATCGGTGTCGGCGGGCCGCCTCGTGGCGGGCGGGGAAGGTTTGTCCTCCTGACGCGGACAAAGGCTCCCGGCCCGTGCCGCCGCGCACTTTCGGCGCGGGTTGACGTACGATCAGGGCACCATGTCCGCCCTCTCGGATCTGTACGCCGTTCCGCAGGAGTACATCGACTTCCGGAACACGATCCGGGAGATCGCGACCGAGCGGATCGCCCCGCGTGCGGCCGAGATCGACGAGAAGGCCGAGTACCCTCACGACCTGCGCCGGCTGCTCGCCGAGCAGGACATCCTCGGGCTGCCGTTCGACACCGAGCACGGGGGCACGGGGACGGGCACGCTGATGCTCAACATCGCGATCGAGGAGATCGCCAAGGCGTGCGCGTCGACCGCGCTCATCCTCATGATCCAGGAGCTCGGGACGCTGCCGCTCAAGCTGTTCGGCTCCGAGGAGCTGAAGGATCGGTTCCTGCCGCGCTGCGCGAGCGGCGAGTGGTCCCCGGCATTCGCGCTGTCGGAGCCCGAGGCGGGCTCCGACCCCGGCGGCATGATCACGCGCGCGGTGCGGGACGGCGACGAGTGGGTGATCGACGGGACGAAGAACTGGATCACGAACCTCGGGATCGCCGACTTCTACGTCGTGTTTGCGGTCACCGACCGCGAGGCGGGCCACTCGCGCGGCATCAGCGCGTTCGTCGTCGAGGCCGACCGTCCGGGGTTCAGCGTGGGCAAGCTGGAGAAGAAGCTCGGGATCCGCGGCTCGCCGACCGGGCAGCCGATCTTCGACGGCGTCCGGGTGCCGCAGGAGAACATGGTGGGCGAGGAGGGGCAGGGGTTCAAGGTCGCCATGGCGACGCTTGACATATCGCGCCTCGGCGCCGCCGCGCAGGCGCTCGGGATCGCCCAGGGAGCGACCGACTACGCGGCCGCCTACGCGCGTGAGCGCCGGCAGTTCGGGCAGCCGATCTCGAGCTTCCAGGCGATCCAGTTCAAGCTCGCCGACATGGAGACCCGCTGTGCGGCGGCGCGCGAGCTGCTCTACCAGGCGTGCGCGAAGGTCGACCGGGGCGACTCCGACATCGGCAAGTACACGGCGATGGCGAAGCTGTTCTGCTCGGACACCGCGATGGCCGTCACGCCGGAGGCGATCCAGGTGCTCGGCGGCTATGGCTACGTCAAGGACTATCCGGTCGAGCGGATGATGCGCGACGCGAAGATCACCCAGATCTACGAGGGCACGAACGAGATCCAACGACTTGTGATCGCGCGTACGATGAGATAGAGATGAGATGACGAGCCCGCCGCCCGCACCCGACGTCGACAACCGCAGCCCGAGCATCCGGCGCGTGCTGCTGTCGGCGGCCGCCGCGCTCACCGTGGGGCTCGGGGCGGTGTCGATCGGGATTGGCTTCAGCGACTCGTTCCCGGTCAAGCTGATCCAGGGGATCGCCGTGTTCGCCGCCGGCGCGATCGTGCTCGGCGGCGCCGTCACATTCGCGCTCGTCCACCTGGCGAACTGGCGCGACCCGGTCGACGAGGACGAGTTCGAGGCGCTCGTGCAGCACGCCGAGCAGCTCGCGGCCGAGGGTCGGTGGGGTGAACCCGACGAGGACCTGATCGGCTCCGACTGGGCTGACGAGGAGGATGCCTACGCGCTCGACGGCGACGAGGACTTCGCGGCGCTCGTGCGCGCCGCGATCGACGATCTGCCGCTCGAGTTCCATCGCGCGCTTGAGCACGTCGCGATCGTCGTCTCCGACGGCGGCCATGAGCACCGCGCCTACGGGCTCTACCAGGGCGACACGGTCGCGCGCGACTATTTCACCGACCGGATCCTCATCTTCCGCGACACGCTGACGCGCGACTTCGGGCATGATCCGGAGCTGCTGCGCGCCCAGGTCACGCGCACCGTTCGCCACGAGCTCGCCCACCACCTCGGCTGGGGCGAGGCGGGTGTGCGCCGGCTCGGTCTGTAGGAACTCGCGGGCCGCGTCGCGTGAGTACGTCGCCGCCGGCGCGGGTATGAGTCTTTCCTGAGAGCCGGGTCGGGTCCTTACGGTTTCCTCCGGCGACGGCTGTATGGTGCACCACCTCGGCCCGCCCTGGGGGATCGGTGCCGCGGCTGCCCACTGGGGGCGCCCCACACGTGAACAGCACGGTCATCGATACCGCTCCCGGCCCCGAGGCCGCCGAGGAACGCCCGCCGCAGCAGCCGGCGGTGTGGCGCGAGCGGCTGGCGCCGTACGCGCGCCCGTCGCTCCGGCGCAGCGCAGTCTCGCTGCTCACCTCGATCGTCCCGTACTTCGCGCTCGAGGTGGTCATCGTGCTCGCGCTCCGGCACGTCGGGGTGTGGGCGGCGCTTGCGCTTGCGCCGGTGAGCGCCGTGTTCCTGCTGCGCACCTACATCGTCTTCCACGACTGCGCGCACGGCTCGTTCCTGCGCTCGAGCGCCGGCAACCTGTGGCTCGGCCGCGTGGTGGCGACGGTCGTACTCACGCCGTTCACGCAGTGGCGATGGGAGCACGCGATACACCACAACACCGCGGGCGATCTCGACCGCCGCGGGATCGGCGACGTGCCGATGCTCACCGTCGAGGAATACCGGAACGGCCCCTGGTACCTGCGGGCCGGCTACCGGCTGCTCCGCAATCCTCTCATCATGTTCGGGCTCGGCCCGGTGGCGGCGATGATCATCGGCCCGCGGCTCATCTCCCCGCGCGCGCCCGCGCGCCGGCGCAACAGCGTCCTCATCACGAACGCCGTGCTCCTCGTGATCTTCGCGACGCTCGGATGGTGGCTCGGCCCGGTCGCCGTCGCGCTCGCCTGGACGCCGGCGGCCCTCGTCGCCGGGGCGGTCGGCGTGTGGCTGTTCTACGTCCAGCACAACTTCGAGGGGGCCTACTGGCAGCGGACCGGCGGCTGGGGGTACGCGGACGCGGCGCTGCAGGGCAGTTCCTTCCTGAAGCTCCCGCGGGTGCTGCAATTCGCGACCGGCAGCATCGGCTACCACCACGTCCACCACCTCAACGTGCGCATCCCGAACTACAACCTGGAGCGCGCTCACGCCGAGAACGAGGTGTTCCACAGCGTCCCGGTGCTCACGCTCCGCGATGGGATCCGCGCGGTGCGCCTCAAGCTGTTCGACGAGGAGCGAGGGCGGATGGTGACGTTCGCCGAGGCGGGACTCTGAGCCCGAGCCGGAGGCGGGTCGCTGAGCCTGAGCCGCGCTGAGCCTGAGCCCGAGGCGGGTCGCTGAGCCTCAGGCAGGACGCCCGGCGAAGGGGCTTGAGCGGCTCGGGCCGCACACGGCCGAGCGAGAGGCTCAGCGGACGGTGATCGTCCGCCGCACCGTGATCTGCGGCGAGTAGCCGGATGCGCTCGGAACGTACTGCAGGATGTACTTGTTGCGACCGGTCGGCTCGCCGGTCGCGGTCATCCGGAACCTGCCGGTCCGCTGGTTGGGGCGCGTCTGGGAGCCGTTGAAGCTCAGCTGCTGCGGGCCCGCCTTCGTCTGGCGATAGAGGATCAGCGAGGCGGCGCCGCCCTTGAGCGACGCGAGCGGGCTGATCGTGCCCTGGATGACGATCTTGCCGCTCGCGATCTGCCGGGCGGCCGTGATCCTGATCGACGGACGCTGCGGCGTCGCGGTGACCGAGGCGGACGCGACCGTCGCCGAGCCGCTCGTGTCGGTCGCGGTGACCGTGCACTGGATGCCGAGGCCGACCCAGATCGCGCGCACCCGGAGCGTCTGGGCGGTTCCGATCTGGACGCCGCCGTCGCTCAGCTGCCAGGCGTAGGTGAACGAGCCCGCGCCGGCCGACCAGGTGCCGTTGTTGCAGGTGAGCGTCGAGCCGTACGCGCTTGAGCCGCTGATCGAGGGCAGCGTCGCCGCCGTGGGCGCCGCCGCCGCCTGCGCGGCGCACACGCCGCAGGCGCCGATGACGGCGGCCGAGGTGAGAAGCGTGGTGGGCCGTCGCATCTCTGGGGAGCGTAGCGACGATCGCCGCCGCGCGCGGCAGCGCCCGGCCGCTGACAGCGAGATTGCGAACGCGCCGCTCGGTCGGCGCCACTGCGGCTCAGCTGCGCCGCGATCCCGACTCAGGCGTCCGCGGCGAGCCTCAGACCGGCGAAGATCTGCCGGCGCTGCGGGAAGTCCCAGTTGCGGAACGTGACGGTCGCCACCCGCGCGCGCGTTGCCCACGAGCCGCCGCGCAGCACCCGGTATTCGTTGCCGAAGAACACCTCGGAGTACTCCCGGTACGGGAACGCGCGAAAGCCGGGGTAGCCGTCGAACGCGCTGGCCGTCCACTCCCACACGTCGCCGAGCATCTGCTCGCACCCGATCGGGGAGGCCGAGTGGGGAAGGCTGCCGACCGGCGTCGTGCCGCCGGCGAGCTGGTCGAGATTGGCGTGCGTGCCCGGCTCACCGGCGTCCTCGCCCCAGGGTGACGCGAGCGTTCGGTCGCCGTCCGGGTCGCACGACGCAGCCTTCTCCCACTCGAGCTCGCTCGGCAGTCGCAGCCCGCGGGCGGTGGCGAATGCCTCGGCCTCGTGGAAGCTCACGTGGATGACGGGCCGGCGCGGGTCAAGCGGCTCGCAGCGGCCGAGCCGCCACTCGTGCGTGAGCTCGGCGGTCCAGCCGGCGGGCCGCTCGGCGCCCTCCGCCTGGCGCCATGCCCAGCCCTCCGACGACCACCACTCGCGGCGCCCGTAGCCACCGTCCTCGATCCAGTCGAGCCAGTCGCCGTTCGTGACCGGGAAGCGCCCGATCCGGAACGCGGGCAGCTCGACCCGGTGGCGGGGCCGCTCGTTGTCGTAGGCGAACCCCTCCGTCGGGGCGCCGATCAGGCACGGGCCGGCGGGGACCTCGACGAGCTCCAGGCCGCTCGGCGTGGCGAGCCCGTCGCCCCCCGGCGCCGCCGCGTCCACCGACTCCGGGTTCGGCGCCGGAGGCGGCGTCGGCTCGAAGCCGCGCAACCGCGCGAGCTGCATCGTTTGGAGCATCGTCTCGCCGTGCTGATGCTCGTGGCGGACGATGAGCTCGATGATCGTGCCGTCGCCCGGGCCGCGCTCGGCGAGCACCTCGAGCGTGCGTGCTCGCACCTCGGCGAGATAGTCGCGCGCCTGCGCGGGCGGGAGGTGGTCGAGCTCGCCGCGATGCGCGCGCGGGGTCTCGAACGCGTCATAGGTGTCGGCGAGGTCACCTCTCAGCAGCGGACGGCCGCCGTGGCGATGCGCGATCCACAGGTCCTCGAACGCGGCGATGTGCCCGAGGTCCCAGACAAGGGGGCTCATGAGTGTCGAATGGACCCGCTCGAGGTCCTCGTCGGAGATGCCCGCGACGAGTCCGAGCGTTCGCTCGCGTGCCTCCGCGAGCGCGGCGAGCGGCTGCGGCGGGACCGGATCGCCGAGCTTCACGGCCACGCTCATGGCGGGCGATGAAAGCAGCGGGTCGCCGCCCGGCGCTGAAGCGATTCAGGGGGTGTCTCGCTCGCCGAGCACGTAGCGCAGGTAGAGCGAGTCGCCCTCGCCGAGCGCCCACGCGAGCCGCAGCCCACGCCGCGCCCGGTCGGTCATCGCGTCGGTGATCGTCAGGCCGTCGCCGCCTGTGAGCATCGGCGACAGCGTGAGGAACAGCTCGTCGCACAGACCGGCGGCGACGAGCGAGCCGAACAGGGTCGGCCCACCCTCGCAGAGCAGCACCCGCACCCCGTGCGAGGCGCGCAGGTCGGCGAGCACCGCGCTTGGCGTGAGCCCGTCCGGATCCCGGCGCTCGACCAGTACGGTCGCCGTGGCGTCGACCGGCGCCGGGTCCGCCGCCGAGGTGTAGACGATGAGCGTCGCGCCGGGGTCGTCGAGGAGCGGGATCCTGGGCACGGCGCCGGAGCGCGAGATCGTGACGAGCGGCGGTTGGGGCGGTAGCCCGAGCCGCTCGCGGAGCGAGACGACCGGCGGGTGGCGCGAGATGACTCCGTAGCGCTCGACCGTGAGCGTGCCGGTGCCGACCAGCAGCGCGTCCGCGCAGCCGCGGAGCGCTCGGAAGATCCGCAGATCGCCCTCGTCCCCGAGGCCGGTCGAGCCGCCGTCGACGGTCGCTCGTCCGTCCGCGCTCGCAACGAAGTTGGCGACGAGATACGGCCGGTCGGGATGCGATCGGCCGGCGAGCGCCTCCGGCAGCAGCTCGAGCGGATCGACCGGCTCGGCGGGGTCGGGGAGCAGGCGGCGCATCGGCGCGAACTGTAGGCTGACCATTCGATGACCGCCTCGAGGACCAAGCCGGACCGCAACCTCGCGGTCGAGCTCGTGCGCGTGACCGAGGCGGCCGCGCTCGCCTCCGCACGGATGATCGGACGCGGTGACAAGGAGGGCTCCGACCAGGCGGCCGTCGACGCGATGCGGGCGATGCTCGACACGGTGTCCATGGACGGGATCGTCGTGATCGGCGAGGGGGAGAAGGACGAGGCGCCGATGCTGTTCAACGGCGAGCAGATCGGCGACGGCTCGCCGCCCCAGGTCGACATCGCGGTCGACCCGCTCGAGGGCACGCGACTGTGCGCGCTCGGGATGCCGAATGCGATCTCGGTCATCGCCCTGTCCGAGCGCGGCACGATGTTCAACCCGGGGCCGGTCTTCTACATGGAGAAGATCGCCGGCGGACCGGACATCGCCGACCTGCTCGACCTCGACCGTCCGCTCTCGGAGACGCTCGGGCTGATCGCCGAGCGCAAGAATCGCGACATTCGCGACGTCATGGTTGTGATGCTCGACCGCGAGCGCCATCACGAGGCGATGCGCGAGGTGCGGGAGGCGGGAGCGCGCGTGCGGCTCATCACCGACGGCGACGTCGCCGCCTCGTTGCTCGCGGTCTCGGAGAACTCGCCGGTCGACCTGCTCTGGGGGATCGGCGGCACGCCCGAGGGCGTGATCTCGGCGGCGGCGATCAAGTGCATCGGCGGCCAGCTGCTCGGGCGCCTGTGGCCGCGGGACGACGAGGAGCGTCGGGCGGCCGCCGAGGAGGGCTACGACCTCGAGCGCGTGCTCACCTGCGACGACCTCGTCAAGGGCGACGACGCCTTCTTCTCCGCCACCGGGGTGACCGACGGCGACGTTCTGCAGGGCGTCCGCTACCACGGGGACAGCGGCGCCTCGACCGAGTCGCTCGTGATGCGCTCGCGCTCGGGCACCGTCCGGCGCATCTACGCGCGGCACGATCGCCGCAAGATGCGCGCGATGGGCATCAGCTACGGCTGACCGCGTCCGCGCGTGACGGTTCTCCGTGAGCGCCGGGCGGGCGCTCAGCGGCGCGCGAGCATGCCGATCCGGGAGACGTCGAGGCGGAGCGTCGCGAGCGAGCGCAGGAACGCGTGGGTGACGAGCACGTGCAGCAGCGACTGCGTCATCTCGTAGACGAGCGTCGAGAGGCCGGCCGCGATCGCCGGGTAGAAGTTCGCCACCTCGACCTCGATCTTCACGCGGCGCTGCTCGCCCGCCTCGACGGGCATCCGGTGGACGTCGAGTGACAGCCAGCCCGAGCCGCGCCCGCCGCGCGCGACGAGCAGCCCGTCTCGGATCTGCCAGGTGACGGTCCCGCGGTCGTGCTCGAGCTCGTAGCGGGGAGCGCCGAAGCGCAGCAGCGTGAGCGGCCGGGCGAGGAGTACGACCGAGCGCGAGTCCTCGCCGTACACGACGCGGATCAGCCCAAGCGTCACGCGCGAGAGGAACCGCCAGTACGTGCGTCCGAGGTTCTCCAGGTTGGCGGGCACCCAGAGGCGCCGCAGATCCTCGTCGGCCATCGTGATCACCGCCGACTGAACCGAGTGGACGGCGCCATCGTGAGCGATGACGGTCGAGCGCGGCGGCGAGACGATCATCGCCCGCGCGCGTGGCGCGCGCCGCCGACCGCGCCGCCGCCAGGCCGCGAGCGCGGACCCAAGCAGCGCGAGCAGCGCAAGCGGAGCGGCCATCAGCGGACGAGCGCCTCGAGCGCGACGACGGCGCCGGGCGCAAGCGCGCCCTCACCCTCGGGGATCATCGCGAGCGCATCGGCGCCGAGCAGCGAGCTGAGGATGTGCGACCCCTGGGCGCCGGTCGGGCGGGCGACGAGCGCGCCGTTCGGGGCGGCGCGCACCGTCACCCGCACCGCCTGGACGCGCTCGGGATTGCGGCGCACGGCGACGCCGAGGCGGGCGTGGCCGTGGGGCGGGCGGGGTGCGTGACCGCATTGGAGCGCGGCGAGCGCGGGGGCGACGAACAGCGAGAACGTGACGACCGCCGACACCGGGTTGCCGGGGAGGCCGAACACGAGCCGGTCACCGGCGGCGCCGAACCACGTCGGCTTGCCGGGCTGCAGCGCCACGCGCCAGAAGCGCTGCTCGACGCCGAGCACGGCGAGCGCCGGCTTGACATGGTCGTGCGGGCCGACCGACACGCCTCCGGAGAGCACGACGACCTCGGCATCATCGAGCGCGGCCCCGATCGTGGCGATCGTGTGGTCGCGGTCGTCGGGGATGCGCTCGGGGGCGGTCGGCGCCGCGCCGCAGCGCTCGGCCAGTCCGCAAAGCATCGTCGCGTTCGAGTTGTGGATCTCGCCGGGGCCGAGCGGCTCACCGGGCTCACGCAGCTCATCGCCGGTCGAGAGCACGGCGACGCGCGGACGGCGGGCGACGGTGAGGGTGGCGGCGCCGGCCGCGATCGCGGCCCCGAGCTCAAGCGGGCCGAGCGTCGTGCCCGCGTCGAGCACGACCGCGCCCGATCGCATGTCCTCGCCGGCGCCGCGGACGTGCTCCCGCTCGGCGCTGTCGACGAGCGTGACGACGGTGTCGCCGTCGAGCTCGGTTCGCTCCTGGGGGATGACGGCGGTCGCTCCGGCGGGGATCGCGGCACCCGTCGAGACGCGGATCGCGTCGCCGGCGGCGAGCGCCGGCGTGTCCGCGGGGGCGCCCGCGCGCGACTCGCCGACGAGCCGGAGTCGACGGCCGGCGGGGCCGGCGTGGATCGCGTAGCCGTCCATCGCCGAGCAGGCGAACGGAGGCACGTCCGAGCCCGCGCGGATGTCCTCGGCGAGCACGCGGTCGACCGCGGCGGCGAGCGGGACCGTCTCCGCCGGGAGCGGCCGCACGGAGTCCAGGACGAGCTGGCGGGCCTCGGCGATGGTGATCAGCGACACCGGAGTCTCGAGCATATGCGGTATCCCCGGTGGACCCGGACGTGGAGCCGACGGCCCGACGTGGTACACAGGCAGGCTGATGGCGCCGGATGCTCCTCACCGGCGGCCGGGCCGCCCGGTTGCCGACGCCCCGATCGAGAGACTGATCGCGCACCCCGAGGAGGTGGCGCGCCGCTGGATGCTCGCGCTGCTCGCGCAGGTTGAGCTGTACGAGGCGCCGGGCCTCGTCACCGAGCCGTTCACCCGCGACGGGCCGCGCGTGTGCGACGCCGCGCTGCGCGCGCTCGCCGAGGACTCGGATCTGCGGCGCTTGGAGCGGGGCGGCGCGCTCTGGCCGCTCGTCTCGCGCGTCGGGGAGATGACCGGCTCGACGTCGGCCGCTCACGTGCTGTCCGTCGTGGACGCGCTCCACGACGTCCTGTGGGCGGAGCTCCGCGCCGAGCTGCGGGGGACGGTCGACCCGGAGCTCGTGGCCGAGCTGGCGGCGCGGCTCACGCGCGTGTGCGCATTGATCCGCGATGCCGGGCTGGAGCGTGCCGAGGGCGGGCCGGGGCTGGAGGCGGTGCGTCCGGTGGGTCGGGCGGAAGGCCGGGGCACGGGGCCGATGCCGCCCGTGCCGCAGTGGGGCCCCGAGCCGGAGGCCGCCGCCGAGCCGACGACGCCCCTCGAGCCGTCCGGTCAGTCGAGCGTCGCGCCCGCAACCCCGGCCGCCGACGAGCCCGCGGGGACGCCCGCAGCCCCGGCCGCCGACGAGCCCGCCGGGACGCCCGTACCCCCCGCCGCCGACGAGTCCGTGGGGGCGCCCGCACCCCCGGCGGCCGACGAGTCGCCCGAGCCGCCCGGCTCGCCCGCCCCGGCGGCGAGCGGCGGAGAGTCCGAGGCGCGGCCGGGACCCGCGCTGTGGGTCGAGGCGCTCGAGGAGGAGATCCGGGCGGCGACGGCGGCGTTCGCACCGCTCTCGCTGCTGCTCGCCGAGCTGGAGGACGCGGACCGGATCGCTGTCTCCGCCGGCGCCGAGCGGGCGGGCGAGGCGTTCGGGGAGTTCTCCCGAGCCGTCCGGCGCGCACTGCGCCGCCAGGACATCCTCGTGCAGGAGACCGCCGCGCGCGCGTGGGTGATCGCCCGGCAGACGGCCCGGGCCGGCGCCCACTCGCTCGGGGCGAGGATCGCCGAGTCGGTCGGAGAGACGTCCTCGCTGAGCGGAAGCCCGCTCGTGGCGAGCGTCGGGGTCGCCGTGCTGGGGGAGGACGGGGTCGACTCCGCCCAGCTGATGGAGGCGGCCGAGGAGGCGCGCTTTGCGGCCTCGGCGCGCGGGATCGAGGTCTCGCGCCGGATGCGCTGAAACCGGTCTCAGGGCAGCGCGGGCGAGCTGAGCCATGCGGCGCTCGCCGCGCGACCCGGCAGCGCGATCGCGCCGATCCAGTCCGTGCCGTCCATCCCGAGCGCGCGGGCGGTCGCCATCGTGACGTCCCAGGAGGCGCCGTTTGCGTACGGTCCGCGGTCGATCACCGGCACGGTGATCTCACGGCCGCCGAACATGAGCGACACCTCGGTGCCGCAGCGCAGCGTGCGGTTCGCCACCCCGAGCGTCGAGCGCGTCAGCCGGGCGCCGCACGCCGTCCGGCGCCCGTAGAACCCGGGGCCGTAGATCGTCGCCCGCGCGCCGCGGTAGACGGACACGAGCGGCGACCCGGGGGCGGACGCCGCCATCGCGGTCGCGCGGGCGCTGGAGGAGCTCGAGAGCCGAACCGCGCGCACGGCGAAGCGGCCGACCTGGCTCGTGTGCCAGACCGCCCGGAAGGAGCCGTCCGCGGCGACGGTCGCGCTCACCGTCGGCGCCCACTGGCCGTGTGTGGCGCGGGCCTCGCGCTCGATCTCGATCGTCTGGCCGGCGGCGCCGGGCGCCGAGCCGCTGAACGTGAGCCGATGGCGCAGCAGGGCGGCGGACCGCGTCCGCAGCGTGATCCCGCCGTCCGAGACCGTCACCGGCACGGATGCCGGCGCGGTCGGCACGGGCGCGGCCGTGGGGGGCGCGCTTCCGCTTGCACCGGAGCCGCTGCCGCTCCCCGTGGAGCCGCCTCCGCCGAGCCCGCCGCCTCCGCTTCCCGAGGCCGCGGCGGCGGCCGAGGGCAGGGCGAGCGCGCAGGCGAGGACGAGAAGCGCTCGGGTCAGGGGGCGTCCGTTGAGGCGGGCGTGCACGTCGATTGTTCTCCTTCGTCCGACTTGGTGCCTACGAGGTGAGCTGACGGGCTCGCGCCTTGAGAGCGGCGCTACGGGCCTTTGCGGGTCCGATTCGCCCCGGCGAGGTCCTCGCGGATCTCGCAGTGGTTCCCCCGTCGGTCGCGTCCGGAGACGACGGCCGTTCGGCGTTGGCGCGGCAGTCTACACATAACGCCGGCGCTCGTCAGGTTGGGACGGGATCTGCAGGCGTGCGCAGGGACGGCTACGGGTGCGGCAGGCGCGAGACGGCGTTTCGCAGCGCCCGGGCGCCGACGCGCAGCCCGAGCTCGGTGAGCTCCGCCGCCGCCTGAACGAGCGTCTCGACCGTGCCGTGTCGCTCGCCCGGCGGTCGTGTACTCGTCGCCCGCGGTGGCGGCGTGGCTGCCTCCGGTGGGACGGGCGCGTCGGCACGAGCCGGCGGCGGCACGGTGACACGCGAGCGGGTGCGCACGTTCGCGGGCGGCTTCTTGGCGGCGGGTCGCTTCGCCGGCGCGGCGGCGGTCCGCTTCGCCGGCGCGGCGGCGGGTCGCTTCGTCGGCGTCGCGGCGGTCCGCTTCGCCGGCGCGGCGGCGGGTCGCTTCGCCGGCTCGGCGGCGGTCCGCTTCGCCGGCTTGGCGGCGGGTCGCTTCGCCGGCGTGCCTGCGGGCCGCGTGCCGGCCGCTGGGCGCTTGGTGGCGGCCGGCTTGTTCGCGGCGGGGGTGCGCTTCTCGCTGCGCCGGTGGGGGCGCGTGGCGGGCAACGAGCCGATCACGCCACGCTGAGTCTCGTCGCTCATGCGCCCATGATCGCATTCGTCGGGCCGCAGCCTCCAGGCGCACGCCGCCGGAGATCGGATTCGTCGCAGGTGCCGCGTGCGGCGCGCGGATTGCGCCAGATCCACCCGCCGGTTGAACCCGGCGGTCGAACCTGCGTCCACGATCGACGCGAAACGGTCGGCCCGGCTGAATCCGCGCCCGACGTTCCCGGTATAAAGCTCCACAGAGCGCCGCGAGCGCGGCGCCAGCGGGCCGCTCCCTCCGTGCGCCGTCCACCGCGCGACCCCCGGCGGGAAACCCGTCACAGCGGATTGACTTCAAAAAGTATAGTGGCTATCATCGCCACGCACGGTTGAGTAGCGAGCCTGCGCCCTGAGAAGGGGTGCGGTCCGAATGTGCATCCAGCGCCGGCGCCGCCCGAGCGGCCCGCCAACGACGGAGACGGAACCTAGATGTCTGTTGCGGAACTGCAGGAACTCGAAGAGATCAAGGGTCTGGTCAGCCGTGGCCAGCAGCTCGGAGTGCTGACCTTCTCGGAGATCGCAGGCGCGGTGTCCGAGCTCGATCTGGACGAGGCCGACGTCGAGGAGCTGCACGGATTCCTCGAGCGGGCCGAGATCGAGCTCGTCGAGGAGGTCGACCCGGCGCAGTCGGCGACCGAGGTCGAGCGCGCACCGGACAAGCGCAGCCGCCGCAAGGCCAAGACGGCGCTTGATCTCAAGCCGGACATGACGACCGACTCGCTGCAGCTGTTCCTCAAGGACATCGGCAAGGTGCGCCTCCTCACCGCGCAGGAGGAGGTCGACCTTGCCAAGCGCATCGAGCGCGGCGACCTCGACGCCAAGCAGAAGATGGTCGAGTCCAACCTGCGGCTCGTCGTCTCGATCGCCAAGAACTACCGCAACCAGGGCCTGCCGTTCCTCGATCTCATCCAGGAGGGCACCCTCGGACTCGTCCGCGCCGCCGAGAAGTTCGACTACCGCAAGGGCTTCAAGTTCTCGACATACGCCACCTGGTGGATTCGCCAGGCGATCGCCCGCGCGCTCGCCGACAAGGCGCGCACCATCCGCATCCCCGTCCATGTCGTCGAGAAGCTCAACAAGATCGGGCGCGCCGAGCGCAAGCTCGTCACCGAGCTCGGGCGCGAGCCGACCGCCGAGGAGATCGCCGAGGTCACCGGGATCGAGCCCGAGGAGGTCGAGTCGATCAAGCGCTCCGCCCAGGCCCCGGTGTCGCTCGAGAAGCCGGTCGGCGACGAGGAGGAGTCGGAGTTCGGGCAGTTCATCGCCGACGAGCGAGCCGAGTCGCCGTACGAGCGCGCCGCCGAGATCCTCACCAAGGAGGCGCTGCGCGAGGCGCTGGAGAACCTCTCCTACCGCGAGCGCCGCGTGCTCGAGCTGCGCTACGGGCTCGGCGGCGAGCATCCGCGCACGCTCGACGAGGTCGGCCGCACGTTCAACGTGACGCGCGAGCGGATCCGCCAGATCGAGAACCAGTCGCTGAAGAAGCTGCAGTCGCTCGCGGAGGCCCAGAAGCTCCGCGACGTCGCCTGAGCGAGCTTTCCTCCGCGCCGCGCGCCGCGCGCAATATGCTCTGCGCCACGGCCCGGATCCGTCCGGACCGTGCGCTTCAGTACGCCCTCGATGGACACATGAGCGGATCGGGACCCCGCCCACCCTGCCCTGCGGCCGTCGGGGCGGAGCGACCGATCGATCGTGCGGATGAGGGTCGCGCTGGCCGTCGAGCGCGCCCTGACAATGGCTTTACACGAGGTCCCTAGGCTGCACACGATGTTGAGAACCCCCGTCCGTGAGAGACACTCCGAGACCCCTGCGCCCCGCCGTCTGCGCCGGCGCGCGACCACGCTCGTCGGAGCGCTCGCCGGCGCCGCCCTGATCGCGGCGTGCGGCTCGAGCTCAAGCTCCGGGGCCGGCTCCGGGAGCTCCGGCGGCTCCTCGTCGGGCTCGGGCGCGACGAGCGCCGCAAGCGGCGGCAAGGCGACGGTCATGGTCGGCAAGGTCAACGGTTACGGGACGGTGCTCGTCACCGGCGCGGACCGGCCGATCTACATCCTGAGCAGCGATCCCGCCGGTTCCAGCAAGTGCACCGGTGCCTGCGCGAAGATCTGGAAGCCGCTCACGGTGAGCGGTGCGCCGAAGGCGGGAACCGGGGTGAGCGCCTCGATGCTCTCCTCGTTCAAGCGCAGTGACGGCACCGAGCAGGTCCTGTACGACAACCACGCCCTGTACACCCACGCCGGGAGCGCCGCCTCGGCGGCCGGCACCGCCTCGGACGGCGGCGTCTGGTACCTCATCAACGCAAAGGGCAAGGCAGTCAAGTCGACGACCGCGGGCGGATACTGATCGCTCGGAGCTGCGCCGACTCCCCGATGATCGGCCGGACCGGGCCCGGACGTTGGCGCGTCACCGCGCCGCGACGACGCCGTCCGGCGTAGAGGCCACCGAATGACCACCCAAACCCCGCCCCCGCCCGCTCCCAGCCCCGCCGTGCCCGCCGGGCGCCGGCGACGGTCCCGGAGCGGGCTCCTGCTCGGGGTGTGTTGCCTCGCGCAGTTCATGGTCATCCTCGACCTCTCGATCGTCAACGTCGCGCTGCCCTCGATCCAGGCTGGACTGCACTTCAACTCCGCCGACCTCAACTGGGTGGTGGACGCGTACGCGATCTGCTTCGGCGGCTTCCTCATGCTCGCCGGACGCTTCGGCGACACGTACGGACAGCGGACGACGTTCGCCGCCGCGCTCGGCGTGTTCGGGCTCGCGTCACTGCTCGGCGGGCTCGCGCCGACGAGCGACGTGCTCATCCTCGCGCGCGCGATCCAGGGCTTCGGCGGCGCCCTGATGGCCGCCACCTCGCTCGGCATCATCACCGCGAACTTCGCCGAGGGCGCCGAGCGCCGGCGCGCGATCTCGCTGTGGAGCTCGATGAACGGGATCGGCGGCGCCGTCGGGGTGCTCCTCAGCGGCATCATCACCCAGTACCTGAGCTGGCGCTGGGTGCTGCTGATGAACGTCCCGATCGGGCTCGGGGCGGTGTCGGTCGCCTGGTCGGTCGTGCCGGACCGCCGCAGCGCTGCGCGCCCCCGCTTCGACGTCGCCGGCGCCGTGCTGCTCACCTTCGGCCTGCTCGTCGAGGCCTACGGCGCGGTCAACGCAGGCAACGATGGCTGGGGCTCCTCACAGGCGCTCATCCCGCTCATCGGGGGCGCGATCCTGCTGGGCTTCTTCCCGCCGCTCGAGCGCCGCGCGACCGCGCCGCTCGTGCCGCCCGGCGCGTTCACCCGGCCGCTGAAGATCGTCAACCTGATCGTGCTGCTGTTCAGCGCCGCGCTGTTCCCGATGTGGTACATCGGCTCGCTCTACCTGCAGCAGGTGCTGTCGCTCTCGCCGGTCGACACGGGCCTCGTGTTCCTCGTGCCCGCGCTCGTCATCTTCGCCTGCGCCTCCCAGGCGGGCAAGCTCGTCGGGCGTGCGGGCGTTCGGCCGGTGCTCGGCGGCGGACTGCTGCTCATGACCGGCGGCCTGCTCGCGCTGAGCCGGATCGGATCGGGCGGCTCGGCGATCCAGTACGTGATGATCCCGACGATCCTCACCACGATGGGGATCGGCTTCTCGATCGTGCCCTCGACGATCGCCGCCACGCAGGCTGCGGACCCGGCGCGCGCCGGTCTCGCCTCCGGGCTGGTGAACACCGCGCGCCAGGTCGGCGGCGGACTCGGGCTGGCCGTGCTGATCTCGATCGCCACCCAGCACACGAGCCATCTCATCGGCTCGGGCACCGGGACCGAGCAGGCGCTCACCGACGGCTTCCGGCTCGGCTACCTGATCGCCGCCGGGCTGTGCGCGCTCGCCGCGGCGCTCACGTTCGCGTTCGTGCCGTCGACCGCGCACCGCAGCTCACGTGGGCCGCTCACGGTGCTCGCCGCCGCCGGGATCGTGCTCGCGCTGTTCGCCGGCTTCGAATTCGGCGTACCGCGCACGCAGGCGGCGCCGATCGGGCGCTGGGTGGCCAACCAGGACACGTGGTCGTTCGCGTCCGCGCCCGGTCTGCACCCGCCGAAGCTCACGGTGTACACCAGGCACCGGCTCGATGGCTACGTGATGACCGCGAACTTCTACGACGTCACGAAGCCGCCGATCGTCGGTCAGAGCGGGCCGCTGATGCTCGACTCCTCGCTCCAGCCGGTGTGGTTCCACCCGGTGCCGACGAGGGACGTTGCGAGCAACCTGCACGAGCAGGCCTACCACGGCAGGCCGGTGCTCACCTGGTGGCAGGGCAAGGTGACCGCGACCGGCCTCATCGACTCCGGTGAGGACGTCGTCGTCGACCAGCACTACCGCACGGTCGCGCGGATCACCGGCAGGGATGGATGGGTCATCACGCTGCACGAGATGGTCATCAAGGGCGATCTGGCGTTCGTCACGGTGAACAGGAACGTGCCGCGCAACCTGTCAGCCGAGGGCGGCGTCGACAACGGCGTGATCGTCGACTCGGGTGTGCAGGCGTACGACCTGAGGACCGGCAGGCTCGTCGCGACCTGGGATGCGCTGAAGCACATCAGTCCGCGCGAGTCACGCGTGCAGCCCCCGACGAACGGATTTCCGTGGGACGCGTACCACATCAACTCGATCAGCCTCCAGCCCCACGACGAGATGCTGATCTCGATGCGCAACACCTCGGCGGTGTACCTCGTCTCGATGCGGACCGGGCGCATCATCTGGACGCTCGGCGGGAAGGACTCGGACTTCACGATCCCCGCCCCCGACCGCTTCTCCTGGCAGCACGACGCCCAGCTGCACCATGGCGACGTGCTCACACTGTTCGACGATCACTGCTGCGACATCACCGGAGCCGGCGTGTACCTCCCCGCGACGGCACCCTCGCGAGGCCTCGAGCTGAGGCTCGATCCGGCGGCGCACACCGTCACCCGCCTCGGCGTGTACAGCCACGGGGTGACCTTCCACTCCGAGTACATGGGCAACGTGCAGCGGCTTCCGAACGGTGACACGTTCGTCGGATGGGGAGAGGTGCCGTTCCTCAGCGAGTTCGACCGCAGGGGCGACCTCATCTTCGACGGCGCGTTCCCATCGCCCGACATGAGCTACCGCGCGTATCTGCAGCGATGGGTCGGCAAGCCGCTCACCCGTCCGAGCGTCGCGGTGCGCCGCGGCGACGGGCACACCGCCGTGTACGTGAGCTGGAACGGCGCCACGCAGGTGGCCCGCTGGCGGGTGCGGAGCGCCGGCGGCGCGACGCTGGCGAGCGCGCGGCGTACGGGCTTCGAGACGAAGGTGCCGCTCGGCACCGCGGCGAAACAGATCACGGTGCAGGCGCTCAGCGCATCGGGCGCGGTGCTCGGCACCTCGGCGAGGATCGACGCGAGCTGACCGACATGCAAGACGATCCGAGGCAGCGGCGATGAGCACGACCGACCGGCCGCCCTGGGGCGATGCCGAGGACGACCTCGCGCTGCACGAGGAGTTCGGCGCCGCGCGCAGGATCACCAATCCGCCCGGGGCGGACGAGACGATCGATGAGGTCGCGCCCCCCGAACGGGAGCTCCCGCGGCGACGGCCCGTCGAGCGCCCGCGCCGGAGCTCGCCGCCCCGGCGGCGCGCCGGCGTCACCCGCCGGCAGTGGATGCGTCGCGCGGTCGCAAGCTCGCTCGGGCTCTCGGCCGCCGGCTTCGTCGGATACGAGCTTCACCCCGCCGCGGAGACCCACCGAGCCGAGAGCTCATCCGAGAAGCGCGCCGCGCCGGCGGGCGCCCGGAGCGGCTCGGCCCTGTCGACGGAGGCGCAGTCGTTCCTCACCCGGCCGGACCTGAAGCCCCCGGCGGTGAAGGTGACCCACTTCGCCACGACCGACACGACGCCGTCCTACATCCTGCTGTCGGTCACGAACGTGATCCCCACCGACGCGATCCAGCAGGGCCTGATGATGATCGACCGCCAGGGCCGGCTCATCTGGTTTCAGCCGATCGCGAGCCCCGACAAGCCGTTCGACTTCAACGCGTTCTCGGTGCAGGGCAAGCCTGCGCTCACCTGGTGGCAGGGCAGGCTCGCGAGCTCACACGGCGTCGGCGTCGGGATCGCCATCGACTCCGCCTACGGGCAGCTTCAGAAGATCCGCGCCGGCCACGGCCTGCAGACCGACCTGCACGAGCTCAACATCACCTCGCACGGGACCGCGCTCGTCACCGCCTACCAGCTGACGAACGCGAACCTGACGTCGATCGGCGGCTCGAGCTCGCACCCGATTTTCTGCGGACACGCTCAGGAGATCGAGCTCTCGAGCGGCAAGGTGCTGTTCGACTGGTCGAGCCTCGACCACGTCGCCGTCGATGAGACGTACATGGGCAAGCCGGCGGGGAACGAGGTGCTCGACTACTTCCACATCAACTCGGTCGGCGAGACCTCCGACGGCAACCTGCTCATCTCCGGCCGCAACACGAGCGCGCTCTACAAGGTTGACCGCCACAGCGGCAAGGTGATCTGGCGCCTCGGCGGCAAGCGGTCGGACTTCAGCTTCGGCAGCGACGCGAACTTTCACTGGCAGCACGACGGCCGCGCGTGGAGCGACACCCTGTATACGGTCTTCGACAACGGCGCGATGGGGTCCGAGGCTCGCTCGCGCGGTCTGCTGTTGAACGTCGACGAGTCCGCGGGCAGCGTGAGCCTTGTGCAGGAGTACCTGCACCCGGCGGCGTTCGTCTCCCCGGCGCTCGGCAGCGTCACGCGCCTGAACGACGGGCGCATCTTCGTCGGCTGGGGCGATCAGCCGTACTTCTCGGAGTTCGACTCCGGCGGCGCGATGCTGCTCGACGGCCAGCTTCCGGTCGGCGTGCGCTCCTACCGGGCGTTCACCGTCGACTGGGTCGGCAAGCCGTCCGGCAAGCCCGCCGTCGTCGCCCGGCAGAACCCGGCGGGCGGCTTCGTGATCCGCGCGAGCTGGAACGGCGCCACCGAGATCGCCCGCTGGCAGGTCCTCGGCGGCCCGAGCCCATCGCGCCTGATGCCGGTCGGCGATCAGATCTGGACGGGCTTCGAGACCGCGATCGCCGTCAACTCCGACGGTCCGTCGTTCCAGGCCGTCGCCCTCGACTCCTCGGGCCGGGAGCTCGGCCGCTCGGACGTCGTATGAACCGCAACCTGGTCGGCATCGCCGGCCACCGACAGAACGGGACACCTACATGAAGCTGATCGGAGCCGGACTGCCCCGCACCGCGACCTCCTCGCAGAAGCTCGCGATGGACATCCTCGGCGTGACCCCCTGCTACCACATGCAGAACGTCTTCGCCGACCTCGACGAGGTGCCGCGCTGGCGGGCCGCCCTGCAGGACAACGATGCGCTGCGCGACATCGTCGACGACTTCGAGTCGGTGATCGACTGGCCCGGCTCCTACTACTGGCGGGAGCTGATGGACCTGTACCCGGAGGCCAAGGTGCTCCTCAGCGTCCGGGACGGCGTGTCGTGGGCGCGCTCGATGGAGAACACGATCGGGGCGATGCTGTACGGCGGCGGGCTGCTGCGGCACATCACCCAGGTCCACTGCGACGTCGACCCCCGCTGGCGCGACTACATCAACATGATGTGCGGCATGTGGGAGAAGGCCGGCCTCGCGGGTCCGACGATGTCCTTCGACGACATGGCGCTCGCCTGCGACCGCCACACCGAGGAGGTCATCGCCACCGTGCCGGCGGAGCGACTCCTCGTCTGGCAGATCACCGACGGCTGGGAGCCGCTGTGCGCGTTCCTTGACCTCGACGTACCGGACGAGCCGTTCCCCCACATCAACGAGTCCGCGGGCTTCGAGGGCGGGATCGTCCGCGGCGGCATGGCGGCGATCCAGCGCTGGCTCGGCGAGGAGACCGGCGAGTTCGAGGTGAGGCATCCGGGCGCAAGTCGCGAGAGTGCGACCGCCTGAGCACTCGAGTCGGGGGGACACCGACCCGCCCGACGCATTGCGCTCTCGTCGGGGGGAGGCCCCCGGCCGCTCCAGCCCGGGGACACCCCCACGACCCCCGACGTACTTCAGTTGGTGAAGTCTTGCGCTAAAATGGGCAGCAGGATGAGCTCCGGCGACACATGCCCGGTCTGCCGCACCGCCGAGATCGTGTGCGGCAAATGGACGTTGCTCGTGATCCGCGACCTTGCGGAGGGCCGCTCGCGGTTCTGCGAGCTCGAGCGCTCGCTCGCCGGGATCAGCCCGCGCACGCTGTCGCTGCGGCTGCGGGCGCTCGAGGAGGAGGGCGTCGTCGAGCGTCAGACGTTCCCCGAGGTTCCGCCGCGCGTCGAGTACGTGCTCACCCCCAAGGGTCGCGCGCTCGTGCCGCTGATCGAGGACATGCGCGCCTACGGGCGGACATGGCTCTCGGACGAGTGCCCCGAGGGCGCCGAGTCGGCCACGCGTGAGGCAGCCGGCGACCCCGTCGCCGCCTGAGCGACCGCAAGCGCGCGACCGCGTGCAGGAGCGCGGCCCGGATCGCCGAAACGTGGCGCGTGCGCAACGCCGTCCTGCACCGAGCGCTCGAGAACTTCGTGATGGAGGCGAGCGCCCTCCTGTCGGCTCGCCTGGCGGCGGGGGAGGAGATGGGCTTCGAACTCTGCGAGGAGGGGGGCCACGGCGGCGCGCAGCTGTACTGCTATCGGCCGCTCACCGCGCGCTTCATCCGCGAGCGCCGCGCGCCGCTGGCGACGCTTCCGGCGCACCTGCCGGCGGCGCGCCTGCTCGCTGAGTGCGACACGCTCGAGCTGTACCTCGCCGCCCACGGGGAGGTGCGCGTTCCCGGCGACCGTCTGGGCCGGGCGACGGTCGCGCTCGAGTTGTTCCTGTGCGCGATCTACGCCGAGCGCAGCGAGTTCGGCTTCGAACCGGCGCATTTCGAAGCGGCCTACGGTGAGCTCGAGCACACGATCTACCCCGAGCGCGACGCGGTCACGGTGATCGCGCCCGTGCTCGGGATCGCGCTTGATCACGGCACGACCGAGCTCACCCTCGGCGACGGGGTGTCGCTCATCCGCGGCGACGCGCTCGCCGGCGCGCCCGCGGAGGCGGTGTGGGCGCCGGGCGCCGAGGAGCCCGCGGTGCTCGCGGTGCTTGTCGTGCACGACGAGAGCCGTGGCGGCGCGATCGGGCTCGCGCGCACGCGCTTTCGGCGGCTGTTGAGCGCGTTGCGCCTGTTCGAGCGCGGCACGTACGCGCTCGGTCCGCTTGCCTGGACGCGCGCGAGTGGTGGCCGCTGGCGCATGGTTCCCACCGGCGCGAGCGGGCGCCTCGGGGGGCTGCGGCAGCTCACGATCGTGCCCTCCGCGCAGGAGGAGGAGCTGCGGGCGTTCTGGCGGCTCGTGGGCCGTCGCGGCGGCGCGGCCGGCGGCGGCGAGCTCGCCTGGGCACTCGCCCGCTTCGAGATGGGTTGCGAGCGCGCGGCGCCGCTGGAGGCGCTCACCGATCACCTGCTCGCGCTGCGGGCGCTGCTCGAGCCGGAGGGGCCGCAGAGCGGTCGGCTTGCGCAGCGCCTCGCGGTGATCTGCGCGCAACCGGACGAGCGGGCGGCGCTCGCGCGGCGCGTCGCGCGAGCGATCGATCTGGAGCGCGCGGTGATCACGGGAATGACGGCAGGCACCGGGCTTGACGGCGGCTTCCCGGCCGGGCGCGCTCGTCTCGCCGGTGAGCGCGGCGATTCGGTCGAGGCGCTCGTCGAGGAGCTCTCCGCCCACCTGCGCGCGATGCTCCGCGATGCGCTCTGCGGACATCTCGACGCGGACCTGCGCGCCGTCGCCGACGAGCTGCTCGCGGAGGCCGCGGAGGAGGTCGCACGGTAAAATCGGTCGTGGACCGCTCCCCACTCGGCCTCCGCGCGAGGCTGGGAGTGTTATGCCCGCCAGGCACAACACAGTAAGTCCTGGGGCTCCCAAGTAGTTAGGGGGAGCGCGATCCGCAGTCGAGCGGGCCCCGGCCCGCTCGTTCTGCGTCCGGGCGGCATCGCGGGGCCGACGACACGGCACGCTCAGCGACGCGGGGACGGTTGTTGACCGTCACGGCCGGAGGCCTCTCCAGCCGGGGGGCCTTAGTGGCCGATTCCGCAATGACGTGGCGCTTGGCGGCGTCTGGACGCGCCTGACTGATGGCGGCGAGCCCGCCGGACCACCAGTACGTCTCAGTTCGCCGCGATCCGCCAGCCACGCCCAGCCACTCGCCAACCATCCACGTACTTGTGAAACCGACCACTTAGGCTCAGCGTGGGATGGCCCGTTGCTACCACGTCGAGCTCAAGTCGTTCCCGCACGTCGCGCGCGCGTTCAACCTCGACCGAGCGACGCTCGAGGGTCGCTTCCTCGAGCCGTTCGCGGCCGGTCGGGCGATCGCGTTCGGCGACAGGCGCTGGTCGGCGGAGCGGACGAAGCTCACGGTGTTCGAAGGGAGGCCGGTGAGCGATGCGGCCCGTGGCCTCGGGCGCGGGTGGGGGGAGGTCACACGCCACGGGCAGGAGGTGACCGAGGCGGTGCTTGCCGAGATGCGGCGACACTCCGGCGCGCGACCCGACGTCGAGTCGCTGCAGGCGGCGGTCGCCGAGGTCGCGGCCCGCCCGGAGGGGATCGATCTGTCCGACGTGGTCGCGCTCGCGGCCGCCGCGCAACCGGGTCGCCGGGCCTCCGACCAGCTTGCGCTCGCCGAGCAGGCGGTGTGGGAGCTCCTGCACCGGCGCCGCCTGGAGATGCTCGACGCCGACGGCGCGGCGGTCCCGGCGGAGCGCTGGGAGGCGTTCGTGCTGAGCTGGGCGCAGCGGGCGGGCGGCACCGAGCCGCCCGTTCGCCTTCGCGCCGTGCCCGAGACCGGGGCCGGCTGACCGAGAAGCCGCCGGTTCGCGGGTCGGCGTCCCAACCGGGGCCGGCTGTCCGAGCAACTGCCGGTTCGCCGCTCAGCCGGCGAGCTTCGCCGTCAGCCGCGCGCGCTCGCGCTCGGAGGCGAACAGGAAGGCGCGAATGCGTTCCAGGCCCGCGACGTCGTGGACCTCGCCGTCGAGTTGCGGCACGCGGATGATCGGCGGGCCGTCCTCGCCGCCCAGCTCGTCCGCGAGCCGCTCGAGGTTGCGCCGGTCGCGTCGTGCGAGGACCCGGTCGTCGGCGAGCGCGGCGGCCACGCGTTCCGCGAGATCGGCGGGCAGCCCGTCGAGCGCGTCGCCGGCCTGCGGTCGCTCGGGATGGACCCGGTTGACGACCGCGCCCGCGAACTGAAGGCCGGCATGGTCGAGCGTGCGGCGGAACCAGATCGCCTCCTCGATCGCCGCATCCGAGGCGGCCGTGATGAGCAGGAAGGCGGTCGTCGGAGCGTGCAGGAGCCGCTCGACGTCGGCGGCGCGGGCGGAGAAGTCCTCGGTCATGTCGCCGAGCAGCGCGAAGAACGTCGAGAGGTCCCTGAGCAGGTCCAGGCCCGTGACCCGACCGAGCGCTCCGAACAGCGGCGAGGCGCCGCGGCCGAGCACCCGCATCCCGATCCCGGTCGGCCTCAGCAGCGTGCGGATCGCCGAGCCCTCGAGGAACGCGGTGAGACGTCCCGGCGCCTCCAGGAAGTCGAGCGCATTGCGCGACGGCGGGGTGTCGAGCACGAGCAGGTCGAACTCGTCCGCCTGCGCGAGCTCGTGGAGCTTGGCGATCGCCGTGAACTCCTGCGAGCCCGAGACGGCGCTCGAGAGCTCACGGTAGATGTGGTTGCGCTTGATCTCATCGGCCCGCTCGACGCTCGGGGCGAGTCGCTCGATGAGCTCGTCGAACGTCCGCTTGGGATCGAGCATCATCGCCCACAGCTCACCCCGGACCTCACCGCCCGCCGCCGACAGGCGGGCCCGGTCGACCTGGCGCGGCTCGTTCTCCAGCTCGTCGAGGCCGAGCGCGTTCGCCAGCCGCCGGGCGGGGTCGATCGTGACGACCGCGACGCGGGCGCCGTCCGCCGCCATCCCGAGCGCGATCGCCGCCGCGGTCGTCGTCTTGCCGACGCCCCCGGAGCCGCCGCACACGCACACGCGGACGCCGCCCAGGAGCTCGCCGATCCCGCCGGCGTCGCTCATCTCACGTCCTCCAGGACGTCTGCGAGCGCGCGCAGCTCCGGTTCGGCGAGCGACTCGGCGAACAGAAACGGCAGCTCGACGCTCGGCACCGAGCGCCCGAGGCCGGCGCGCAGCCGCGCAAGCTCCTCGCGCTGGGCGCGGGCACGCGCATGCTCGGAGAGGGCCGCGCCCAGCGCCCCGTCCCCATCGGCCGCTCCGGACCCGGACCTGTCCCCGCCCGCCCCGAGGGCTCGCCGGTGCGCCGCCCGCAGGCGGCGGGCCTCGGCGTCGCTGAAACGCGCGGGCAGCAGTGCGTTGACGAACACCGCCCCGAGCTCCAGCCCGTCGGCGTGAAGCTGGTCGCGGAGCCAGAGCGTCTCGTTGACCGGCATCTCCTCGGCGACGCAGACGGCGACGATCGCCGTGAATCCCGGATCGGACACGGTGGCGGCGATCCGCTGGGCGGTGCCGGCGATCGGGCCGACCCGGGCGATCTCGGCGAACGTCCGGGGCGTGCGCAGGATCCCGATTCCGTGGCCGGCGGCGGGAGAGTCGACGATCACGAGGTCGTACGGGTCCGCGCCGCCCGTGTGCCGCGTGAACTGCGCCAGCTCGTAGACCTTGCCGACGCTCAGCAGCTCGCGCATCCCGGGAGTCGCCATCGCGAACGCCTGGAAGAGGCGGCTCGACCCGAGCGCCTGGCCGAGCGCCCCGGTCTTCACGCGCAGGTACTCCTCCATCGCCGACTCGGGATCGACCGAGATCGTGTACAGGTCCTCGGCGAGCTCGACCTCCTCGAACGTCCCGCCGGGCTGGGCGAACGTGCGGCGCACCCCGTCCTGACGGGCAAGCTCGGCAACGATCGTGCGCCTGCCCGCACGCGCGGCGCGCAGCCCGAGCGCGGCGGCGACGGTCGACTTGCCGACGCCGCCCTTGCCGGTGACGAAGATCAGGCGGCGGTCGAGAAGTCCGGTCACGGCGCACCGGGACGTTAGTCATCCCCGCAGAATCGTCGCGAGCCAGGTCGCGGGATGCGGTACAACTGCGCCGAAATGGATCATCGGGATCGAGCGATGCAGGAGGACGCAGGCGCGTCACGGTCCGCGGCCGCAGAGCCGGACCTCAAGCGCGGCGCGATCAGCTTCCTCTCGAACCTCGTCATCGGCACGGCCTCGGGTGGCGTCCGCCTACTCGCTGGCGGCGACGCTCGGGTTCGTCGTCGCGATCAAGGGAATCGGGACCTCGTCGCCGGGCGTGATGATCGCCGCGTTCGTGCCGATGATCCTGATCGCGATCGCCTACCGGCACCTCAACAACGCCGACCCCGACCGCGGCACGAGCTTCGCCTGGGTGACGCGCGCGCTCGGACCTCATCTCGGCTGGCTCAACGGGTGGACGATCTTCATCGCCGACGTCGTCGTGATGGCGTCGCTGGCGGACATCGCCGCCGTCTACACGTATCAGCTGTTCGGCTGGTCCTACGGCGTCAACCACATCTCGATCGTGATCGCCGGCTCGGTCCTGTGGATCGTGCTCATGACCTGGATCTGCTGGCGCGGGATCGAGCTCTCGGCGCGCCTCCAGCAGGCGCTGCTGAGCTACGAGCTGATCATGCTCCTCATCTTCTCGGTCGTCGCCTTCGCCAAGGTCGCCTCGAGCCACCCCGCGGGCTCGATGCCGTTCCAGATCTCGTGGCTGAACCCGTTCGCCGGCGGCTTCGGGCCGATGGTCGAGGGGGTGCTCCTCGCGGTGTTCATCTACTGGGGCTGGGACAGCGGCGTGTCGGTCAACGAAGAGACCGAGAACAGCCGCTCGGCGCCGGGCGCGGCGGCCGTGATCTCGACGCTGCTGCTGCTCGTGATCTCCGTCGTCGTCTCCTCGGGTGCGCAGTCCTACGCGGGCACGAAGTTCCTCGTCGCCAACCCCAATGACGTGCTCACCCCGCTCGGCAAGGGCGTGCTCGGCTCGGTCGGCTACCGCTTCCTGATCGTCGCGATCCTCACCTCGGCCTCGACGCAGACGACGATCCTGCCGACCGCGCGCACGACGCTCTCGATGGCGCGCTGGCGCGGTCCCCGGGATCGCCGGCCGCATCCACCCCCGCTACATGACGCCGACGTTCTCGACTCTCGGGATGGGCGCCATCTCGATCGTGTGGACGATCCTCATCCTCGCGTTCAACCCCAACGGCGACGTGCTCGGCGACGCGATCACCGGGCTCGGCTTCATGATCGCGTTCTACTACGGATGCACCGGCATCGCCTGTGTCGTCTGCTTCCGCAGGCGGCTGACGCACAGCCTCAAGGACCTCGTGCTCGTCGGCGTGCTGCCGCTTGCGGGCTCGCTCATGTTGCTCGGCATCTTCGTCAAGGCGTTCCATGACTACAGCCGGTCCGGGGTCAACTACTCCCCGCCGATCGCCGGCGTCCAGGTCCCGATCGTGATCGGCATCGGCGGGCTGATCCTCGGCGTGATCCTGATGCTCGTCTTCATCCCGCTGCAGCGCGGCTTCTTCCGGCGCCGGCCGGAGCTTCCCGGACCGGACGGCCGGGCGATCGGCAGCACGATCGCACCTGAGGACGACGCGACCGCCGGGGCCGGCGTCCCGTAGGGCTCGCTCGCGTGCTCCGGGCGCGCCGGCAGGGCGCGCCGCCGACAGGCCGGTCCTCCGCGGCAACGCGCCGCGGCAAAGGAATTCGCGGCGAACCTGCGAATACAGGGCGCGTATGCGTCCTCGATCCCTCGAAAGGCCCATCCACGCATGAAGGTGATCGCACTCGCCAACCAGAAGGGCGGCGTCGCCAAGACGACGACCACGCTGAACCTCGCGGTGGCGTTCGCCGAGGAGGGCCACCGCGTGCTCTGCGTCGACATGGACCCGCAGGGCAACCTGACGATGTCCCAGGGGATCGACCCCGACGAGCTTGAGAAGTCGATGTACGACGTGCTCGTCCGCCAGCTGCCGATCACCGAGGTGATCGCGCACCGCGAGGTCGACGTCGCCTGCGCCTCGATCGATCTCGCCGGCGCCGAGATCGCGATGGCCGCGATGATCGGCCGCGAGCGCTCGCTGCAGAAGGCGCTGAAGGCCGTCGTCGACGACTACGACTTCGTGTTCATCGACACCCCGCCGAGCCTCGGGCTGCTCACGATCAACGCGCTCGCCGCGTCCGACCGGGTGATCGTCCCCGTCCAGTGCGAATATCTGTCGATGCGCGGTCTGCTGCAGCTGCAGGACACGCTCGAGATGATCCGCGAGAACCTCAACCCGAACGTGGAGATCGAGGGCATCCTGCCGACGCTCGTGGACCTGCGCACGCTTCATGCCCAGGAGGCGATCGACCTGCTCGAGGAGAACTTCGGCGAGCAGGTGTTCGCCTCGCGGATCCGCCGCACCGTCCGCTTCGCCGAGGCGCCGGTCAAGGGCATGTCGGTGCTCAAATACGATCCCGACGGCATGGCCGCCCATGCCTACAGGCAGCTCGCCAAGGAGGTCCTCGCTCATGCCAACCGGTAAGCGCGCGTCGATGCGGGAGGGACCGCTCGCCGATCTGTTCCGCAGGACCGCGACGGACACCGACGAGCACAAGGCGGCTCCCCCGGCCGGCGGAACGCAGTCGCAGGTCGACCGGCCCCCGGTCGAGCAGCCCGGGGTCGAGCAGCCCCGGGTCGAGCAGCCCCGGGTCGAGCCGCCGCAGGTCGAGCCCCCCCGGGTCGAGCAGCCGCCGCTCACGCCCCGCGAGCGCCTGCGGAGCGCGTTCAGCTCCGACATCCCGCAGGACATGCTCGCGCCGACCCCGCCCGCTCCCGAGCCGGTCCCCGAGGAACTGCCCGACGTCTACGCCCGCACCGAGCGTGAGCTCGACGCCGAGTCGGCGATCCGCACCCCGGCGAGCGGCGGCCCGGTGCTCCGCGTCGTCGGCGTCGGCGGTGCCGGCGTCAACGCGGTCAACCGGATGGTCGAGGCCGGCATCGCCGGCGTCGAGTTCCTCGCGATCAACACCGACCTGCAGTCGCTGCAGATCTCGGCCGCCGATGAGACCCTCCACATCGGCGACTCGGTCACCCGTGGGCTCGGCTCGGGCTCGGATCCGGAGAAGGGCCGCGCCGCCGCACGCGAGGAGTACGACCGGATCAAGGCGATGCTGCGCGGCTCGGACATGGTGTTCATCGCCGCCGGCGCGGGCGGCGGGACCGGCACCGGCGCCGCCCCGGTCGTCGCCCAGATCGCCCGGGAGCTCGGCGCGCTCACCGTCGGCATCGTCACCCGGCCGTTCCAGTTCGAGGGCTCGCGCCGGCGCGAGCAGGCCGAGGCCGGGATCGCCGCGCTCGGCGCCGAGGCCGACACGCTGATCGTCGTGCCGAACAACCGGCTGCTGTCGGTGCTCGATCGCGGCGTCTCGATGGTCGAGGCGTTCCGCGTCGCCGATGACGTGCTGCGCCAGGGCGTGCAGGGCATCTCCGACCTCGTCACGCTGCCCGGCCTCATCAACCTCGACTTCGCCGACGTGCGCACGATCATGTCGGACGCGGGCAGCGCGCTGCTCGGGATCGGGATGGGCACCGGCGAGCGCCGCGCGATCGACGCGGCCGAGCAGGCCGTCGCCTCGCCGCTGCTGGAGACGAGCATGGAGGGCGCTCGCTCGATCCTGCTGTCGATCACCGGCGGCGCCGACATCTCGCTGTGGGAGGTGAACGAGGCCGCCAAGGCGGTTGCGGAGGCCGCCCACCCGGACGCGAACATCATCTTCGGCGCGATGGTCGACGACAAGCTCGAAGACCAGGTGTGGGTGACGGTCGTGGCCACGGGCTTCGGCGACTCGCCCTATCGGCGTCGCGCCGAGGATCCGTTCGCCGCGGCAGCGACCGACCCGGCCCGGCCGCTCGAGCGGGTCGTCGGCCGGTCGGGCGACCGCTCCCGGACGTTCCGCGAGCCCGACGGCGAGCCGCGCGTGACCCGCGCCCGGCCGGCGCCGCGCGAGACTCCCGAGTTCGACGTGCCCGAGTTCATCCCGCGCAGATAGATCGGGCGGCAGCGTGAGCGGCGTGCGTGGCGTGGTGGCGGCCGGCCACGCGGTGAGCGCGCGCGCCGGGGCCGAGGTGCTGCGCGCCGGCGGCAACGCCGTCGACGCCGCGCTCGGGGCGATGCTCGCCGCGCTCACCTGCGAGCCGCTGCTCACCGGCCTCGGCGCCGGCGGCTACATGCTGGTCGTCAGGGCGGGCGCCACGCCGGTGCTGCTCGACTTCTTCGTCGAGGCGCCGGGGCGCAAGGCCGCCGGGGCGGGAACCGCGGCGGCCGTCGAGCCGGGCGGCGTGCCCGCCGTCGAGCCGGGCGGCGTGGCCGCCGTCGAGCCGGCCCGCGTGCCCGCCGCCGGCGAGCTGGTGCCCGTCGACGTGTCGTTCGGCGACGCGGTGCAGACGTTCCACGTCGGACCGGCCTCGGTCGGCACCTACGGCTTTCCCGCCGGCGTGTGCGAGGCCCAGCGCCGGTTCGGCACGATCCCGCTCGCCGAGCTGGTGGCGCCCGCGGCGCGGCTCGCTCGGGAGGGAGTCCCGCTCTCGCCTGAGCAGGCGTACATCGTCGAGATCCTCGCGCCGACCGTCCGCTCGACCCCAGAGTGCGCCGCCCTGTTCGCGCCCGGAGGTCGCTTGCTCGGAGCGGGCGACCGGTTCCGCCAACCGGAGCTCGGCGACGCGCTTGAGCGGCTCGGGCACGAGGGCTCCGAGCCGTTCTACACCGGCGAGATCGGGGCGGCGATCGTCGACTGGCTCCGGGACCGCGGCGGGCTCGTCGGCGGCGAGGACCTCGCCGCCTACGAGGTGATCGCGCGCGAGCCCCTGCGGGTCGCCTATCGCGGACGCGACGTGCTCACGAACCCGCCGCCCTCGCCGGGCGGGCTCCTGCTTGCCGCCGCGCTCGGCGCGCTCGACCGCGCGCCCTCGCCGCCGCCGGTGACCGCCCTCGCCGATGTGATGCAGGCCGCCCAGGAGGCCCGCACCGCCGAGTTCCTTCACGGCCTCCCGGAGCCCGGGTTCGCGCGGCGGTTCCTCGAGCGCGCCTCGCGGCTCGGCTCGACGACGCACGTATCGGTGCTCGACGGCGACGGCGGGGCCTGCTCGGTGACGTGCTCGAACGGGTCCGCGTCGGGGGTCGTCGTACCGGGGACCGGGGTGCACCTCAACAACATGCTCGGCGAGTCCGACCTCAACCCCGAGGGCTTTCACCGCCACCCGCCCGGCCGCCGGATGCCGAGCATGATGTCGCCGACGGTGCTCGTGCGCGACGGCCGGCCGGAGCTCGCGGTCGGCAGCGCCGGCTCCAACCGCATCCGCTCGGCGATCCTGCAGACGATCGTGCGCTGCGTCGACGAGCGGATGTCCGCCCAGGCGGCGGTGGAGGCGCCCCGGATCCACTACGAGAACGGCGTCGTCTGCACGGAGCCCGGAATCGACGTGGCGGCGCTCGAGCAGGCCGGGCGGACGGTCCATACGTTTCGCGCGCGCAACCTGTTCTTCGGCGGCGTCCAGGCGGCGGAGCGCGGTCCTGACGATGTGCTCAGCGGCGGCGGGGACCCGCGCCGGGGCGGGGCGGCGGTCGTCGTCTGAGTGGTGGCGACGGGCCGGCCGACCGCACGCGCTCACGCCTGCGGTCGTCGTCTGAGTGGCGACGGCGGCCTGCCGATCGCACTCGCTCACGCCGCCCGGCGTGACCGATCCGCGCAGCCCGGCTGCGACTCAGCCGAAGCGCACCTTGCCGTTGGAGCGCGCCCGGGCCTGTGCGCGGTCGACGAAGTCGAGCCGCTTCGTGGCGGCGCGGAACAGCCGCGCGACAAGCCGCAGCCGCGCGTTCTCGGAGCGCAGCTCGAGCAGGCCCTGCTTGGCGTCCGCGCCGAAGTCGACCGTCGCGGCCATCGCGTAGGCGTCGAGCTCGGCCAGCTCGGCCCCCTCCGGCCGGCGGTCGGTCGCCCGCTGCACGAGCGCGGCATAGACCTCGCGCGTGCCGCGCGCGATCTCCTCGTCGAGCGGCTCGGCGTCGTCGTCGAGGAACTCGACGATTCCCGCGGGGTAGGGGAGGTGGCTCTGTCGCTCGACGATCCGGAACGGCCGCTCGCCGCGCACGACGATGTTCGAGCGACCATCCTCCATTCGCTCGAGCACCTTCTCGATCGTGCACGCGCAGCCGATCTCGCGCAGCCCGTCGTCGGCCATCCAGACGATCCCGAAGTCGCTCGAGTGCTCCAGGCAGTGGGCGACCATCGCCTGGTAGCGCTCCTCGAAGATGTGCAGCGGCACGAGCTCCGACGGCAGCGCGACGATCCCGAGCGGGAACAGCGGGAACTCCTCGTGAAGCTCGCCCGGCGTCACGACGATCGCCGCGCGGTGAGGAGCAGGTTGTAGAAGATCGCGGGCGGCAGCCGGGGCTCGAGCAGCGCCTCGTCCAGCCGCTGCAGCAGCAGGTAGCCGCGGAACGCGTACTGGCGCCAGAGCATCGGCACATCGTCGGGGTCGGCCGAGGCCTCGAGCGCGCGGTTGAACCAGCCGAACCAGTTCGCCGCGAGCTCCTCGCCGCGGACCCGGACGGCCTCGAAGCCCGCGCGCCGGGCGTAGCGAGCGAGCTCGCCGGGCTCGAACGCGTGAATGTCGACGAACTGCTCGAGGTTGTGATCGGATGCGTACGGCACGCCGCCGCCGGGGGGCTGCTGCTCATCCGGCGCGGGCGCCGCGCGGAGCAGCCGCCGCCAGAGCGGCGCCACCAGACCCGCGCTTCGCTTGGGGATCGCGGCGATCCGATCCCCGACGCGCGAGGGCTCGCCGGCGAACACGATCCGTCCGCCCGGCCGCAGGACCCGGTGAAACTCCGCGAACGCCCTGCGCAGGTCCGGCAGGTGGTGAAGCACCGCGTGGCCGAGCACGAGATCGAAGCTCTCGTCGGAGAAAGGCAGCGACTCGGCGTCCGCACGCGCGGTGCGCACCCGGAGGCCGAGCCGCTCGGCATTGCCGGCGAGCGTCTCGAGCATCCCCGGCGAGATGTCCGTGCAGGTCGCGCGCGTGACGATCCCCGCCTGCAGCAGGTTGAGGCTGAAGTAGCCGGTTCCCGCGCCGATCTCCAGCGAGCGGTCGAAGCCGCGACAAAGCTCGGCGCCGAGCAGCTTGCGCAGCTTGCCGAGCACCTGGCCGCGCCCGATCTCGCCGAAGTCGATGCCCCACTTCGCGTCGTACCCCTCGGCGGCGACGTCGTGATAGCGCGTGTTGACGTCGCGGATCTCCTCGGCGGTGAGGGAGGCGCTCATCGGACGCGATGCGCGGCGGGGACCACGAGGCGGACATTAGCCTGTTGGCCACCGTGTCCCGCGAGCTTCTCGTCCAGCAGAGCCAGCCGCCGGGTGTGCCGCCGCTCGCGCTCACGGGCGAGCGCACGCTCCCCGACGTGCCGGCCGAGAACTACTGGTATCGGCGCCATCTTGCTGTCTACGAGTGGATCGGCGCACGCGTGCTCGGCGCCCGGGTGTGCGACATGGCCTGCGGCGAGGGCTACGGCTCGGCGGTGCTCGCGCGTGGCGCCGCCTCGGTCGTCGGGGTCGACGCGAACCCGGAGGCGTTCGAGCACGCGCGGCTGCGCTACACGAGCGACAACCTGCGCTTCGAGCGCGGGCCGGTGCAGAGCCACGGGGACCCGGGGAGCTTCGACGTCGTCGTGTTCCTGCAGACGATCGAGCATGTCGAGGATCCGGTCGCCGTGCTTCGCCATCTGCGCTCGCTGCTGGTCCCGGACGGGACGCTCTACGTGAGCACCCCGAACGTGCTCACGCTCGCGCCGCCCGGCGCCGAGAAGTCCGACAATCCCTGGCACATCCGGGAGTACCGGGCGGCGGAGTTCGAGGCGCTCTGCCGCTCGGTGTTCAGCCGTGTGGGGGTGCTCGGCCTCCACCACGCGCGACGGCTCGCGCTGCACGGGCTTGCGCTGCGTCTCGGCTGGGACGCGGTCCACGCGCGGCTGCGAATCACGAAGCCGTTCTATGACCGCTTCACGCCGTCAATCACCGCCCGCGACTTCGCGCTGCGCCCGGGCGACCTCGATCGGGCGCTCGACTTCCTCGCGGTGTGCCGGCCGTGAGCGGCCTCTCCGGCGGATTCGGTCGCCTCGGCGGCGACCCCGCAGACCCGCGGCGACCCGAGTGGCGGCGGCGGATGCGCCGGCCGTGGGTGCCGCTCGGCCTGCTCGTCCTGCTCGCCGTGCTGATCGCCGTGCTGCCGCGGCGGGGCCTTGAGTCGCGCACGCTGCCGCCGGGACGCTGGGGCGCGACGATCCGCTGTCTGGAGCGCAACACGAGCTTCCGCGTGAGCGCGTTCGGCGCCGACGCCGCGCCCGGGCGCTCGACGATCACGGTCTCGGTCGCCCGCAGCAACTTCGGGCACCGGACGCTCGCCGAGCTGCGTCAGACCGCCAGCGCCGACGACGCGCGGGAGGTCGTGCGCGAGAACCGCTTCGGCGAGGTGTCGCGGACCGACTACCGCACCGACGGCCGGATCGTGTGGGCGTACGTCGAGGGTGGGGCGCCCCCGAGGGTCGTCGCCGACGCGGGCGAGCGGGCGCTGATCGGCGCCTGCGTGCGCAACCCGCGGCGCTGACGGTCGCGATGGCAGACGCCGGAGGGCCTGGGGGCGGCCGCGGAATGGCTCCGAGCGCGGTCGGCGGGAAGGTTTGTTGCGTTGAGGAGGACAAAGGTTCCCCGCGATGGGAGGCGAACGTTCGCCCGGCGCGAGCGCGTCCCCGACGTTCGCCCGGCGTGAGCGGATCCCGAACGCTCGCCCGGCGTGAGCGGATCCCGAACGTTCGCCCGGCGTGGACGGATCCCGAACGTTCGCGTGCCGGGACGAGCGCTGCGATCGTTCCGACCACGACCCCGCGCGCCGGCGGCGTCAGTCGCCCCAGCGGAACGTCCGCGGCGGGCGGCGCATGCGGATGACCTTCGCCGGGATGCCTCCCACGACCGCGTTGGCCGGGACGTCGGCCGTGACCACGGAGCTCGTGCCGATCACCGAGTTGTCGCCGACGCGCACGCCGCGGAGCAGGCAGGCGCCGTAGCCGATCCAGACGTTGTGGCCGATGCGGACGTCGCGCTTGTAGATGCCCTGCTCGCGGATCGGGCGCTCGACCTCGACCATGCCATGGTCGAAGTCGATCATCATCACGCGATCCGCGATGATGCACTCGCGGCCGACCGAGACGTGCTGGAAGGCCGAGATCGTGCACTCCTGGCCGAACACGGTCTTCGCGCCGATCCGGAGCTCGCCCTCGTGCACGCGGATCTTGCAGCCGTGGCCGATCCATGACCAGCGGCCGAGGTGGACCCGGGCCTCGCGCCCGATCTCGAAGCGCACGCCGGGCCCGACGAAGCACACGCCGTCGGTCCGCAGGCGCCCGCGCCAGCGGAGCTTCAGCCACGCCCAGCGCACGAGGAGCCGCGCGTAGCGCCACGAGAGCATGTGATGGGTGCGGGCGAAGCGCAGGAACCCGAGCGGCCCTCCGTGCAGCGGAGGCGGCCCGGAGCGCACGAACGCCGGCGCGGCGGCGATCGCCGGCGGGGCCGGCGGAGCGGCGGGCTCGGACTCTCTGGGACCGATGGCCACAGCGCGTCAGATCGTATTGCCCACGCGCCCGCGGGGTCCGGCGCCGCAGCCGCCTCGGCGCGCGAACCGCCGCCCGCGCACCGGGATCGACGCCCAGGGGCCTCGCGCCGCGCATTAGGATCCGGAGACCAGCGTCACCGGCCGTACACGTCACCGAGGAGAGCCCGCATGCCCAAGACCGTCATCCTCTCCACCGCCCGCACGCCGATCGGCAAGCTCGGGGGCGGGCTGTCGTCGCTCGCCGCCACCGAGCTCGGCGCCAGGGCGATCAAGGGGGCGCTCGAGCGCGCCGAGATCGCGCCCACCGACGTCCAGCACGTCGTGATGGGCCAGGTGCTCCAGGCGGGCGCCGGGCAGATCCCCTCGCGCCAGGCGCAGATCGGCGCCGGGATCCCCAAAGAGGTCTCCTCGGAGACGATCAACAAGGTGTGCGCCTCGGGGATGCGGGCCGCGGGCCTGATCGACGCGGCGGTGCGCGCCGGCGACCTCGACGTCGCCGTCGGCGGCGGCATGGAGTCGATGTCGAAGGCGCCCTACATGCTCAAGGACGCCCGCTTCGGCCTGCGCATGGGCGACGGCAA
>DATGKS010000081.1:0-65331 GCA_035294545.1 Solirubrobacteraceae bacterium | reverse complement strand
CGGCGTCCCAGAGCTCGCCGCTTCCCGCCGTGGAGCCGCTTCCCCAGGCATCGGGGGTGGTGCGCTCCCAGCTCGTCATCCGGGCGCGCGGCGAGCGCGCCGGCTGGCTGTCGCGGTCGGTGAGCTCGGCCGGGATCTCCGCGATGAACCGGCTGGGAGCGCCGAAGCTGCGGGTGCCGAACACCGTCCGGGTCCGCGCGGAGGTGACGTACAGGTCGCGCTCGGCCCGGGTGATCCCCACGTAGGCGAGCCGGCGCTCCTCCTCCAGCCCCCCCTCGTCGAGCGCCCGGGAGTGGGGGAACACCCCCTCCTCGCAGCCGATCATGAACACGATCGGGTACTCGAGGCCCTTCGCGTTGTGGAGCGTCATCAGCGTGACGAGCCCCTCGTCGTCGACGCGCGTGTCGGCGTCGGCGACGAGCGCCACCTGCTGCAGGAAGTCCGCGAGCCCGTGCGCGTTGCCCTCGCCGGCTGCGGTCTCATCGGCGTCGTACTCGGCGGCGACGTTGACGAGCTCCTCGAGGTTCTCGATCCGGCCCTGGGCCTCGATCGTGCGCTCGTTCTGAAGCGACTCCAGGTAGCCGGTCTCGGCGAGCACCTCCCCGAGCAGTGTCGCGATCGGCACGTCGCCGGCCTCGGCGCGCTCGGCGAGCACCTCCATCGTGCCCATGAAGCGCCGCAGCGACTTGACGGCGGCGGCGCCGAGCCCCGGCACCTCCTCGGGGGCGGCGGCGAGCTCCCAGACGGTCTCGCCGGTCGTGTTCGCGTGGCTGAGCAGCCGGCTGATCGTCGTCGCGCCGATCCCCCGCCGCGGCGAGTTGACGATCCGCGTGAACGCGCCCGCGTCCTGATGGTTGACGAGCACCGTGAGGTAGGCGATCGCGTCCTTGATCTCCGCACGGTCGTAGAACTTCGTGCCGCCGACCACCTGGTAGCCGATGTCGGCGCGCACGAGCGTGTCCTCGAGCACCCGCGACTGCGCGTTCGTGCGGTAGAAGACCGCGATCTCCGAGCGCGAGGTCCCCTCGTCGACGAGCCGCTGGATCTCGCCGGTCACATAGCGCGCCTCGGCGTGCTCGTCGTCGAGCTCTCGCACCTTGATCGGGTCCCCGCGCCCGATGTCCGTCCACAGCGACTTCGGTTTCTGCCCGCGGTTGTTCGAGATGACCGCGTTCGCCGCATCGAGGATCGTCTGCGTCGAGCGGTAGTTCTGCTCGAGCTTGACGACCTGCGCGTCGGGGTACGAATCCTCGAACTCGAGGATGTTTCCGATGTCCGCTCCGCGGAACCCGTAGATCGAGTTGTGGGTGATCAACCCGTTCGCGATGAAGTTGTGCGTGTGGGCGATGTCGAGGTCGTACACCGGCCGGTCAAGCGTCACCCGCTCCACCGACTCGACTACGTCATAGCCGCCGATCTCATCGAACATCGCCATTCCGGGGCGCACAAGGTGGGCGGCCCGGAACGCGAGCGCGTCCCCGTCTCGGCCGAGCCGGGCGACGGGCCTCGTGAGCACCCCGCCGCCGGCCGCGATGTCCCGGACGAGCGCGAGCTCTTCGACGGCGGTCGAGGCCCCGCCCCAGGTGACGAGGTGCTCTCCGTGCCCGGCCCCACAGAGCTCGATCTCGAGCGCGGCCGCGGAGCGCAAGGTCGTACGAAAAGTGCCGTCAGGGCGATCATTTCGTACGCCCCGTCCGGCGAAGTGCGTGTGATCCGGCGTGCTCACGACGCAGCGTCCGGACCGTGTCGTGATCGCGATGCCGTCGCTCCGCTCGGATCGGTGGGTCCGCACCACGACGCCCGCACGGAAGTCCCCGCTGCCATGGCCGGAGCGGACCTCGTCCCCCGCCTCAACCTGCTCGATCGGCTTGACGCTCCCGTCGGCCATCGTGACGAGCGTCCCCTCGACGAGGCACTGCGCGTCGTCGCCGACGACCATGAGGTTGCGGTGCTCCTCGGTGAGGAGCTGCAGCCACCGGTACTGGGCGTGGTTCGTGTCCTGGTACTCGTCGACGAGCACGTGGCGGAAGCCGGTCGCATAGCGCTCGCGGACCTCGGGGAACAGCTCGAGCACGTTGACCGCACGGACGAGCAGGTCGTCGAAGTCCATCGCGTTCGCGCGGTGCAGCTCGCGCTCGTAGGCGCGGTAGACGTCGGCGACCGTCTGCTCGAAGAACGAGCCGACCATCCGGGCGTAGGCGTCGGCGTCGCGCAGCTTGTTCTTGGCGTCGGAGATCTGGGAGCCGATCGCGGCGGGCGTGAAGCGCTTCGGGTCGATCCCGTGCTCGTCGAGGATCCGCTTGATGAGCCGCCGCTGGTCGGCCGTGTCGTAGATCGTGAACTGGCGCGTGTAGCCCAGGCGCGCCGCCTCGGCGCGGAGCATCCGCGCGCACGCGGAGTGGAACGTCATCACCCACATCGCGCGCACGCGCCGGCCGACGAGCAGCTCGGCGCGGTCGCGCATCTCCGAGGCCGCCTTGTTCGTGAACGTGATCGCGAGGATCTCGTTCGGCTTGGCCGCCCCGGTCGCGATCAGGTACGCGATCCGGTGGGTGAGCACCCGGGTCTTGCCCGAGCCCGCGCCGGCGAGGATCAGCTGGGGCCCCGGCCCGTGGGTGACCGCCTCGCGCTGAGGCTCGTTGAGGCCGGCGAGCAGCGTCTCGAGCTCGGTGGACAGCTCACTCATGAGGGACGCGTTCGGCCATGAAAACGCCACGTTAGCGGTCGGACCGGCACCTTCGTCCGGGGCGGCGGCGAGCTCGCGATGCGGCATCCTGCGGCGATGGACGAGCTTCGCACAGCCGCCGCCGAGGTCGCCCGGCGCGCCCGGAGCGTGCGGATCGACGAGGCGGCGCTCGTCCCGTACGCGCGCTCGCTCGACCTCTCCCCCGTCCGCGCCGGCGACGCGAACGAGCCGCCGCCCGCGTGGGGTCGCGCGGAGCGCGCCGCGTTCTGGCTGAGCCTCGACGCGATCAACTTCGGCTCGGGCTGGTTTCCGACGCTGCGCAAGTCCGGCTCGCCGCCGCGATCCGGCTACCGGACGATCGCGACCGCGTGGCGGGCGCACTGCGAGCGCTGCGGGCCGCCGGCGGCCGCCGAGCTGGCGGCGATCGAGCCGGCGACGATCGCCCGCATCCTCGGCCAGAGCCCCGGTCACGAGCTGATGGCGCTGTTCGCCGACTCGCTGCGCGACCTCGGCACGCGTCTGGAGCGGGAGTGCGGCGGCGCCGCGCTCGCGCTCGTCGCCGAGGCGGGCGGCTCGGCGGTCACGTTCGCGTCGCGGATCGGCGAGTGGTCGTGCTTCGCGGACCGCTCCCAGTACGAGGAGCTGTCGGTCCCGTTCCTCAAGCGCGCGCAGATCGCGGCGTGCGATCTTGAGCGCGCGGGGGCCGCCGCCTGGCACGACGCCGCGCGGCTCACGATGTTCGCCGACAACCTCGTGCCGCATGTGCTCCGGCTCGATGGCGTGCTCGCGTTCGACGAGACGCTCGTCGCGCGCATCGAGCGCGGCGAGCTGATCGCGCACGGCTCGCCCGAGGAGGTCGAGATCCGCGCCTGCGCGCTCCACGCGGTCGAGCTCATGGTCGCCGCCCGCGGGGACGGGACGACCGCCGCCGAGCTCGACCAGCTGCTCTGGCATCGCGGTCAGGGGCCGGCCTATAAGGCGCGGCCGCGGCACCGCAGCCGCTGCACCGCCTACTGACCGCGGCACCGCAGCCGCGGCACCGCCTACTGACGTCCCGTCGGATCGCCCACCGTGCGGTGCCTCTGATCGCGTTCGAAGATCGCGCACATCTCGCGGGCGCGGGCTCCAATAGGCTGCCGCGGATGACCCCCGATCCGCAGACGATCGTCTTCTTTCCCGAGGGCGCGTTCGGGCCGACGAACAACTGCGTCGGGATCGGCGACGTGCTCCGCCGCCGCGGGCATCGCGTCGTGTTCATCGTCGAGGAGTCGTTCGCCGGCACGCTCGAGGCGAAGGGGTTCGAGGAGCGGCTCATGCGACTCGGGCCGCCTCCGGCCGTGCCCGAGGCGCCCGGCCAGTTCTGGAAGGACTTCGTGCGCGACACGGCGCCCGTGTTCCGCGCGAGCACAGTCGAGCAGCTCGAGGGATTCATCCTGCCGACCTGGCAGGCGCTCGTCGACGGCGCGCGCTACGTCGACGAGCGCCTCGTCGAGATCATCGGCGAGCTCGAGCCCGACGTCGTCGTCGAGGACAACGTGTGCGCGTTCCCGGCGCTGCTCTCCTCCGGCCGCCCGTGGGCGCGGATCATGTCCTGCAACCCGCTCGAGCTGCGCGACCCGGCGCTGCCGCCGGTCTTCTCCGGACTGCCGAGCGAGGACCGCTCGCAGTGGGAGGCGTTCGAGGCCGAGTATGCGCGCGTCGTCGGCCCGCTGCAGCGTGAGTTCAGCGCGTGGTGCGTCGAGCGTGGCGCGCCGCCGCTGCCCGGGATCGACATGATCCACGAGTCGCCGTGGCTCAACCTCGCGCTCTACCCCGACGAGCTCGACTACGACCGCAGCCGGCCGCCCGCGCCGACGTGGCATCGCCTGCAGACGTGCGTGCGGGCGACCGACGAGCCCTGGACTGGGTGGGCGGGATCCGACTCCGACGGGCGCGCGCTCGTCTACCTGAGCCTCGGCTCGCTCGGCTCCGCGGACCTCGAGCTGATGGAGCGGCTCGTCGCGCTGCTCGCCGACACCCCGCACCGCTACGTCGTCAGCGCCGGCCCCCGCCACGACGAGTACGCGCTCGCCGACAACATGACCGGCGCGGAGTTCCTGCCGCAGACCTCGGTGCTGCCACACGTCGAAGCGGTGATCACGCACGGCGGCAACAACACCGTCACCGAGTGCATGTGGTTCGGGCTGCCGATGATCGTGCTCCCGATCTTCTGGGACCAGCACGACAACGCCCAGCGCGTCCACGAGCGCGGCTACGGCCTGCGGCTCCCCACGTACTCGCTCGCCGCCGAGGCGCTCGTCGGAGCGCTCGCTCACGTGCTCGGCGACGCCGCGCTGCGGGCCCGCGCCGCCGCGGCGGGCGAGCGGCTCCGCAAGCATCCGGGGACGGTGCGGGCCGCCGAGCTGATCGAGCGCGTCGCCGCGACCGGCGAGCCGGTCACGCGCTGACCCGCGGCGGCTCGAGCGGGCGCGTCAGTCCTTGAGCGCCTTGGCGCGCTCGCGCGCGAGCTTCTTGGCCGCGGACTCGCCGACGAGCCGCTCGGGGTGCAGCGTGCCGGAGGCGAGCACGTCGAGCGCGGGGAAGCGGCCGGTGCTCGCGCCGTGGCGCTCGAGCGCGATCACGGTCGTCTCACCGCCCACCGGCTCGGTGGCGGTGGCGATGATCGTCACCGAGCCGCCGCCCGTGAGGTTGCGCGCGGCGACGGTCAGCTTGCGCGCCGCGTGCGGGCCGAGGCCGTCGAGCGTGTCGATCAGGACGGCGACGTGGCCGCCGCGGGCGGCCAGGCGCCGGGCCTGGTCGACGACCGGCTCCAGGGCGCCCACGCGGGCGTCCTCGGAGGCGGCGAAGCTCACCGTGGCCGCCGGAGCCGGCCCGCCGTCGGCCGACCAGGCGCCGGCCTCCTCGGGCCGGACGCCGGCGAGCGCGACCGAGACCGTGAGGTCCTTCTCGTCGGCAAGCGCCGCCGCGATGCGCCGCAGCAGCGCCGACTTGCCGGAGCGCGAGGCGCCGGTGATCGTCACGCGCGAACCGCGCCCGAAGGGCGTGAGCGACTGGATCGGCTTCAGGTCGCCGTCCGCGTCGCTGAGCTCGAACGGCTGCGCGGGCAGCTCCGCGGGCAGGTCGTCGAAGCGGACGGTGTCCGCCTGCTCGGACGCCGGGCGGCCGTTGATCGTCTCGATCCGGATCATCGAGGCGAAGCGCTCGGAGCGGCGCGGCGCCCGCCTCGGGCCGCTGATCGTGTCGCCGGTGACGAGCTCGCAGCGCTTGACCTGGGCCGAGGAGATGTACACATCGTCCTCGGGCGAGCCGCCGAGGCGCACGAAGCCCGAGCCGTTCGGAAGCACCTCGACGGTCCCCTCGACGTTCTCATCCTCGGGGGCGGTCGCCTGGGCACGCTCCTCCGCCACCCGCTCCTCCGCCGCCCTTCCGCGGCCGCGACGGGCGCGTGCGGGCCGCTCCTCCTCGGCGGGCTCCGCCGCCGCCTCGGCGGGCGGCGCCTCCTCATCGGCCTTGCGGGCCCGCGAGCGCGAGCGGCGCGGCTTCGGGGCCTCCTCGGCCTCCTGCTCCGCCTCCGGCTCTGCCGCGCGGTCGGTATCGGCAGCGCTCCCGGCATCGGCGCCGTCGGCCGCGCCGCGACCGCCGCGCCGACCGCGGCGGCGCCGGCCACCGCCCGCCGGCTCCTCCGAGCCCGAGTCCGGCTCCGAGTCCGGCGAGCCGCCCTGCTTGTCGACGATCGCGTCGATCAGCTCCTCGCGGCGCAGTCGGCGGAAGCCGTCGATCGAAAGCTCCGAGGCGATCGCGTGGAGGTCGGCGAGCGGGCTCTCGGTGAGGGCGCTGCGGTCAAGCACGGACATGTGGGGCTCCCTGGGTGATCGGTGGGCTCCGAACGCGTGGGGACAGCGTCCGGCGAACGGCCGCGGAGGTTAGTACGCGGCTCGGCGGCCGCGCGCCCGCTCGAAGTGCGGGGTCTGCCGAAGTCGCGGCGTCAGGCGGACCGCGTCCCTGCGTCCCCGCGCGCCCAGCGCAGCCGGTCGTCGACCTGGACCGCCGGGTCGACCGCGTCCGCCCCCTCGAGCGCGCGCAGCACGGTGAGGAAGTCGCAGGCCGCCGCGACGTCGTGGAGTCGGAGCACGTGGGCGCCCATGCGCACGCCGTGGGCGACCGCGCCGAGCGTCCCCGCGAGCCGCTCGCGGGGCCCGCGGCCGGTGAGTGCGCCGACGAAGTCCTTGCGCGAGACCGCGAGCAGCAGCGGGCGCTCGAGCTCGTGCAGGGTCTCGAATGAGCGCAGCACGTCGATCGACTGGGCCGGGGTCTTCGAGAAGTCCGGGCCGGGGTCGAGCAGGAGCTGCTCCGCCCGCACGCCGCGGGCGAGCGCGAGCTCGATCCGTTCGCCGAGAAACCGGCGCACCTCGCCGACGATGCGGCCGTCGAGCGCCCGGTCGTGCAGGCGCTGCTTGGGAGGCGCAATCGTGTGCATGAGCACGAGCGCGGCGCCGGTCTGCGCGCACACGTCGGCGAGCTCGGGGTCGCGCAGCCCGCTCACGTCGTTGACGATGCTGGCGCCCGCGGCGATGGCCGCCCGCGCGACGGCCGGCTTGTAGGTGTCGACGGAGATGCGCGCGCCGAGCTCGGAGCGCACCGCCCGGATGACCGGCACAACGCGCGCGATCTCCTCCTCGGCGCTCACCGGCGGCCGGTCGGTCGTGCCCGACTCGCCGCCGATATCGATCAGCGCGGCCCCGTCGGCGAGCTGCGCGGCCGCCAGCGCGACCCGCTCCGGGAGCGTCTGGTGCAGGCCCGCATCCGAAAACGAGTCGGGGGTCGCGTTGACGATCCCCGTGACGAGCGGGCGGCGCTCACCGCCGAGCTCAAGCGCGCCGTCGCTCGTCTCCAGCCGTCGCGCGGGGGCAGCCACGAGCCCGGTCAGGCCCGTGAGCCCTCGGGGCCGGCACCCGAGCGCGCGAGCACGAGCGATTTGATCCGCTCGACCGTCTCGTCGGACATTCGCCGGATCTCCCAGTGGGTGAGCTTGAGCAGCCGCATCGGCGAGGTGGCGATCACGTCGGCGCTTCGCGGCTTGCGCTCAAGCAGGCCCATCTCGCCGATCACGTCGCCGGGACCGAGCGTGGCGAGGACGCTGCCGTCGCGCACGACCTCGGCGGTCCCCTCCTCGATCGCGACGAGCTCGGTCGAATAGTCGCCCTGGCGCATGAGCACCTCGCCGGCGGCGGCGCTCGTCTCGGTCGCGAACGCCGACAGCCGGCGCGTCTCCTCCGGCGAGAGCTCGGAGAACAGCGGGATCGCGGTGAGGCGGGCGGCGTCCACGGGTCGTGACCCTACCGGACCTCCGGGCGCGGACGGAGTGATCGACGGCACTCAGAGGCCGACCGAGTGACCGACGGCACTCAGCCGACCGAGTGACCGACGGCACTCAGAGGGCCTGGACCTCGGCTGTGATGTCGCTCACCGAGGCCTTCGCGTCGCCGAACAGCATCGAGGTCTTCGGGTCGTAGAAGAGCGGGTTGTCAATCCCGGCGAAGCCGGAGGCCATCGAGCGCTTGAGCACGATCACCGCTTGGGAACGGTCGACCTCGAGGATCGGCATGCCGTAGATCGGACTGCCCGGCTCGTTCTTGGCGGCCGGGTTGGTGACGTCGTTGGCGCCGATGATGAGCGTGACGTCGGTGCGGCTGAACTCGGGGTTGATGTCGTCCATCTCCCGCAGCAGGTCGTAGGGGACGTCGGCTTCGGCGAGCAGCACGTTCATGTGGCCGGGCATGCGGCCGGCGACCGGATGGATCGCGTACTTGACGGTGACGCCCTTCTCCTCCAGGGCGCGCTCGAGCTCGCGGACCGCGTGCTGGGCCTGCGCGACCGCCATCCCGTAGCCGGGCGCGATCACCACCTGGCGCGCGTAGGAGAGCTGGATCGCGACGTCCGCGGCGCTCGTCGAGCGGACGGTCCCGCCGCCTGCGCCGGCCGTCGCGCCGGCGGGGGCCGCGACCGTGCCGCCGAACCCGCCGGCGACGATCGAGGGGACCGAGCGGTTCATCGCCTTGGCCATCTGGTCGGTGAGAATCGTGCCCGACGCGCCGACGATCATCCCGGCGACGATCATCACCGGGTTCGACAGCGCGACGCCGGTCGCGGCCGCCGACAGGCCGGTGAACGCGTTGAGCAGCGAGATCACGACCGGCATGTCCGCGCCGCCGATCGGGAGCACGAGCAGGTTGCCGAGCACGGCCGCCACGACGAGGATCCCGACGATGAACAGCAGCTGCGAGTGCGTCCCGGCGCAGAGCACGACCGCCACCCCGACGGCGACCACGAACAGCGCGAGGTTGACGACCGACTGCGCGGCGCCCGGCAGCTTGATCGGCCGTCCCGGCAGGATCTCCTGCAGCTTGCCGAACGCGATGTTCGACCCCCAGAACGAGATCGAGCCGACGATCGCCCCGAACAGCTCGAAGATCTCCACGCGCAACGACCAGGGGCCGGAGCCGTCGTGCGCGAACCCGTGGCGGTACTCGACCCACGCGATCAGCGCGACCGCGCCGCCGCCCACGCCGTTGAACAGCGCGACCATCTGCGGCATCGCGGTCATCTTCACGTTGCGCGCCGCGGGCACGCCGACCGCGGTGCCGATCGCCACCCCGGCGATGATCAGCCACACCGTGCTCGAACCGGAGAACTCACCGCGGCGCAACAGCGTCGCCGCGACCGCGATCGCCATCCCGAGCGCGGCGATCTGGTTGCCGCGCACCGCCGTCCGCGGGCCGGTGAGCCCGCTCATCCCGTAGATCATCAGCCCGAAGGCGACGATGTAGCAGGCGTCGATGAAGTTCGTCGTCTGCAGGAACACCGTGGCCAGCGGCAGGCTCACTCCTCGCCCTCCTCGGATCTCGGCGGGTCCTTGTGCTTGAACATGCCGAGCATCCGGTCGGTGACGAGAAACCCGCCGACGACGTTGATCGTCCCGAACGCGACCGCGATCACGAGCAGCACCTTCTCCAGCACCCCGTGGGACTCGGCCATCAGCAACAGGCCGCCGAGCACCACGATCCCGTGGATCGCGTTCGTGCCCGACATGAGCGGGGTGTGCAGCGTGTTCGGCACCTTCGAGATCACCGCGTAGCCGACGAAGCCCGCCAGCACGAGCACCGCCAGATCGATGACCAGACTGTCCATTGGGTCGGCTCCTCTCTCGTTCAGGACGCGTCCGGGGCGGCGCCGCCGGGCGGGGCGGCGCCGGTCGAACCGCTCTGTGGCGGCTCGCCCGCGCCGGCGGCCTGCCGGGCGCCCTCGTGCACGATCTCACCGCCGCGGGTGATGCACGCGCCGGCGATCACCTCATCCTCGAAGTCCAAGGACAGTCCGCCGTCCTCCCCGGTCATCAACTTGAGCAGCTCCTGCAGGTTGCGCGCGTACAGCTGGGAGGCGTGCTCGGCCATGCTCGACGGCACATTGAGCGGCGCGCAGATCTTCACATCGTGGCGCAGCACCGTCTCCCCCGGGACGCTCAGCGCGCAGTTGCCGCCCTGCTCCCCCGCGAGATCGACGATCACCGACCCGGGCTTCATCAACCTCACCGCCTCCTCGGTGACGAGCACCGGCGCCCGGCGACCGGGCACCAGCGCGGTCGTGATCACGACATCGACCTTGCCGAGCGCCTCAGCCATCAGCTCCTGCTGGCGCGCCTGCTGCTCGGGCGTGAGCTCCCGCGCATAGCCGCCCTGCCCCTCGAGGTCGCCGCCGAGGTCGAACTCCAAAAACGTCGCGCCGAGCGACTCGACCTGCTCCTTGACCGCCGCGCGCACGTCGAAGCCCTGCACCACCGCCCCGAGCCGCCGCGCGGTCGCGATCGCCTGCAGCCCGGCGACCCCCGCCCCGAGCACGAGCACCGTCGCCGGCCGGATCGTCCCCGCCGCGGTCATCAGCATCGGGTAGTAGCGCCCGAGCTCCTGAGCGCCGATCAGCGCCGCGCGGTAGCCCGCGATGTTCGCCTGGCTGGAGAGCGCGTCCATCGACTGCGCGCGGCTGATCCGCGGGATCGCCTCCATCGCGAAGCTCGTCACGCCCGCGCGCGCGAGCGCGCTCACGCCCGTGCCGTTCGTGAGCGGCGCGAGGAAGCCGATGTACGTCGTCTCGGCGCCGAGCGCCCCGATCTCCTCGAGGCTCGGCGGCGCGACCTTGAGCACGACATCGGCCCTGAGCGCCTGCGCCGCGTCGTCGACGAGCCGCGCGCCCGCCTCGGCGAACGCGTCGTCGGGGATGAGCGCGCCCCCACCCGCGCCCCGCTCCACGAGCACCTCCGTGGACTCGGTCGCGCTCAGCTTGCGCACGACATCGGGCACGAGCGCGACGCGTCGCTCACCCTCAGCCGTCTCCCTCGGGACGCCGATCCTCATGGGTCGGCCAGAGTACCGGTCGCCGAGGGGCGGTGCTGTGTCTCAGTGTCGCGTTTGGTCGGTTCGTTGGCACCAAGAGGTGCCACTGGGCGATGCCCGGCCAGGACGCAGGATCCGTGGTGTGGCAGCGCCACACGAGGATCCGAGGACGCCGCCGGGCGCCGCCAGGGGTGCCTCGACTGCAAACGAACCGGCCAAACGAGGCACGAGCTCACAAGCGTCTGTCATCTCAAACAGAGCGGTGTCATCCGGCGGCATGCGCGCGACCGGCGCGCCCGGCCCGGCGGCCCGACCCGACGGCCCCGCCGCGGTCGAGCCGGCAGGCCCGACGGCCCGGCTGCCGTCGAGCCGGCAGGCCCGACGGCCCGGCCGCGGTCGAGCCGCCAGGCCCGACGCCGCGTGGGCGCCGGTTTGGGGACACGCGCGGGATGCAGAGGTCGCCCGTGTCCACTTTGCGTCGCTCGGCGCAGGTTTCGGGCCACGCGTGAGCCGGGCGAGCGCGCGTGGCCACCTCGCGTCGCTGGGCGCAGGTTTGAGACCATGCGTGAGCCGAACGAGCACGCGTGGCCCGGAATCCGCGCCCGCGTGCGACGGGACGTCTCGGGCGGGCACGAGCCGCCTGCGGCGACAATCAGCGGGTGCTTCCGCTCGGCGACATCGCGTTCCTCGTGGCGGCCGGGGTGCTCGCGGGGATCGTCGGGACGGCGGGGGCGATCACCTCGCTCGTGTCGTTCCCGGCGCTGCTCATCGCCGGAGTCCCGGCGCTCGGAGCGAACGTCGCGAACATCGTCGCGATCACGACGACCTGGCCGGGGTCAGCGCTCAGCTCGCGGTCGGAGCTGCGCGGACGCGCCTCGTGGGTGTGGCGCTATGGGGCGGTCGCGGGGCTCGGCGGCGCGATCGGCACGGCGCTCCTGCTCTCGACGCCGAGCGGCGCGTTCCGGACGATCGTGCCGTTTCTCGTCGCCGCGGGCGCGATCGCGCTGCTCGCCACCCCGCGGCTGCGGCGGCTCGCCGGCCGCGGCGCCGCGATGCGCCGCGACCCGCCGTGGATGGCGGCGGCGCTGTTGTCGATCTCGGTCTACAACGGCTACTTCGGGGCGGGCTCGGGCGTGATGACGCTCGCCCTGCTGCTCATCGCCTCCGACGAGCGCCTGCCGTTCGCGAACGCGCTGAAGAACATGCTCATCGGCGCCGGGAACGTCGTCGCGGCAGTCGGCCTCGCCCTGTTCGCGTCCGTGCGCTGGGACGCTGTCGTGCCGCTCGGCATCGGCGCGTTCGCGGGCGCGACGATCGGCCCGCGCGTCGCCCGGCGGGTCCCCGAGCGCTCGCTGCGGTTCGCGGTGGCGGCGATCGGGCTCGGGCTCGCCGTGCAGCTGTGGGTCACAAACGGGACGTGACCCGGCGGCTCAGCGCGCGGTGACGGGCAGCGGCGTGCGGGTGAGCGCGAGGAGCGCCTCCGCGGTCACCCACACCGGGGTCACGGACACTCCGCGCGCGTACCGAACGGCGCCGCCGCGGGTGACGAGCCCGGCGAGATACCCGAGCGGCGTGTGACCGTGCCGGCGCAGCGACGATGGCGCGACGCCGCTCGCGATCAGCCCCTGGATCGCCCAGGCGGTCGACTGCGCGTTCGAGCCCACCCCGGGCGCCGCCGGGAAGCCGCCGTCGCGATCCTCGTCGCGACGCAGGTAGGCGACCGCGCGGCGGCGCGCGCGGGCGACCGAGGCGGCCACGGTGCCGTCCCCCCCGGTCGCGCAGCGCAGCGCCTCGAGCGCCGCCCCCGTGTCGTCGGCGTCGCTCTGCGAGCCGTGCCCGGCGAAGCCGTACCCGCCGTCGCGGTTCTGCTCGCGAACGAGCCACGCAGCGGCATGCCGCTCGAGTCCCGCTGCCGAGCGCTCGCCGGCCGCGCAGAGCGCGAGCATGCCGAACGCGGTGAGGTTGACGAGCCCGCCGACCGCGCCCCGGCGTGAGAAGCGGCGCGCGAGCATGGCCGGCAGGTCGTGTCCGGCCACGTCGGTCACCGACGCCCCGCCGGCGCGCAGCGCGAGGATCGTGCGCTCGAGCGAGCCGCTGTCGGTGGCGCCGGCGTGCCGCCGCAGGTACTCGAGGAGCGTCGGGTCGGCGGCGCGGCGACGGAGCGTCGCGACGTCGACGCCGGCGGAGCTGAGACCGAGCGCCGCCCAGCCGGAGAACAGCGGCGCGGAGCCTCGGCCGGGCGCCTCGCCGAAGCCACCGTCGGCGTTCTGGGCGCGCCGGAGGTAGGCGGCGGCGCGGCGCGCGGCGGACGCCGGGGCCCGGGCGGCCGCCGGGACTCGCGTGGCCGCCGGGACTCGGGTGGCCGCCGGGACTCGGGTGGCCGCCGGGGCCCAGGCGGCCGCCCGGAGACGGGTGGCCGCCGGGCCTCGGGCAGCCGCGGACGCCGTGCGGGCGACCACAGGCCCGGTCCCGGTCCCGACACTCGCTCGCGCCCCCAGCACCGAAGACAGCGACAGCACGGCGGCGAGCGCCGCAAGCACAACCGCGGCGCGGCGTCTCATGACCCGCTCCCGGTGAGCGGCACCGGATAGCGGCGAGCGCCCTGCACCGCGAGCGCGAAGTGGCCGGAGAGCGCCCGTGGGGTGAGCGCCCGCACGGCGGCGCGCACCCCGGCGGGGTCCGTTCCGGTGACGATCCACGTCGGCGCCGGGTCGTTGGCGTTCGCGGTCGCCGCGATCAGCCCCGCGCCCGCGCCGAGCGACCTCACGACCTGTCCGGCGGGGTTCTCGAGCCCGATCCGCGCGCCTCCGTCGAGGATCCGGGCGTAGACGCCGCTCGCCCCCGGGCCGTAGCGGATGAGCTGGGCGGCGACCTCGCCGTAGAGCTCGTGCCAGGTGCCGACGTTGATCGAGAGCGTGTCCGGCCCGGAGCCGTAGCCGGGACCGCCCGGGGAGGCGACGACGCCGTCGGCGCGCAGCCGGCGCGTGATCGACGCGCACTGCGGCTTGAACCCCGCGCCGCACTCGATCGTCGTCGGGTAGCGCCGGCCGCCGATCCCGTTCGTGAACGGCTCCGGGAACGAGCCGACGACGGCCGGGATCGTGCTCGCCGCGCGCTGGTCGTGGAGGTCGAGCCACACCTGGTCGCCCCTGGAGACCCTCGTCGTCGCGGCCGCCTTCGTCGCGTGGACGCCGTTGACGAACAGCGTCCAGCGCTCGGCGCCGCCGGCGGCGTGGCCCGCGATCGACGCGATCCCGCTGCTCGTGCTGCCGAGCGGCACGGGCGTCGTCGCGACGTGCGGGTAGAGGCGCCTGACGAGCGCGAGGTCGGTCTCCGAGGCGGGCACCTTCGAGAGCGCGAGCGACCCGAGCCGCGTCGCCCCGAAGTCGCGCGTCACCCGCAGGCGGACGGCGCCGGGCTTGAGCCCGAGGCCGAAGCTGCAGCCCACGCACGCCACTGCGGTGGTGGTCGCGAGCAGGGCGGCAGCGACGGCCCGGGGCGCGCGCATCCCCGCTACCGGACGACCCTGATGGTCGCCGGCGCCGACCGGATCTCGCCCTTGGCGGAGACGACGAGCGTCGCGCGGGGCGAGCCGGCGCCGTGGAACGTGACTCGCAGCTCGCCGGGTCGCCCGGTCCGTGCGTCGCTCACCCGGAGATGGCCGGCGGTGCGCCAGTCGGCGCGGAGGCCGCGCACGGCCCGCGTCGCATTGCCCTTGCCGGTGTAGACGAACGCGCGGACGAGAAACGGCCGGCCGATCCTCGCCGTCCGCGGCGCCCGGACGACGATCGGCAGCTCCGGCCGACCCTTCGTCGGCACGGCGGCGAACAGCAGCGACTCGCCGCGACGGAGCTTCGTCTCGCAGATCCCCTTCGTCGCCGTGCGGTCGTCGACGAACAGCTCCCAGTAGGAGCGCCTCGCGTCCAGGCGCCGGCCGAGGATCGTCGTCACCTCGATCCCGAGGCCCTTGTAGTAGGTCCCGTTCCAGCGGCCGTGGGTCGCGCGCCCGAGCGCTCCGGCGGCCGAGTCGGCCGGACAGGCGCCGGCGGGCGTCCCGCCCTTCGTGATCGAGCCGCTGCTCGGCGCGGTGACGGCACGGGCGTCGAGCAGCGTCCGCGTCGCGCCTTCGACGCGCACGCTCACCGGCGGCGCGGAGTCGGTGACATGCGTGAGCAGCGGGCGCGGGGCGCCGGCGGCGTGGCCGCGCACCGGAAGCGCGGCCCCGGCGGCGAGCGCGGTCGCGGCGAACGACAGGCCGGCGGCCAGCGACACGCCGGTGAGCGGGAGGGAACGTCGGAGCTTCATCTGAGGGCCACCCCTTTCCACGAGGGCTTCGGCGGACGTCGGCGGCTGGTCTCCTGGCTCCCGGGCCTACCGGCCGCGCCTTCCCGGCGGCCTGCGCCCCAGCGGGCGACGCCTGACCAGTGGCGATGTGCGACCGACGTCCCCGGTCACAGTGGCGGGTCCGCACCGGACTTGCACCGGCTTCCCATGACCACCGACCTGAACGGCGACGATCGTAGCCGCTCGCCCGGACGCCCGCGCCGATCGGCTCCCGGCCGGTCTTCTGCGAGACTGAACCCTGCGATGACGGTCAACCTCACGCGCATCTACACCCGCCACGGCGACGGCGGCGAGACGCACCTCGGCGACATGAGCCGGGTGCCGAAGACGCACCACCGGATCGAGGCCTACGGCACCGTCGACGAGCTGAACTCGCAGGTCGGCTGGGCTCGCACCGTGGCCGGGATGCCGAGCGCCTACGGGCCGTGGCTCGCCCGGATCCAGAACGACCTGTTCGACGTCGGGGCCGACATCGCCGCCCCTGAGGATCCCTCGCGGGAGCGGCTGCGGGTGATTCCGGAGCAGACGGCCTGGCTGGAGGCGCGCTGCGACGAGGTGAACGCGACGCTCCCGGCGCTGCGCTCGTTCGTCCTGCCGGGCGGGACGGCCGCGGCGGCCGCCCTGCACGTGTGCCGGACGGTCTGCCGTCGCGCGGAGCGCGCCGCGGTCGCCTGCGGCGAGGACTGCTCGGAGGAGGTCGTCCGCTACCTCAACCGGCTCTCGGACCTGCTGTTCATCCTCAGCCGGGGAGCGAACGCGGAGGCCGGGGACGGTGAGCCTCTGTGGGAGCCCGGCCGCTACCGCTCCGAGGGCCCGGGGAGCGGCCCAGCAGCAGGCTGAGGCCGGCCGCGCCGCCGAAGCTGAGCGCCGCGAGGGCGCAGGCGCCGGTGAGGAACGCCGGGTGCGAGCCGGCGAAGTCGACGAGCGCGCGCGGACGCAGCGCGAGCACGAGTCCGCCCGCCGCCAGGATCCCGACCACGGCGACGAGCGTCGGCGCGAGCGCCTGGGCGGGCGTGAGCCGCGCGCCGGCGGCCGACAGCCGGGCGACGAGCGCCGGCCGGTGCGCCTCGTAGGTCCACAGGACGCCGAGCACGAAGAGCGTCCAGACGGCCGCCATCCCGAAGCCGCCGAGCACGTCGGAGGGGTAGTGGGCGCCGAGGGCGAGCAGCGAGTAGACGACGCCGAGCGTGAACAACGCTCCGAGCGCCGACACGACCGGGCGCCAGCGCGACGGCACGCAGACGATGAGCGCGAGCGCGAGCGTCATCGACGCGGTCGAGTGTCCGCTCGGCCAGGTCGCGTGACCGAGCGCGATGCCCGGCACCTGGTCGCGCGGTCCGCCGAGCAGCGGCTTCAGCAGCTCGGTCGACGCGTTCGCGCCGGCGAGCAGCGCGAGCGCGGCCACGGCGACCCGGCGGCGGCCGCGCAGGAGCGCGATCAACACGGGGATGGCGGCGAGCACGACGTAGTGCGTGGGATCGCACAGCCACACGAGCCCGTTCGCGATCCAGTCGAGCTGCGGGCGGTTCAACTCGAGGAAGCCGAGCAGCACGTTCACGTCAACGCTCCGCAGCCGGGCGACCTCGTGCGCCGCATACCAGGTGCCGGCGAGCGCGATCAGGCCGAGGCCGACTCCGATGAATGCCGTGCGCGCGCGGGAGGGAATTCCCATCCCCCGAGCGTAGGCGGCGCCGAGCGGCGCAGATGAAGAACTTCGTGAGTGGCGGGCTACGCGTCGCCGGCCGACGTGCCGGTCGTGGCGCCGGCGGCGCGCGTGATCCGGAACTCCGGGGCGTGGCCGGTGCGCCGGACGTGCGAGTAGAGCTCGATGTCCTCCGGCGAGGCGACCTCGACGCTCACGCCCTCGGCGACGCGAACACGCGTGGCCTCGTAGAGCAGCTCCTGGTAGCGCGCGCCGTCCCCGGGAGGCCCGGCGGGGGCGTGCGGACCGTGAGCGGACGGCGTGAGCTTCGAGCTCTCGATGTCGAGGTCGTGGCCGTGGAAGCGCAAGAGCCAGCGGCGGCCGCGGGCGAGCTTCTCGGCGTCGAGCCGCAGCTCGCCGCCGGCCTCGGCGCCGCGTTCGGAGCGCAGCGTCGCGCCCTGGGCGGTGAGCGCCGCGGCGAGGCGCTCGTAGTTGCGCAGGTACGGCGCGGGAACGATCGCGACGCAGCCGCGGCCCGAGGTCTCGCCGCGGATCGCGAGCGCAACGGGCCCGATGAGCACGTAGTCGACGCGTGAGTCGCCCAGCCAGCGCAGGACCGCGATCCACCTCTGCTCGAGGTGCTCGAGTCCGGCTGCGGGAGTGACCGGAGCCGCGTCGATCTCCGGGGAGCGATGGCGCAGGAGCATGCATGGGGTTTCGCCCCCGGGCGCGCGGTTCCTCCCGCGGAAGGTTGCTCGTCCCGCCCCCGCGGGGACCGCTGCCCCCGAGCGCCGCGTCGTGCCGCGTCGTGCCGCGTCACGGCGCCCCGGCTCCGGCGCCCGGGGCAGGCGGTACGCTCGCGGGCGATCGCACGCATGGATCCCGAGGCCCTCACGCGGCGCCGCGCCGAGCGCGCACGGGAGCGCCGCCGCCGGCGGCGGCGCCGTCGGCTCGCGGCCGCCGGATCGCTCGCCGTGACCGTCGCCGTGGCGATCGCGATCGTCATCGCCTCGCTCGGCGGCGGCTCGCATCCGCGCGGCACGGCCGCCGGACGCGCGGCCGACCGCGTCTCGCGCAGCGCTTCCTCCGGCCACAGCGCACATCGCGCCGCCGGCTCACGCAGTCATGCGGTCCGCACCGGCGCGCGCATCGGGCCGCCCACCGGGCACCCCGGCGACGCGGTCGCTCCGATCCTCATGTACCACGTGATCAACCCGCCCCCGCCGGGCGCCCCCTACCCGGGGCTGTATGTCCCGAGCGGCGAGTTCCTCGAGCAGATGCTCGCGCTCAAGCACGCGGGCTACCACCCGGTGACGCTCGACGACCTGTGGGCGAACTGGCGCCACGGCAACCGGCTGCCGAGCAAGCCGATCGTGATCACGTTCGACAACGGCTATCGCTCCCAGTACACGAACGCGATGCCGATCCTGCGGCGCCTGCACTGGACGGCGGTGCTCAACACGCAGCTGAGCGGCCTGCCGCCCTCGCAGGGCGGGCTCACGGACGCCCAGTTCCGCGGGCTGCTCGCCGCCGGCTGGGAGCTCGACACGCAGGGGATGAGCCACGCCGACCTCGTCACCGAGGACGCCGCCGGGCTGCATTACCAGATCGACCACGCCCGTTCGGTCCTGCAGCACCGCTTCCACGTGCCGGTGCGCTGGTTCTGCTACCCGTCGGGGCAGTACGACGCGACCGTGATCGCCGCGATCCGCGCCGCGGGGTTCGTCGGCTCCACGACCGTCGTGCCGGGTTGGGCGAGCCGGGACGACAACCCGTACGCGCTGCCGCGGCTGCGCGTCCTCGCCGGCACGAGCGGGTCCGAGCTGCTCTCGCAGGTCGCGGCGGCCCGCTCGCAGCCGGCGCCGCCCGGCGCCTACGAAACGGGCTGACCGACCCGCCATGACCGGCGTCGGCCATCCATCGAAGCGACCCGCCTCCCGCACGCACGCGTTCGGCCAGCGCGCGCTCCCCGTCCGCCGACCGCGGGCGGCCGCCGGCATCCTCGCCTCGCTGGCGGCGGTCGCGCTCGCGACCGCGGCGATCGCCGCCCTCAAGCAGGTCGCACCGGTCATCTCGCTGAGCGTCGTCTACCTGCCGGCGGTGCTGCTCGTCTCGACCTACTGGGGGATCTCGCTCGGGCTGTTCTGCTCGCTGCTCAGCGCGGCCGCGTTCAACTTCTTCCACGTCCCCCCGACCGGCCGCTTCACGATCGCCCGCGCCGAGGACTGGGTGGCGTTCGTTGCGTTCGTGATCGTGGCGCTCGCGGTCTCGGCGGTCGCCGAGCTCGCCCGCTCACGGGCGCTCGAGGCCGAGCGGCGCCGGCGCGAGGCCGATCTCGCCGCCGCGATGGCGCGGGAGCTGCTGCTCGGCGAGGACACCGAGCGCGCGCTCGGCTCGACCGCACGGCGGATCGCCGAGGCGCTCGGTCTGAGCGCCGCCGCGATCGTCACCGCGCCGCTCGCCGAGCTCGACCCCGCCGAGCTCGCGCGGCGGCTCGTGATCCCGCTCCGACCGGTTCCGGGGGCGGCCGACTCGCCGGGCCGCGACGGCGAGACCGTCGGGGCGCTCCTCGTGCCGCTCGACGTCTCCCCGGACACGGTGCTCCGCCTCACCGACCGCCTCGCGCCGACGCTCGCGGCACTCGTCGCGATCGCGGAGCGGCGCGACGCCCTCCAGGCCCAGCGGGTGCAGACCGAGGCGCTCCGGCGCTCCGACGACATCAAGACCGCGCTGCTGCGCGCCGTCTCGCACGACCTGCGCACCCCGCTCACGTCGGTCGTCGCCGCCGGCCACGCGCTCGGCTCCGCCTCGCTGGAGGCGACCGAGCGAGCCGAGCTCTCGGAGTCGGTCGTCTCCGAGGCGACCCGGCTCGCCGATCTCGTCGACAAGCTGCTCGATCTCAGCCGGCTGCAGGCGGGCGCCGCCCCGCCGCGAGCGGACTGGGTGTCGGCGGAGGAGCTCATCACCTCAGCCGCCGAGTCGGGCCTGCGCGAGCCGCTTCGCTACACGCTCACCGTCGACCCGGACGTGCCGGAGATCCGCGCCGACGCCGCGCAGCTCGAGCGGGCGGTCGCCAACCTGCTTGAGAACGCCCGGCGCTACAGCGGCGGGCAGGCAGTCCACGTCCACGTCCGCAGCGCCCGGGCCGAGGACGGCGGCGAGCAGGTGCTCATTTCGATCGTCGACCGGGGACCGGGAATCCCGCCCGCCGAGCAGGCGCGGATCTTCGAGCCGTTCTACCGGGTCCCGGCGACAGGCGCGCGCGCCGGCGGGCGGGACGACGCCCCGGCGCCGCCGGGCGTCGGCTCGGGGCTCGGCCTCGCGATCGTCAAGGGGTTCGTCGAGGCGAACGGCGGCACGATCACGGTGTCCTCGCTGCCCGGCCAGGGGACGAGCTTCACGATCGCGCTGCCGGTGAGCAAGGAGCCCGCTCCCGATCCGGCGGGCGCGGGAGCCGGTCGATGAAACCGCGAGTCCTCGTCTGCGACGACGAGACCCAGATCCTCCGGGCGCTCCGCGTGATCCTGCGCGACGCCGGCTTCGAGGCGCTGCCCGCCTCCACCGGCGAGGAGGCGCTCGACGTCGCCGCCGTCGCCCGCCCCGAGGCGGGGATCATCGACCTCGTCCTGCCGGACATGGACGGGATCGAGCTCTGCCGCCGGCTGCGCGAGTGGACGACGATGCCGCTGCTCGTGCTCTCCGCGGTCGACGAGGAGGACGCGAAGGTGCGGGCCCTCGCCGTCGGCGCCGACGACTATGTGACCAAGCCGTTCGGCCCGCGGGAGCTGATCGCGCGCCTTGAGGCGAACATGCGCCGGATCGAGCCCGACCGAGAGACGCCGGTGATCGCGACCGGCGAGCTGTCGATCGACCTCGCCTCGCGGACGGTCACCGTCGCCGGCGAGGAGGTGCGGCTCACGCCGACCGAGTTCAGTCTGCTCGCGCTGCTCGCGCGCAATCGGGGGCGGCTCATGACCCACCGCGACCTGCTCGTGTCGGTGTGGGGCGCGGGCTACGGCGACGACACGCAGGTGCTGCGCGCGCACATCGCCAACCTGCGGCGCAAGCTCGATCGGGCGGGAGCAGAGCGGGCCGCCGGCCCCGGGACGGATGGGCCGGGTGGCGATGGGAGCGGACCGCAGGTGTCCCGCGGCTACATCCGCACCGAACCCGGCGTCGGCTACCGGTTCGCGGCGTGACCGGTCGCTGGCGGAGCGGCCGGCGGATTCGCCTCTCAGGCGCTGTACAGTCGCGGCGGGACACCGTGAAGCCGCAACAACCCACCGATTCCGGGACCGCCCGCGAGGGCAGGCGCAGCTTCAACGAGGCCGCTCACAAGCTCGGCCACATCGCGGTCGGTCCCGCGCCGCGGCGGGAGGAGCGGGGTCCGTCGGACGCGTTTCGCGCGGCCACCGACGAGAACCGCGATGTCGTCGCCCACGCCTCCCGGGCGGTGCTCGCGCTCGGAGCGCTGGGCGTCGTCTACGGCGACCTCGGCACAAGCCCGCTCTACACGGTCCAGACGCTGTTCAGCAAGCAGTACCGCCACACCGTTCACCCGACCCCCGTCGGGGTCTACGGGGTCACCTCGCTCGTCTTCTGGGCGCTCGTCGTCGTCGCCTCGATGAAGTACGCCGGCGTGATCATGCGCGCCCACAACCGGGGCGACGGCGGGGTGATGGCGCTCGCCGCGCTCATCCGCCGCAAGCGGGTCGCCCGCACGACGCTCCTCGTCGCGCTCGGGCTGCTCGGCGCCGGCCTGTTCCTCGGCGACGGCATGATCACCCCGGCGATCACCGTCACCTCGGCCGTCGAGGGCCTCACCGTCGCCACCCCGGGGATCAAGAACCTCGTCGTTCCGATCGCGCTCGTCATCCTGATCGGGCTGTTCCTCGTGCAGCGCTTCGGCACCGGCGCCGTCGGCTGGCTGTTCGGCCCCGTGCTGCTGCTCTGGTTCGCGGTCATCGGCGTGCTCGGGGCAAGCCACGTCGTCACGCACCCCGAGGTGTTCCAGGCGCTGTCGCCGACGTGGGGCGCGAAATTCATCCTCGACCACGGCTACCACGCGTGGCTCACGCTCGGCGCGGTCGTGCTCTGCGTCACCGGCGCCGAGGCGCTCTACGCCGACCGCGGCCACTTCGGCGCGGGCCCGATCCGCATCGCCTGGTTCGCGGTCGTCCTGCCCGCCGTGATGCTCAGCTACCTCGGCCAGGGGGCGCTCGTGCTCGAGCATCCTGCGCTCAGCCAGACCTCCACCTTCAACCCGTTCTTCCAGGTGGCGCCCGCCTGGGCCCAGCTGCCGCTCGTCGTGCTTGCCACCGCCGCCTCGGTGATCGCCTCTCAATCCGTGATCAGCGGCGCGTTCTCGGTCTGCCGCCAGGCGGTCCAACTCGGGTTCCTGCCGCGCGTGCGCGTCGTCCACACCTCGGAGACCGAGGGGCAGATCTTCGTCCCGATGGTCAACTGGACGCTGATGGTCGGCGTCGTCGTGCTCGTGCTCGTGTTCCGCTCCGCGACGCGGCTCACCGACCTGTACGGGATGGCGGTCACCGGCACGTTCGTGCTCGACACGACGCTGTTCGTCGCCGTCGCCCGCAGCCTGTGGAAGATCAAGGTCTGGCAGCTCGCCTGCCTGGCCGCGCTCTTCTGGATCGTCGAGCTGTCGTTCTTCAGCTCGAACCTCACGAAGATCCCGCACGGCGCCTGGATCCCGCTGATCGTCGGCCTCTGCCTCGCCCAGATCATGTACACGTGGCAGATGGGCCGCGAGCTCATCACCCGCCGTCGCGACCAGGCCGAGGGCTCGCTCCAGGAGTTCCTGGAGAGCCTGTGCGAGGCCGCGCCGCCGGGGATCATGCGCATCCCGGGCACGGCGATCTTCCTCGCGCCGAGCAAGGCGACGACCCCGCTCGCCCTGCGCGCCCAGGTCGAGCACTACCACGTCTTCCAGGAGAAGGTCGTGATCGTCTCGCTCGACACGGTCGCGATCCCCCACGTCGACCGCCAGGACCGCTTCACGGTCGAGAACGTCGGCAAGGGCCTGTTCAAGATCCGCCACATCACGATCCACGTCGGCTACCGCGACCGCCAGAACATCCCCGACCAGCTCGCGCTCGCCCGCAAGCGCGGCTTCCTCGAGCGCAACCTCGATCTCGAGCACGCCTCCTACTTCATCTCGCGGATGACGATCAAGCCCCAGAACGACCCGGGAATGCCGCGCTGGCGCAAGCGTCTGTTCGTGATCATGGCGCGGAACTCCTCGAGCCCGATCGACCACTTCGGGCTGCCGGGCAACCGGACCGTGCTGAGCGGCTCCCAGATCGCGCTGTAGCGGGCCCGTCCCGCGTCGACCGCTCGACGACCCGCGGCTCGATCCGCTCGACAACCCGGGGCGCCGCCCGCGACAATGGCGGTCAGGCGACCGACAGACGCAAGCGACGAGGAGCACGGACATGAGCGAGGACTACACCCTCTCCTACGGAACGCACGCGACGCCCGAGGAGGGCCGATGCGCGATGGAATGGGTCAGCCACCTCGCCGGGGAGCCGCACTCCGATTCGCCGTCGTGCGTGAGCCCGGTGCTGCGCGCGCTCTGCATCGCGCTCAACGACGGGCTGCCGGATGCGCCGCGCCAGCGCCTGCGCCCCTACCTCGCGCGCACGATCGGCACCGCCGGCGACGGCCTCGACGAGCAGCGGGCGTGGCGGGCGATGGACTGGCTGATCCGCACGTACGCACCGCGCTGGCTCGCGCTCGCCTCGCTCGAGCGGGCGGCGGCGCGCCTCGCCGACGGCCCCGAGATCAACGGGCCGCGCCCGCTGCGCGCCGCGCTCGGGCCGCTCGAGCGAGCCCGTGCGGAGGCCCGCAGCGCCCGAGCGGCCGCGTTCTCCGCGGGCGCGAACCCGCTCGCGAGCTGGGCGGCGCAGGTGCGGCTCGGCCGCACCGGCCGCGAGGCCGCCTGGACGTGCGCCGGTGCGGCCGTGTGGGCGGCGGCCCGCGTCGGGATCGGTGAGCAGGACGGCGACCGCGCGCGGGCGAGCGCCCGGGCGCTCGCCGGAGACGCGGCCGCGATCGCCGTGCGCCGGCTGCGCGACGACGAGGTGTGCGGCCGCCTCGCCGTACAGGACGCGCTTCGCACCGCGCTCGGTCCGACGCTCCAGGAGCTCGCCGACTCCTCGTTCGCCCTGCTCGACCGGATGCTCCCGACCGAGCGGCTGCCGCTGCCCAACCCGGCGGCCGCGCCCGACGTGCTCGCCGCGTTCGACCGCGGGCAGGCTGGCGCCGCCCACCTCGCCGGGCCCGTCAACTGAGCGGAGCGTGGCCGACGCGGAGCGCATCGCCGGCCGCCTGGAGGAGCTCTGGCAGATCGCCCACGGCCCGGGCGGCGGCGCCGACCGGCCGGCGTACTCCGAGGCGGAGGCTCAGGCGATGCGTCGTGTCGCCGGCTGGGCGACCGAGCTCGGCCTGCGCCCGGCGATCGACCGGCACGGCAACCTGTGGGCGCTCCCCGAGGACCACGACGGGCCGATCCTCACCTCAGGCTCGCACGTCGACACCGTCCCCGACGGCGGACGCTACGACGGGGCGCTCGGGACCGTGCTCGGGCTGGAGCTCGTCGCCGACCTTGGCCGGGGCGCGCCGGAGACGGGCGGCGGGGCCGTGGGCACTCGCGACCGCGCGGCGCACGACGTCGCCCCGGCCGACCCCGGCGCCCGCCCCGCCCTGCTCGTCTGCGCCGCCGAGGAGGCACCGCGCTTCGGCGCCGGCACGGTCGGCTCCCGCCTGCTCGCGGGCACGCTCTCCGAGGCCGCGCTGGCGGCGCTGCACGATGCCGAGGGCGTGAGCGCCGCCCATGCGCGCGAGCGCTACCTGGCCGCGCTCTCGGATGTGCCCCGGATCGAGCCGCCGCTTCAGCGGATCCGCGCGCATGCGGAGGTCCATGTCGCGCTCCGCGCCGGGCCGGACGCGCTCGGGATCGTCACCCGGGTCGCCGCGCCGCGGCGCCTGGAGGTCGTCATCGACGGCCGGGCGGGGCACGCCGGGGAGATCGGGATGGACGAGCGCCGGGACGCGCTCGCCGCCGCCGCCGAGGTCGTGCTCGCGGTCGAGGCCGCGGCCCGCGCCGCGCCGCCGCCGACCGTCGCCACCGTCGGCGCGCTCTCGATCTCGCCCGGCGCGGTGAGCGTCGTCCCCGGACGGGCACGGCTCGGAATCGACATGCGGGCGATCGAGTCCGCGCCGCTCGACCGGCTCGAGGCGCGGATCCGGGAGGCGGTCGCCGACGCGGGCGCGCGGCGCGACGTCCGCGCGCGGACAACGCTCGTGCGCGGTGGCGATCCCGTCGCGCTCGACCGCGATCTCGCCGCGCGCGCGCTGGCCGCGGCCGCCTCGCGGGGCGTTCCCGCAACCGAGACGTGGTCGGGCGCGGGCCACGACGTCCAGCACCTCGCCGCCTTCGCGCCGGCGCTGCTCGTGTTCGTGCCCCTGCGCGGCGGCGAGAGCCACACGCCGCAGGAGGGGGCGGCCATGGCCGACGTTCTCGCGGCGGCCGACATCGTCGCCGACGTGATGCGCACCCGTCTCGACGCCGCGCCTTCACCGGTTGAATCGATCAAGTCGGACTGAACCTCACGAATCGCCGCTCGCCCTGTCATCATCCCTCTCTTGCTGAGACCTGCGGTGAGCGAGGAGAGCCCCGGCATGCGACCAAGGGCCTCGACCGGGGAGTCGGGGACCAGATCACACGGGCGCCGCGCGCGGCGGCCCGTCCAGAGGGGAGCTTGAGGATGAGTACCGATTCCCGTCGTCTCGACGCGGTCCGCGAGGGCCGCTCGGAGCTCGAGAACCACTACATCGACGAGCTCGTGGCCGGCCGTCTCGGCCGCCGGGAGTTCCTGCGCCGCGGCGCGGCGCTCGGGATGTCCGCCGGCGTCATGGGCGCCGTGCTCGCCGCCTGCGGCGGCGCGAACAAGACCGGCACCGCCGCGCACTCCTCGACGAGCACCAGCTCGAGCGCCGCGGCCACCGCCAGGGGCGGCACGATGCGCCTCGCCAGCCAGGTCCCGTCGGGAGCCGTCAACCCGCTCACGGTCTCCGACGCCGGGGGACTCTGCATGCTGGCGATGACGGGCGAGTTCCTCACCTACGACAACAACCAGGCGCTCCGCCTGCAGCCGATGCTCGCGACGAGCTGGAAGCCGAGCGCGGGTGGGTCGGTGTGGACGTTCCAGATCCGCCCGGGCGTGAGGTTCCACGACGGCAGCCCGCTCACCGCCGACGACGTCGTGTGGACGATGCAGCAGCTGTCCGACAAGAAGAACGCATCGAACGCGCTCTCGACGTTCGGCGGCGTGCTCACCCCCGACGGCGTGCGCAAGGTCGACACCCACGCGGTCGCGTTCCATCTCGAGGCGCCGAACGGCAACTTCCCCTACCTCGTCTCCTCCGACAACTACAACGCGATCATCGTGCCGAAGGGGACCGACTTCGCGAAGTGGCAGAAGACGTTCGTCGGCACGGGCCCGTTCACGCTCGGCGCCTACACGCAGAACCAGGGCGCGACGTTCCACGCCAACCCGCATTACTGGGGCGGCAAGCCGAACCTCGACACCGCGCAGTTCAGCTTCTACCAGAGCCAGGCGCCGCAGATCACCGCGCTGCAGAGCGGCAACGTCGACGTGATCGTCCAGTTCGTCGCCCAGGGCGCGCAGGCGATCACGAACGGCGCGAACTACGACATCATCAAGCTGAAGTCCTCGAACCATCGCGAGCTCTCGATGCGCTGCGACCGGGCGCCGTTCAACGACCCGCGCGTGCGCGAGGCGGTCGCGCTCAGCCTCGATCGACCGGCGATGGTGAAGGCGCTGTTGCAGGGCCTCGGGCAGATCGGCAACGACAGCCCGTTCGCGCCGAAGTTCCCCTCGACGGACACGAGCGTGCCGCAGCGCACGATGGACGTCGCGAAGGCCAGGCAGCTGCTCTCCGCCGCGGGCCACTCGCACATCTCGACGACGCTCTACACCGAGCAGTATCAGGAGATTCCGGCGCTCGCACAGGTGATCCAGCAGTCGGCGGCGAAGATCGGGGTCGACATCAAGCTCCGGGTCGAGACGCAGTCCGCCTATTACGGCAAGGCGACGTTCGGCAACTCCGACTGGCTCGACGGGACGATGAGCCTCGTCGACTACGGCGACCGCGGCGTCCCGAACGTGTTCCTCGAGGCGCCGCTCACCTCGGGCGGCTCGTGGAACGCGGCGCACTTCAGGGACCCGACGTACGACGCCCTCGTCAAGCAGTACGTCGCGGCCGTCGACCTCTCCTCGCAGCGCGCGATCGCCGGGAAGATCGAGCGGCTGCTGCTCGCGCAGACGCCGCTCGTGATCCCGTACTTCATCGACGGCCTGTGCGCGACCACGAAGAAGGTGAGCGGCGTCGAGCCGACCTCGATCTCCCAGGTGTTCCTCGGCAAGGCGTCGATCTCCGCCTAGCGGAACGTCCCGGACCGGCAGCGAGGCCTCCGACCCACCCCTCCGGACGTGCTCGGCTACGTGCTCAGGCGGATCGCGCTCGCGATCGTCACGCTGTTCATCCTCAGCCTGATCGTGTTCTTCGCCGCGCAGGTGCTGCCCGGCGACCCCGCCCGGGAGGTGCTCGGCAACCAGGCGGCCGCCTCGGCGGTCCGCGCGCTCGACCACCAGCTCGGCACCGACCGGCCGGTGATCGACCAGTACGGGACCTGGCTCGGGCACATCGTGAGCGGGAACTTCGGCACCTCAACCCAGTATCAGGCGCCGATCGGGCCGATCCTCGGCAAGGCGGTCGTCAACTCGCTCAAGCTGGCGGCGCTCGCGTTCGTGATCGTCGTGCCACTCGGCATCCTCGGCGGCGTCGTCGCCGCGCTCCGGTATGGAACGCGCGTCGACCGCCTGATCAGCGTGTTCGGGCTCTCGGCGACGGTCATCCCCGAGGTCGTCTCGGGGATCATCCTGATCGCGGTGTTCGGGCTGTGGCTGAACATCCTCCCGGTCCAGGCGAGCGGCGGCGTCGGCCTCGGGGGGACCGTCTACCACCTCATCCTGCCCGCGATCCCGCTCGTGCTCATCCTGTTCGGCTACATCCAGCAGATGGCGCGCGCGGGCACGATCGAGGCGCTCAACTCCGACTACGCGCGCACCGCGACGCTCAAGGGCCTGCCGCGGCGGACCGTCATCCGCCGGCACATCCTGCGCAACTCGCTGCTGCCGACGATCACCGTGATCGCGAGCCAGACCGGCTACCTGATCGGCGGGCTCGTGCTCGTCGAGTACCTGTTCCGCTGGAACGGCGTCGGCTCGCTGCTCTACAACGCGGCGAGCCACAAGGACTTTCCGATGCTGGAGGCGGGCGTCCTGCTGATCGGCGCGGCGTACATGGTCGTCACGCTCCTCGCCGACATGCTCTACTCGCTGCTCAACCCGCGAATCAGGGTCTCGGGGGTCTAGTGTCCCCTCGCGCGGACACGATCGCACCGAGAGCTGCAACTGGCGGATGCCGGGCAAGGACGCGGGACCGAAGGTGTCGCCCTGCCACACCGAGGTCCGAGGACGCCGCCCGGCGCCGCCCGGGATGCCTCGAATGCGCGTGTGTCCGTGGGAGGGGTCGCAGATGAGCATCTCATCGGTTCCCGTCGAGTCCGCCGCCGCCCTCGGCGCCGCGCAGGGCGCGCCCGATCTGCGGCGCGAGTTCCTGCGCTCGCTCGTGCGCCGGCCGGCGTTCCTCGTCGGCGCCGCGATCATCCTCTTCTGGATCGTGTGCGCGATCTTCGGGACGCTGTTTGCCGGCAGCCCGTTCGCCCAGAACCTGCTGTCGATCAACAAGGGGCCGTCCGGGGCGCACTGGTTCGGGACCGACCAGCTCGGCCGCGACATGTTCGCCCGGGTGATCGCGGGCGCGCGCGACATCCTCATCGTGGCCCCGCTCGCGACGCTCATCGGCACCGTGATGGGCACGATCCTCGGCCTGTTCATGGGCTATTTCCGCGGCCTCGTCGACGACGTCGTCGGCCGGATCGTCGAGGCGTTCCTCGCGCTGCCGCTCGTCATCACCGGGATCCTCGGGGTGATCGCGCTCGGCGGCTCGAACACGACGCTCATCTTCGTCATCGGGATCGTGTTCACCCCGCTGATCGCGCGCACCGTCCGAGCCGCGGTGCTCGGCGAGCGCGACCTCGACTATGTCGCCGCCGCGCGGCTGCGCGGCGAGAGCTCGCTCTACATCATGTTCGCGGAGATTCTGCCGAACGTGCTCGCGCCGATCATCGTCGAGTTCACGGTGCGCGTCGGCTATGCGGTGTTCACGATCGTCACGCTGTCGTTCCTCGGCTTCGGACTGCAGCCGCCCTCGCCGAACTGGGGCGCGGACATCTCGAGCAACTACACGCTGATCACGACCGGCTACTGGTGGGAGTCGCTGTTCGACGCGCTCGCCATCGCCTCGCTCGTGATCGGGATCAACATGTTCGCCAGCTCGGTCGAGGCGGCGCTCGACGCATGAGCGGCACGGGCGGCATCGGCGAGGAGCAGGTCCGCGGGGGCGGCGGGCCGGGCGCCGCGACAAGCGAGGCGCCGGACGCGCTCAGGCTGGAGGGGTTGACGATCGGCTACCGGGTGCGTGGCGAGATGCAGCACGTCGTGCGCGACGTCTCGCTTCACGTCGCACGCGGGGAGTCGCTCGGGCTCGTCGGCGAGTCCGGATGCGGCAAGTCGACGATCGCGCTCGCGATCGTCCGCTACCTCGCCCGCAACGGCCGGGTCACCGACGGACGGATCGAGATCGACGGCCGCGACGTGCTCTCTCTCCGCGGCGAGGAGCTCCGCCGATTGCGCGCCCGGTCGGTCTCGATGGTCTACCAGGAGCCTGGCCGGGCGCTCAACCCCTCGATCACGGTGGGACGCCAGGTCGCCGAGGTCTACGAGATCGCGGGCGCCGGCCGGGACGAGGCCAAGCGGCGCGCGCTCGAGATGCTCGAGCGGGTGCGGATCGCCGACGCCGCATCGGTCATGGGCCGCTACCCCCACGAGCTCTCGGGCGGGATGCTGCAGCGGGTCGTGATCGGGATGGCGCTCGCCGCCGAGCCGTCGCTGCTCATCCTCGACGAGCCGACGACCGCGCTCGACGCGACGGTCGAGGCGGAGGTGCTCGACCTGATCGGCACGCTCCGCGCCGAAACCGGCGCCTCGGTGCTGTTCATCAGCCACAACCTCGCGGTGATCGCCCAGATGTGCGACCGCGTCGGCGTGCTCTATGCCGGGGAGCTCGTCGAGGAGGGCGACGCGAGCGAGGTGTTCCGCTCGCCCCGCCATCCGTACACGGTCGGGCTGTTGCGCTCGATCCCACGCCGGGAGCCGTCCCTCGGGCCCGAACGGGGCGACGACGGTCCTGCGGGCGCACGCCGGCGCCCGGCGCTTTCGACGATCCCCGGCTCGCTGCCCGCTCCGGGCGCGACGATCGCCGGCTGCGTGTTCGCCGACCGCTGCGGTCTCGCCGACGACCGCTGCCGCACCGAGGCGCCGCCGATGTACGAGATCGGCGGCGGCCGCGGGTCGCGCTGCCACCACCACGAGCGCGCCGAGCAGGTACCGGCACAGACCGCCGACAGCACCCCGGAGCACGGCGTGCAGGACGCTCGCTCGCCCGCCGCCGACGGCCCCGTGGTCCGCATCCGCGGCGCCTCGAAGACGTTCCGCCAGGGCGGCGAGTCGATCCGCGGCCTGCTCGGCGTCGACCTCGACATCGCCGCCGGCGAGACGGTCGGACTTGTCGGGGAGTCCGGCAGCGGCAAGACGACGCTCGCCCGGCTCATCATGGGCCTCACGAGTCCCGACCCGGGGGCCGAGCTCACCCTCGACGGCCGGCCGCTCGCGCCGCTCGCCGCCAAGCGCTCCTCGGGCGACCAGAAGGCGCTGCAGCTCGTCTTCCAGAACCCCGACTCGGCGCTCAACCGCCGCCACTCCGTGCGGGGCCTGATCGCCCGCTCGCTCTCCAAGCTCGCCGGCCTGCGGGGCGAGGCGCTCGAGTCCCGTCTGCGCTCGCTCGTCGCCGCGGTGCGTCTGCCCGAGCGCTACCTGCCGATGCGCCCCTCGCAGCTGTCCGGCGGCCTGAAGCAGCGCGTCGCGATCGCGCGGGCGTTCGCGGGCGAGCCGCGGGTGGTCGTGTGCGACGAGCCGACCTCGGCACTCGACGTCTCCGTCCAGGCGGCGATCCTCAACCTCCTCACCGAGCTGCAGGCCTCCCGCGGGGTCGCCTACCTGTTCATCAGCCACGACCTCGGCGTCGTGCGCTACCTCGCCGACCGGATCGTCGTCCTCTACCTCGGGCGCGTGATGGAGGTCGGCCCCGCCGAGAAGGTGTTCGCCGGCCCGCACAATCCCTACACCGAGGCGCTCCTCTCGGCGGTGCCGAGCCTCGACGACCTCGAGACGCCGCTCGTGGGCCAGGGCCGCGTGCGGATCCGGCTCGAGGGCGAGATCCCGAGCGCCGCCCACCCGCCGTCCGGGTGCCCGTTCCAGACGCGCTGTCCGCGCAAGCTCGGGGAGATCTGCGAGACGATTGAGCCGGAGCTCGTCGAGGAGGAGCCCGGGCATGGGATCCGCTGCCACATCCCGCTCGAGGAGCTCCGCCGCCTGCAGGCCCCCGGATCGGGCGATGCCGTCGCCTAGCGACCCCCCGTCCGGACGGCACGGCCCGGCCATGTCACCCCCCGGCGCCCCCGCCCGGTCCGCCGACCGCGCGGTCGCGATGCGCGCGTGCGTGCTCCGAGAGCCCGGACGCGTCGGGACCGAGACCGTGTCGCTCGCGCCGCCGCGCGCCGGCGAGGTGCGGGTGCGGATCGCCGCCGCCGGGGTCTGCCACTCGGACCTGCACCTCGTCGACGGCGCGCTCGGCCGCGGCCGCTGGCCGCTCGTGCCCGGGCACGAGGGCGCGGGCGTCGTCGAGGCGATCGGCGAGGGCGTCACCGAGCTTGCGCCCGGCGACCACGTCGTGTTCAGCCTCGTCGCCCCGTGCGGCGCGTGCCCCGCCTGCCGCGCCGGCCGGCGGACCCTCTGCGGCCCGGCGGGGGCGCGCGGCGTGGCCGGGACGCTCGCGGACGGAAGCTCGCGCCTCGCCGCCGCGGACGGCGCGACGCTCCAGCACGGGCTCACCGTCGCCTGCTTCGCCGAGCGCGCGGTCGTGAGCGCGGGGAGCGCGATCCCGATCCCGCGGGAGCTTCCCCTGTGGCAGGCGGCGCTGCTCGGCTGCGGCGTGATCACCGGCTTCGGCGCGGTCGCCCACGCCGCCCGGGTGCGGATCGGCGAGCGCGTGTGCGTCGTCGGCTGCGGCGGAGTCGGGCTGCAGGTGATCGCCGCGGCGCGCCTCGCCGGCGCGGCGACGATCGTCGCCGTCGACCGGCGCGCGGACAAGCTCGAGCGGGCGCTCGCCCGCGGCGCGACCGACGCCGTCGACGCGAGCGCCGGCGACGCGGCGCGCGCGGTGGTCGCGATCACCGGCGGCGTCGATCACGCGTTCGAGGTCGTCGGCGCCGCGGCGACGATCCGCCTCGCCTGGGACGCGCTCGCGCCCGGCGGGACCGCGGTCGTCGTCGGCGTCGCGCCCGTCGGGGTCGAGGTCTCGCTGCCGGCGATCGAGCTGCTCTCGGAGAAGTCGCTCGTCGGGAGCTACTACGGCTCCGCCGATCCGGCTCTGACGCTGTCGGGCCTCGTCCAGCTCGTCCGCGACGGCCGGCTCGACCTCGGGAGCGTCGTCTCGCACCTGATCGAGCTCGATGACGTGCCGCAGGCGCTGGAACGGCTGCGGACCGGCGAGGGCGGGCGCTCGATCGTCGTCCTCGACCCGGAGCTTGCGGGTGTCGAGGCGATCGGCGAGATCCGGCCGGGCGCGAGTGCGGCGGCGATCCGCACGGACCCGCCGGACGCGGGCGTGGCCGATTTGATCCCGCGCGGAGCTGGAATCGGGCACAGCAACGGAGAGGATGAGCGGTGAGCGAGCGGACGTTCGACGGGCGGATCGGCGAGGGCTGGAGCGGGACCGACCCCGACGGCGCGCACGTCAACCTCGTGCTCGCCGAACGCGGGTCGCCGACCGCCGCCGCGCTGCTCGGCACGCTCACCGCCCCCTCCCCGGGCCACACCCCGATCCTCGTCGTCGTCGGCGAGGACAAGGACCGCTACGAGCCTGTGTGGCCGCCGACGATCATGATCAACAAGGCGACCGCCCTCGAGGAGCGTCATCAGACGATCACGTGGGGCGCCGGTCAGCTCGGCATCGCCCAGGGCGTGCTCGACGCCGTCGCCGAGGGCCTCGTCCCATGCAGCGACGAGGTCCTCGTGTTCGTCGCCGTCTACATCGACCCGGCAGCGAGCGACGAGACCGCCGTGCGGCGAGCGGCGCGCGCCGCGACCGTCAGGGCGGTCCGCCTCGCCGCGCGGGGACGCGACCCCGAGGCCGCTCGGGCGCTCGTCGCCCGCCGGGACGAGATCACGAGCCCGTTCTACGGCGGCGCGCCGTGAGGATCACGCGGATCGCCACGCAGGCGCTGAGCCTCCCGCTCGATCCCCCGTTCCGCGCCGCCTGGGACCCGTCGCCGCGAACCCGCTTCGAGGCGACCCTCGTCCGCGTGGAGACCGACGAGGGCATCACCGGGATCGGGAGCGGCGACACGCTCGCCGGGCTTGCCGGCCACGAGCACCTGTTCATCGGCCGCGACCCGCTCGCGCTCGCCCGCCACGGGCGGACGCTCGAGACGCTCGCCTTCCATGCGGGACGCTGCTGGCCGCTCGAGGCGGCGCTCTGGGACATCGCCGGCCAGGCGCTCGGCGTGCCCGTGGCGACGCTGCTCGGCGGCGCGTGCGAGCGGCTGCCCGCGTACGCGTCGCTCGGGGAGATGCGCCCGCCGGCGGCCCGCGCCGAGGACGCTCGGGCGCTGCTCGAGGAGGGATTCCGCGCGGTCAAGGTGAGGATCGCCCGGGACCGGATCCCCGAGGGCATCGGCGTCGTCCGGGCGATGCGCGAGACGGTCGGCGACGCGCTCGAGATCATGGTCGACCTCAACCAGGGCTGGCGGATGCCGGGGGACATCGAGCCCGCGCTCGGCCCGCAGGCCGCCCGCGCCGTCATCGAGGAGCTCGCCGAGCTCGACGTGCTCTGGGTCGAGGAGCCGCTCCCGGCCGGGGACCTCGCGGGGATGCGCCAGCTCCGGGAGCAGACCGGCCGGCGTGTCGCCGGCGGCGAGATGGCGACGAGCTTCGGGGAGCTGCGCCGTGCGCTCGACGCCGACGCGCTCGACGTCTTCCAGCCCGACTCCGTGCTCGCGCTCGGGATCGGCGGCGCGCGAACGCTCGCCGAGCTCGCGCTGCGCGCGAACCGCTGGTTCACTCCGCACACCTGGACGAACGGGATCGGCCTGCTCACGAACCTCCACGTCGTCTGCGGAGTCGGCGGCGGTCCGTTCGTCGAGTTCCCCTACGACCCGCCCGCCTGGACGCCCGAGCGACGCGACTTCATGCTCGCCGAGCCGGTGGGGATCGACGGCGACGGGATGCTCGCCGTCCCCCGCCGCCCCGGGCTCGGGATCGAGCTGGACGAGGCGGCGCTCGCCGCGTACGCGGTGGACGACGCTCCGGCGGTGGCCGGATGAGCGCCCTCGCGGGTGGTGGCGCGACGGGCGCCCGTCCGCGCCGCGTCGCATTCATCGGCCTCGGCCACATGGGCGGCCACATGTGTCGCCACGTCTGCACCGCCGGCCATGAGGTGTCGGCGTTCGACCTCGACCGCGCCGCGCTGCGGACCGCCCGGCGCGACGGCGCCCGCGCCGCCCGCTCGCTCGCCGACTGCGTCGCCGATGCCGAGGTGCTGATCACGAGCCTGCCGGGGCCACCGGAGGTTCGCGCCGTGCTCTGCGGCCCGGAGGGCGCGATCGCGCGGATGCCGCCCGGCGGACTCGTGATCGACCTGAGCACGAGCTCCCGAGAGGTCGGCAGGAAGGCGCTCGCCGCCGCGCGCGCCCGCGGCGCGGATTTCGTCGATGCGCCCGTCGCCGGTCAGACGATCGGTGCCGAGGCGGGAACGCTCGCGATCTACGCCGGCGGATCCAAGCGCGCGTTCCGGCGGGCGCTGCCGCTGCTGGAGACGATCGGCGACCCTCGGCGCATCTTCCACATGGGGCCGAGCGGCACCGGCTACGCGGTCAAGCTCCTGCTCAACCAGCTGTGGTTCATGCACGCGGTCGCCACCGCCGAGACGCTCGTCGTCGGCGTCCGCGCCGGAGTGCCGCTCGAGCGATTGCACACCGCGCTCGTCAGCTCGCCGGCGAGCTCCGGGTTCCTTGAGCGCGACGTGCGCATGGTGCTCGAGGACGGCGACTACGACGAGGGCTTCGCGATGCGACTCGTCACCAAGGACCTGGCGCTCGCGGTCGAGCTCGCCCGTGACGCCGGCGTGCCCGTCGAGCTGGCGGCGCTCGTCGAGCAGATCCACCGCCGCGCCCGGCTCGTCTACGGTGACGATGCCGGGGAGATGAGCAGCGTGCGGCTCTACGAGGACCTCGCCGGCACGCCCCTGCGCCTGCGCGCCTGAGACGCGCGCCCGTCAGCGGTCCGGACGGGGCTCAGCGCGGCGGCGCCGGCCGCACCATGACCCGCTCATCGGGCGGCTCGAACCCGAACTGGGCGTAGAGTCCATGCGCGTCGGTCGTGTGGAGCATCCACTGCAGCCGCGCGCCCACCGGGTCGTCGACCATCGCTCCGACGAGGAGCTTGCCGACGCCGCGCCCGCGGTGGCCCGGGTCCACGATCACGTCGGACAGGTAGGCGTGCGCGACCCCGTCCGAGAACGCCCGCGCAAAGCCGACCTGTGAGCCGGTGTCCGCCGCGTAGGCGCCGGCGACCCGCCAGGCCCCGTCGAGCTGGGCCTCGACGTCCGCGCGCGTCCGCCAGCGCAGCCAATAGGCCTCGCCGGACAGCATCCGCCACACCCACTCGCGGTCGACGCGCCGAGCGTCGAGGCTCACCTCGTAGCTCATCGCCCGAGCGTACGCGCGGCGGTCTGCCACGAGCGGAGCGAATCACTCCGCGCGGTTGGGCATCTCGGCCACGGGTGCAGGTTCCCCGCCACCACGATCCCCGACTCGTACGCCGGCGCTCACGACCGCCGCCGAGGCGCACGTGGCGAGCGCCCAGCCGAGGTCCTCCTCGGCGACCGCGGCGAGCTCGGGGTGGTCGAGGTCGATCTCGATCGCGCTGGCGGCTGCGCCGGCGCGCGCGGCCGCTCGGTCCGCCGGGCCGGCCGGGTCGCCGTCGAGCCCGAGCGATGCCCGGCCCGCCGCGGCGGTGACGTCCCACAGCTCGCCACCCGCGGCGGCGAGCAGCGCGTCGCGGGTCTCGCCCTCGCGCCGCGCGAGCGTCTCCATCTCGCGCAGCTCCTCGAACGGGTCGATTCGGGTCTGCTCGTCGGTGCCGATCGCCAGCCGCACGCCCGCGTCGCGGTAGCGCAGGCCGGGCAGGATCCCGTCGCCGAGGTTGCCCTCGGTCGTCGGGCAGGTGACGACGATCGTGTCGCTGTCGGCGAGGCGGGCGACGTCGGAGTCGCTCACGTGGATCGCGTGCACGACCGACGTGCGCTGTCCCAGGAACCCGGTGCGGTGCAGGAGCTCGATCGGCGAGCAGCCGTGCTCGGCCTCACACTCGGCGAGCTCCCGGCGCTGTTCGGAGGCGTGCACGTGGCGCACGAGCGCGTGCCGGTCGGCGTACTCGGCGATCGCGGCCAGCCACGCCGCCGGGACCGCCCGCACCGAGTGCGCGGCGACGCCGACGCTGACGCCGTCCCGCCCAGCGGCCCAATCGCGGAGCGCATCGACCCGCTCCAGGTAGGCGGCGACGCTCGGGTCGCAGAACCGCCGCTGACCGTCGGCCGGGGGCACGTCGGCGCCGTCCGCCCAGCCCGCGCGGTGGTAGGCGGCCGGCAGCAGCGTGATCGCCAGGCCACGGTCGAGCGCCGCCTCGGCGAGCGCGATCGCCATCGCGTTCGGATCCTCGTAGGGGGTGCCGTCAGGCCGGTGGTGGACGTAATGGAACTCGCCGACCGCGCCGTAGCCGGCGCGGGCCATCATCCCGTACACGCGCGCGCCGACCTCGCGCATCGAGTCCGGGTCGTGCGAGCCGGCGAGGCGGTACATCGCGGTCCGCCAGCTCCAGAAGTCGTCGTTTCCGCCGCGCCTCACCCGCTCGCCGACGCCCCTCAGGTCGAGCTGGAACGCGTGCGAGTGCGCGTTCGGCATCGCCGGGATCCGCCGCCGGCGCGCGAGCGGCGCCGGGCCCTGAGGCCGCGCGCGCTCAACCATCGCCGATCCTCGCCGCCGCCGCCTCGTCCCGCACGTAGGCGAGCTCGCCGCCGATCAGCGCGATCTGCACCGGGTTGTGGCCGAAGCGGTAGGGGATCCGCTCGGCGGGGCCGTCGAGCACGAGCAGGTCGGCGCGCTTGCCGACCTCGATCGAGCCGCGATCGTGGCTCAGGTCGAGCGTCCACGCCGCGTTGAGCGTCGCCGCCCCGAGCAGCTCACGCACCGACAGGCCGTACATCCGCGCCGCCAGCCCGAGCACGACCGGCATCGAGACGACCGGCGCGGTCCCCGGGTTGGCGTCGGTGGCGAGCACGACGAGCCCGCCGGCGTCGACGAGCGCCCGCCCCGGCGCCCGATGCTCGGCGCCGAGGAACTCGGCGGCCGGGAGCAGGACCGCCGCGCACGGCGCTCCGGCGAGCGCGGCGATGTCCTCACCGTCGATCGTCGAGAGGTGATCGACCGAGCGCGCACCCGCGCGCAGCGCGACCGGCACCGCGCCCATGTGCGAGAGCTGCTCGACGTGCGTGCGCAGGATCAGCCCCGCCGCGGCCGCGAGCTCCCCCATCCGCTCGAGATCGCGCAGGCTGAACGCGATCGACTCGACGAAGATGTCGAGCGCGGTCACGCTCCCCGCCGACAGCACCTCCCCCATCATCCCGGCCACCTCATCCATCCAGCTCTCGGCGGTGAAGCCGTCCGGGACGCCGTGCGCGAGCAGCGCGGTCGAGGTCGTCGTCTGCGGCACGGCGATCTCGAGCTCCCGGGCGAGCGTGAGCGCGCGCATCTCCGCCTCGCGCGAGAGCCCGTACCCGGACTTGCACTCGAACGTCGTCGTGCCGTGCGCGAGCATCTCGGCGGCGAGCGCCTGCGCCTGGCCGAGCACCTGCTCGTCTGAGGACTCGCGCAGCGCCCGGGAGGAGGCGCGGATCCCGCCGCCGGAGCGCGCGATCTCCTCGTAGGGGACGCCGGTGAGCCTCTGCTCGTACTCGCGCTCACGCCAGCCGGCGAACGGCAGGTGGGTGTGGCAGTCGACGAACCCCGGGAGGATCGCGCAGCCCGAGCAGTCGATCGCGCGCTCGGCGAGCGGGTCGTCCTCGAGCGCCGCGATCCGTCCCCCGCGCAGCGACAGCGCGCCCGGCTCGAGCGTCTGGGCGTTCAGCTCCGCGCCGCGCAGGTGCGGGAGGCCCGGCTGCGGCGGCAGCAGGATCTGGGCGGCCTCGCGCAGTGCGACGGACGCGATGCCGCCCCCACGCACGGTCGCTTCACTCACCGGCGCCTCCCCGGCCGCTCGCCCCTCTCACCGACGGCGGCCTCACTCGCCCGCCGGGTCGAGCATCGGCATCGCGATCCCGTCGCGCCGCGCGGTCTCGAGCGCGAGCTCGTAGCCGGCGTCGGCGTGGCGCACCACCCCGAGCCCCGGGTCGGCGGCGAGCGTGCGCCGGACCCGCTCGGCGGCGAGCTCGGAGCCGTCGGCGACGACGACCTGGCCGGCGTGGATCGACTTGCCCATCCCGACGCCGCCGCCGTGGTGGATCGACACCCAGCTCGCGCCGCACGCGGTCATCAGCATCGCGTTGAGCAGCGGCCAGTCGGCGACCGCGTCGCTGCCGTCGCGCATCGCCTCGGTCTCGCGCTCCGGGGAGGCGACCGAGCCGCAGTCGAGGTGGTCGCGGCCGATCACGATCGGGCCCTTGAGCACTCCGGAGGCGACCATCTCGTTGAAGCGCGTGCCGGCCCGCTCCCGCTCGCCGTACCCGAGCCAGCAGATGCGGGCGGGCAGCCCCTGGAAGTGCACGCGCTCGGAGGCGAGCTCGATCCAGCGCGCGATGTGCTCCTGGTCTCCGAACTCCTCGAGGATCGCTCGGTCGGTGGCGTGGATGTCGGCCGGGTCGCCGGACAGCGCCACCCAGCGGAACGGGCCCTTGCCCTCGCAGAACAGCGGGCGGATGTAGGCGGGGACGAATCCCGGGTAGGAGAACGCGTCCGCGTCGCCGTGCTCCCGGGCGAGGCCGCGCAGCGCGTTGCCGTAGTCAAACGCCTCGGCGCCGGCCTCTTGGAGTGCGCGGATCGCGGAGACGTGGGCGACGGCCGACTCCCCGACCCGCTTGAGGTAGTCCTCGGGATCCGAGCGGCGCAGCACGACCGCCTGCTCGAGCGTCATCCCCGCCGGGACATAGCCGTTGAGCGGATCGTGCGCGGAGGTCTGGTCGGTGACGACGTCGACCTCGACGCCGCGGCGCACGAGCTCGGGCAGGATCTCGGCGGCGTTGCCGGCGAGGCCGATCGACAGGCCGCGCCGCTCGGCGCGCGCGTCGTCCAGGCGCGCGAGCGCGTCGTCGAGGTCCCCGGCGCGCTCATCGAGGTAGCCGGTCTGGATGCGCTTCTCGATGCGCGAGATGTCGATCTCGACGCAGAGCGCGGCGCCGTCGAGCATCGTGATCGCGAGCGGTTGGGCGCCGCCCATCCCGCCGAGCCCGGCGGTGACGACGAGGCGGCCGGCGAGCGTGCCGTCGAAGCGCTTGCGGGCGGCGGCCGCAAACGTCTCGTAGGTGCCCTGCAGGATCCCCTGGGACCCGATGTAGATCCAGGAGCCGGCGGTCATCTGGCCGTACATCATCAGCCCGGCGTCGTCGAGCCTGCGGAACGTCTCCCAGTTGGCCCAGTTCGGGACGAGGTTCGAGTTGGCGATGAGCACCCGCGGCGCGCGCTCGTGCGTGTCGAACACGGCGACCGGCTTACCGGACTGGACGAGCAGCGTCTGCTCGTCGCCGAGGCGGCGCAGCTCGCGCTCGATCGTCCGGTAGCTCTCCCAGTTGCGTGCCGCCTTGCCGATCCCGCCGTAGACGACGAGCTCGGACGGGTTCTCGGCGACGTCCGGGTGCAGGTTGTTGCGCAGCATCCGGAGCGCCGCCTCCTGCGGCCAGCCACGGCATTCGAGTCCCGATCCCATCACGCCACCTCCTCGCCTGAGTTGTCGATCATCGTCGCGCCCCCGGCCCGGACGCGCTCGGAGAGCTCCCGCGCATGCGCGGCGACGCGGCGACCGTGGGCGCGCTCCCGGGCGCGGGTCGTGCGGTAGCTCGGGGCGAGGACGCTGAGCGCGCCCACGATCGCCCCGCCATCCCCGCGGATCGGCGCGGCGATCGAGACGACATCCGGCTCGACCGCGCTGCGGCGCACGACGAAACCCCCCTCGCCGGCCTCGCCGGCGAGCGCCGCCCCGAGCGCCGTGCCGCGCCGCGGGATCGACCGCCCGGTCCAGCCGGCGACCCGCACGAACTGCGGGCCCGCGTGCTGGCGCAGGTACAGGACGCGGTCCGCGTCGAGCGCGACCCCGACGTTCGCCGTCTCCCGGGTCTCGGCGGCGAGCGCCGCCAGGTGCGGTCCGGCGAGCTCGTACAGCGGGTCGACGCGCATCGCGCCGACCGCGAGCTGGCGCAGCCGCGGCCCCGACCGGAACCGCTGGTCGGCGGTGCGGGCGACGAACCAGTGCGCCTGGAGCGTCGCGAGCAGCCGCGAGGCGGTCGACGCCGACAGCCCCGTCCGCCCCGCGATCTCGGTGAGCGTCAGCCCGTCGGGGGCGACCGCCGCGGCCTCGAGCAGATCGAGTGCCCGCTCGACGGTGCGGGTCGTCGTCGCGGGGGCGGCGTCGGTGGAACGGGCGTCGGCGGCGGAGCGGGTGGCGCGGGCGGGCACGAGGCGCAGCGTATCACCTGTCGGTAGTCATTCCACTGAATGGCAATCGCGGCGGACCGCGAGCCCCGGATCACCGACGACGCGACGGGCCGCGAGTCCCGGATTCGTCACAACACCGGCGGTGGGCGGCTCTGTGCCCGCGCCAGGATGCGGTTCTGTCGGCCAGCTTGGGAGCGCACCGCACAGTGGCCACCGCGACAGTGCGGTGGACTAGAGAAGGACGCCAGGCGACGCGATGTCAACCCAACACACGCTGTACTGTCAAAGACGTGCCGACGCTCGTCAAGGACCCACCGCCGTACGAGTTCGAGCAGCTGCTCGAGCGCCGCGCCGCACTCGGCCAGGACCGACTCGACGAGGTCTGGGAGGGCGTCTACCACATGAATCCTTCGCCGCACCCCCGCCACGGGCAAATCGGACAGCACCTCGCCGAACTGCTCGGTCCAGCCGCTCGAGAGGCCGGGCTGGTCCCGCTGATCAACACCTTCAACCTCGGGGACGGCCCTCAGGACTACCGGGTCCCGGATGGCGCCCTGTTTCGCGCCATTCCCGACCAGGTGTTCATGCCCACGGCCGCCCTTGTGGTCGAGATCGTCTCGCCCGACGACGAGACCTGGGAGAAGCTCGGCTTCTATGCCGCCCACGGCGTCGACGAGCTCCTCATCGTCGATCCGCAGAGACGCGAGGTCCACTGGCTCTCGCTGAGCCCAGACGGCGAATACCGGCCGATCGAGCGAAGCGCGCTGCTGGCGCTCGGGCCCGCCGAGTTGGCCGAGCGCATCCGCTGGCCACGGTAGGCCGCGCCAGCCCGCGGGCTCGTTGCTCGGCAGACGTGCCGGGCCCGAGTATCGCGCGCCTCCCGGCGCGCCTCGGGAACGCCAGGCACAACGGCCAGGGCCGTCGCCGTCCAACCGAATTTTGAGAATTCCCGCGGCGATCGCGCACAAGGCCCAGCGGGAGCGGCGGATGCTCGAACGCAAGCTCAAGGAGAACCCCGAGTTTCGCTGCTGGCGGCTGCGCAAGCACACCAGCAACTACGACGCCACCGGCGAGGCGTCCCGCGCGCTTCAGGCTCACTCGTGGATCTGCCCGAAGTGCCGCGCCGCGAAGCGCGGCGTTCAAGAGCAGACCTACGCCGCGCTCAACCCGCTGCTCCCGGGAGCCGGGCCGCGGCCGCTGGCGCCGGAGTGCTCGCCAGGCTGTTTCATCACGCCGCGCGGCTCGGCCGGGCAACCCGGCGGCTGGCGCGCTCCGCCGGTCATGCCGGCGCGAAGGCCGCAGCGTCCTCCACGCAGCCGGGGACGGTGGGCGCGACCGTGACGAGCAAGGCGGCGGTGGTTGCCGCCGTCGCCGTGCTCGGCACGACGGCGGCCGGCGCGACCACGGTTCTCCTCGTCCGGCACCTCGCCCACGACGCGTCGCGGCGCGTTCTGGCCCACACCCGGCGCCACGCAGCCTCGCCCGCTCCAACGACGCAGGCCGCGCCGGCCACTCGCGCGTCGGCGCCGACGAGCCCGTCATCGAGTGGATCGGTGAGCAACCCGAGCGACACCACCCCGAACGCTCCCTGAACGAGCCATGACCCACTCACGGACGACCAGCCCGAACCGGCGGCGCATGGCTGCCCGCAGGGCGTTGTGCGCCAACTCCGACCGAACCCGCCCGACCGGCGCCAAGGTGGGCACTGGCGGCGTGCGGACGCCCGGCGAGCCGAGCTCAGCGCGGCGCCGCGGTTCCAAGCGCGTCGCGGACACGTCCGGCGAGCGCGCCGCCCGCCACGAGCGCCCGCTCGAGCCGCTCGACCTCCGGGCCGAGCGCGCGGTCCTCGCGGAGCGGCGGGACGAGCTCCCGCACCGCGCGGTGGGCGACGCGGGTGCCGGCCCCGAGCCCGATCGGGGGCGTCCCGTTGCCCGGGCCGCCGGGCCTGCCCAGCCCGCCGGTCGCGCCCGAACCCCCCGGTGCGGTCGAGCCGTTCGCGGCCGAGCCGCCCACCGCGCTCGCGACGTCGACCGCCTGGGCGGCGACGAGCATCTCGAGCGCGACGAGCAGCCGCAGCTTCGCAAGTTGCTCGCGCAGCCGAAGCGCGCCCTGCAGGGCGCCGGTCGAATCATCCTCGACGCCGTCGGAGACGACCGCCTGGAGCGTCGCCACGGGCGCGGCCAGGTGCCGGATCTCCAGGGCGAGCGCCGCCGCGGTCTTCGACAGGGGCGCGACGCCTGAGCGGCTCGCGGCGCGGCTCGGATCGACCGCCACGAGGTTGGCGGGCAGACCGCTCAGCCGCGGCTCCTTGAGACGCGCCTGGCGCTCGGCGATCGCGTGCGCGACCTGGGCGCAGGCGATTGCCGCACCGTCGAGCGCGAGCGCGAGCGCCGGCGAGGCGAAGTTGCCGGTTGCGAGGATCTCCCCATCGCCCTCTCCGTCACGGGAGGGGCCGGCGAGGACGAGCGGGTTGTCGGCGGCCCCGGAGAGCTCGGGCATGACGGCCGCCTCCAGGAAGTCGAGCGCCGCGTGCAGCGCGCCGTGCAGCTGGCTTGCGCAGCGCACGCTGAGCGGGTCCTGCAGCCGGCGGGGGCGCTCGGCCGCCTCCAGCTCCCCGCCTGCGAGCAGCGCCCGCAGCCCGGCGGCCGCCCACGCCTGCCCGGGCGCCGGCCGGGCGTCGACGACCCGCGGGTCGATCGGCGCAAGGCTCGCGCGGAACCCCTCCATCGCGAGCGCCGCCGAGATCTGCGCTGCGTCCAGGCAGGCACGCGCGTCGCGGAGCGCGAGCGCGGCGGCGCCGATCGCCACCGCCGAGCTGGAGCAGACCGCGAGGCCGTCGCGCGGCCCGAGCGGCACCGGCCCGAGCCCGCAGCGCCCGAGCGCATCGCCGGCGTCCATCCACACCCCGTCGAGCTCCGCGCGCCCCTCGCCGATGAGCGCGAGCCCGACGTGCGCCATCAGGCACAGGTCGGCGGGCCCGAGCGAGCCGCTGCGCGGGATCGCCGGGTGGATCCCCGCGTTGAGGAGCGCCGCGAGGCCCTCGGCGAGCGTCGGACGCGCCCCCGCCCCGCCCGCGCACAGGCCGTTGAGCCGCACCGCGATCGCGGCGCGGACGAGCTCACGCGGGAGCGGGTCGCCGACGCCGGTCGCCCGGCCGCGGATCGTGCGCAGCGGGTAGCCCGCCGTCTCCCCGGGATCCACTGGATCGGTGACGCGGGCGCCGAGGCCGGTCGTCACGCCGTAGATCGGACGCCCGGCGGCGGCCGCGCGCTCCACGAGCGCCGCCGTCGTCGCCATCCGCGACCGCGCGGCGGCGTCGATCGCGACCGGCGCGCCATCTCGGGCGATCGCCTCGAGCGTCGCGGGATCGAGATCGGCGCCGGTGATGAGAACTGGCTCGGCCATGAATTCGTCGCCCCCTCCGCGGCGTCTCTGATCCGCGGAGATGTCGTGCGACGATACTCCGCCGATGAGACGCGCCCCCGATCCACCGCGCCGTTGACGCCTGCCTTGACCCCCCGCGTGGCTTCGAGTCTCCGCCTGCCTCCGATCTCCCGCGCCCGATGACCCCCATCGCGCAGCCACCCGGGGCGATCCTCCAGCCCGAGCCGGTCGTCCTCGACGGTGACACGCTCACGCCCCGCCGCGTCGCGCTCATCGCACGTGAGGGCGCGCTCGCGGTGCTCGCCCCGCAGGCGCGCGCCCGCAACGACGCGGCGCGGGCGACACTCGCCGCGCTCATCGAGTCCGGGGCCGAGCTCTACGGCGTCTCGACCGGGGTGGGCGCGCTCCGCGGCCACCGCGTCGCGGCCGACGACCGCGCCGGGTCGGGGCTTGCGCTGCTGCGCAGCCACGCCGGCGGCGCCGGGCGTCCGCTGCCGGCGACGCTGGTGCGCGCGGCGATGGCCGCGCGCGCCAACCAGATCGCCGCCGGCGGCGCGGGCGTTTCCGCGGAACTGCTCGACGCGCTCGTCGCCGCGCTCAACGCGGGGCTCTCGCCGTTCACGCGGGAGCTCGGGTCGCTCGGGACGGGCGATCTCACGAACCTCGCCGACATCGCGCTCTGCCTGCTCGGCGAGGGAGCGGTGTGGCGCGGCGACGAGCTGCTCGACGCGGCGGCGGCGCTCCGCGATGCGGGCATCGCACCGGCGGTCCTCGGGCCGCGGGACGGCCTCGCGTTCATGAGCTCGAACGCGGTCGCGGTCGGGTCCGCGGCGCTGCTCGTCGTCGACGCGCGGCGCCTGCTCGACGCGTGGCTGTCGGTGGCCGCACTCTCGTTCGAGGCAGCGGGCGCCGATCCGGTCGTGCTCGATCCCCGGATCCACTCCCCCCGCCACCGTCCCGGCCAGTCGGCGGTCGCCGCGCGGATGCGCGAGCTGCTCGGTGGGCTGACCGATCGCCGCCGGCGCGGGCCGTCGACCGACCGCGGGGAGCCTTTGTCCTCTCCAGCGGGACAGATGCTCGCCGCGCTCGCCGATACGGTCCCCGTGCAGGACCCGTACCCGTTCCGCGCCCAGCCGCAGGTCGACGGCGCGGTCCACGACGCGCTGGCGGCGCTCGAGGAGACCGTCGGCCACGAGCTCAACTTCGCCGGGGAGAACGCGCTCGTCGTCGACGGCGTCGCGCTCCCCAACGGCAACCCGCACGCGGCGCCGCTCGCGAACGTGATCGACGGCCTGCGCACGGCGCTCGCCTCCTCGGCGGCGCTCATCGCCGCCCGCGTCTCGACGCTGCTCGACTCCGGGCTCACCGGCCTGCCCCCGTTCCTCACCCGCCCCGGCCGCGCCGGGGCCGAGTCGGGCGCGCTCGTACTCGAGTACACCGCTCACGCGGCGGTCGCCGAGGTCCGCTCGCTCGTCACGCCCGTCGCCGCGCAGACGGTCTCGGTTTCCCGTGGCGTCGAGTCGCATTCGAGCCTCGCGCCGACCGCGGTCCGCCGCGCCCGCGAGGCGCTCGACGCGCTCCGGGTCGCGGTCGCCTGCGAGCTGGTCGTCGCCGTGCGCGCGCTCCGGCTGGCGGGGCTGGAGCCGCGCGGCGACCGCTCGTTGTGGGATGCCGCCGCCCCGCTCCTCGACCCAGAGCTCGCCGACCGGCCGCTCGCCCCCGACGTCGAGGCGGCGCGCGCGCTGATCGAGGCCTGGGCCATCGAGCTCCCCTGATCCGCCCGACCGGGCGTGCTCCGGCATGCCACCGAAGGCCGACTAAGCTGGGGCGGAATGACCGTTCCGCCCCCAGTCGACGAGTCACCGGTGCCCGATCCGCGACAGCGCCTGCTCGTGCTCCTCATCTGCTCGATGAGCCTGCTCATCGTCGGGCTCGACGTGACGATCGTCAACGTCGCCCTGCCCGCGATCCACCGCTCGCTGCACGCGGGCGTGTCGGGCCTGCAGTGGACGATCGACGCCTACACGCTCGTGCTCGCGACGCTCCTCATGCTCTCGGGCTCGACCGCCGATCGCATCGGACGCCGTCGCGTGTTCCAGATCGGGCTCGCGCTGTTCTCGGCGGGCTCGCTGCTCTGCGCCCTCGCGCCGAGTCTCGGGCTGCTCATCGGCGCCCGCGTCCTGCAGGCGGTCGGCGGCTCGATGCTCAACCCGGTCGCGATGTCGATCATCCGCAACGTGTTCACCGACCCGCGCGAGCGCGCCCGCGCGATCGGCGTGTGGGGCGGCGTGATCGGGATCTCGCTGTCGCTCGGGCCGATCGCCGGCGGCCTGCTCGTCGACAGCTTCTCCTGGCGGGCCGTGTTCCTCGTCAACGTGCCGATCGGCCTGCTCGCGATCGCGCTCACCGCGCGCTACGTGCCGGAGTCGCGCGCCGACCGGCCGCGGCGCGTCGACCCGGTCGGTCAGCTGCTCGTGATCGTCGCGCTCGCCTGCCTCATCTACGCGATCATCGAGGCGCCCTCCGCCGGCTGGCTGTCGGCGCAGACCCTGTCGCTGGGGGGCGCGTGCGCCGTCGCGCTGGCGGCGCTCATCCGTTACGAGCGGCGCGCCCGCGAGCCGCTCATCGAGGTGCGCTTCTTCCGCAGCGCTCCGTTCAGCGGCGCGACCGCGCTCGCGCTCGGGGCGTTCGTGGTCCAGGGGGGCTTCTTGTTCGTCAACACGCTCTACCTGCAGGAGACGCGCGGCCTGAGCCCGCTCCAGGCGGGAATCGACACGCTGCCGATGGCGATCCCGCTGCTCGTGATGGCGCCCCTGTCCGGCCGCTTCGTCGGCGCGTTCGGCAACCGGGTCCCGCTGCTCGGCGGCTCCGCGGCGCTCATCGCCGGCGGCCTCATGCTCACCTCGCTTCAGGCCTCGACCTCGATGATCTACCTGTTCGGGGCGTATCTGCTGATCGGGATCGGGATGGGACTGCTCAACCCGCCGATCACGAACACCGCCGTCTCCGGCATGCCCCCGTCGATGGCCGGCGTGGCGGCGGCGATCGCCTCCACGGCGCGCCAGGGGGGCTCGACGCTCGGCGTCGCGGTGTTCGGCGCGATCGCCGGCGGCGAGGGCGTCGCCGGCGTGTCCGCCGGCTTCGCGCACGCGACCCACCCCGTGTGGTGGGTCGTCGCCGCGGTCGGCGCGGCGCTCCTGGCGATCGGCTTCCTGACGACGACCCGGTGGGCGGGGCGCACCGCCGAGCGTGCCGCCGAGACGATCGTGGAGGAGACCTCCGCCCCGCGCCCCGGCACCGACGCGGCGCTCGCCGCGCACTGAGCGCGCGCGTTCTCAGGCCGCGGCGCGCCCCTCGCCTCGGTCCGCCGCCGCCACTAATGTCGAACCGCATGGAGCTCGTCGAGCCGCGGGCGAACATCGAGCTGCGCCGCGACCGGGAGGGGACGGAGACGGTCGTGCTCGCGTTCCCCTACGACCGCGCGCTCGTCGAGATGGCGCGCTCGATCCCCCACCGCCGCTTCGACTGGGACACGCGCGAGTGGTCGGCGCCCGCCTCCGACTGGGCCGCGCTCAAGGTCGAGGAGATGCTCGAGCGCTTCCCCGAGCTGCACGCGGCCGCCGACGTCGAGGAATGGCTCCGAGGCGTCCGCCGCCGCTGGATCGGCACCGTCACCACGACCCGGCACGACGGCGTCGGCCGCCTCGCGCTCCACACGCTCGCCGGCCCGCTGCCCGAGCCGATCGCGGCCTGCGCCGAGGTGGCCGAGGACGGGCGCACGCTCGCGCCGCTCACCGAGGAAGTCGCCCGGGCGCTGCGCGCCGAGCGCTCCGCCCGCCTCGACGCGCCGGCCGAGCGCGTGCTGCAGGCGATCGAGCACGGCGAGGCGCCACCGGCGGCGGTGCTCGCGTTCCATCGCGGCGTCGAGGGCGAGGAGCTCCAGCTCCAGGTCGGCTTCGACCCGGAGGTGGGCGTCGCGTTCGAGCGTCTGCCCGGCGCGGGCGGCACCCGCGCGGTCGCGGTCGATCCGTGGGTCGTCGAGCAGCTCGACGCGTTCCTCGCCGAGCATACGGTGACCGTCACCGCCGAGGCGGCCGAGGTCCTCGAGGAGCTCCGCGCCGAGCACCGCCGCGCCGCCGACGCGGTCGCACGGAGCCGCGCCACCGAGGTCGAGCCGCTCGCCGATGTCGCGCCCCGGCTCGGCGGCGAGCTCGCGCCGTTCCAGTGGGCGGGGGTGCGCTACGCGCTCGACGCCCGGGCGACGTTCATCGCCGACGAGCAGGGCCTGGGCAAGACCGTCGAGGCACTCGCCGCGCTCGAGGCCGACGGCGCGTTCCCGGCGGTCGTCGTCTGCCCGGCTGCGATGAAGCTCACCTGGGAGCGCGAGGCCGGGCGCTGGCTGCCGCACCGCTCGGTCGCGGTCGTCCACGGCCGCGTCGCGGTCCCGCCGAGCGGCGAGATCACGATCCTCAACTACGAGATCGTCGCCGCCCACCGCGACGCGCTCGTGCGCCGGCGCCCGCGGGCGCTCGTCGTCGACGAGGCGCACTACTGCAAGAACCCGAGCGCCAAGCGGACCCACGCGGTGCGCTCGCTCGCCGCCGCGCTGCCGCCGCGCGCGCTGAAGCTCGCGCTCACCGGCACGCCGGTGCTCAACCACCCCGACGAGCTGATCGCCCAGCTGCGGGTGATCGACCGTCTCAAGGAGTTCGGCTCCGGAGCCCGCTTCTCGCAGCGGTTCCGCGCGCGGGTCGGGGGCGCCTCGGAGGAGCGGCTGCACTGGCACCTGCGCCGCCACTGCTTCGTGCGGCGGCTGAAGTCCGAGGTGCTGCCCCAGCTGCCGCCCAAGCGCCAGGTCGTCGTGCCGATCGCGCTCACGAACGAGGCCGAGTATCGCCTCGCCCAGCGGGACGTGATCGAGTGGCTGCGCACGCAGCCGCTCGACCTCTCCGAGCTGAACGCGAAGATCTCGGCGACGCTCCGCGCCGAGCGCCTGGCCCAGCTCGGAACCCTGCAGCGGCTCGCCGCGCGCGGGAAGCTCGCCGCTGCGCTCGCCTGGATCGAGGACTTCCTCGCCTCCGGCGAGCCGCTCGTCGTGTTCGCGCGGCACGTCGAGATCCAGAAGGCCGTGCTCGCCCGCTTCCCGGAGGCGCTGCACCTGCTCGGCGAGGACCCGCTCGCCGCGCGCGAGCGGGCGATCTCCGCCTTCCAGGATCGCGCCGGGCCGCCGCTGATCGTGTGCGCGACCCGCACAGCCGCCCAGGGGATCACGCTCACGCGGGCCTCGAACGTCGCCTTCCTTGAGCTCGAGTGGACGCCGGCGATCCACGACCAGGCCGAGGACCGCTGCCACCGGATCGGCCAGCGGGACGCCGTGACCGCGTGGTACCTGCTCGCCGCGGACACGATCGACGAGACGATGAGCCGGCTCATCCAGGCCAAGCGGGCGACGGTCACGGCGGTCACCGATGGACGGATGATCGAGTCCGACGGTCTGATCGACGCGGTCGTCAGAGAGTTGCGCGACGGGCGGCCGTTCACGCACCTGCGCGCGGTCATGGGCGGGCGCACGGAGAGCGGCTGACGGAGGTATGCTCGCGCCGTGATCCCGGCCCCCACGCCGACCCGTGCCCCGAACGTCCATCCCGCGTGCGCGAACGTTCCCCGCCGCAGCAGCGACGGTTTCGAGGAGCTCTGCCATCTCGTGACCGAGGCCGATCCCGACACCGCCCTGTGCGGGCGCGACGTGACCGACTATCCGTGGAATCCGCCGTGGCCGCGCTGCGAGGCGTGCCTGGCGGTCGCGCGCGGCGCGCTCAACTGAGCGCGGCGCCGGAGCGGGTCCCCGGAACGCGGGTGACCGCCGTTCATGGGCGGCGGGCGGAGCGCCGATGCAGTGTCGGTGGACGATCAGAGCCTCCGACACAATCCCCGGATCATGGCCCGCTGCGCCGCGGCGATGTACGGCGCGGCGGCGCTCGACGGCGCGATCGAGATGGTGCTGCCGAAGGTTCCGAGCTTCTCGATGCTGCCGATCTACGTCGTCACGGCGATGACGGGGCTCATGTTCCTCGCCGGGCCACGGCTGCCCCGGCGGGTGATCATGCTCAACGGACCGCTCGGGGTGGCGCTCGTGTCCTACGCCGTGGCCACGACGAAGGTCACCGCGTCGGACTCCTCGGTGCTCTACGCGCTGCCCGTGCTCTGGCAGTGCCTGTTCTTCGGCCGTCGTGGTGCGGGTGCGATCGTCGTGCTCGTCGCGGCCGGCGACGCGCTCGCGCTTCACATCCTCGGCCCCTACGGCTACCCCGAGCGCTGGGTTGACGTGATGGTGTCGACGACCGCGATCGCACTCGTCGTCACCGCGCTCGAAGGCCGCAATGAGCGGCTGCTGCGGACGCTCTCGCTGGAGGCGCGCGTCGATCCGCTCACCGGCCTGTTCAACCGCCGCGGGTTCGACGAGCGGGCCGGGGCCGTGCTCACCCCGGCGGTGCGCGCCGCCCGGCCGTTCTCGCTCGTGATCTTCGACATCGACCACTTCAAGCTCGTCAACGACCGCTGGGGCCACGATGTCGGCGACCGCGTCCTGCGCCACGTCGGACGGCTGCTGCGTGAGCAGGCGCGCGACGAGGACATCCTCGCGCGCTTCGGCGGCGAGGAGTTCGTCGCGCTGCTTGCGGACACCGACGTCGCCGGCGCGCGGGCGTTCGCCGAGCGCGTCCGGGTGGCGCTCGTGCGCCGCACCGGCGAGCTGCCGGCCGTGCGGCTGAGCGCCGGCGTCCGAGCCGGAGAGCCGACCAGCGAGATCGCCGACCTGCTCGCCGAGGCCGACCTCGCCCTCTACGACGCCAAGCGGACCGGACGAGACCGCACGACCGTGTTCGCCGCCGCCGCGCGGGAAGCCGTCTGAGGAGCAGCCCCCTCCACTACTGTCTGCGCCACGGTGCGCGTGAGTGGACAGGGTGCGGAGGAGGTGGTGCGCCGGATCGGCGGCGGCGAGGCGCGGGACGCCGCGCAGCGAATCGCGACGCTCACGCGGCGCACGCCGCTGCTCACCTCCCGCGGGCTCTCGGAGGCGTGCGGCGGCCAGGTCGTGCTCAAGGCCGAGAACCTGCAGCGCACGGGCTCGTTCAAGCTGCGGGGCGCCGGCAACCGCATCGCCCGGCTGACCGAGCCGGTCGGCGTCGTCGCCGGCAGCGCGGGCAACCACGGCCAGTCGCTCGCCTACGCCGCCCGCGCCCGCGGGATCCCGTGCGAGGTGTTCATGCCGCGCGAGGCCCCGGTGGCGAAGGTCGCGGCCGTGCAGGCGTTCGGCGGCATCGTCGATCTCTCGGCCGACTCCGTCGACGACGCGGTCGCCCGGGCGATCGAGCGCGCGCAGGAAACCGGCGCGGCGTTCGTCCACCCGTTCGACGACCCGGATGTGATCCTCGGTCAGGCGACGCTCGGCCTCGAGCTGCTCGACGACGTGCCTGACCTCGACACGGTCGTCGTACCGGTCGGCGGCGGCGGGCTCATCTCCGGCATCGCGGGCACCATCAAGGAGATGCGGCCCCGCACCCGTGTGATCGGCGTGCAGGCCTCGGCCTGCGCCGCGTTCCCGGAATCGCTCGCGCACGGGGAGCCGGAGGCGATCACCCCACGGGGGGCGACGATCGCGGACGGGATCGCGGTCAAGCGCCCGGGCGAGATCACGCTCCAGCTTGTCGAGCGCTGGGTCGACGAGATCGTCGTCGTCGACGAGGACGAGACGGCAGACGCGATGGTGTGGCTGCTCGAGCGCTCCAAGCTCGTCGTCGAGGGCGGCGGCGCGGTCGGCGTCGCGGCGCTGCTCGTCGGCGCGATCTCGCCGTCGGCCCGGGGCGCGACGTGCGTCGTGCTGTCGGGCGGCAACGTCGACGCGGGCCTGCTCGCGCAGGTCGCGCAGCGTCACGAGGCGGCCGCGGGCCGCCGGCTGCGGCTGTTCACCCGGATCTCCGACCGGCCGGGGGCGCTCGCGGCGCTGCTCACCGCGATCGCGCAGAGCGGCGGCAACGTCGTGCACGCCGCCCACGTGCGGGAGGCGGCCGCGCTCCATGTGCGCGAGACCGCGGTCGAGATCACGCTGGAGACGCGCGGCCCTGAGCACGGCGCGCAGATCGTCGCCGAGCTCATCGCGGCCGGCTACGAGGTCCAGCGCCTCGACGCCGCCTGGCCCGCCGGCTGAGGCTCGCGGTGAGCCGAGGGGCGGCCCGCCGGGCAAGACCAGGCGGGGGCCGCCGGGCAAGACCCGCGGTCAGCCCAGGAGGGGCCCGCCGGGCAAGACCCGCGGTCAGCCAGGGAGCGGCCCGCCGGGCAAGACCCGCGGTCAGCCAGGGAGCGGCCCGCCGACCGAGTCCCCTGGGCAGCCGAGTGCCCGACGGCTCGGCCCCCGGCGAGCCGCCGCGGTCCCGTCCGCGTAGACTGCGCACGCGGCCATCCACGAATGGAAGGGGAACGTTGTATGTCGATGTCTGACAAGGGGAAGCGCGCGGCGGCCGCCGCCGCCGTCGCCGCGGGGGCGACGCTGGGCTTCGCCGGGACCGCCGGCGCGGCAACCGTGCCGGCGACTGTGTCGGTCGACAGGGCGTGCTACGTCACGGTCGGCCACAAGCGTCCGCCGATCGTCGTCACCGGCAGCGGGTTCCCCGCCGGTGACACCGTCGACATCAGCGACTCGACCGGGACCTTCATCACGCATGCGCCCGTCGGCCCGAACGGCACGTTCACGGCGACCGGCGCGGCGCCGTACGCGTTCCTCCTCAAGCCCGGCGAGCGGCGCGACACGATCACCGCGACGGACTTCTCGCTCGACGGCAACGAGTACGTCGGCAGCGCGACGACCCATCTCACCGACATGCTCGTCACGGCGCAGTCGCGCCGGGGCCGCGGCCTGTCCGCGCTGAGGATGAAGACGCGTTGGGCGTTCTCGGGCTTCCCCGAGGGTCGGGAGATCTGGGGCCACTACCTGTACCGCAACAAGGTCGTCGTCCGGCAGGAGTTCGGCCGGGCGAAGGGCCCGTGCGGGCTCCTGTCGGCGCGCAAGCCGATGTACCCCGCGCGTCCGCACCACCGCCTCTACGGGATCCAGATCGACGCGCGCAAGCGCTACTCCAAGCACACCGCGCCGCGGTTCGTGAGCAAGATCGGCCTGCGCGTGTTCTAGTGGTCGCCCGGACCGACCCCAGAGATCAGTAGGAGGAGTCCTATGTCCCGCCGCGCGCAACCGCCGTTCCGTGCCGATCACGTCGGCAGCCTGCTCCGCCCGCCCGAGCTCATGCGAGCGCGGGCGGAGTTCAAGGCCGGCCGCATCGACGCGGACGCGCTGCGCACGGCCGAGGACGAGGCGATCCTCGGCGTGATCGACCTGCAACGCGACGCCGGGCTGCAGACGGTCACCGACGGCGAGTTCCGCCGGACATCGTGGCACATGGACTTCATCTACCAGCTCGGCGGCGTCGAGCAGGTGGAGGGCGAGTCGATCCACGTCCACTTCCGCGACGCCGAGGGCGAGTACGACTACGCCCCGCCGGCGATGGCGATCACCTCCCGGGTGACGCTGCCGCGGACGATCTTCGCCGAGGCGTTCACGTTCCTGCGCGACCATGCCCACGAGGGCCAGACGCCGAAGCTGACGATCCCCTCGCCGAGCATGGTCCACTATCGCGGCGGCAACTCCGCCATCGACCCGAGCGCCTACCCCGATCCGGCGGAGTTCTGGGACGACCTCATCGCCGCCTACCGCGCCCAGCTGCAGGGCGTCTACGAGCTCGGTTGCCGCTACCTGCAGCTCGACGACACGAGCCTCGCCTACATCAACGATCCGGCGCAGCGGGCCCATATCGAGCAGATCGGCGGCGACCCGGCCCATCTGCACGAGCAGTACATCGCGAACCTCAACCGGGTGCTCGACGGCAAGCCCGACGATCTCGTCGTCACCACCCACCTGTGCCGCGGCAACAACCAATCGATGTGGGTCGCCGAGGGCGGCTACGACTTCGTCGCCGAGGCGCTGTTCGGCGACCTGCAGGTGAACGGCTACTTCCTCGAGTTCGACGACGAACGCTCAGGGACGTTCGAGCCGCTGCGCTACGTCCCGCCCGGCAAGCAGGTCGTGCTCGGCCTGGTGACGACGAAGCGCCCGCAGCTGGAGGATCCCGACATGCTCAAGCGGCGGATCGAGGAGGCGTCCCGCTACGTCGACATCGACCAGCTCTGCCTGTCGGGCCAGTGCGGCTTCTCCTCGACCGAGGAGGGCAACCGCCTGACGATCGACGAGGAACGGGCGAAGCTCCAGCTGATCGTCCAGGTCGCCGCGGACGTCTGGGGCGGTTGAACCGCCGGTCGTCGGGGGCGGCTGAACCGCCGGTCGTCGGGGGGCGACCGAGCCGCCGCCGCTGCGCGGCTGCTGAGCCCCGCACTGCGCGGCGGCTGAGCCCCACACTGCGCGGCGGCTGAGCCCCACACGGCCATCGGGGCGCCCGGCGTGTCCGGGCCGGTGTCCCGCCCCGACGTACGCGCCTGGACGGATGTTCGAGAAAGCTCCAGCCCGCGGCTCGATTTATGGAGAAACCCTCTTCATTTTCGGACCTTGCGCGGTGCTCGTGCCGTCCATTTGACAGAAGTCAGGTGTGATGCCGGGACGAGCGTCCACGCGGCGCTCGGCAGTGTGATGTGGAGATCGCGCAACGAGCGCGCAGGAAGGACGGACGGATGAGAGACACGGACGTTGTCGGAACCCTTCGCCGGGATCTCGATGGGTGGTCGAGGCCCGGCCGCTGTTCGGTATCGGAGGCGGCGCGATGAGCGCCGTGTGGATCGCCATCGGCGCCTACCTGGGCGCGATGACGGTTGCGCTCGTCTGGTCGAGCGCACTCGGGCGGGTGGCCAAGGAGGCGGACGAGCGCGAGCGCCGCGGTCCTCGCGCGCTGGCCTTGCCGTCCGCGCCCGAGGCGACGGGGCCTGTGGGCGGCGCGGTGGGCGCCCGACCGGCGAGGCACGCCGCATCGGGTCCCGTCGCCCAATCCGCAGCCCGCCCGCGCCACCGGCCGGCCGGCGCGCCCGTCCGGCGGCGTGGAGCCGGCTCGGCGGCCTGCGAGCTGAGGGCGGCGCCGGCCGAGCCCGGCTCGTTCACTCAGGAGTGAGATATGACATACACCGCGGACGGGCATTCCTGAGCACCGGCTCCCTCACCACGGTCGCCGTCTTGGCGCTCGCCGGCTCGGCCCACGCGGCGGGCGGAGGGTTCGCGTGTCGTGCGAGTGCCGCACGCGTCACCGCGCTCGCGTCATGGGGCTTGCCGGCAACGACCGCATCACGGTCGTCGGCGGCCGGCGGACGTGCGTCAACGGCGGCACCGGCAATGACGTCATCGTCAACCGTCTGCGCAACTTCGTGACGGTCTTCGGCGCGACGTCAACGACCGGATCAGGCTCGGCAACGGGCCGGGCTGCGTGCTCGGCGGCAAGGGCAACGACCGCATCGTCGCAGGCAACGGCAGGGTCAACCTGCAGGGCAACGCCGGAAACGACCACATCAGGGCCGGCAACGGACCCGACAGGCTGGGCGGCGGAAACGGCAACGACACGCTGATCGCCGGCACCGGTGTCTCGCACCTCAACGGCGGCGCCGGACGCAACCGGCTCTTCGCGTACGGACGGGTCGCGTACGTGAAGGCGGCCAGGCATAGCCGGTCCGTCGCGTACGTGCGGCGGCGCAACGCCGGCTATGCCCGGCGGCACGGAGTCGCCAGGGTTCACGTGATCCGGCGCTGAGCCCCGAGCGCCGGCAGGCGCTGGGCACCCGCGGTCGCCCTCCGCGACCAGAGATGCCCGGCGCCTGCGTGTCGCCGGTTCGCGGGATCGGCAACCGCCCCTGCAACATTCGGTGGATTGTCAGGATTGCGTAGCGTTTGGGCGTGAGTCGTGCTATGCATCGACCGGTGAGGCTCGCCGTCCCGCTCACTGCTGCGGCCCTGCTGGGGGCCGCGTTTCCGGCGTCGGCCGCCGCGGCCGCTCCGGTCGCCACCGTCGGCAGCGATCTCGTGCCCGCGCTCGTGATCGCCGGTGCGGGGGCCCTCGCGATCACGCTCATCATGGTGCTCGTGCCCGCGGCTCGCCGGGGTCCCGGCTCGGCGAGCTCGGCACCCGCCCCGGCGCCCTCGGCGTTCCGGGCGCGGCCGCTCGAGCCGCCGGTCAACCACCCGGCCGGCGCCGCCGAGCGCGAGCCCGCGCGGGTCACCGGCGGGCGCACGGAGCCGGAGCCACCGCCCCTCACCGACGGGCGCACCGAGCCGGAGCCACCGCCCCTCACCGACGAGTCCATCGCGCACGCGCCGGTTGACACGGACCGGCCTGCCGCGGAGAGGACGCGTCTGCACCCGGGTCGATTGCCGTCAGCACCCGCGACGTCCCCCCTCGTCTCGACGGAGCCCGCCGGCGCGGACGAGGCACTCGCCGCCTCGCCACACGCGGTCGCACTCGCCGATCCACCCGTCCCGGCCCCGGCGTCCGTCGCCCCGCCGCACGCGGCCCCGGCGCCCATGGCAGCGGCGTCCGTGGCCTCGGCGCCTGCGGCACCGGCGTCCGCGGAGCCCGCGCCGCAGTCGCCCGCGCCCGATCTGCTCGCCGCCTTCTCCCCCGAGGTCGTGCTCGGCGACGGGTTCGACCCCGCGCGCCTGCGCCGCACGCTTGCCGACGGGATCCCGGAGCCGCCACTGCCGGAGAGCGGCGTGAGGGCGCTGCTCCGCGACCATTCGCTCGTCGTCCCGATCGCAGCGTGCGTCCTCGTCGGCGTCACCGTGCACCTCGTCCGCGCCCGCCGCCGCGGCTGAGGGCCTTTCGCCGATCGTCCACGTACCGGGGGACAACCGTCACCGAGGGTTCGCCGGACGACCGACTTATAGTGAGAAGGGTGAGCGCCTCGACCCTCCCGCGCCTCCCGCTCAGCCGCCGATCGGCCGCCGAGCGGGCGCGGGCGGCGCTTGCCGAGATCGCCGGCGGAGCGCTCGCCGAGGTGCCGGTCAGGCTGCGCTTCTGGGACGGCTCGTTGCTGGCTCCCGAGGACGCCCGCTCCGACCTCCCGACGCTCGCCGTGCGCGACCGCCGCGCGTTCGCCCACCTGCTGTACGCGCCGGGCGAGCTCGGCCTCGCCCGCGCCTACGTCGACGGGTCGCTCGTCGCCGAGGACGACCTCGAGCGGCTGCTCGCCCTGCGCCGCCCGCTGCGGAAGATCGCGCTCACGCCAAGCGATCGCGCGCGGCTCGCGCTCGGCGCGCTCCGCGTCGCCGGCCCGGCGGCGCTCCGGCGACCGCCCGTGCCGTCGATCGAGGCCCACGGCGACCGGCGCCACTCGCCCGTGAGCGACCGTCGCGCGGTCCGCCACCACTACGACGTCTCCAACGACTTCTACCGGCTCGTGCTCGGACCGAGCCTCGTCTACTCGTGTGCCTACTTCAGCGACCCCGCGGACTCCCTCGAGGACGCGCAGGAGCGCAAGCTCGACGTGATCTGCCGCAAGCTCGCGCTGCAGCCCGGGGAGCGGTTCCTCGACATCGGCTGCGGCTGGGGCTCGCTCGTGCTGCACGCCGCCGAGCACTACGGCGTGCGCGCGACCGGCATCACGCTGTCGAGGCCGCAGGCGGCGCTCGCCCGCCGGCGTGCGACCGAGCATGGGCTCGGCGACCGCGTCGAGATCCGCGTCGCCGACTACCGTGAGCTCGGCGACCGCCGGTTCGACAAGATCGCGAGCGTCGGCATGTACGAGCACGTCGGCCGCGCCGCGCTCGCGCGCTACATCGGCACCGTCCACGACCTCCTCCGGCCGGGCGGGCTCCTGCTCAACCACGGGATCTCGCCCCTGCACAACGATCCGCCGGACCCGCGCTCGTTCATCGCGCGCTACATCTTCCCCGACGGCGAGCTTCAGCCGCTCGCGCGGGTCATCGGGACGATGCAGCATCAGGCGCTCGAGGTCCGTGACGTCGAGTCGCTGCGCGAGCACTACACGCTCACGCTGCGCCACTGGGTCGACAACCTCCGCGCCGCCTGGGATCGCGCCGTCGGCCTCGTCGGCAGCGAGCGCGCCCGGGCCTGGGAGCTCTACATGGCCGGCTCGGCGGGTGCGTTCGACGCGGGCGAGATCTCCGTGTTCCAGGTGCTCGCGGTCCGCGGCGGCGGGCCGCATCCGCTCCCGCTCGACCGCCTCGAGCTGCTCACCTCCCGGTCGATGCGAACGTACACATGAGACTTCGATGAACAAACGCCTAAGAGCGAGATAAGTTTGAGGGATGGCGGCAACCGAGAGACCGGATCGGCCGCGCGACGACCTTCCCGATGAGTTCGATTCGCGCCATCTCGTCCGCCGCCTCATCGGCTTCGCGATCCTCATCGGGGTCGTTGCGGTCGCGGTCATCTCACTGCCGGGGCTCGGGAGCCTCCGCCACCGCTTCAGCGACGTCGACGCTCGCCTGCTGATCGCGATCGCGCTGCTCAAGCTCGCCTCCTGCCTGTCGAACATCGTCGCCTTCCGCGACGTCTTCTGCCCGCGGATGAGCTGGCGCTTCAGCTACCGCCTCGGCATGGCCGAGCAGGCGACGAACGTGCTGCTGCCGACCGGCGGCGCGGGTGGGCTCGCGCTCGGCGCCTGGGCGCTGCACCAGGGTGGGATGGAGAGCGAGCGCATCGGCCGGCGCTCGGTGGCGTTCTTCGTGCTCACGTCGCTGCCGAACTTCGCGCTCGCGGCGGTCCTCGGCCCACTGCTCCTCCTGCACGTGTTCTCGGCCAGGGATCCGGTCGCGTGGACGGCCGCGTTCAGCGGCCTCGCGTGGTTGACGGCGATCGCCACCGCGCTGTTGCCGCTGTTCCTGCGCCGTATCGCGCACAACCGGATGCAGGGCCGGGTGAGCGGCAAGCTGCGCATCGTGATCGTCTCGCTCGCCGGCGGCATTCGCGACGTCGGCACGCTCATCCGCGAGCGCCGCTGGCGCGCGATCCTCGGCGCCGTCGGCTACCTCGTGTTCGACATCGGCGCGATGCTCGTGGCGTTCGCCGCCTACGACAGCCATTTCGCAATCGGTGCGACCGTGTTCGGCTATGACATCGGCCAGCTCGGCGGCCTCATCCCGCTGCCCGGCGGCGTCGGCGGTACCGACGGTGGGCTGATCGGCGCCTTTGTCCTGTACGGGAGCACGCTCGCGACGGCCACCGCGGCGGTGCTCACCTACCGCGTCTTCCAGGTCGCGGTCCCGGCGATCCTCGGCGCGTTCGCGTTCGTCGGGCTGCGGCACACGCTCACCGGGGCCGAGCCGCCGAAGCTCGGGACCGGCGACGGCGAGCCGTGCGCGGACCCGGGCGACAGGGCGCTGGAGGACCGCGCGCCGAGCCCGTCGCGCTGACGGCGGACGCGCCCCGCCGCCCGAAGCGAATCCGCATGCGATCCCGCTGGACAGGCCCGTATGACCGGGAGATCGCCCGACTCGCGCTGCCGGCGCTCGGCGCGCTCGCGGCCGAGCCGCTGTACCTGCTCGCCGACACCGCGATCGTCGGCCATCTCGGCACTCCGCAGCTGGCGGCGCTCGCACTCGCCTCAACCGTGCTCGACGCGTTCGCGGCGTTCTGCAACTTCCTCACCTACGGGGTGACCGCGCAGGTCGCGCGCCTGCACGGCGCAGGCCAGCCGAACCGTGCCGGCGAGGTCGCGGTCCAGTCGCTGTGGGTCGCGCTCGCCGTCGGACTCGGGGTGGCGGCGATCGCCGCCGGTCTCGCCCCCCAGCTCATCGGCCTGCTCGGCGGCCACGGACACGTTGCGACGCTCGCCGCCCGGTTCCTGCGGATCGGCGCGCTCGGGCTGCCGTGCGCGCTCGTCGCGCTCGCCGGGCAGGGGTACCAGCGCGGCGCCGGCGACCTGCGCTCGCCGCTCCTCGTCGTGGTCGCCGCGAACCTGCTCAACCTCGCGCTCGAGCTCTGGTCCGTGTACGGCCTTGGCCTCGGCGTCGCCGGCTCGGCGTGGGCCACGGTGATCGCGCAGGCCGCGATGGGCGCCGCGTTCGCGTCCGCGCTCTGGCGGGCGGGCGCGATGGCCGCCGACCGGCGGGCGCACTGGGCGCGGATGCGCCCGCTGTTGCGGATGGGGTCCGCGCTCGTGCTGCGCACCACGTCGCTGTACGGAGCGTTCATCGTCGCCTCAGCCGTCGTCGCGCGCGTCGGCGCCACGTCGCTCGGCGCCCACCAGATCGGCATGCAGCTGTTCGGCTTCCTCGCGCTCCTGCTCGACGCGATCGCGATCGCCGGCCAGGTGCTCATCGGCCGCCGGCTCGGCGCCGGAGACGGAGCCGGCGCGCGAGCGGTCGCGCGGCGGATAATCGAGCTCTCGCTCGCCGGCGGCATCGTGCTCGGCGCGCTCCTCGACGCGCTCGGCGGCGTGATCCCGCGGGCGTTCACCGACGACCCCCATGTGCTCGGACGCGCCGCGGCGATGTGGCCGCTGCTCTGCCTGCTGCAGGTCGTGGGCGCGGTCGCCTACGCGCTCGACGGGATCCTGCTCGGCGCCGGCGAGACGACGTACCTCGCCGGCAGCATGGTGGTTTCCGGCGCTGTCTACGCCGCGGTTTCGATCGCCGCCCTGCTCCTGCACTGGGGCCTGACCGGGGTGTGGGCGGGCTTCATCGTGCTGATGCTCGTCCGCGACCTCACATGCGGCGCCCGCTTCCGGGGCGAGCGCTGGGTGGTGCTCGGCGCGTCCCCGCGCGCCTCGCCCACGTCGAACGAGGCCGCCGAGCGATCAATCGCTACTTCCCGGTCGCCGCCTTGACCCGGTAGCTGAACGTGACGAGCGTCTCGGAGCCGCCGGGCGACCCCACCGTGTAGCCGGTCTTCTGCGGCCGGGCCCACTGGAGCGTCGGCGTGGGCACCTCGCCGGTCGTCGTGTTGCCAAGCGTCTGGCCGCCGATCGTCTCACCGCTGGTCGCGCTCACACTCGGAGCCACGAGCCGCTCGACGCTTGCGTCGCGGGAGCCGAAGCCCTTCGGCGCGTGGATCGTCACGAGCTGATGGGAGCCGACGTTGATGATGAGCACGCGCACCTTGTGGTCGGCGCCGATCGTCGCCCAGATTCGCAGCGTCGAGGGATACGCGGACGGAATCTGGATGATGCGAGCGCCCGCCGGATCCGCCTGCGCGAACATGAGCGCGCCGTAGTAGATCGGGTGGACGTCGGCGACCCAGCCGGTGCGGGTGTCGGCGAGGTCGAAGAGCCCGTTGCTCGAGTTCGGGAAGCTGTGCAGGTTGACGCCCGTCACGCCCGCGCGGGCCGCCTCGAACAGGGCGTCCGTCACCCACAGCGCCGAGGCGAACGCGTCGCTCACGCCGCTGTGCCCGTCGCAGCTCACCGACCCCATCTCGTCGATCCGGTACGGGATGCCGGAGTGGTGGGCGAGCGGGGCGAATTCGGAGGCGCCGCGCACGATCCTGGTCGCTGCCGCGCGCTCGAGCAGGTGCGGGATCGACGGGTACTTCGGGTTCGACGGGTCGGTGACGCAGTTGAACAGCGCGTACGCGTGAGAGTCGAGCATCCCGATCCGGTGGGTCTTCCCCATCAGGGCGCTGAACGGCCCGATCCACTGGGCGCTTGCCGTGTCGGGGCCGGCGATCGGGACGCTCGACGGCATCGCGGCGAGCGTCTGCTGCCATTCCGTGAGGAAGTCCGTCTCGTTGTAGCCCGCCGGCCGCGCGTAGTACGGCGTCCCGATGCGGATGTACCACGGCACCCGGCGGCCGTGCTGGACCCGGTACCACGGGGTGTGCGTGTACAGGTCGGGCTCGTTGCCGATCTCGAAGTCCCGGATGTACTTGCGGCCGATCGCCGCCAGCAGCTGACCCGCCTCGTACTGCGTGATCCGGGGCGAGTTCGCCTCGAGGTTGACGCCCATCACGTACCGGGCGTCGAGCCGCTCGGCCAACAGCAGCGCCGCCTTCGCCCACGAGCTGCCGATCGCGTACGTGACGCCCGCGGGGGCTGTGAGATTCGGAACCGGCCACCACGAGCGGTCGGTGCTCTGGCCGCCGATTCGGATCGAGTACGGCCCGCTCGGGTTGAGGTTGCGCAGCAACTGCACGAGCACCGGATTGACCTGCGCGGGCGTCGTCGCGCTCCCGACCCAGCGCGGCACCGTCGAGACCTCCAGCGCGATGCCGAGGAAGCCCTGCGGCAGCGGCGCGGTGACCGGCGCGCGATCGACGCCGACCCACACCGGCTGCGCGGAGGCGGCGGAGGCGGCCGCGCCCCCGCCGGCGCCGAGGACGGCGAGCGCCGCAAGGAGCCCGAGCGCGCGGCGCAGAGCGGCCCTCATCGCGCCGCCAGATGCTCGTCGCGCAGCCACGCGACGGTCGCCTGCATCCCCGCCGCGTAGTCGACCCGCGGCTCCCAGCCGAGCACCTCGCGCGCCTTGCGATTGCAGAAGTCCTGGTCGATCCCCATGATGTGGACCGCCTGGCGGGAGAGGAGCGCCGGCGCCTGCACGCGCGTGGCACGCCGCGCCGCGCGGTACCCCTGCTCGAGCACCGCCCCGAGGCCGCTCGCCACCGGATAGGGCATCGACAGCCGCGCGCGCGGCGCCCCGAGGCCGTCCGCGAGCGCGTCCGTGAACTCCCGCCACGTCACGTCGAGGCCGTCCGTGACGTTGAACGCCTCGCCGGCGGCGTTGCCGTGCTCGAGCGCGAGCACGATCGCGTCGATCAGGTTGTCGATGTAGACGAGGCCGGCGTTCGCGCGGCCGCGGTCGACGAGCAGCATGTACCCGCCGCGGATCGCACAGCCGATCTCGCCGACGACGGTGCGCGAGCGCGGGCCCCACACGGTCGAGGGCCGGAGCACGACGACCGGCAGCCCGAGCTCCTCGCCGGCGCGCAGGACCTCCCGCTCGGCCTCGAGCTTCGTCTGCGCGTACCAGTTGCGAAACCCGTTCGGCGCGGCGCTCTCCGCGACCCCGCGCGCCCCGGGATAGCCGTACACGTCGGTCGTGCTCACGTGCACGAAGCGCCGCACGGACGCGGACGCGCCCGCCCGCAGCAGGTTGCGCGTGCCGGTGACGTTCGTGCGCTCGATCTCCTGCACGGTGCCCCAGTCGGTGACCATCGCGCCGCAGTGCACGACGTAGTCGCACCCCTCGACGGCGCGCTGCAGCGAGCGCGAGTCCTCCAGGTCCCCGGGGGCGAGCTCGACCCCGAGCGCCTCCAGGCGCCGCGTGTCGCTCGTCGCCCGCACGAGGCAGCGGACCTGCTTGCCGTCGGCGACGAGCCGCTCGACGAGATGTCCGCCGATGAAGCCGCTCGCCCCGGTGACGAGATGGACGTCGTCGCGCGTCGTGTCGACCGGCGTCCCGCGGAACGGCGCCAGGCCGGTCACGTGCGGGTCGCGCCGCGAGAGGTGGCGGCGGAGCGTCGTGCGAGCGATCTCGCGCACGACCGCCCAGTTGCGGCTCGAGGACCCGTGCAGGTCGGCGAGCACCGCGTCGAGCGCGGTGAGGAAGCGGTCGACCTCCGCGGCGCTCACCGTGATCGGCGGCAGCAGCTTGACGACGTCGTTCTTGCCCGAAGCCATCGTGATCACTCGATGGTCGCGGTGCAGCGGGATCACGACGAGCTGCGGGAACAACCCACCGCCCGCCGCGTGGATGAGGTGCCAGTTGACCTTCGCCATCCGGCCCGACGGCGCCGCCAGCTCGATGCCCCACATCAGCCCCATGCCGCGCACGTCGTCGAGCATCTCGTAGCGGTCGCGCAGGGCGTACAGCCCGTCGCGGAGCCGGTCCCCCATCCGCGCCGCGTGCTCAAGCAGGCCGTCGCGCTCGATCACCCGGATCGTCGCGAGGCCGGCGGCCATCGACAGCCGGTTGCGGCCGTAGGTCGACTGCTGCACGTAGCAGCGCTCGAGTTTGCCCACCGCTCTCTGGAAGATCTCGCGCCGCGTGATCATCGCGCCGGTCGGCATGAAGCCGCCGGACAGCGCCTTGGCGAGCGTGACGATGTCGGGCTCGAGGTTCCAGTGCTCCAGGGCGAACCAGCGGCCGGTGCGCCCGAGGCCCGTCTGCACCTCGTCGAGCACGAACAGCGTGCCGTAGCGACGGCACAGCTCCTGCGCGCCCTCCAGATAGCCGGGCGGCGGCGGATTGACGCCGACGCCCTGGATCGGCTCGACGATGAACGCCGCCGCACGGCGCTTCCGCAGCACCTTCTCCAGCGCGTCGAGATCACCGTGCGGGACCCGGCGACAGCCGGGCAGCAGCGGGCCGAACCCCTCCTTGAAGAAGTCCTCCCCGACGATCGACAGCGGGCCGTAGGTGACGCCGTGGTAGCCGCCGAGCGTCGAGACGATCTCCGGCCGGCCGGTCGCCGCTCGAGCGAACTTCATCGCCGAGTCGACCATCTCGGCGCCCGTCGAGCCGAAGAACACCGCGTCGAGCGAGCGCGGCAGCCGCGCCGTGAGCGCCTCGGCGAGCATCCCGGCCAGCGGCGAGTACTGGATCTGCACGCCGTCGAGCAGCTGCGCGTCGAGCGTCGCCTTGATCACGGCGCGGATGTCGGGGTGGTTGTGCCCGAGCGTCGCGAACCCCTCGCCGCTGTGGAAGTCGAGGAACTCGCGTCCGTGCAGGTCGTAGATGAGGCTGCCCCGGGCGGTCGTGTAGTCGTAGTCGTAGCCGAGGATCGACAGCACGTCGACGAGCGACGGATCGAGGTGCTGGGACGCGAGCGCCAGGGTCTCCGCGGCGCGGGCCCGGACATCGTCGATGATCCCGAGCGGGTCCGCCGGGGTGGTCTGGTCAGGCATG
>DATGKS010000080.1:0-38902 GCA_035294545.1 Solirubrobacteraceae bacterium | reverse complement strand
GCTGCACGAGGGCGCGCGCCTGGTCGCGGGCGCTCTGCGCGCGAGCGGGATCGGCCACCGCGACCGGGTGGCGCTCGCGCTCGGAAGCGAGCAGCTGATCGTCGCCCTCCATGGCTGTCTCGCGATCGGCGCCGCCGGCGTCCCGATCGACCCGCGCCTCAACGACTCCGAGCGCGCGCCGCGCCTGGAGGGGGTCTCCTGCACGCTCTTTGAGCTTCCATCGAACGAGACGGCCTCCGAACCGGCGGATGGTCGGCCCGTGCCCGAACGGCCGCTCGAGCTCACCGACATCGCGACCGTCATGTACACGTCGGGCACGACCGCGGGACCCAAGCGGGTCGAGCTGTCGCTGTCGAACTGGCTGTGGAACGCGCTCGGCTCGGCGCTCGCGCTCGGGTTCGACCCGGACGAGCGGTGGCTGTGCCCGATGCCGCTCGCGCACGTCGGCGGGCTCGCGGTCGCGCTGCGCTCGGCGATCTACGGCACGACCGTCGTGCTCCACGAGCGCTTCGACGTCGAGCGGGTCCGTGACACGCTGCTCGATGCCGCGCAGCGGGTGACGCTCGTCTCGCTCGTGCCGACGATGCTCGGCCGGCTGCTTGACGCCGGCCTGCGCGAGCCGCCGACGCTGCGGCGGGTGCTGCTCGGCGGCGGCCCGATCGCGCCCGCGCTGCTTGCCCGCGCCCGGGAGGCCGGGGTCGCGGTCTCGCCCTCGTTCGGGATGACCGAGACGTGCTCGCAGATCGTCACCGACGGGGTTCCGCTGCTCGGCGCCGAGCTCGCGCTCTCGGACGCCGGCGAGCTGCTCGTCCGCGGCCCGAGCGTCGCCCACGGCGCGCTCGCGGGCGACGGCTGGCTCCACACCGGCGACCTCGCACGCTTCGACGACGACGGACGGCTCGAGATCATCGGGCGCACCGCAGAGACGATCGTCACCGGCGGCGAGAACGTCGCGCCGCCCGAGGTCGAGGCGGTCCTCCTCGAGCACGAGGCGGTCTCCGATGCCGCCGTGCTCGGGCGGCCCGACCCGGAGTGGGGGGAGGCGGTGACCGCGCTCATCGTGCCCCGGCTGGGGCTCGTCCACCACGCGGTCCCCGGGGCTGAGCTGGACGCCGGGCTCGCGCAGGCCCTCCGGGGATTCTGCGCCGCGCGGCTGGCTCCGTTCAAGGTCCCCAAGCGCTTCGAGTTCGTCGAGGTGCTCCCGCGGAGCGAAACCGGCAAGCTCCAACGCCGCGCGCTGCGCTGATCACGCCGCGTCCATGTCACATCGGTCGATGTCACATCGGCCGCCGGTACCATCTGGGCGCGTGTCCGCCGAACTCACGATCGAGCAGCTCGCCGCCGTCTCCGGGATGTCGGTGCGCAACATCCGCGCGCACCAGGCGCGTGGGCTGCTCGACCCGCCCGAGGTGCGCATGCGGGTCGGCTACTACGGCGAGGCGCACGTCGCGCAGCTGAAGCTGATCCGCGACCTGCAGGCCGACGGCTTCAACCTCGCCGGGATCAAGCGGCTGCTCGAGGACGGCCGCGGCACCGCCGAGCGGCTGGCGCGCGTGCGCGCGGTCCTGTCCTCCTCGTCGCGCGCGGAGGCGCCCGAGACGCTCACACGCGCCGAGCTCGGCCGCCGCTTCCACGTCGCGGGCGACCGCGCGCCCGAGGTGCTCGCGCGGGCCGAGCGGCTGGGGATCCTCGTTGCGGCCGGCCCCGACCGCTTCCTCGTGCCGAGCCCGACGCTGCTCGCGGTCGCCGAGCAGGTCGTCGCCCGCGGCATCTCGCTCGACGGCGCACTTGCGGTGTTCGAGCAGATCGAGCGCCACTGCGACGCGGTCTCGGCGGCGTTCGTGCGGCTCTTCATGGAGCAGGTCTGGCGGCCGTTCGAGGAGGCGGGGATGCCCGAGGAGCGCTGGACGGAGATGGACGAGTCGGTGAGGGCGCTGCGCCCGCTCGCCGCCGAGGCGCTCCAGGCGATCCTCGGACAGCGGATGAGCGCTCAGATCGATGCCGCGTTCGGGGAGCTCACCCGGAGGCTCGGCAACGGCGGGCAGGAGCCGGGAGCGGGCGTGCAATAGGCTGGCGCGCGTGACCCCGGTCGACCCCGATCAGTTTCGCGCCGAGAGCCGCGAGGCCTGGGAGCGCAACGCCGCCGACTGGGGACGCAACGCCGACCGCCAGCACGAGTGGGCGGTCGAGGTGTCGGCGACGATGGTCGACGCGCTTGCGCCGCAGCCGGGTGACCGCGTGCTCGAACTCGCCGCCGGCCCGGGCGACACCGGCTTCATGGCCGCGGAGCTGATCGAGCCCGGCGGAACGCTCATCTGCAGCGACGGAGCGCAGGCGATGCTCGAGGTCGCGCGTGAACGGGCCGCCGCGCAGCGGATCCGCAACGTCGAGTTCCGCGTGCTCGATCTCGAATGGATCGACATGGAGACCGCGAGCGTCGATGCGGTGCTGTGTCGCTGGGGGCTCATGCTCGTCATCGATCCCGGCGCCGCCGCTCGGGAGATCCGGCGCGTCCTTCGCCCGGGCGGCCGCGCGGCGCTCGCGGTGTGGGATGCGCCCGAGCGCAACCCGTGGACGACGATCCCGATGGCCGCGCTTCGCGCGCAGCCGGGCGTTCCCGCTCCGGACCCGGAGTCCCCGGGCATGTTCTCGCTCGCCGCCGACGGCGCGCTCTCCGAGTTGCTGGAGAACGCGGGCTTCGTCGACGTGCGCATCGGCACGGTCACCCTCGTGCGGCGCGTCGCCTCCGCCGAGGAGTGGCTCCAGGAGACATTGAGCATCTCGCCGGTGCGCCGTGAGCTCTTCGCCGGGCTCGACGCCGCCGCGCAGAGCGACGTCCGCGCGCGGATCGCCGAGCAGGCCGCGTCGTTCACCGACGAGGACGGCTCGCTCGTGCTGCCGGGAAGCTCGCTCGTGGCGAGCGCGAGCGCCTGAGCGGCGGCGTTCCGCCGCGCGTCGATGTCCGGCACCTCTGCCGCGAAGGCGGCCTGAAACCGGGCTTGCATCGGTTGCCCGAGGGGACGCCGGGCGCAAGCCTGAACGGCGATGCGACATCCCATTCGACTTCTCACGCTTCTGGCCGCCGTTCTGCTCGCGCTGCCCGCCGCCGCCCTCGCCGACGTCACGCACACGGTCCGCCGCGGTGAGACGCTCACCTCGATCGCCGCCGCCGACGGCCTGTCGGTGGCCCGCCTTGCCGCCGCGAACGGCCTCTCGACGACGGCGCCGCTCGTCGCGGGCACGAACCTCGTGATCCCGCCACAGGCCGGACCGGTCCTGCCCGCGGGCTCCGCCCCCTCCGGCGGCGAGTCCTCGGGCGCCGCGAGTGACGGCGACGCGGACGCCGACGACCGTGCGGGCACGGCCGGCGCGTCGACCCCGTCCGCCGCCTCGGCTGCAAGCGGCTACGTCGTCCAGGCCGGCGACACGCTCAGCGGGATCGCCGCCCACCTCGGGACGACGGCGGCGGCGCTCGCCTCCGCCAACGGCATGTCGGTCGATGGCCTGCTCCTCGCCGGCCGCACGCTCGTCGTCCCCGCGGGCGCCGGTGCGACGACGACGCAGACCGCGACGGCGACGTCCGTCCAGACGGCGAGCGGCACGGGCGGATCCGGCGCGCAGCCGGTCGCCCAATACGTCGCGCCCTCCGAGGTCGGCTCGATCGCCGCCGGCGAGGGGGTGCCCGCCGCCCTCGCGGAGGCGATCGCCTACCAGGAGAGCGGGTTCAACGACGCGCTCGTCTCTGCGAGCGGCGCGACGGGCGTGATGCAGCTCGAGCCCTCGACGTGGAGCGACCTCTCGCGCGTCTACGGTCTCGACCTCTCACCGAGCTCCGCGGTCGACAACGTCCGCGGCGGGGTCGCGGTGCTGCACTCGCTGCTGCTCGCCACCGGCGGGAATCAGGACGAGGCGATCGCCGCCTACTACCAGGGCCTCGACTCGGTCCGGACGCGCGGCATCCTGCCCGGGACCCGCCACTACGTCGACGACGTGCTCGCGCTCGAGAGCCGCTTCGGCGGGTAGGCGGTCGCCGGGATCAAGCCGGGCAGCGGGGCGTGCGGCGCGCGGGGCCGGAGCGCGGCCGCGCCCCGTGTAGGCTCGGGCCATGTTCTACGACGACGACGCTGATCTCTCAAAGCTCGACGGCAAGACCGTCGCCATCATCGGCTACGGCTCTCAGGGCCACGCCCACGCGCTCAACCTCAAGGACTCCGGCGTCGACGTCGTCGTAGGGCTCCGTGAGGGCTCCCCGAGCCGCGCGAAGGCGGCGAGCCACGGGCTGCGTGTGCTGGAGCCCGCCGACGCCGCCAGCGAGGGCGACGTCGTGATGCTGCTCGCGCCCGACGAGCTGCACGGCCAGATCTGGGAGAGCGGCCTGAGGGACGGGATCGCCCCCGGCAACATGCTCCTGTTCGGCCACGGGTTCTCGATCCACTACGGCGAGATCGTCCCGCCGCCGGACGTCGACGTCGCGCTCGTCGCCCCGAAGGGTCCGGGTCATCTCGTGCGCCGCCAGTACACCGAGGGCTCGGGCGTCCCGTGTCTCGTGGCGGTGCAGCAGGACGCCTCCGGCGACGCGCTGGGGCTGGCGCTCGCCTACGCGAAGGGCATCGGGGGCACCCGCGGGGGCGTGATCGAGACGACGTTCAAGGACGAGACCGAGACCGACCTGTTCGGCGAGCAGGCGGTGCTCTGCGGCGGCGTCACCGAGCTCGTGCGGGCCGGCTACGAGACGCTCACCGAGGCCGGCTACGACGAGCGCCTCGCGTACTTCGAGGTGCTCCACGAGCTGAAGCTGATCGTCGACCTCATGTACGAGAAGGGCATCTCCGGAATGCGCTACTCGATCTCGAACACGGCCGAATACGGCGACATGACCCGCGGCAGCCGGATCATCGGCGAGGAGACCCGCGCCGCGATGAAGCAGGTGCTCTCAGAGATCCAGTCCGGCGACTTCGCGCGCGAGTGGATCGCCGAGAACCGCGCCGGCCAGGAGAACTTCCTGCGCATGCGCTCCGAGCAGGCCGGTCACCAGGTCGAGACCGTCGGCAAGGAGCTGCGCAAGCAGATGGCCTGGATCGACACCGACTGGCAGGAGTAGCCGACGGCGGACCCGCGCGCGCTCGTCGGGTCGACGAGCGCGAGCGAGGTCGCGGGGTCGGCGAGCGCCAGCCAGCGCGACAGCTCGGCGATGGCCGCCGGCGGGACGGTGATCAACGCGGCGCTCACCGGCGGGACGGTGAGCGTTGCCGCCGCGCCGTCGATGGGCAGGGCATCCAGCCGCGGTGCGGGCGGTACTCCGGTGCGCGTCGCGCCGAAACGCCGGCCGCCGATCGTCACCTCGCCGGTCGCGGCAGCGCTCGGCGCTCGCAGCCACTGCACCGAGGCGGTCGAGGAGCGGTAGCCGGCCGGCGCCCGGATCAGGACCCGCGCGGCCTGCCCGGTGCTGTCGTTGATGAGCAGGATCCGGATGCGGCCGTCGGCGCCGAGCGTCGCCCACGCCCGCAGGCGTGCCTGGTCCGATGAGACCGTGTGCAGCAGCCGCGACCCCGGCGGCGCGGCCTCGGCGAACATGAGCGCCCCGTCGTAGAGGGGGTGGATGATCGCCCGCCACTCGTGGGTGGAGGGGCTGTAGCTGAAGTCGAACAGCCCGTTGCTCGAGTGCGGGTAGGTGTGCAGGTTCACGCCATCCAGACCGATCCGCGCCGCCTGGAACAGCGCGTCCATCGCCCACAGCGCCGAGGCGAACGTGTTGCTCACGCCCGAGCGGCCGTTGCAGGTGACCGACCCCATCTCGTCGATCCGGTCGCTCAGCCCGAGACGATGGGCGAGCGCGAGGGTCCGCGGGATGCCGAGGAACATCCCGCGCGAGGCATGGAGGCTCAGCAGATGCGCGATCGACGGGTAGCCGGGCAGGGCCGGGTCGGTGACGCACTGGTTCAGCCCATAGGCGTGGGAGGCGAGCATCCGCACTCGGGAGTGGCGCAGGCCGGCGAACGCGGCCGTCCAGGGCCCGGGGACCGTGTCGGGACCGGCGAGCGGCAGGCGCGGAAGACGCGCGGCGACGCCTGCGACCTGCGCCGCATAGGCGCTCGGCCCCCAGCCCGGCGCCCGCGCGTAGGCGGGCGCGCCCGTCTTCGCATACCAGGGAAGCAGGTGGTCGCCCTCGACCCGGAACCAGGGGATGTCGCGGTAGAGGTCGGGCTCGTTGCCGAGCTCAAGCGCGTCGATGTTCCGGGCGCCGAGCCCGCTCACGAGCCGGTCGGCCTCCGCCCGAGCAAGCTCGGCGCTTCCGGCCTCGAGGTTGATCCCGAGGAGCAGCTGCGCGCCGGTCTCCCGCACGAGCATCCGTGCCGAGCCGATCCACGACGGGCCGAGCGATTGCGTGACCCCCACCGGTCGCCGCATGCCCGCCACCGGCCACCAGCTCCGGTCCGCGCTCTGGCCCCCGATGCGGACGCTCGGCCGGCCCGCCGGATCGAGGTTGCGCAGCAGCACGGGCAGGATCGGGTTCGGGTGCCCGTCCTGCGAGATCCATTCGGGGACGGTCCCGTACTCGAGCGCGAGCCCGAGAAACGAGGCGGGGAGCGGGCGCGTCACCGTCCGTTTGGTCACGGTCAGGGCGAACGGGTAGGCGGACGCCGCGCGCGCGGCCTGCCCCGGGACGGCCTCGGGCGGCGCCGCGGCCGAGGCCTGCGCCGGCATGGGCGCGGCACCCGCGAGCAACCCCGCGGCCGCGAGGGCCAGGACCGACCGTCGCACTCCGTCCATCATCTCCCGGTTCAGTATCCGCGCTCCGGCGGGCGGCCGCGCCGGTGGCGGCTGGCTATGATCCGCGCAGCCGTCGTGACTGGCGCGAGAAGGTGGAGGCGACCACCGGGGAGCGACGGCCTGCACCGTCACCTCGCCGCGCGCCTGGGCACGCCCACCAATCGATCCCTCTCCTGTGGAGCGCCCATGACCGAGATCACCTCCGTCGTCGAGATCCCCGACGAGCTCAAGCCGGCCGACGGCCGCTTCGGCTCCGGGCCGTCCCGCGTCCGTCACGCCCAGCTCGAGCACCTCGCCAGGGCGGGTGGGGGCCGATTCCCGATCATGGGCACCTCGCACCGTCAGAAGCCGGTGAAGTCGCTCGTCGGACGCGTGCGGGCGGGCATCGGGACCCTCTTCTCGCTTCCGGACGGCTACGAGGTCGTGCTCGGCAACGGCGGCACGACCGCGCTGTGGGACGCGCTCACCTGCGGCGTCGTGCGCGAGCGCGCGCTGCACCTCGCCTACGGCGAGTTCTCCTCGAAGTTCGCCGTCTGCACGACCGGGGCGCCGTTCCTCGCCGACCCGATCGTCGTGCAGGCGCCCGCGGGTGATGCTCCCGAGCCGCGCTCGGACCCGGAGGCGGACGCCATCGCGTGGGCCCACAACGAGACCTCGACCGGCGTCATGGTCCCCGTCGCGCGCCCGGCCGGCGCCGAGGATTCGCTCGTGCTCATCGACGCGACGTCGGGCGCCGCCGGCCTGCCGGTCGATGTCGCCCAGGCCGACGTCTACTACTTCGCGCCTCAGAAGGGATTCGCCTCCGACGGAGGCCTGTGGCTGGCGATCTGCAGCCCGGCGGCGCTCGAGCGGATCGAGCAGATCGAGCGCGACCGCCCGACGACCGGCGCGCCCCGCTGGATCCCGGATTTCCTGTCGCTGTCGACGGCGCTTGAGAACTCGCGCAAGGACCAGACGTACAACACGCCGGCGATCGCGACGCTCCTGCTGCTCGCCGACCAGCTCGACTGGATGCTCGAGCAGGGGGGCCTGCCCGCGATGGTCGCGCGGACCTCGGCGGCGAGCTCCCACCTCTACCAGTGGGCGGACGCCCATCCGCACGCGACGCCGTTCGTCGCCGATCCGGCGAAGCGCTCGCTCGTCGTCGGCACGATCGACTTCGACGACGAGGTCGACGCCGCGGCGGTCGCCGCGACGCTCCGCGCGAACGGGATCGTCGACGTCGAGCCGTACCGCAAGCTCGGGCGCAACCAGCTGCGGGTCGCAATGTTCCCCGCGACCGAGCTGTCCGACGTCACCGCGCTCACCGCCTGCATCGACTACGTCCTGGAGCAGCAGTCATGACCAAGGTTCTCGTCGCCGAGAAGATCGGCCAGTCCGGCATCTCGCTCCTGCAGGAGCACTTCGACGTCGACGTCGAGACCGGACTCTCGCGCGAGGAGCTCGCGGAGCGGATCGGCGGCTACGAGGGGATCCTCATCCGCTCGGCCACGAAGCTCGACGCCGAGCTGCTCTCGCACGCGGGTGCGCTGCGCGCGGTCGGGCGTGCCGGCGTCGGCGTCGACAACGTCGACGTGGGGGAGGCGACGAAGCGCGGGATCGTCGTCGCCAACGCCCCGGAGTCGAACGTCGTCACCGCCGCCGAGCACACGATGGCGCTTCTGCTGTCGCTCGCCCGCAACGTCCCGCAGGCGCACGCCTCGCTCGTCGCGGGGCGCTGGGATCGCTCGAAGTACTCCGGCACGGAGCTCTACGAGAAGACCCTCGGGATCCTCGGCTTCGGGCGGATCGGGCAGCTCGTCGCGGGGCGCGCGCGGGGCTTCGGGATGCGGGTCGTGGCGTACGACCCGTACGTGTCGGCCGATCGCTACCGGGAGCTCGGGGCCGAACGTGCCGAGACTCCCGACGAGGTCTACGCCGAGGCCGACTTCCTCACGATCCACCTTCCGAAGACCCCGGAGACCGAGGGCTGGCTGAACGCCGAGGTGTTCGCCAGGTGCAAGGACGGGGTGCGCGTGCTCAACGTCGCGCGCGGGCCGCTCGTCGTCGACGAGGACCTGCAGGCGGCGCTCGACTCCGGCAAGGTCGGCGGCGCGGCGCTCGACGTGTTCCGCTCCGAGCCCGTGACCGAGCATCCGCTGTTCGGCTACCCGAACGTCATCGTCACCCCGCACCTCGGGGCCTCGACGGCCGAGGCGACGGATCGCGCCGGCTACCAGGCGGCCGAGCAGGTCGTCGCGGCGCTCACCGGCGGCGTCGTCACAAGCGCGGTCAACGTGCCGGCCGTCGCCCCCGAGGACTTCGAGGTGCTCGGCCCGTTCCTGCCGCTGTGCCGCTCGCTCGGCCGGATCGCCACCGAGCTCGCGGTCGCCGGCGGCGGGTCCGTCGACGAGATCCAGATCGACCTGCTCGGGCGGCTCGCCGAGCGCGACACCCGTCTGCTCGCGATCGAGGTGCTGATCGGCGCCCTGCGGGGACGCACCGAGGAGGACGTCAACGCGGTCAACGCTCCGGCGATGGCGGAGGAGCGGGGGATCAGCGTCGTCGAGGCCAAGCACACGACCGCGCGGGACTACACCGACCTCGTGCGCGTGTCGGTGAGCTCCGGGGCGGACTCGCTGCGCGTCGCCGGCACGCTCATCGGCCGCCAGAACCGCCCGCACCTGCTGGAGGCGTGGGGCCAGCGCTTCGACATCCAGCTCGAGGAGCACGTGACGCTGTTCCGCTACCGCGACCTGCCCGGGATGCTCGGCCGCGTCGGGACCGCGTTCGGCGCCGCCGGGGTGAACATCATCTCCGCGGCGGTCGGCCGGCTGCCCGAGGGCGCGGAGAGCGCGGAGGGCCTGGCCGCGATGGCGATCACGACGAGCGAGCCGGTGCCGCAGGACGTCATCGACGGGATCACGCGCTCCGAGGAGTTCGTCCTCGGGGTGTCGGTCGCGCTGTAGGGCTCCGTGCGGACGCCGCTCGGCGGTCAGCCGCCGCGGTGAAGCAGGAGCAGACGGAACTGCCCGCTGCTCGAGGAATGGTCCGAGTCGCCGCCGTAGGCGGCCGTGATCCTCTGATGTCCCGAGCCGAACTTCGTCGGCGTGTAGGCGATCGAGCAGGACGCCTCACTCGGGGAGGAGCCCGCCGCGAGCGTGCACGAGCCGCCCGAGGCGAACGTCCCGCTTGCGTTGCTGGCGAACCTCACCGCACCCGTCGGCGCAAGCACAGCGGTCGAATCGGTGTCGCTCACGGTCGCCGTGCATGTTGTGGGCTGGCCGACCCTCACCGGGGACGGCGCGCAGGAGATGACGGCCTGGGTGGCGAGCGGACCGCCGGCGGTGCCGACCGCCAGCGTGCTCGAGCCCGAGCTTGACACGTGCGCGGCATCGCCGCCGTATGCCGCCGTCAGCTGGTGCTCACCTGAGCCGACCGCCGTCGGCGTGTAGCCGATCGAGCAGGACCCCTGACCGGGCGAGGACCCCGCCGCGAGCGTGCACGAGCCGCCCGAGGCGAACGTCCCGCTTGCGTTGCTGGCGAACGTCACCGTACCGGTCGGCGCGACCAGGGAATTGGGGTCGCCGTCGCTCACCGTCGCCGTACACGTCGTCGCCTGCCCGACCGTCACCGCAGCCGGGGCGCAGGAGATCGCTGTCTGAGTGGACAGCGGGTGCGCACACCCGGGTATCGCGCCGCAGACGTCCAGCCGACCGCCGGTCGACACCTTGCCGGCGAGCGACGGCAGCGTGTGGACGTTGTCGAGGATGTCGGCCTTGAGCGCCTGATAGGTCGGGAAGTCGTAGGCCGAGAGGATCAGCGCCGCCGCGCCCGACACCTGCGCGGTCGCCATCGAGACGCCGCTGATCGATCCGTAGGGGCTGCCGTCGCTGCTGTCGTTCCCGTCGTTCGGCAGCGTCGTCGAATAGATGTTGTCGCCGGGCGCGGCGAGGGCGACGTCGCTGCCCCAGTCGGCCCAGTGCGCGAGGTTGTCGTGCTGGTCTGAGCCGGTGACGCAGATCTCGTTTGGCAGGTTGAAGTCGCACGGATAGTGCGGGTTTGTGTCGTCGCTCACCCCCGACCAGTTGTTCCCGGCGGGAGTGACCGCTCCGCCGGCGCCGGTGACGAACAGGATGTTGTTGGCCCCGAGCGCGCTGATCTCGTTCGCCAACGCTGGATCGTCCGGTGTCGAGCTCGACACCGGCGAGTCGTTGACGACCCGGATGTTGACGCCCGCCTGCTTTGCCTTCACGAGCCACGCGAGCCCGGCGATCAGCTCCGAGTCCGACCCCCATGTCTCGTAGTCGGCGGTCTTGACCGGCAGGATCGTTGTCTGCCAGTTGACGCCCGCCACGCCGATGCCGTTGTCGCCGACGGCGCCCATGATGCCCGCGACATGCGTCCCGTGGCCGCCGTAGGACGTGGGAGGCGCGGCGGTGTCGTCCATCGGATTGCACGTGCCGTTCGGGTTGTCATAGCTGGTGACGTAGCCGTGCGTGCCCGCCGGACAGCCCCCGATCCCGCCCGGGTTGGTCCAGATGTTGGCCTGCAGATCGGGGTGGTTGTAGTCCACGCCCGTGTCGACCTCGCCGATCACGATCGAGCGGCTGCCGGTCGTCAACGCCCACGCGCGGGTGAGGTCCTCGTCGGCGCCCGCGGTGCCGGTGACCGTGCCGCTCGCCCCGGTGAGCGTCTGCCCGACGTTCAACGCGCCCCACTGGCAGCCGAAGCCCGGATCGTTGGGGATCACACCCGGCCCGGTGACCGAGGGACAGTTCGGGATCGACGTCCCAGCGGGCTGTATCGCGTCGGCAACCGGAGCCCTCGGTGCCCCGGTGGGACCGAGCACGTAGTCGGGCTCGGCGTAGCGCACCCAGGGGTGTGCGCGAGCGAGACGGCGCACCGCCTCGGGCACGCTGCCCCGGGGCACATGCAGGAGGAACGAGGCCCCGATGCGTCGCCGGAGCGCGCGGGCCGCCGGCGTGGCCGTGCCGACGTAGCCGAGCGGGCTCGCGCCACGGGCGGCCACCGAGCGCGCAAGCGCCCGGCGCTGCGCCGGGGAAACCCCGGGACGGAAGCCGACGAGGACGACACCGGGGACGTGGCGAGGCAAGCGGGTCCCGGAGGACGAGTGCGCCTGAGCGACCGGCGCGCAGCTCGACAGCACGGCGAGTGTCGCCGCGATCGGGGCCCATCGGCGCCATCTCATCATCCGTTCCCCCTTGACAATCCGTCGTGTGCCGTTCCCCCGCGACGCGTCCTGCGCCTCCGGCCGTCAGCGACGTATAACAGACTTTGGCCAGGATCGGTAGCGGTTGGGAGCTCTGTGCCGCACCGGCGGACCCTCAGCTCTGCAGCCTGAGGATCCGCCTCTGCGCCGCCGCGGTGCGGCTCAGCAGGCGGTTGACGATCCCGATCCGCTGCACGATCCCGTGGCGCACCTGCAGGACGACGTTCGCCTTCCGTCCCGGGATCACGTACCAGCCGCTGTGGTCGACCCGCAGCCCGCGGTGCAGCCTCAGGCGCCGGCGCGCCACCTGCTCGCGCGTCCCGGGCCGCACCCCGCGCACCGCGTAGTACGGGTTGGACGACGTCGCGAGCACGACGCGGCCGCGGAGCTGCGACCGCTCCCGCCCGTCGACCGACCCGAGCAGCCCGCGCGAGCCGTAGCTGACCTCGATGCCCCAGCCCCCGTAGAGACACAGGTCGTCGGTCTGGCGGCGGCGGGCGCCGAACGGATGCAGCCGCCTGCGGGCGGCGGCGCGCGTCATCCCGAGGGCGATCGCTCCGAGGCGGGCTTGGCGGAGCCGGCCGGTCGGCCGCGGGCAGGAGAGCGTGCCGGGGAGCGCCACGATCACGCTGCCGCTTGTGGCCGAGCTCGATCCGGTCGCGTTCGACGCGGTCACGATGCATTCCAGGCCGCTGCCCTCGTCGCCGATCTGCACCCGGTAGGTGGCCGAGGCCGCTCCGGGGAGCGACCGGCCATTGCGTGCCCACCGGTAGCCATAGGCCGCCGCCGCGCTATCCCAGCTGCCGGGCTGGCAGCTGAGCATCCGTCCTGGCCGTGCGAGCCCGGTGATGCTCGGGCCCACGATCGACCGTGGCGTGCCGCCGTGTCCGTTTCCATGGCCGGCGGCGCTCACTGCGAGCGTGGTCGTCCCCGAGCTCGCCGCGTGCGCGAAATCACCGCCGTAGGACGCCGTCAGCCCATCCGAACCGGAACCGACCGCGGTCGGCGTATACGTGATCGAGCATGATCCCTCGCCCGGCGCGGAGCCCGGCGCGAGCGTGCACGAGCCGCCCGACGCGGACGTCCCGCCTGAAGCGCTCGTGAAGCTGACCGTCCCCGTCGGCGCGATCTGCAGGCTCGGGTCGGTATCGCTCACCGTCGCGGTGCACGTCGTCGCCGCGCCGACAGCGACCGATGTCGGCGCGCAGGAGGCGGCGGTCTTGGTGGGCAGCGGGCTCCCACACCCGGGCATCGCGGCGCAGATGTTCAACGTGCCGCCGGTTCGCACGGTGCCGGGCAGCGAGCGAGGCGTGAGCGGGGTGACGTGACCGAGGATGTCGGCCTTCAGGCCCGACATGCTCATCGTCGGATCGACGGAGAGGATGAGCGCGGCGGCCCCGGAGACCTGCGGCGCCGCCATCGACACGCCCGAGATGTACCCGTAGGGCTGATAGAGCAGCGTCGAGAGGATGTTGTCCCCCGGGGCGGCGAGATCGACCGACTGCGCGCCGTAGTTCGTCCAGCTCGCGAGCTGCCCATCCTGGTTCGAGCCGGCGACGCAGATCTCGTCGCTGAGATCGAAGTTGCACGGATAGTGCGGGTTGGTGTCGTCGTTCACGCCGTTCCAGTCCTCCCCGTCGGGATAGACGGCTCCACCGGAGGCGGTGACGAACAGGATGTTGAACGGGGGCGCGCCGAGCGCCTGGATCGCCTGACTCAGCGCGGGGTCGTTGGGGGTGGCGTCCTGCACCGGCGAATAGTTGACGATGCGGATGTTGACCCCGGCGGCCTTCACCGCCATGAACTTGTTGATCCCGGCGATCAGCGTCGCGTCCGAGCCGTAGAGATTCGAGTCGACGGCCTTGACCGGCAGGATCGTGGTCTGCCAGTTGACTCCCGCCACGCCGATGCCGTTGTTCCCGACCGCGCCCATGATGCCGGCGACGTGCGTCCCGTGGCCCCCGTAGGACGTGGGCGGCGCGGCGTTGTCGTCCATCGGATCGCACGGGTTGCTCGCGCCTGGGACGACGTTGAAGCCACGGGTTCCCGCGGGACAGTTGCCGATCCCGCCCGGGTTCGTCCAGACGTTCTGGTTGAGGTCCGGGTGGTTGTAGTCGACGCCGCTGTCGAGCTCGCCGATGACGATCGAGCGGCTGCCCGTGCTGATCCTCCACGCCTGCGTGACGTGGTCGTCAGCGCCCCACGTCCCCGTGATCGGGCATGGTGTGGTGCCGCTCCCGCAGGGCGTGGCCCCGGTGACCGTCTGCCCGACGTTCAGCGACCCCCACTGGCAGTCGAAGTACGTGTCGTTCGGGATGACGGCGCCGCTGGGAGGCTGGCCGCCGCCGGTACAGGGCGCTGGGCTTGCGGCGCTCGCGGCGTTCGGCCGCGCGGCGGGATGAAGGCTCGCGCCGTTCCGGGCCGGGCCGAGAATGTAGTTGGGCTCGGCGTAGCGCACCCACCGATGCTCCTGGCGAAGTTCGCGGGCCGCTGACAGCACGGCATCGGGGGCGACCCGGAGCACGAACGAGCTCCCGAGCCGGCGCGCAAGCTCCCGCTGGGCGGGAGTCCGCGACCCGATCACGAGCAGGGGACGCAGCTGTCGAGCGTGGACAGCGCGCTCCAGCGCGCGACGCCGACCCGCCGAGACGCCCGGCCGGAAGCCGATGAGGACCGTCCCGGGCTGGTACCGGAATGCGGCCGACGTCGACCTCGCCTTCGCGCCGGCGGTCGCCGGCACGCACGACAACAGCGCCGCCGCGAGCGCCGCCGCGAGTGCGGCACGCGACAACGACGACTGAACACCACTTACCGACCTCTGGCCACCGAACATCGTCACCCCACCCGTCGCGAGATCCTTGCAGGCAGAGGTATAACACGGCTTGGGCAGGTTTACGCAATTTTTTTGAGAACTGGCGCGAGTCGGCGGGTGATCGAGCCTCGATCGACCGCGCGCGGGCGGGCCGGAGGACCGGAGGAGCCGCCGCCGGAGTGGTGCGCTCCCGGCTCAGCCGGCGGAGAGCTGCGGCGCGGGTGCGGGTGTCCCCGGCCCCCAGCCGCTCGGGATGCCGAGCGTCCCCTCAGTCAGCGCCTGCACGGACTGCTGTCCGCAGTACGTCATCGCCATCTCCAGCTCGAGGCGGAGGATCTCGAGCACGCGATGGACCCCCGCCGGCCCGCCCACGGCGAGGCCCCACTGCCACGGACGGCCGATGCCGACCGCGCGGGCGCCGAGCAGGAGCGCCTTGAGCACGTCGGTTCCGCGACGCACGCCCGAGTCGACGTACACCTCGGCTCGGCCGTCGACGGCCGCGACGACCTCGGCGAGCACTTCGATCGCACTGGGCGTCGTGTCGAGCATCCGGGCGCCGTGATTGGAGACGAACACGCCATCCGCCCCGCGCTCAACCGCAAGCGCGGCATCGTCGGCGGTGACGACGCCCTTGACGACGATCGGCAGACGCGTTCGCTCGCGCAGCCAATGCAGGTCGTCGACCGAGAACGGATAGCCCGGGACGCGCAACTCGACCGGTGCCTCGTCGTGCAGGCCGAACCGCACGCCTTCGTATGGGGGAAGGAACCAGTTGCGACGGTCCCGCTCGCGGGGGTTCTGGGCGGGGATGTCGACGGTCACGCACAGTGCGCCGTAACCCGCGGCCTCGGCTCGCTTCGCAAAGCTCTCGGTCGTGGGGCGGCCGCGGTGGTAGAGCTGGAGCCACAGCGGACCCTCGGCTGCGCTCGCAACCTCCTCGATCCGCTCCCCGGTCACCGCGGGCACGATCGCCAGCGTGGCCGCGCGCGCCGCGCCCGCGCACGTCGCGACCTCTCCGTCGGGGTGAAGGTTGCGCTGGTAGGCGGCGGGGCTGAGCACAACCGGGAGGCTGATCGCCGTGCCGAGCACGGTCGTGGCCAGCTCGGGCGCCGTCACCGGTTTCAGGAACCGCGGCCGGAGTAGGAGCTGACCGAACGCGCTGCGGTTGCGGGCGAGCGTGATCTCGTCCGCCGCGCCGGCCGCGACGTAGTCATAGACGTGCTTCGGCAGTCGGCGCCGGGCAGCCGCCTCGCAGTCGGCAAGTGTGATCAGCTCCTCCAGCATCGCCCCTTCGCGGTCCACGCGCGCACCGCATCATCCTAGACGGGCGCGGTGACGCGGCTCGGCAGTATCGTTGCAGGACCACGACTGCAGGCGGTGCGTCCGGATCAACGGACGATTGGACACAGCTTCGGGGGCGATCGACGGCAATGAGCATCAAGCGTGAGGGCGGCGGGTTCGACGACTATCTGAGCGGGATCGGCGTGCCTGGAATGCCGCCGAGGACGTATCCGTTCGATCCCGGCGTGGCGCCGGTCGTGCTCGAAAGCCACCTTGCGCAGAGCGGGCATCTGATGCTCGGGCTCAAGGTGTCGATGGCGTGCTGGATGATCGCCGACCGCGCCGCGACTCGGCGCAAGGTGACGGCCGCGCACGACGCGGGCGTGCCGGCGACGACCGGCGGAGGCCCCTACGAGGTCGCCGTCGCGCAGGGGAGGCTGCCGAGCTATCTCGAGCTCTGCGCGGATGTCGGCTTCGACGGGATCGAGTGCGGCGCCGGCTTCACCGACCCCGGCGTCGGCCCCGCCGAGATCGTTCGCCAGGCCGCCGAGTACGAGCTCGCGGTCGACTACGAGCTCGGGGGAAAGCACGCGGGCGCGTTCGCAGCCGACGATGCCAGGCAGCTGATCGAGGAGGGGCGACGATGGCTGCACGCCGGCGCCCGCCGGTTGGTGATCGAAGCCCGCGAGAGCGCGGCCGGCGTCGGGCTGTTCGACCGCGGCGGAGAGATGAACGTGGCGCTCGCGGAGCGCTTCGCCGAGGCCTTCGGCCTGGAGCGACTGATCTACGAGGCGCCCACGAAGGCGAGCCAGTTCGCGTTCCTGGACCACTTCGGTCCCGAGGTCCAGCTGTCCAACGTCCGCCTCGATGAGATCTTGCGCGTGGAGATCTACCGCCGCGGCCTGCACTCCGACGCGTTCGCCAACCCCAAGCTCCGTCCGCAGCGGACGGTCGACGCGGCCCGATGAGCGACGATCGCACGGTGGCGATCGTGCGGTACCCGAGCCTCGGAGACGCCGGCGAGCACTGCCGCGTGGTGGGCATCGACGTCATCCGCGCGACGACGACCGCAGTCACCGCGGTGAACGCCGGCCGCCGGTGCTTTCCCGTGGGATCGCTGGAGGGGGCGGTTCCGCTCGCCGCTCGGCTCGACAACCCGCTGCTCGTCGGCGAGCTCGGGGGCAACATGCCATACGGGTTCCATCTGCAGAACAGCCCCGCGGAGATGGATCGCCGAGTCGACCTCGATCGGCCTGTGATCCTGCTCTCCAGCTCGGGGACCCCGCTGCTCACGGCCGCGGCCGCGCGCGCCCGCACGTACGCTGCGTGTCTGCGCAACGCGCGCGCCCAGGCGAAGATGCTGATCGCCTCCACCCAGCATGTGGTGATCGTCGCGGGGGAGCACCGGGGAGAGTTCCGCGAGGAGGATCGCCTCTGCGCCGCCCGGATCGCCGCCCCGCTGTTGGAGGCCGGCTTCGAGCCTCGCAACGCCCTCGTCGAGGAGATCGTCAAGCGCTGGGCCGACGCTCCCGACGACGCGCTGCTGCAAAGCAACAGCATCCGCTACCTCACCGACACCGCGCAGATGCACGACGTCGAGTTCATCCTCGGCCACATCGACGACCTCGATTTCGTCTGTGAGATGCGAGCCGGGGAGCTGGTCGTGAGCGACGCCTCGTGAGCAGGACGCGCCGGCGACCGCCCGCGCCGGCGGTCGACACGTCCACGCCGATCCTCGTGTTGCGCCGGAGCGTGGGCAGCTTCCAACGGTGCGCGCTCGCCGTCATCCGCAGCGCCGGCCGGCTCGGGATCCCCGTGTTCTCGGTGCGCCACAACGACAGTGAACCGGCCACGCGGTCGCGCTACGCAGCCGGGGCGCTCGACCTCGATCCGGACGCCCCCGCCGGGGAATGGATCGAGGCGCTGATCGCGCTGCGCCCCCGGGTGGGGCGCGCGATCCTGCTGCCGATCGACGATGAGGCGGCGATCGCCGTGAGCGAGCATCAGGACCGGCTCGCCGAGCACTATCTCCTCGCCGCGGCACCGCCCGGCATCCAGCGGCGACTCGCCTCCAAGCGCGAGCTGTGGGACCTCTGTCGTGAGCTCGATGTGCCGATCCCGCGGTGCACGTTCCCGGCCGACGAGAGCGAGCTGCGCGAGCAGGCCGCCGAGCATGGGTACCCGGTCGTCGTCAAGCGCGCCGAGTCGTGGCTGCCGCCGCGCGACGAGCACGCGCCGCGGGTGTCGATCGCTCACAGCCCGGAGCAACTGCTCGACGCCTACCGCCGAATGGAGTCCGACGTCTCGCCCCAGATCCTGCTGCAGGAGTACGTGCCGGGCGGGTCGGAGGCGGTGTGGACGTTCGACGGCTACGCGGGCGCCGGTGGAGAGTGCCTGTGCGCGTTCACCGGGCGGCGGCTGCGACAGCAGGGCCCCCGCACCGGTCAGACAACGCTCGGGATCTGCTCCCGCAACGAGGCGGTCGCGGACATCGCGCAGCGGCTGCTGCGCGGCGTCGAGTACCGCGGCGTGGTCGACATCGGCTTTCACTACGACCGCCGGGACGGCAGCTACAAGCTGTTCGACGTCAACCCCCGCCTCGGCTCGAGCTTCCGGATGTTCGTGGGCGACAACGGCCTCGACGTGGTGCGGGCCCTGCACCTCGACCTGACCGGCAGGCCGGTGCCGCGGTCCACGGCCACCGAGGGTCGCAAGTGGATCGACGAGCCCTCGGATCTGTGGACGTCGCTCAAGCTCGCGCGCGAAGGGAGCCTCGGCATGCGCGCGTGGTCCCGCTCGCTCAGGGGCATCGACGAGACGGCGTGGTGGGCGGCCGACGATCCAATACCCTTCCTCGGCATGATCGCCCAGGCAGTGCCTCACGTCGCCGGGATCGTCACGGGGTGGGGGCGACGATGAGCGGCACGACCGAGCGACCGCAGACGCGGGTCGACGAGTACTTCGACTCCGAGTCGAGCTACTGGAACGAGATCTACTCAAGCCCGGACGTCCAGGGCAACGTCTACCGCCGGCGCATGGCCGCGGCGCTGCGATGGGTCCGTGAGCTCGGCCTGCCCCCGGGAGCGCGGGCGCTCGACATCGGCTGCGGCGCGGGACTGCTCACCGTCGAGCTCGCGCGGCTCGGCCTGTCGGTGACCGCCACCGATTCCAGTCCCCAGATGGTCCGGTCCGCTGCGGCCAACGCCGCACGGCTCGGGCTCGATGACCGGATCGAGGTTCGGGAGGCGGACGCCCACCGGCTGCCCTTCGAGGCGGATGAGTTTGCGCTCGTGACCCTGCTCGGTTTGCTTCCGTGGCTGCACGACGCCCCGAGCGCGGTGAGGGAGCTCGGACGGGTGCTCGCCCCCGGCGGCACGATACTCGTCACCGCCGACAACCGGCGCAGGATGAATCGCGTCGTCGAGCCCCGCGAGAACCCGCTGATTTCGCCGCTGCGCCCGGTCAAGCGAGCGCTGTCGCGCCCGCCGGCGGACGATGCGTACGGCGCCCCCGCCTTTCGTCACCGCGCCGAGGAGGTCGACCGGCTGCTCGCCGACGCCGGCATCACCGTGGTGCGCCGCACGACGATCGGCTACGGCCCGTTCACGGTGATGGGCCGCCGGATCCTGCCCGATGGCCTCGGCCGCTTCGTCGACGAGCGCCTCCAGGGGGCCGCGCTCGACCATCCGCGACTGCGACGCGTCGGCTGGCACTATCTGGCCGCCGGCGTCAAGCGGGTGCCGTGAGCAGCGTCCTGCGCCGCCGACGGCGTCGCGCGTGGCGCTGGGTCACGCTGCTGGCGCCGCTCGCGCTGCTGCTCGTCTGCGCGCCGGGGGGCGCGGCTTCCGGGACAGTCACGCGCACGGCTCGCGGGATGGCCACCCACCATGACGAGTACGTGTTCGTCGACCACGCGATGTACGTCTACGACGCCGATCACGGGGAGCGCCTCCTCGCGCGCCGGTCGCTGCCGGGAATCGCCGGGGTCCGCGGCGTCGCCGCCGACATCCGCACGCACGCCCTCTACATCAGCTACGGCGGCTACGGCGGCGGGTACGACGGCTCGCTCGCCCGGTACGACCTGCTGTCCAACCGCATCGTGTGGACCCGCAGCTACGGGACCGGCGTCGACAGCCTCGCGGTCAGCCGCAACGGCGCCCGGCTGTACCTGCCCGACGGCGAGCTCTCGACCGACGGGATCTGGCTCGTGCTGAACGCCCGCTCCGGAGCCGTCATCGCCCGCATCCGTGGCGGGAACGGCCCTCACAACACGGTCGTCGGCGCCAGCGGCCGCTGGGTCTACCTCGGACCGCGCAACTCCCCGTATCTGTCGGTGGCGAGCACGGCCACCGATCGCGTCATCCGGCGCATCGGACCGCTGTACTCCGGGGTGCGTCCGTTCACCGTCAACGCCTCGGAGACCCTCGCCTACACGACGGCGACCGGCCTGCTCGGCTTCCAGGTGTCGAGCATCCGCACCGGCCATGTGCTGTACACGGTGCGGTTCGGTCCTCGCTTCAAATACGACCGCGGGACGTTCCCCTACAGCGCTCCCAGCCACGGAATCTCGCTGTCCCCGGAAGGGCGCCGGGTGTGGGTGATCGACTCGCCGAACTCCTTCGTGCACGTGTACGACGTCGCCGGCGTTCCCAGACACGCCCCTCGGCACCTCGTCGATATCAAGCTCACCCATGCCCTGTCCGGCGACCAGTCGGACTGCGCGCAGGACTGCGGCCGCGAAGGCTGGCTCCAGCCCAGCGTGGACGGCTGTCTCGTCTACGTCGGGGATGCGGGGGAGGTGCTGAGCGCGGTCACCTATCGGCCGGTCGCCTACCTGCCGGCGCTGCGCAACTCGCGGGAGATGCTCGAGATCGACTGGCGAGGCGGGATGCCGGTCGCCACCTCGACCCGCACCGGCCTCGGCTACCCGCGCCGGTCGCCACCGAACCGCGCCAGGTGCGCTGGGGGCTGATCGGCACCCGCGGCCTGGCGGCCCGGGCATGTGTCCCCGCGTTCGCGCAGACGCCGACGGCCGAGCTGGTCGCAGTCCTGAGCAGCGATGCGCGCCGAGCCCGCGCCTTCGCCGCCGAGCACGGCATCGAAGCGGCGACGTCTGATCTGACGGAGTTTCTGTCCGCGCCCGGGCTTGACGCTGTGTGGATCACCTCGCCGACGTTCCTGCACCATCGCCAGGCGCGAGCGGCTCTGCAGGCGGGTCTTCACGTGCTGTGCGAGAAGCCGTTGGCGATGAGCGCACGGGAGGGATGGGATCTGGTGCGCGCCGCCGCGCGCGCCGGAGCCGTGCTCGCCACCGGCTACCAGGCGCGGTACGTCCCGGCTCATGAGGAGATGCGGCGGCTGGTGGCGGGCGGCGCGATCGGTACGGTGACGCTCGCGCGGGCGCATTATGCGATGCATCGTCCCGCGCCCCCTCCCGAGTGGCGCCGACGGCGGGAGAGCGCGCGCTGGGGCGCGCTCGCCGACATCGGCACCCATCACGTCGACCTGCTGCGGATGCTCGTCGGCGAGATCGTCGAGGCGACGGGGCTCACCGAGCGCCAGCAGGGGTTCGAGACCGATGACGTCAGCGCCGCCGCGCTGCGGTTCGAATCGGGCGCGCTGGGGGCGCTCACGGTGACCACGAACGTGTGGCGGCGGCAGGCGCGGATCGAGATCATCGGCACCGAGGGGGCGATCGTCGCCGACGGGAAATCGGTCAACGACCCGGGTGTGCCGACGCTCCTGCGCGCCGACGCGGAGCCCGAGGAGCTCCGGTGCGCCGTGGTCGAGCCGTGGCCGCGGCAGCTGGAGGTCATCACGCGGGTGGCCGGCGGCGAGGATCTGGCGTACGCGAGCGGCAGGGACGGCGCGCGCAACCTCGAGGTCCTCGAGCAGATCGCCCCGTAGGACTCGCGCGGATTGATACGCTTGCCGGCACATGGGAGTTCGTTTCGATCTCGCACTGCTTCTCCTCCTCCCCCTTCGGGGGGAATAGCGCGCCGGCGGCCGCACGTAGCCGCGAACCAGCACGAGAAGCAGACCGAGAATCGAAACCGAAGGAGCCCTTGCGATGAACACCGCGCCCGACCCCGACCGGGTCATCCTGTTCGACACGACGTTGCGCGACGGCGAGCAGTCGCCCGGCATCTCGCTCAACCCGTCCGAGAAGCTGGAGATCGCCCAGCAGCTCACGCGGCTCGGGGTCGACGTGATCGAGGCGGGCTTCCCGATCGCCTCCCCCGGCGACTTCGAGGCGGTGCAGACGATCGCCCGCCGCCTCGACTCCGGGCCCGAGGGGCCGCCGGTGATCGCGGCGCTCGCCCGTGCACAGGCGCCCGACGTCGACGCCGCCTGGAACGCGATCAAGGACGCGGGGCGGCCGCGGATCCACACGTTCATCTCGACCTCGGACATCCACATCGTCCACCAGTTCAACTCCACGCGCGAGGACGTGAAGGGGCAGGCCCGCGCCGCCGTCGCCCAGGCCCGCGCGCTCTGCGAGGACGTCGAGTTCTCGCCGATGGACGCCACCCGCGCGGACGTCGAGTACACCGCCGAGGTGCTCCAGGCGGCGATCGACGAGGGCGCGAGCACGATCAACATCCCGGACACCGTCGGCTACGCGGTCCCCCACGAGTACGCGGCGTTCCTCACCCGCCTCTACGAGCTCGTGCCCGACCTGCACAGCGTCGTGCTCTCGGTCCACTGCCACGATGACCTCGGCCTGGCGGTCGCCAACTCGCTCGCCGGGCTGCGGGCCGGCGCGCGCCAGGTCGAGTGCGCGGTCAACGGGATCGGCGAGCGCGCGGGCAACACCTCCCTTGAGGAAATCATCATGCTGCTGCGCACCCGCGAGGCCGACCTCGGCCTGCGGACCGGCGCGGTGCCGCGGGAGATCGCCCGCACCTCGCGCCTCGTCTCCCGGCTCACCGGCTACGTCGTCCAGCCGAACAAGGCGATCGTCGGGCGCAACGCGTTCGCCCACGAGGCCGGCATCCACCAGGACGGCGTGCTCAAGGAGCGCTCGACGTACGAGATCATGGACGCGCGCGAGGTCGGCCTCGACGGCTCCGGCTCGCTCGTGCTCGGCAAGCACTCCGGCCGGCACGCGCTCGCGCAGGCGATGTCCGAGCTCGGCTTCGAGCTGAAGGGGCAGGCGCTCAACGTGGCGTTCCGCCGCTTCAAGGAGATCGCCGACCGCAAGAAGCAGGTGACCGCGATGGACCTCGAGGCGCTCGTCGCCGACGAGCTGCGCGAGCAGGTGGCCGGCTACGCGCTGCGGTGGTTCGAGGTCGAGGCCTCTTCGCGCCGCCCGCCGCATGCGACGGTCGCCGTCACCGGCCCCGACGGAGAGGAGCTCACCGGCTCGTTCACCGGCGACGGCCCGATCGACGCCGTGTTCCGCGCGGTCAACGCGGCCACCTCGGTCGACGCCCGGCTCCGTGACTTCCGGATCGAGGCGGTGACCGGCGGCCAGGACGCGCTCGGGGAGACCTCGGTCGTCGTCGAGGTCGGCGGCGTCGCCGGCTCCGGCCAGGGCGTCTCCACCGACATCCTCGAGGCGGCCGCGCAGGCGTACGTGCGCGCGCTCTCCAATGCCGTGCGCCGCCGGGCGCTCGCCGACGAGCGCGCCGCCCCCGAGCGGGAGATCGTGCGCGCCCCCTGAGGCCGCGTCGGGCGTCGCGGGCCGGGCTCTGCGCGCGCCCGGGTCATCCGCGCCCGCGGGGGCCCGTCCGACTCGCTGGTAGCGTTCGTCGGCGATGGCAGAAGCGACATCTCCGCCCCATACGATGACCGCCGAGGAGCTGTTCGCGATGCCCGGGCAGGGGCGCCGTGAGCTGATCGATGGGGTGTTGCGCGAGATGGAACCCGGCGGTGGACAGCATGGAGAGATCAGCGCGGTGAGCGCGTTTCTGCTCGTTCGGTACGCGCGGGAGCACGGAGGCAAGGCGTTCGGTGCGGAGACGGGCGCGCTGGTTCGCCACGACCCGGACACCGTGCGCGCGCCCGACGCCGCCTACCTCGGACCGGAGCGAGCCGCGACCATCGGCGAGACGGAGGGGTACCTGCCGGAGCCCCCGGACCTCGCGGTCGAGGTCCTCTCGCCACACGACACGTACTCCGAGGTCCAGGAGAAGGCGCTCGAGTGGCTCGCCGCCGGCTGCCGGGTCGTGCTCGTGATCGATCCGGGCGCCCGGCGCGTCACGCGCTACCGCGCGCCCGACGACGTCGTCGCGTTCGCCGGTGCGGACGCGGTCGACTGCGCCCCGGCGATGCCGGCGTTCGCGCCCACTGTGGCGGAGCTGCTCGGCGACGAAGGCTGAGCGCGCGACCGCTCAAACATACAGGCGTACGTGATAGCGTACGCGGGCGATGGCGGTCACCGACAGCCACCTCACCTCTCCGGTCGCGCTCGGCGCCCGCGTGCGCTCGCTGCGCGAGGCGATGGACATGTCGCTCAGGGAGCTCGCCGAGCGCTCGGGGGTGAGCGCCCCGATGCTCTCGCAGGTCGAGCGCGGTGAGACGAGCCCGACGCTGCAGACCGCCCACCGGATCGCGCACGGGCTGGAGCTCCGTCTCTCGCAGCTGCTGCGGCTCGACGAGGAGGGCGCGGTCGTGATCGTGCGTGCCGGCGAGCGGCGTGCCGGGCCGACCGCCCGGGCGGACAGCGGGCACCGCTACGAGATCCTCACGCCGCCGCTGCCCGGGCAGCGCGCCGAGCTCTCGCGCCACACGCTCGCGCCCGGCGCGATGACCGGCGGCCCGGGGGACCCGCCGATGCACGAGCCGGGCAGCCGCGAGTCCGCGCTCGTTCAGGAGGGGACGGTCGTGCTCCACTGCGACGGCGCCGCTCATGAGCTGCGCGCCGGCGACTGCGTGACGTTCGACGCGGACCTGCCCCACCACTTCGAGAACCCGTCCACCGACGCCGAGGCCGTGCTCCTCGCCGTCGTGAGCGCCGGACTGCGGCGCAGCTGAGGAGGCCAGCGATGCCCACGAGCCTGTTCGACAAGATCTGGGCCGCCCACGAGGTGGTCCCCGGACTGCTGTTCATCGACCTGCACCTCGTCCACGAGGTGACGAGCCCGCAGGCGTTCGACGGGCTGCGGCTCGCCGGCCGCCGCGTCCGCCGCCCGGATCGCACGCTCGCCACCGCCGACCACAACACGCCGACCGACGGGACGCCGACCGCCGCCCGGATCAGGGACGAGCTGAGTCGCGTCCAGGTCCAGACGCTCGAGCGCAACTGCGAGGAGTTCGGGATCCCGCTGTACTCGCTCGGGTCCGACCGTCAGGGGATCGTCCATGTGATCGGCCCGGAGCTCGGGGTCACCCAGCCGGGCATGACGATCGTCTGCGGCGACTCGCACACCGCCACCCACGGCGCGTTCGGCGCGCTCGCGTTCGGCATCGGCACGAGCGAGGTGGAGCACGTGCTCGCGACGCAGTGCCTCGTGCAGGCCAGGCCGAGATCGATGCGGATCTCCTACGAGGGGGAGCTCGGCTTCGGGGTCACCGCCAAGGACCTGATCCTCGCCACGATCGGCCAGATGGGCGTCGCCGGCGCGACCGGCCACGTCGTCGAGTACGCCGGGCCGGTGATCGAGCGCCTCTCGATGGAGGGCAGGATGACGATCTGCAACATGACGATCGAGGGCGGCGGCCGCGCCGGCATGATCGCCCCGGACGAGACGACGTTCGAGTACGTGATCGGCCGCCCCGGCGCGCCCGACGAGGTGCCCGCCGCGTGGCGCGAGCTCCGCACCGACCCGGGCGCGAGCTTCGACAGAGAGATCACCGTCGACGCCTCGGCGGTGAGCCCGATGGTCACCTGGGGAACGACCCCGGGGATGGTCGTCGGGGTCGGCGATAAGGTGCCGCACCCCGCCTCCGAGCAGGACGAGCGGGCGCTTCACTACATGGGTCTGCGCGGCGGCACGCCCGTGCAGGACATCGCGATCGACCGCGTGTTCATCGGGTCGTGTACGAACTCGCGGATCGGCGACCTGCGCGCGGCGGCGTCGATGGTCCGCGGCCGCAGGGTCGCCGACGGCGTCTACGCGATGGTCGTCCCCGGCTCCCAGCAGGTGAAGGCCCAGGCCGAGGCGGAGGGACTTGACGAGGTGTTCCGGGCGGCCGGCTTCGACTGGCGCGTCGCCGGCTGCTCGATGTGCCTTGGCATGAACCCGGACATCGCCGCCCCCGGCGAGCGCGTCGCCTCGACCTCGAACCGCAACTTCGAGGGACGCCAGGGCCGCGGCGCCCGCTCGCATCTCGTCTCACCCCAGATGGCCGCGGCGGCGGCGATCGAAGGACGTTTCGTCGACATCCGAGAGTGGGAGCCCGTCGGCCCGGTCGAGGTGGCCGCATGAGGGCGATCGAGACGATCACCGGCAAGGTCACGGTGCTCAACCGCGACGACGTCGACACCGATCAGATCATGCCCAAGCAGTTCCTCAAGCGGGTCGAGCGGACCGGCTTCGGCGAGTTCCTGTTCCACGACTGGGCCAAGGAGCCGGATTGGGACCTCCCAAAGAACCCGATCCTCGTCACCGGGCGCAATTTCGGGTGCGGATCGAGCCGGGAGCACGCGCCCTGGGGCCTCGAGGACTACGGCTTCCAGGCGATCATCGCGCCGAGCTTCGCCGACATCTTCCGCAACAACTGCACGAAGATCGGGCTGCTGCCGGTCGTCCTCGACGAGGAGTCGGTCGCCGCGATCCGCGAGGCGGGGGAGGCGCAGGTCGATCTCGCGCAGCAGACGGTCCGCTGGCCGGGCGGCTCGGCGTCGTTCGAGATCGATCCGGAGACCAAGCACCGCCTCCTGAACGGCCTCGACGACATCGCGCTCACGCTCCAGCAGGAGGAGGCGATCGCCGCCTACGAGGCCGAGCGGGAGCGTCCCGGGCCGGTGACGAGCGCACTGTGACCGTCCGCGGCCGCCGCCCATCCGCGGATCGGGCTCGGTAGGGTGCCGCGCCGATGAGCAAGCGCGTCATCCTGCTGCCGGGCGACGGCATCGGCCCGGAGATCATCGCCCCCGCCGTCGAGGTGCTCCGCGCCGTCGGCGCCGACTTCGACTACGAGGAGCATGCGTTCGGCGGTGCCTCGATCGACGCCCACGGCGTCGCGCTCACCGACGAGACGCTCGCCGCCTGCCGGAGCGCCGACGCCGTGCTCCTTGCCGCTGTCGGCGGCCCGAGGTGGGACACGACCGACCCGGGCGCGCCCCGTCCCGAGCAGGGGCTCCTCGGGTTGCGCCAGGGCCTTGGCCTGTTTGCGAACCTGCGGCCGGTCACGCCGTTGCCCTCGCTGTACGCCTCCAGCCCGCTGCGCCGCGAGGTGATCGAGGGCACCGACCTGCTCGTCGTGCGGGAGCTCACCGGCGGCATCTACTTCGGCGAGAAGATCCGCACCCCGGACGGCGCGAGCGACGTATGCGCCTACACCCGCGGGGAGATCGAGCGGATCGCCCGCGTCGCGTTCGGCGCCGCCACGCGACGCGTGACGAGCGTCGACAAGGCGAACGTGCTGGAGACGAGCCGCCTGTGGCGCGAGGTGGTGCGCGAACTGCACGTGCGGGAGTTCGGGGAGATCGAGTTGGAGCACGTGCTCGTCGACAACGCCGCGATGCAGCTCGTCTCGAACCCCTCCAGGTTCGACGTAATCGTCACCGAGAACATGTTCGGGGACATCCTCTCCGACGAGGCGGCGATGCTCACCGGGTCGCTCGGGATGCTGCCGAGCGCCTCGCTCGGGGCCGCCGGGAACGGCGAGCGGATCCCGGGCGTGTTCGAGCCGGTGCACGGCTCAGCGCCCGACATCGCCGGCCGCGGGATCGCCAATCCGCTCGCGATGTTCCTGTCCGCGGCGCTCATGCTCCGCCACGGTTTCGGCATGGAGCGAGAGGCCGCGGCGGTAGAATCCGCCGTCGATTCGGCGCTCGCCGACGGGCTCAGGACGCCCGATCTGGGTGGCGACGCGACCACCGCGCAGGCCACCCGGGCCGTGCTCGGTCACCTCTAGCGACATAGCGAAGGAGCGGACGTGGAACAAGCCGACCTCATCTGGCACAACGGAGAGCTCGTTGCCTGGGAGGACGCGAAGATCCACGTACTCACCCACGGACTGCACTACGGCACGAGCGTGTTCGAGGGCGAGCGCGCCTACGAGACGCCGCGCGGCACCGCGATCTTCCGCCACCTCGACCACCTGCGCCGGCTGCACGCCTCCGCCAAGCTCTACTACATGGACCTGCCCTACACGGTGGAGGAGCTGCGCGCCGCCACCCACGAGCTGATCGCCGCCAACGGCCTGCGCGAGTGCTACATCCGCCCGGTCGCGTTTCGCGGCTACGGCCAGATGGGGATCAACCCGCTCGACTGCGAGGTGGGCGTGTCGATCGCCGTGTGGCCGTGGGGCGCCTACCTCGGCGAGGCGGCCAAGCGCGAGGGCGTGCGCGCCAAGGTCTCGAGCTGGCGGCGGATCGACGGCGGCTCGCTGATCCCCCACGCGAAGGCCGGCGGCCAGTACCTCAACAGCGTGCTCGCGAAGATCGAGTCGCTCAAGGCCGGATACCAGGAGGCGATCCTGCTCGACTCGCGCGGCTTCGTGTGCGAGGGCACCGGCGAGAACGTCTACGTCGTGCGCGGCGGCGAGATCATCACCCCGCCGCAGACGGCCTCGATCCTCGACGGCATCAGCCGCCGCTCGGTGATCACGATCGCCCGCGACCTCGGCTATACGGTCCTCGAGCGCGACCTCGCGCGCGCCGAGCTGACGCTCGCCGACGAGGTGTTCCTCACCGGCACCGCGGCCGAGCTCGTCGCCGTCTCGGAGATCGACGACCACACGATCGGCGCCGGCGGCACCGGGCCGATCACCGCCGAGATCCAGCGTGTGTACGAGGACGCGCTGCACGGGCGCGACGAGCGCTACGCGGATTGGCTCGACGTCGTCCCCGCCCGCACGCCGTCCGCGGCCGCGAGCGCCGGCCCGACACCCACGCCGCCCGCCGCCGCGAGCGCCGGCTGACCGATGTCCCGGATCGAGCTGTACGACACGACCCTGCGGGACGGCATGCAGGGCGAGGGGATGTCGCTGTCCGCGGGCGAAAAGCTGCGCGTCGCTCACCGCCTCGATGAGCTTGGGATCGACCTGATCGAGGCCGGCTTCCCAAGCTCCAACCCGAAGGAGCTCGAGCTGTTCGGCCTGCTCGCCCACGAGACGTTCGAGCACGCGTCGCTCGCCGCGTTCGGGATGACCCGGCGGCGGGGGCTCCGCGCCGACGAGGATTCCGCGCTGCGCGTGCTCGCCGAGTGCGTCGCCCCCGTGTGCACGCTCGTCGGCAAGACCTGGTCGCTGCACCTCGAGAAGGTGGTCAAGGTCTCGCGTGAGGAGAACCTCGCGATGATCGGCGAGTCGGTCGCGTTCCTGCGTGAGCACGGCAAGCGCGTCGTCTACGACGCCGAGCATTTCTTCGACGGCTACGCCGAGGACCGTGACTACGCGCTCGAGTGCCTGCGCGCGGCCGTGGCCGCGGGCGCGGAGACCCTCGTCTGCTGCGACACGAACGGCGGCACGCTCCCGCACGTGGTCGGGGAGGCGATGGCGGACGTCGTCGCCGCGCTCGGGGCCGGCGATCGCGGCCCGGGGGCGGAGGCGGCCCGGGCGGGTGGGGTCGCCGGTGCCCGGATCGGGATCCACACCCACGACGACGCCGGTTGCGGGGTTGCGTGCGCGCTCGCCGCGGTGCTTGCCGGGGCGACGCACGTGCAGGGCACGATCAACGGCTACGGCGAGCGCTGCGGCAACGCGAACCTGACGACGATCATCCCGACCCTGCAGCTCAAGCTCGGCTACGAGTGCCTCACCGCCGAGCAGCTCGCCTCCCTGCACTCGGCCTCCGCGTACGTCGCGGAGCTGCTCAACCTGCCGCCCGACCCCGACGCCCCGTACGTCGGACGCAACGCGTTCGCCCACAAGGGCGGCATGCACGTCGCGGGGGTGAGTGCCGACCCGGCGACGTTCGAGCACGTCGCCCCGGAGATCGTCGGCAACCGCCGCGAGGTTCTCGTCTCCGAGCTCTCCGGCCGCGGCACCGTCCAGTCACGCGCGCGCGAGGCCGGGATCGAGCTCGACGACGCGGCCGCGACCCGCCTGATCGAGCGGGTCAAGGAGCTCGAGCACCGCGGCTACCACTTCGAGGCCGCCGATGGATCGTTCGAACTGCTCATGCGCCGGGAGACCGGCGCGCTGGAGGAGCTGTTCACGCTCGAGTCCTGGCGGGTGATCGTCGAGCGCCGGCCCGACGGGCAGCTCGTCACCGAGGCGACGATCAAGATCTGGATCGAGGGCGAGCGCTTCGTGCGCACCGCCGAGGGCAACGGGCCGGTCAACGCCCTGGACCGCGCGCTGCGCGAGGCGCTGTCGGCGATCCATCCGCACCTCGCCGACATCGACCTCGTCAACTTCAAGGTGCGGATTCTCGACGAGACGAAGGGCACCGACGCCGTCACCCGGGTACTCATCGACGCGACCGACGGCGACCGCGAGTGGGGCTCGATCGGCGTCTCGGAGAACATCATCGAGTCCTCGTGGGAGGCGCTCGTCGACTCGCTGCAGTACGGGATGGAGGTCAGCCGCGCGCCTCGGGCCGAGGCGGGTCACGGCTCCTCGGTCGGGATTCCCGAACGCTCGTGATGGCCGGCGGCGTGGAACGCATCCCGCTCGCCCAGCCGGTGATCGGGCTCGAGGAGGAGGCGCGGGTGCTCGAGGTGCTGCGCTCCGGGCAGCTGTCGCTCGGGCCGGTGGGGCCGGAGTTCGAGCGGGCGTTCGCGCGCGCGGTCGGCGCGCGCTGCGCCTCCGCGGTCTCGAGCGGCACCGCCGGGCTTCACCTCGCGGTGCGCGCCGTCGGCGTCAGCGACGGCGACGAGGTGATCACGACGCCGTTCTCGTTCGCCGCATCGGCGAACGTCGCGCTGTTCGAGCGCGCGCGCCCCGTGTTCGCCGACATCGACCCGGTGACCCTCAACCTCGACCCTGAGGCCGCCGCGGCGGTGCTCACCGACCGCACGGCGGCGATCGTGCCCGTCCACGTGTTCGGCTACCCCGCCGACATGGAGGCGCTCGAGGCGCTCGGCCGGCCGATCGTCGAGGACGCCTGCGAGGCGCTCGGCGCGACGTACGCGGACGGCCGCCCGGTCGGCTCGCGCGGCCATCCCGCGGTCTTCGCCTTCTACGCGAACAAGCAGATCACGACCGCCGAGGGCGGGATGGTCGTTGGCGGCGACCCGGAGCTCAAGGTGAGGATCGACTCCGAGCGCAACCAGGGGCGGGCGCCCGACATGGGCTGGCTCGACCACGATCGCCTCGGGTTCAACTACCGGCTCTCCGACCTGCACGCCGCGCTCGGGCTCGCGCAGCTCGAGCGTCTCGAGGAGCTGCTCGCCGGACGCGCGCGGGTGGCGGCGCTCTACGCGGAGGCGCTTGCGCCGATCGAGGGCATCCGGCTCCCGTGCGAGGATCGCGGCCTTGAGCGTCGTGGCTGGTTCGTCTACGTCGTGCAGCTGCCGCGCGGGATCGACCGCGACGCGACCGTGCGGGCGCTCGGCGAGCGCGGCGTGCCCGCCAAGCCCTACTTCCCGGCGATCCACCTGATGACGTTCTACCGCGAGCGCTTCGGCCACCGCGAGGGCGAGTTCCCCGTGTGCGAGGACGTCGCGGCGCGCTCGCTCGCCCTGCCGTTCTTTCCCGCGATGAGCGAGGGACAGGTGGCGCGGGTCGCGGCCGCGCTCGCCGACGTCCTCGGTCAGGGCTCCGGGAGCTCAGGCGCCCGCGCCGGCGCCTCGGAGATCGGGTCGGGGCCGGGACCCGGTTCGGGGGCCGGTTCTGCGACCACGGTCGCCAGTTCGGCACCGCTGCCCGGGGATGCGCGGTGAGCGTCGCCCGCAGCGCCGGACGCTTCGCCGAGCCGTCGGCCGACGCGTTCCGGCTGCTCAACGACTCGATCGGCTACGACTGGCGCCTTGCGCCCTACGACGTCGATCAGTCGATCGCGCACGCGGCGATGCTCGCCGACCGCGGCATCATCACCCCGGATGACCGCGACGAGCTCCACCGTGGCCTGGAGCAGGTGCGCGCCGAGCTCGGCGACGGCTCGTTCCCGTTCGACGCCTCCGACGAGGACATCCACATGGCGATCGAGCGGCGGCTCACCGAGATCGTGGGGCCGGTCGGCGGCAAGCTCCACACCGCCCGCTCCCGCAACGACCAGGTCGCCACCGACGTGGCGATGTTCGTGCGCGCGCACGCGCACGAGGCGCGGCGGCGGATCGAGCAGCTCGCCGGGGTGCTCACCGATCAGGCCGAGGGCCATCTCGACTGGCCGATGCCGGGGTACACGCACCTCCAGCGCGCCCAGCCGATCTACCTCAGCCACCACCTGCTCGCCTACGTGTGGATGTTGATCCGCGATCGCGAGCGGTTCGCGGGCGTCCTGTCCGCGTGTGCGCGGCTGCCGCTCGGCGCCGGTGCGCTTGCCGGCGTCAACTTCGACACCGACCGTCGCGGGGTTGCCGAGGCGCTCGGCTTCGCGGGCGTGGCCGAGAACTCCGTCGACGCGGTCTCCAACCGCGACTTCGTGCTCGACTACCTGTCCGCCGCCGCCACCTGCGCCACGCACCTCTCGCGGCTCGGGGCCGAGATCGTGCTCTGGTCCTCCGAGGAGTTCGGCTTCTGCGAGGTGGCCGACGCCTGGGCCTCGGGCTCCTCGATCATGCCGCAGAAGAAGAACCCGGATGCCGCCGAGCTGCTGCGCGCCAAGGCGCCGCGGCTCGTCGCCAACCTGTCGGCGCTGCACGGCGTGATGCACGGGCTCCCGCTCACCTACAACAAGGACATGCAGGAGGACAAGGAGCGGCTGTTCGACTCCTGCGACACGCTCGAGCTGTGCCTGGAGGCGGCGACCGGGATGGTGTCGACGCTGCGCTTCGACCGGGAGGCGCTCGCCGGCGCCGCCTCGGACGAGATGCTTGCGGCGACCGACGTCGCCGACCTGCTCGTGCGGCGCGGCATGCCGTTCCGCGAGGCCCACTCGGTCGTCGGCGCGATCGTCCGCACGGCGCTGGAGCGCGGCAAGGTGCTCTCCGAGCTCACGCCGGTCGAGCTCGCCGAGCTCTCGCCGCTGCTCGACGAGGAGTTCCACCAGCTGCTCAAGGGCGGAGCGTGGCTCGAGTCGAAGGTCTCCGAAGGCGGCACGAGCCTCGCTCGGGTGCGGGAGCAGCTCGGCCGCGTCCGGGCCGAGCTCGCGTGAGCGTGGGCGTGGGCGTGGGGGTGCGGGCCGGGTTCGGTCGGGCGCTGCCAGCGTCCTTCTACGACCGCCCGGTGCTGCAGGTCGCCGAGGATCTCGTCGGCTGCGTCGTCGCGCACGGCGAGACAGCGGGCGTGATCGTCGAGACCGAGGCCTACCACCAGTCCGAGCCGGCCTGCCACGCGTATGTCGGGCTCACCGCCCGCACGGAGCCGCTGTTCGGAGCGCCGGGGCGCGCCTACGTGTACCGCTCCTACGGGATCCACGCGCTCTTGAACGCGGTGTGCGAGCCCGAGGGGGTGGGGGCGGCGGTGCTGATCCGCGCGCTCGAGCCCGTGCGGGGGCTCGAGCTCATGCGCGCGCGGCGCGGCGCGTTGCCCGATCGGCAGCTCTGCTCGGGGCCCGGCAAGCTGACGCTCGCGCTCGGGATCAATCTCGAGCTCAATCGCTCGAGCCTCGTTCGCGGCCCGATCCGCGTACACGGTCGGCCGTTCGGGTGGCGCGAGGTGCCGGTCGCCGTCGACCGCCGGATCGGAATCACGAAGGCCGCCGAGCTCCCCTGGCGGTTCTCGGCGCGCGGCAGCCGCTGGCTGTCACGGCCTCTGATGCGCGACTGAGCGGGCGGACGCGACCGGAGTTGCAGCGTTTCGCCCGCGCGGCGGGGCAATCTCGTGCACCTGTGGCGAGGCCGGCGCGCATGAACTTGCTCCCGGTCGGCCGCCGGTGCCGCTGGTCGCGCCCGCGCGCCCACTCGGTGCCGCTGGTCGCGCCCGCGCCGCCACTCGGCGCCCGCTGGTCGCGCCCGCGCGCCGCCGGCGCTGGGGTCAGCCGCCCGGCAGGCCGGCGCCGCCGGTGCCACCCGAGCCGCCCGAGCCGCCGCCGGGCGTCGTCGAGCCCGGCGTCGTCGCACCCCCGCCGCCGCCCGTCGCGGGCGTCGTGGCGGTGCCGGCGGGAGCGTTCGTCACGGTCCCCGGCGAGGGGGTGGTCGCCGGAGTCGTCGGCGCGGGGGTCGTGGCGGTCGCCCCGGGCGTCGTGGCGGTTGCGGCGGGCGTCGTGCCGGTCACCACCGGCGTGGTCGACTGCACCGTCGGCACGGTCGTCGTCGTGGCGGCGTGATGACCGGCCCTCGCGGCCCGCTCCTCGGCGATGATCTGGATCGCCTGCTCGGTGAACGCCTTGAAGATCTCCGCCGGGAACGTGCCTCCGGTCACCGGCCCGCCGTTGAACTGCGTGAGCATCGGCACGAGCCGGTTCGGGAACCCGACCCACACCGCGGTCGTGATCTGCGGGGTCCAGCCGACGAACCAGGCGTCGCCCTCGTTGTTCGTCGTGCCGGTCTTGCCGACGACGTCGACGCCCGGGATGTCCGCGGCGGTGCCGGTTCCCCCGTGCACGACGCCCTCGAGCAGCGAGTGCACGGCGGCGGCGACCGCAGCCGGCATCACGCGCCGGTAGTGCGGCGTGGCGACGAGCTTGCGCTTGCCGCGGCACTTGACGAGCGGACAGTAGATCTCGCCGATGCCGATCGGCCCCTCCCCGGGGGACCCGAGCACCGGGTCGTACACGCGCCGCCCCCCCTCGGCGAACGTCTCGTAGGCGTGGGCCATCTCGAGCGGCGAGACGCCGACCTTGAGGCCGCCGATGATCATCGAGCAGTTCGTCGACACCGGCGTCTGGATGCCGGCGGCGCGCGCCATCTTCGCGATCCGCTTCGTGCCGACGGCCCTCGACATGCCGAGCTGGGTGAACACCGAGTTGTCCGACTGCGCCGTCGCGCCCGCGAGCGTCGTCAGGCCGACGTACTCGTTGTTGTAGTTGCGCGGCGCGTAGTTCGCCTGGCCGCACACCTTCGGGTCTCTGATGTCGATCGGCCGCGAGTCGAACACCGAGTCCGGGCCGTAGCCGTGCTCAAGCGCGACCGCGAGCGTGAACGGCTTGAACGCCGAGCCCGGCTGGCGCTCGGCCTGCGTGGCCAGATTGAACGGGTACTTCGCGTAGTCCTCGTGCCACCCGTTCGGGCCGTCGACGAGTGGTCCGCCGACCATCGCACGGACCTGGCCGGTCCGGTTGTCGATCGCCACGAGCGACGCGGTCGGCTCGTCCTTGCCACTCGGGAGCATCTGGGCGATCGCGTTCTCGGCCGCCTGCTGCATCCGCAGGTCGATCGTCGTGTGAATCCTCAGGCCCCCGTAGTAGGCGTGGAACTCCGCGAGCTTCGCCGGCACCCCGTGGCCGAGCCCCATCGCCGACAGGATCTGGGGCGCAAGCCAGCTCGTGAAGTAGGGAGCGGCGCTCGGCTGGGTGGGGGTCTGGATGTCGGTCGCCTTCGGCAGCGGGTAGGTGCGCCATCTCTCGTATGCGGCCTCGCTGATGTCGCCCTGGTTGCGCATGTCCTGGAGCACGAGGTCACGCCGCAGCCACGCGTCGTGGGGGTTGGCGGTGGGGTCGAACGCGGACGGGTTGGCGACCATTCCCGCCAAGAGCGCCGCCTGGGCGGGGTTGAGCCGCGAGGCGCAGGTGGGCAGCCGAGGCTTGTGCGGGTCGTTGCCGCAGCGGCCGTGCGCCGGGTCGGCGGCGTCGTAGCCGAGCTGGCGTCCGAAATAGACCCGCGCGGCCGATTCGACGCCGTAGGCGCCGTTGCCGAAGTAGATCGAGTTGAGGTACTCCGTGAGGATCTTCTGGCGGCGCCACTCGTGCACGAGGTGGAACGCGAGCGTCGCCTCGCGGAGCTTCTCGAAGATCGTGCGGTTGTCCTCCTCGGCGAGCGCATTCTTGATGAACTGCTGGGCGATCGTGGAGGCGCCCTGAGTCGAGTGGCCGGTCAGATCGGCGAGGAGCGCGCGCACCGTCGAGCGCAAATCGATTCCCGGGTCCGTCCAGAAGTGCCTGTCCTCGACGGACACGATCGCCTGTCGCATCGTCCGCCCGAGGCCCTGGAAGCTGTCGATCACCTCCGGGTCGGGCGGGGAGAAGATGCCGATCAGCCGGTTGTGGTCGTCGTACAGGTAGGAGTTCGCCTCCGGCCCGTACTGGCGCTTGTTCTCAAGCTGGGGCAGGTTGGAGGCGACGGCCATCATCATCCCGAACACGAGCGAGGCGGCGGCGATCGCGCCGAGGCCGACGATGACCGACAGCAGCCGGAGCTTCTTGATCTTCGGGCGCTCCGCGCGCCGGCGCCCGGGTCGCAGGCGGCGCCGCGGTGGAGCGAACGGGATCGGCGCCGGCGGCTCGGAGCGGGATGTCGGTGGGACGTCGTCGTCGCTCATGCGATCGCGGGAGAGGGCCTCGCGGGAGGCATCGGCCGGGCCGTTCGGGAGGCGCTTGACCCCCGCTCGCCGGCCGCGGCTCCGCGGTCCGCCTCACGTCCTCGGGGGCGGCGGGCGAGGCGTCCCGACGGCCGCGTCAGTGTAGTACAGGATCCCGGACGTGACCGACAGCTTTGGTGAGGGTTTTCTGCGCCGCGGTTGGCGGGTGGACGCCCACCCCGACCGGATCGCTGCCCGATCCGAACCCCGATCCGCGCCACGTCGCCCCGCGGCGCCGGTCTCTCTCGGTGGTTACGATTGCCCGGTGCCCCCCCTCCTTTCCACGATCGTCCGCGCGCGACCGTGACGAGCGCGGGTGGCGAGCGACGGGTCGCCGGCGGGGGAACCTCCAGGAACGACGGCGAGGGGCCCGGCGGGGAGGCGCGGAAGCAGGCGGCGTGGCTCTCGCGCAACGCGGTCGACTGCCTGCCCGAGGGGGCGCTCGCGGCGAAGCTCGCGCTCGGGCGGCCGCTGCGGGTGAAGTTCGGCGTCGATCCGACGGCGCCGGACATCCACCTCGGTCACACGGTCGTCTTCCAGAAGCTGCGCGAGTTCCAGGATCTGGGGCACAGGGCCGTGCTCATCATCGGCGACTACACCGCGCGGGTCGGAGACCCGAGCGGACGCTCGACGCTGCGGCCGATGCTGGCCCCGGCCGAGATCGACGCGAATGCGCGGACCTACCAGGTGCAGGCGCTGAAGATCCTCGACCCCGATCCCGAAAGGCTCGAGGTCCGGTTCAACGGAGAGTGGCTCGACATGTCGATGGAGTCGCTGTTCCGGCTCGCGCGCACGACGACGGTCGGGCAGCTGCTGGAGCGCGACGACTTCGCCAAGCGCTACGCCGCGCATGAGCCGATCTCGGTGCTCGAGCTGCTGTATCCGCTCATCCAGGGCTACGACTCGGTCGCCGTGCGCGCCGACGTCGAGCTCGGTGGCACCGACCAGAAGTTCAACCTGCTGCTCGCGCGCGATATCCAGCGTGCCTACGACTGTCCCCAGCAGGTCGCGCTCACGATGCCGCTGCTCACGGGCATCGACGGAGAGCTCAAGATGTCGAAGTCGTACGGCAACCACGTCGGGATCACCGATCCGCCGGAGGAGATATACGGCCGCACCCTTTCGATCCCGGACACGTCGTTGGCGAGCTGGTACGACCTGCTGCTCAGTGCCGGCCCGGCACCCGAGCTCCCGGCGCGCGATGCCAAGCGCGCGCTCGCCCGCGCACTCGTCGCCCGCTTCCACGACGACGCAGCCGCCCGCGCGGCGGAGGAGCGCTTCGACGCGATCCACGTACGCCGCGAGCTTCCCGACGACATGCCGGAGGTGCGGTTCGTGGTCGACGGCGACGCGGGGGCCGGCGGCACGGGGCTCGTTCACCTGCCGGCGCTGCTGCGGGCGGCGTTCGGGATCTCGACCTCCGAGGCACGGCGCGCGCTCGCGCAGGGGGCGGTCCGCATCGAGGGCGAGCCGGTCGCCGGGGGCACGCTCGACCTCGAGCCGGACGCGGTCGACGGGCGGGTGCTCCAGTTCGGCAGGCGCCGGTTTGCGCGCGTCCGACTGCGGCGCTGATCGCTTCGCTATATTCCCCGGCCGCGCCGATGAGAGGCTCGTCTGGCCGGTCCGCGGAAGTCGCGGACAGCGGTCGGCTCGGGCGCTATACTCTCCGGCCCGTTCTGGCGCCGGTCCGTCCGGCTCCGCGCGCATCTCCGAAGAGGAAGCCCTTCTGAAGCGGTGCGGCGGTCTTTGAAAACTCAACAGCATGCACACTCCTCGATCGATTCGTCGATCGGGATTGTGTGTCCAGGTTCGACGCCGTCGCCGGCCGGATCCTCCGGGGTCCGAGCAGACGACGGTGCCAAGATTGACCCCGTCTTGCGCTCGGCGGCTCCGCGTGTACATGGAGCGGCCGACCACCGGCCCTCGCCGGTGTGAACGGGACGTCCGCCCGGCCGCAAGGCCCGACGGGCGACCGTGGGCGCAAGGGTCCGCATCCCACCAGGGGCGGACCCAGGATTTGATCGCCGCCGGCGGCGGGCACAGCCCCGCCTTCGACCACGGCGATCCCGATTCCTGACGACTCTTTGTGAAGTTCTTCACGGAGAGTTTGATCCTGGCTCAGGACGAACGCTGGCGGCGTGCCTAACACATGCAAGTGGAGCGACGAACCGGGCTTCGGCCCGGGGCAAAGCCGCGAACGGGTGAGTAAC
>DATGKS010000079.1:0-21030 GCA_035294545.1 Solirubrobacteraceae bacterium | reverse complement strand
GTGCTTGGTGAGGTCGTCATAGACCGTGAGCGCGGCCTTGCCGTTGTAGAGGAAGTACTCCCCCATCGCGGCTCCGGCGTACGGGGCGAGGAACTTGATCGGAGCGGACTCGTCGGCCGCCGCCATGACGATGATCGAGTTCTGCAGCGCGCCGGCCTGCTCGAGCGTGTTGGCGAGCTGCACGACGGTCGCCTTGCGCTGCCCGATCGCCACGTAGACGCAGATGAGGTCGCGCTCGCGGTTGTTGATGATCGCGTCGATCGCGATCGAGGTCTTGCCGGTCTGGCGGTCGCCGATGATCAGCTCGCGCTGACCGCGGCCGATCGGGATCATCGAGTCGATCGCCTTCAGCCCGGTGAACATCGGCTCGGACACCGGCTGACGCTGAACGATGCCGGGCGCCTTGAACTCCGCCGGCCGCGTTTCGGTCGCCTCGATCGCGCCCTTGCCGTCGAGCGGGTTGCCGAGCGGGTCGACGATCCGGCCGAGCATCGCCTCGCCGACCGGGATCTGCAGCAGCCGCCCGGTGCGCTTGACCGTGTCGCCCTCGGAGATGTGCTCCCACTCGCCGAACAGCACGGCGCCGACGTTGTCGGACTCGAGGTTGAGCGCGAGGCCGGTCACGTCGTGGGGCAGCTCGAGCATCTCGAACGACATGCAGTTCTCGAGGCCGTGGATGCGGCAGATGCCGTCGGCCACGGAGAGCACCGTGCCGACCTCCGTGAGCTCGGCCTCGCCGGGGTCGATGCCCTCGATCCGGCTCTTGAGGATCGAGGTGATCTCGTCGGGGTTGATCTGCATGGGCATGGGGTGGCGGCTCCTTGGGGCGCGGGCTACGAGGCCTGCGCGACTTGCTTTCTCAGGTGTTCAAGACGGGTGCGGATCGAGGCGTCCATGATGACGTTGCCGACGCGCAGGACGATCCCGCCGAGGATGTCCGGGTCGACGATCCGCGAGACCTCGATCTCGCGGTCGACCTCGCGCCCGATCCTGTCGGCGAGGTTGCTGACGGTCGTGTCGTCGAGGTCGATCGCGGAAACGATCTGCACCGGCAGCCGCTTGTGCGCCTCCTCCCACAGCCCATGGAAGACGGTGCGGATGCGAAAGATCGCGGGCATTCGGTGGCGCTCGATCAGTGCCTCCAGGAAGTTGCGGAAGGCCGGGTTGGCCCCGGAGACCGCGCGCTCCAGGCCGTCCTTCTTCTCCTCCACCGCGAAGTAGGGCGAGAAGAAGAACACCGCGAGCTCGCGGTTGTCGTTCATCGCATCCGCAAACGCATCGAGCTGCTCGTGGATCTCGTCGAGCTCGTCTCGCTCGGTGGCGACCTGAAACAGCGCTCGCGCGTAAACCTGGGCGATCTCCTCCACTAGCGATCGCTCCCGATGAGGCGTCCGGTGTCCACTAGCGGTGAGTCCCCTCCGCCCCGCTGAGCGCGCTGAAGTCGAGCTCGGACATCGCCTCCTCGATCAGGCGCCGCTGATCCTCCTCGGTGAGGACCTTGCGCGTCACCTTCTCGGTCGCCATCACGGTGAGGTCGGCGACCTCGCGGCGGATCTCCTGGATCGCGCGGCGCGTCTCGGCCTCGATGTCGCGGCGGGTCTGCTCCATCATCTGGTCGCGCTGGGCCTTGGCCTTCGCCTGCGCCTCCCGCTCCTGCTCCTCGGCGGCGTGCCGCGCGCGGGCGACGATCTCGTCGGCCTGGCCGCGTGCCTCCTTGAGGCGCTCGCGGTAGTCGGCGAGGAGCTGGTCGGCCTCCTGGCGAGTCCGCTCGGCGGTGTCGATCGACTCGTTGATCGCCGACACGCGCCGGTCGATGCCGTCCCGGATCGGGGGGAACACCCACTTGGCGAGGATCCCCATCGAGATGAGGAACACGACGATCGTCCAGACCGTCAGCCCCGCCCCCGGCAGAACGAGGAACGAGCCGCTGGAGGACGCGAAGAGGATGTGCGGCAACGCGGTCTGCATGGGTCTAGAGGAAGAAGGCGATGAAGCCGCCCACGAGGCCGTAGAAGAACGTCGCCTCCGTGAGCGCGAAGCCGAGCCACTGGTCGCGCTCGATGTCGCCGCGCAACTCCGGCTGGCGGGTCTTGGCCTGGATCGATGCGTTGAACACGAGGCCGATCCCGGCCCCGGCGCCCGCGGCGCCGCCGCCCGCGCCGGCGCCAAGCGCGACCGAGCGCAGGCCGTTCTGGGCCAGGCTGGTGCTCGCGGCCGCAAACAGCGGGTGGAACACGGACAGGAAGTGGGTCAGCATGGGTCGAGAGGCTCCTTGTAGATGAGTCGAGTCAGTGGCTGTGAACCGAATCGCCGATGTAAATCGCGCTGAGGATGGCAAAGATGAACGCCTGCAGAACCGCGATCAGCGTCGCCTCGAAGACGTAGATGGCGACGCCCAGCGGCAGCAGGAACCACGAGATGAACGGCTGGCCCACGAGCACCCCGAGCTCGCCGCCCATGAACGCGATCAGCAGATGGCCGGCGAGCAGGTTGGCCCACAGCCGGATCGTCAGCGAGAGCAGCCGCAGGAACACGGACATGGGCTCGATCACGAGGATCAGCGGCTTGACGACGAACTGCTGCATCGCCCCCGGGCCCACCTCCGGGATGAGGCTCTTGAAGTACCCGACAGGCCCGTGGTGCCTGACCCCCTCGTAGTTGAAGATCACGAACACCATCAGGGCGAGGATCAGCGGGAACGCGACGTTCGTGTCGGCGGCGTAGATCTGGAAGGCGGGGATGTGCGCGCCGAACACGTTGAACGTGTTGCTGGTCTCCAGCGGCAACGGGATGTACCCGATGAGGTTCGTCACCAGGATGAACACGAACAGCGTCGCGATCAGCGGGAAGTACTTGCGGAAGAGCTGGTCGTCGAGGTTGTCCCGGGCCATCTGGCGCGCGAACACGTAGAGGCCCTCGACGAGCGCCTGCACCCGATTGGGGCGGATCTGCATCTTGCGCGCGACGTAGCCCATGACCCCGATCGTGATGATCGCCGTGAGCAGGACGAAGATGACGCCCTTGTTGATCGCGATCGGGCCGATGTGCGTGTAGGCGTCGAGCTTGAACTCGTCGATCGGCGAGAACTGGCCCTTGACGATCGCCGCCGCCTTGTGCGACTTGATGCCGAGGACGACCGCGAGCACGATCGTGCCCCCGATCCACACCGCGGCGACGATGAGGGCGAGCCGACGCCTGGCCGACATGCCCCGCTGCGGGGAGGGGTCCGCCCCGCCGGGATCCGGGGGTGTTTCGGCCGTGGCGGCCGGGCGCTCCGCAATCGCGCTCATCGCGACTCCCCGCGCCCGGGCGGTGGGCCACTCGCGATCGTGATCGCGAACGCGACGGAGTAGGCGAAGAAGATGGCGAGTGCGGCGGCCAGGCCGTCGGTGCGGCCACCGACGACGGCCGCCACGACGATCGCGCCCGCCAGCAGCCAGATGCGACCGAACCGGTCGACGAACGAGCGTCCGACCTGCCGTCCCGGCTCGCGCGCGGCCCGCGTCCAACGGGTGTCGAGCACCGCGATGACGGTCTGCACGATCCATCCGCCGGCACCGACGGCGCAGCCGAGCGCCGGCGCGCCGAGCGCGATCGCGATCGCGGCGCCGGCCACGACGAGCACGACATCCAGGTGGCGGAGGACGATCATGCTCGATCCGACGGTCGTTCGGCGCCGCGGGACGCCGGCGGCTCCGTCTACGCCCACGGGCCGCTCTCCCGTGACGGGTGCATCAGCGCGCGCGGGCGCACGGACTCGTTGAGGGGACGAAGCGGTCTCAAATCGCAGCTGGTACGTGACGGCGTGGACGGTCGCGGACCGTCGCCGGTGACGCGAATGGCCGACCTCTGAGGACGGGGTCGGCCAACACGACGGCAATATAGCGGGAGCGGCGGCTTGTTACACGCTTGTAACACTCGGCGACCGATCGCCCGGGGCCGCTGAGGACCCGTCGGTCATCGCCCGGACCGGGGCGGGTGCGGGCCGGGTGCGGCGCGCGACGCAGGAGCCCCGAGCCGGCGGCCGACGCCTCTCGGGCGGACGCGCCTACGCGGGGCCGGTCTCGCGCAGGCGCTTGCGCACGAGCCGCTGCTTCTCCTCGAGCTCCTTGGCCAGCTCGTCGAGCTCCCGGCGACGGTCCCGGACGAGCTCAAGCTGCCCCGTGATGTGCCCCAGCAGCTGCTCGAGGATCCGCCGGCGCTCGGCCGGCGACTCGGTCTGACGGAGCTCCTCGCGCAGGTGCGCGCGCGCCGACTCGGCCTCCAGCAGCGAGGAAAGCTGCTCCAGCGAGAGCCCGAGCAGGTTGCGCAGCCGCACGATCTCCGAGACGCGCTGGACGTCGGCGCGGGTGAACGAGCGGTGCTTGCCCTCCTCACGGTCGCTCGCGGTGCCGAGCAGCCCGAGCTCCTCCCAGTAGCGGATCGTGCGCGGCGTCGTGCCGGTGAGGTCCGCCAGCTCGCCGATCCGAAGCGGCCGCTCATCCCCCGGATCGGGGGCCATGGTCGCGCCGGTGGGCTCGCTCTCGCGCGCGGGCGTCATCCCGCGAGCATACGGCGTGGACGGGCGCTCAGCGACGCGTCCGGGCGACGTTCACCGTGACGATCGGGCTGTCGATCACCCCGGAGCTCGCCGCCGGGTCGAGCTGGCGGATCTGGACATAGCGCGCGCCCGGGTGGTTGTCCCACCACGAGCGGTAGATCTGCGGGCGGACGGTGAGCGTCCACTCGTACCGATGGCCGGGCCGTGGCGAGAGCTGCTGGAAGACGCCCGTGCCGTTCGTGCTCGCGATGAGCTGGCCGCCGCTCACCCGGCGGCTCGTCGCGAGGTCGAGGTAGGGCCAGTCGCGCGTCGAGCGGCGGGTCTCGGGGTTGCTGTCGTAGACGACGAACGTGATCGCGCGGTGCTCCGGGACCGTCGCTCCATCGCAGGGCGAGATGAGATACGGCGCGGACTTCGACTTCGGCTTGAGCGTCGTGCACGCGGCGCTCGCGCGGGCCGGCATCGCGGCGGCGAGCGTCGCAGCCGCGGCGAGGAGCGCGGCGGCGGGAGCGGCAACGCGGGGGACTGTGGGCGATCGGCTCGTGCTCACGGCTGTGCGGGTCAGATCGGCAGGCGGGTGCGGCGGCTTGATGATGCCGCCCTCATGCCTCGTCAAACCCCCGCTGCGCGAAGAAGTTGTGGGAAAAGCTGGTGTCGGCCGAGCGCGCGCCGCCGTCACTCGAACGCCGCGACGGTCGCGATTACGACGAACGCGCCGATGAGCGCCGCGCCCTCGAACGCGCTCGCCTCCCCGTCGCCCGTGATCTGCCACATGATGAGCGCGGTCGCTGCGAGCGCTCCCGTGAACACGGGCGGCAGTGCGAACGTGAGCGTCGTCGCGGTGAGCAGCGAGACGAGCACGAGCACCGGATAGAGGAACGCCGCCACCTGTCCGACCGACGCCTTGATCACCGAGATCGCGAGCTCCGAGCGGCCGCGGGCGGCGAGCACGACGCCGACCGCGTGCTCGATCGCATTGCCGGCGATGGCGACGATCACGAGGCCGGCGAACGCGCGGGAGATGTGGAGCGAGTGGATCGTCGGCTCGAGCGCGTGGACGAACCAGTCCGACACGAAGCCGGCGGCAGCGCCGGCGAGAATCAGCAGGACGAGCGCGGGGGCGCGCGCGAGCCGCGGCGTGGCGGCTTCCTCCTCCTCGACCGGCCCGGCCGTCGTGAGGAACTGTCGCGTCCACACGCCGTAGACCGCGAGCAGGAGCACCGCGCCGACGATCGAGATCGTCGTGACGTGGCGGCTCGCGGGGCCGTGGACCGCGCCGGCGAGGCCGACGAGCACGATGATGAAGCTCGCCATGAGCAGCAGCGTCACGGTGTCGTTGGGCAACCGCGGGCTGAAGCGCATGAGCCCATCCGGTCGCCGCCGCGCACCCGCGACGATCGCCATCCCGAGCACGAGCAGCGCGTTGACGAGGATCGAGCCGAGAATCGCGGTCTGGGCGACGATCAGGTCGCCCGCCTGCAGTGCGAAGAGCACGACGAAGAACTCGGGGAGGTTCCCGAGCGTCGATTGCAACAGGCCGGTGCCCGCGACCCCCAGCGTCGCGCCGACCTGCTCGGTGGCGAACGAGACGATCCACGCGCCGCCCGCGAGCGCCAGCCCGGCGATCACGAAGGCGAGGATGTGCGGTGTCCCGCTCACGTAGCGGGCGACCCCCGCGGCGGCGGTGAGGACGGTCACGACGATCAGGCCGGTGCGCTCGGTGCGCGTCAGCCCGGAAAGGCCGCCCGCGGGACCCGCGGGCGCCGGCGGACTCGGGCGGCCGACCGGCTCGCTGGGCGTCTCCGCCGGCGGATGACCGGCCGGGTCGGTGGGCGTCTCCGCCGGCGGGTGACCGGCCGGGTCGGTGGGCGTCTCCGCCGGCGGGTGACCGGTCGGGTCGGTGGGCGTGGACGCCGCCGGACGACCCGGCGGCTCGGTGGGCGTCGGGCCCGCCAAGCGGCCGTCACCGCACCTGGGTGAACTCGCCGGTCTCCACGTCGCGGGCGGCGCGCGCCCTGATCTCCGCCTCCGGGGCCGCCGGATCCGCACGGCGCAGGTCGATCAGCCGCAGACGGCCGAGCTTGAGGATCTCCAGTACGACGACGAGGTACACCGAGGCCGCGAGCGCGACCAGTCCGATCCCGATCAGCACCCCCACCCAGAGCCAGTTGTAGTGCGTGTGGTGGGGGTGGTAGGGCAGGAGGCGCATCGCCACCGCCAGCCCGGCGAGCACCGCCGACCAGGCATACAGGTAGGCGACCGTCTTGCGCTGCGAGAAGCCGATCCGGGCGAAGCGGTGGTGGAAGTGGTTGGCGTCGCGCGTCCACGGCGCGCGCTTGTACTTCAGCCGCTTGGCGACGACGAAGCTCGTATCGAGGAACGGGATCGCGAGGATGACGAGCGGCACGATCAACGCGACGACCGCGTTCGTCTTCAGGGTGCCCACGACCGACGTCACCCCGAGCATGTAGCCGAGCAGGTTGGAGCCCGCATCGCCCATGAAGATCGAGGCCGGGTGGAAGTTGTGGACGAGGAACCCGAGCGCGGCGCCGGCGGTGATCGCCGCGAGGATCGCCGCGCCCGTCACCCCGAGGTTGAACGCGATGATCGAGAACGCGATCCCGTCGATCGCGCACAGCCCGGCCGCGAGCCCGTCGACCCCGTCGGTGAAGTTGACGACGTTCATCAGCGCGACGAGCCAGGTCACGGTGAGGATCCCGCCCTCGTTCGGGAACTGGCGGGCACCCACGAACGGAATCGTCACCTCCGTGACGATCGCCCCCGCCTTGACGGCGATCACCGCCGCCGCCACCTGGCCGAACAGCTTCTGCCACCAGCGCAGGTCGAGCCAGTCGTCCATCGCGCCGACGACCATGATGAGGCCCGCGCCGACCATCACCCCCCAGGTGTTGACTGTCGCGCGCTCACCGGCCGACCGCGCCGTCCGCGGCAGCGTGACGAGGTGGGGCATGAAGATCGCTGCCGCGACTACGATCCCGATGAGGATCGCCAGCCCACCGAGCAGCGGCGTGTCGCGCTCGGTGAGCCCGCCGACCCGCGGCCGGTCGACCATCCTGAGCGCCCGCGCGATCCGGCCCACGACCGGCGTGAGCAGCGCCGCCAGCCCGGCGGCGACGAGGAACCCGAACGCGGCGTGCCAGTGGTGCATTGCGCTACAGCATGGCAGGGGGCGCCGACCGCAACCTAAAGGGACGCTTATGCCGGGCGGGATCCTGCAGTCGCCGTGGTCCCCGGCCGACCCGGCCGCCGCCCCGGCCGGGCGGTCGCGCCGGTCGACCCCGGTCCCAGGCTGCCGGCCCCGGCCGGCCGGTCGCGCCGGTCGACCCCGGCCGCCGGCCGCCCCGCTCGACCCCGGCCCCCGGCCCCCGGCCCGGCCGCCCGGCCGGCCGGTCGCCCCGCTCGATCCGGCCGCCCGCGGACGCCCCCGGGGCCGCGGCAGGACCCGGATTCGTCGCAAGCCCGGCCCCGGGCGCGGCGAATGCGACGAATCTGATCCGGCGACGGCGCTGCCTCGTGCCGGCGACGGCACACATGTTCACGCCCGGGGATCCGGATTTGTCGCAACCCCGGCGCTGGCGCGGCGAATGCGACGAATCCAAACGCCGTCGGCGGCGGGGCGGCTGCGCCCGGCCGCGGCAGCGTGAAACCGCGGCGGCGCGTGAGACCGCGGCAGCGCGGAGGACGGCGGTGCGTCAGACGGCCGCGGCCGTCGAGAGGTGCGGGTAGAGCGGGTGGCGCTCCGCGATCTGGGCGGTGCGCTCGGCGAGGCCGGCCCGCAGCGACTCGAACTCGTCGCCTGCGGTGAGCACCGTCGCGATGATCTGGCCGATCTCGGCGAACTCGTCGACCGACAGGCCGCGGGTGGCGAGCGCCGGGGAGCCGATCCGCAGGCCGCTTGTCACCATCGGCGGGCGCGGGTCGAACGGCACCGCGTTGCGGTTGACCGTGATCCCGATCGCGTGCAGACGGTCCTCGGCCTGGCGGCCGTCGAGCTCGGACTCGCGCAGGTCGACGAGCACGAGGTGCACGTCGGTCCCACCGGTGAGCACCGCGACGCCGCGGCCGGCGCTCACGAGCTCGGAGGCGAGAGCGCGAGCGCCATCGAGCGTGCGCTGCTGTCGCTCGCGGAACGCCTCGGAGGCGGCGATCCTCAGCGCGACCGCCTTGCCGGCGATCAGGTGCTCCAGCGGACCGCCCTGCTGGCCCGGGAACACGGCCGAGTCGATCTTCTTGGCGATCTCCTCGCGGCAGAGGATCATGCCGCCGCGGCCGCCGCCGATCGTCTTGTGGATCGTCGTCGTCGTGACGTCGGCGTAGGGGATCGGCGAGGGATGCAGCCCTGCGGCCACGAGCCCGGCGAAATGCGCCATGTCGACGAGCAGGTAGGCGCCGACCGAGTCGGCGATCTCGCGGAAGCGCGCGAAGTCGAGATGGCGCGGGTACGCGGACCAGCCCGCGACGATCATCCTCGGGCGATGCTCCTCGGCGAGGCGCTGGACCTCGTCCATGTCGATCAGCGAGGTCTCGCGGTCGACGTGGTAGGCGACGATCTCGTAGAGCTTGCCGGAGACGTTGATCTTCATCCCGTGCGAGAGATGCCCGCCGTGCGCGAGCTCGAGCCCCATCAGCGTGTCGCCCGGGGTGAGCAGCGCGTGGTAGACGGCGGTGTTCGCCTGGGCGCCCGCGTGGGGCTGGACGTTCGCGTGCTCGGCGCCGAACAGCGCCTTGGCGCGGTCGATCGCAAGCTGCTCGGAGATGTCGACGAACTCGCAGCCGCCGTAGTACCGCCGGCCGGGATACCCCTCGGCGTACTTGTTGTTGAGCACCGACCCCTGCGCCTCGAGCACCGCCACCGGCGCGAAGTTCTCCGAGGCGATCATCTCGAGCGTGCGCTGCTGACGGTCGAGCTCCAGGGCCAGCACCTCGGCGATCTGCGGGTCGACCTCGGCGAGCGGGCGGTTGAAGTAGTCGGGCGGCAGGTCCTCGTCGGTCACGACAGCCGATCCTACCGGTCCGCCGGACGGCTGAGCGCGGGTGCGGCGGGAGCGGACGGGCGCGGCCGGCCTTCCGTCGGAGCCCGCCCGCGGCGCCCGCCCGTGGCGGACAGACCGCGCGCGTGGACGACCGCGAGGTCGGCGGACAGACCGCGCGCGACGCCGACCGCGAGGCCGGCGGTCAGACCGCGAGGTCGGCGGTCAGACCGCGAGGCCGGCGGTCAGACCGCGCGCGACGACGACCGCGAGGTCGCGCTCGCTCCAGGCCACCGTGGCCTCGAAACCGGCCTCGGCGAGCCACGCGAGCTGGGCGGCGAGCGAGTCTGGCATGTCGTACCCCGGCGTCGTTTCGATCTGCGCGTCGGCGGGGTCCTCGGGGACGACGACGTCGGCGAGCACGAACCGGCCGCCGGGCGTGAGCCGGTCTCGCACGCGCGCGAACAGCTCTCGCTTGCCGGCGCCGTCGAGGTGGTGGACGCAGAGCGCGGAGACGACGAGGTCGAAGCGGCCGTCGGGCAGCGGCTGCTCGATCCGTCCCACCCGGAGGGTGACCCGGTCCGCGGGGAGTCGCTCGGCGGCGGCGGCGAGCATCAGCTCGTTCTCATCGACGCCGACGAGCCTCGCCTCGGGATTCGCGGCGAGCAGGCGCAGCGCGGTCTCCCCCGTTCCCGTGCCGAGCTCCAGCACGCGGCGCGCTCCGACCGCGGCGGCCTCGCCGACGACCGACTGCAGGCGGTCGTAGGCGGGGATGTCGGCGCGCATCATCTCGGCGTAGCCCTCGGGGTCGAATCGGTAGCGCCCGGAATCCGGGGCCCTGGGACCGCCCCCCGCTCCAGGATTCCCGGTCACGTCGCCCCGGCGGGCGCCTCGTGGTCGAGGGCCCGCGCGGCCGCATCGCGGGCCAGACCGCCCTGACGGACGATCGTCCAGCTTCCGTCACGCTCGTAGCCGCGCAGATCGATGACGGTCGAGGGCGTGCCGGGCAGCGCTCCGCCGTCGACCACGAGATCGCAGGCGCGGCGGATCTCCTCGGGGACGTCCGCAAGCGTGCGCGCGTCCCGGCCACCGGCGTGGTTGGCGCTCGACTGGAGCACGGGCCGCCGCACTCCGGCAAGCGCCGGCACGTCGATGACGCGCAGGCCGAGCGTGCCCGGATCCTCGCCGCACGCGAGCGGAAAGCGCGCGACCGGGTTGGGCAGCAGCAGCGATACCGGCCCGGGCAGCAGCCGGGCGAGCGCCGGGCGCGTCCGCTGCCCGAGCTCCGGCAGCGTCGAGAGCGCGAGCCTGAGGTCGAAGAACATGACCGCCGAGGGCTTGTCGAGCGGCCGGTCCTTGAGCGCGTACAGCCGCTCGACCGCGTCGCGGTCGCCGGGATCGCAGGCGAGCCCGTACACCGTGTCGGACGGGAACACCGCGATGCCGCCGCCCGCCAGGCAGCGCTCGAAGGCGTCCGCGTGCGGCCCGCGCACCGGGCGCGCGACGCCGGGCTCGCTCATTGCGCCCCCTCCCCGGCCCCCGCGCCGACCGCCTCGGCGACGGCCGGGGCACGGTTTCCGCGTCGCGCGACGACGACCCGGTCGCGCCCGGCGAGGTCCGGCCGCACCTCGACCGCGTGGAAGCCGGCCGCCCGCAGCAGATGAGAGACCGCGTCGCCCTGAGACTCGCCGATCTCCAGCAGCGCCCACGTCGGCCACTGGCGCGCCGCCATGTGCCCCGCGAGCCGCCGGATGAGGACGAGTCCGTCCTCCCCGCCGAACAGCGCGAGCGGCGGCTCGAACGCCGCGACATCGACGGGTAGATCGGCGTCGGGCTTGACGTACGGCAGGTTGGCGATGACCGCGTCGACCGCGCCGCTCCCGTCGAGCAGATCCGCAGCCCTGAAGCTCACGTCGAGGTTGAGTCTGGCTCGGTTCGCGAGCGCGACCGCGAGCGCCTCGCGGCTCACGTCGACCCCGGCGACGCGCAGGTCGGGCCGCTCGGCGGCGAGCGCGAGCGCGATCGCTCCGCTGCCCGTCCCCACGTCCAGGACGCTCGCGCCATGCGGAAGCACCTCCAGCGCCGCCTCGACGAGACACTCGGTTTCGGGCCGCGGGATGAGAACGCGGGGATCGACACTCAGCTCGAGCGTCCGGAATCCGCGGCGCCCGGTGAGGTAGGCGACGGGCTCGCCGGCGAGCCGGCGCCGAGCGAGCCGGTCAAACCGCTCGTGCGCCAAACCCTCAAGCTCAACCTCACGGTCAATGACGAGCCGCGCGCGATCGACTCCGAGCACGTGCGCAAGCAGCACCTCCGCGTCGAGGCGCGGGGTCGGGGAGATGTCCGTCAGCGCCCGCGCCACGGACCCGAGGGCGTCGCCGATCGCCACTCCGGAGCGCTCAGTCACGACTCTGCGCGTCGAGCCGGCGGCGCTTCTCGTCGTCCTGCAGCGCGTCCGTGAACTCGTCGAGTTCGCCGGCCAGGATTCCGTCGAGGTTGTGGACGAGCAGGTTGATGCGGTGGTCCTTGACGCGGTTCTCGGCGTAGTTGTACGTGCGGATCTTCTCCGCGCGCTCGCCGGTTCCGACCTGGGCGAGCCGACTTGCGCCGATCTCGGCCTGCTGCTCGGCGAGCGCCCGCTCGTAGAGGCGAGCGCGGAGCACGCGCATTGCACGCTCGCGATTCTGCAGCTGGGACTTCTCGTCCTGCATCGAGACGACCACGCCGGTCGGCTTGTGCGTGATGCGCACCGCCGAGTCGGTCGTGTTCACCGACTGCCCGCCCGGGCCGGAGCTTCGGTACACGTCGATCTGCAGGTCGCTCGGATCGATCTCCACCTCCACCTCCTCGGCCTCGGGGAGGACCGCAACGGTCGCCGTCGAGGTGTGGATCCTGCCCTGGGACTCCGTCTCCGGGACGCGCTGCACGCGGTGGGTGCCGCCCTCGAACTTGAACACCGAATACGCGCCGTCGCCCTTCACCGCGAATGTGTAGTCGCCGTCGCCCACCGACAGGGGCTCGACGCTGAAGCCGCGGCGCTCCGCGTAGCGGGCGAGCATCCGGTAGACGTCGCCCGCCCAGAGTCCGGCCTCCTCCCCGCCGATCCCCGGCCGAATCTCGACGATCACGTTCTTCGCGTCGTTCGGATCGCGCTCGACCATCGCCAGGCGGATCTCCTCCTCCAGGCGCTCCATCGTCTCCCGCGAGCTGTCGAGCAGCGCGCGCAGCTCCGGGTCGTCCCCGTCCTCGGCGAGCAGCTCCCGCGCACCCTCGGCGTCGTCCGTCGCGCGTCGGTACTCGGTGGCGAGCCGAGCGGCGGGCTCGAGCTCTGAGTAGGCGCGCCGGCTGCTCGCGTAGCGCTCCCGGTCACCGATGACCGCGGGGTCCGCCAGCTCGGACTCGAGCGTCGAGAAGCGCTCCAGGATCTGCGTGACGAGACCGTCGATCATGGCGGTCGAGTCTAGAGCCGACCCCCGGGCACGCCGGGTCCCGTCAGACGCGCGCGCTCAGTGCTGATCGCGGCCGCGCGCGCCGCGGGCGAGCGCACGCTGGGCATCTCAGCCACATATTGCGTGGGTTTCATGCCCAGCGCCTCGGCCGACCCGTCCGGCGATCGTCACTCAGGCGGCGACCTCGAGAACCGCCTGTCCGCCGATCGGAGCGGCCGTGGGCGAAGCGGCGACCCGCGGCCCAGCGGAGACCGGGGCGCCCGTGGGCGGGGCGCCACCCTGCGCCTCGCTCATCGCAGGGTGACGCTTGCTCCTGGTGGCCTCGCGGTCAGCTCGCCGCGGCCTGGCGCGCGCTGCGCCGCCCCTTGGCGACGCGACGCTGGAAGCGCTCGACGCGCCCGCCGGTGTCGACGAGCTTCTGGCGTCCCGTGTAGAACGGGTGGCACGAGGAGCAGATCTCGACGTGGATCGTGTCCTTGGTCGAGCGCGTGACGAACTGGTTGCCGCACGTGCACGTGACCTGCGCCTCGGTATAGGTGGGGTGGATCTCGGTCTTCATCGTCCCTTTGAGTCTAGTGTCGCGTTTGGTTGGTTCGTTGGCACCAAGAGGTGCCACGGGTGGATGCCTGGCCAGGACGCAGGATCCGTGGTCTGCCAGCGCCACACGAGGACGCCGCCAAGCGCCACACGAGGACGCCGCCAGGCGCCGCCGGGGGCCGCCGCGACTGCGCACGAACTGGCCAACGGGACACCGGTCCGACGTGGCACGCGTGCCGGAGCGGCCTCTCAGGCCCCGGCGACGCCGACGACGCTCCCGGCGGCGACGGCCGGGCAGCGGACGGTGAGCGCGTTGTTCGAGCGGTCGAAGTCGTCGACCGCGTCACTCGGATCCGCGATCACGGTCGGCGGCGCGGCCGGGTCGCACGCCGGGCCGACGAAGCGCACCAGGACCCGTTGGTGCGGGCCGAGCGAGGAGACGTCGACCGTCTGCGGGGCACCGCCGTTCGCGCCCGGGGAGAGCTCCACGGCGAATGGGCCGGACGCGGTGAGGCCGCGGTTGGCGATGACCGCGATGTACCGGTCGTTCCCGGGGGCCACGCCCGCCGCGCGGACGCGGACGCTGCGCACGAGCACGTCGGGACGGAGCTCCCGGACGGCGCAGCGACCGCTGCGGAGGGTCTCGCGCGCGAGCACCGTCCCGTGAGGACCCCGCCAGCGGAACGTCACACGGAAGCGATAGACGGCGGGGGCAGCGACGTTGTAGACCGGCTTGCGGAGCTTCCACACGTCGGCGGGCAGGCGGCCGAGCGTGCGGTCGGGCGGCGTCTTCCAGTGGCCGAGGTCGCCGTCGCGCAGCGGCGTCGGCCGCGCGCCGGGCGGCGCCTCCAACAGCGTGAAGCGGACCGCGATCGCTCGCGTCCCGGGCCGGTGGCGCATGATCGCGACGATCGACACCGAGCGCCGGGCGGGGTTGAGCGTGCTGTGGCAGGCGATCTTCGTGAGCGCCGCGCGCGGCGGCGTGGCGGCCCGCGCCGGGGCGAGCGACACCGTCGAGGACACGACCGCCGCCGCACCCGCGCCGAGGGCGGCGAGTGAACGTCTCATCGCCAGCATTAACCGGCCCCGCGCGCGAAAGTCGCGCGCGGACCGGGCCGCTCCCTACAGCTCGCCCGCGCGCCGCAGCCGCGCGACCTGGTTGTTGGCCGCGAGCAGCTCATCGTGGGAGGTGCCCGCGTCGATCCAGTAGCCGTCGAGCACCTCGCAGGCGAGCGTCCCCTCGGCGAGATAGCGGTTGTTGAGGTCGGTGATCTCCAGCTCGCCGCGGGGCGAGGGCTCGAGCTCGGAGATGAAGTCGAAGACGCGCTCGTCATAGAGGTAGATGCCGGTCTGGGCGAGGTTGGAGCGGGGACGCTCGGGCTTCTCCTCGATGCTCACGACCTGACCGCCGTCGACCTCGACGACGCCGTAGTGCTCGGGCTCCTCCACCTCGGTGGCGAAGATGACGGCGCCGCGATCCTGCTCCTGGAAGGCGCGCACGCGGGGCGCGAGGTCGTGGGTGAAGATGTTGTCGCCGAGCAGCACGAGCAGCTTGGAACCGCGCGCGAAGCGCTCGGCGAGGCTGACGGCGTCGGCCAGGCCGTTCGCCTCCTCCTGCAGCTCGTAGGCGAGCCGCAGCCCGAACTCCCGGCCGGTGCCGAGCAGCTGCAGGAAGTGCCCGGCGTGCTCGGGGTTGGTGGTGAGCAGCACGTCCTCCACCCCGGCGCGCGCCATCGCCTCAAGCGGGTAGTAGATGAGCGGCTTGTCGTAGATCGGCAGCAGGTGCTTGTTCGTGACCTGCGTGAGGGGACGCAAGCGCGTCGCCTTCCCGCCGGCGAGGATGACGCCTTTCATGCGACCGGAGGGTGCCAGACGCGCCGCCGGCGTGAGGTGCGGGACGCACCGGCCCCAGAGCCGGGCGGCCCGAACGCGCCGGCGCTCACGTCAGCCGGTAGAGCGGCCCGTCGCCGCCCTCGGGTGGGGTGAGCCGCCCCCCACGGGCCGTGATCGCGCCGCACTGCACGCAGTTGGTGTAGTTGACGATCACGTCGACGTCTCCGTTCGCAGGCGCGGCCTCGGGGATCTCGTAGACGCCCGCGGGACACATCCACACCCAGCTCTCGGCGATCTCGCGCGGGACCCGGCGCTGCACCCGGATGTGGTTGGGGGCGTCGTCGCGGGTTGCGTTGCCCGAGATGTAGACCGAGGAGAGCTTGTCGAACGTGTACTTGCCGTCGGGCTTCGGATAGCCGTCCTTCGTGTCGCCCACGAACTGTGGGACCTGGTCGCCCCGGTGCCACGGCAGGCGTCCGCGCGGAAGCCTCCCCTTCGACATGATCGACGCGCCGCTCAGCGGCGACCCCTTGAGGAACCCCTTCTGCAGCGGCTGGCGGGTGTTGCGCACCTGGTAGAGCTCCTGCCCGACCGAGGAGTCCTCGATCGCCTGCTCGTAGGCCTCGAGCGGCGCTCCGCGCTTCAGCGACGCGTAGATCGCCTCGCCCGCAAGCATTCCCGACTTGATGCAGTGATGCACGCCCTTGAGCGCCGCCGCGTCGACCATCCCGCCCGCGTCGCCGACGAGGAGCGCGCCGGGCATCGAGAGCTTCGGCATCGACCAGTAGCCGCCGCCCGGCAGCGCCTTGGCGCCCCACCCGACGCGCTCGCCGCCCTCGAGGATCCCCTTGACGAGCGGGTGCAGCTTGAACTGCTGGAGCAGGTCGTGGACGGAGGTCGTCGCGTCCGCGTAGTCGAGGTCGACGACGAAGCCGATCGAGACGAGGTCGTCGCCGGTCTTCGAGTCCTTCATCGGGTACAGCCAGGAGCCGCCGACGTGCCCGTACTTCGAGGGGACCTTGAGCGGCCAGGGGCCGATCGTGTGGATCACCCGGTCGAGCGGCTTCGGCACCTTCCAGAGCTCCTTGACGCCGAGCTCCCAGACCTGGGGCTCGCGGTGCTCGCCGAGGTCGAACTCCCGGATCGCGGCGCCGGTGAGATGGCCCCAGCAGCCCTCGGCGAGCACGGTGACCTTCGCCCCGATGTCGGTGCCCGGCTCGAAGTTGGAGAGCTCCTCACCGTCCTTCCCGCGCCCCTTGTCACCGGAGCGGACGCCGACGACGCGGCCGCGCTCGACGATCAGCTGCGTGGCCGCGGTCTCGGTGAGCACGTAGGCGCCGCCCTCCTCGGCGCGCGCCTGCTGGAAGCGGGCGAGCGCCGAGACCGAGACGACCTCGTTGCCGTGGTTCCTGAAGTTCGGCACCGCGAACGTCGGCACCGAGATCTTCGAGCGGCCGTTCGGCAGCATGTAGATCGACTCGCGCCTCACCTCGCCGAACGCGAAGCGCTCGGCGCGCCAGTCCTCGCGGCTGAGGTCGGGGAACAGCTCCTGCAACGGGCCCGGCCGCATGACCGCGCCCGAGAGGTTGTGCCCACCGCAGGTCTTCGCCTTCTCGACGACCGCGACCGGCACCTCCCCGAGCGACTCGGTCAGCTCCGGATCCTCGCCGAGCAGCTGCAGCAGCCGGTTGGCGCACGCGAGGCCGGCCGTGCCGCCGCCGACGATCGCCACGCCGACGTCGATCCGCTCGTCCTCGGAGTCGAGCCCGCGCTTGATGAACTCCTTGACGGAGTCGACCGGCGGCGGGTACTCGCTCGGCGCGGGGTGGCGACCGCGTGAGCTGCTCATGACGCTGTCTAGCTCCCCTTCCGAGCCCTGATCGCCTCGGTCAGCTTCGGCAGGATCCTGTTGAGGTCGCCGACGATCCCGAGGTCGGAGAACTCGAAGATCGGCGCGTTCGCGTCCTTGTTGACCGCGACGATGTTCTCCGAGGACTGCATCCCGACCTTGTGCTGGATCGCGCCGGAGATGCCGACGGCGAAGTACAGCTTCGGCGAGACCGTCTTGCCCGTCTGCCCGATCTGCGCGGCGTACGGGTACCAGCCGGCATCGACGACCGCGCGCGTGGCGGCCACCGCGCTGTTGCCGCCGAACGCCTTGGCGAGGTTCTCGGCGAGCTCGAATCCCTCGGCCTTGCCGAGGCCGCGGCCGCCCGCGACGAGGATGTCCGCGCCCTCGATGTCGACGTCGGCGCCCCGCTGCTCACCGCGCGTAACCATCCTGGCGCGCTCGTTCCAGGGCGAGTACTCGACCTCGACATCGACCACCTCGGCGGGACCGGAGCCGTTCTCCCGGACCTCGAACGCGTTGATCCGGCCGATGATGATCCCGAGGTCGCCGCGGTAGTGGGAGTCGGAGATCTTCGAGTCCTGCAGGATCGAGCGCTCGGCGACGAGCTTGCCGTCCTGCGCCTTGACCGCGATGACCTCCATCGTCACCCCGGCGTGCCGGCGGGCGGCGAGGCCGGCGCCGATCTCGAAGCCGAGCAGGCCGCCGCCGAACAGCGCGTACCCGTGCCCGTGCTCGTCGATCACCTTCGCCATCACGTCGATCACCGGCTGCGCGAGCCCCTCCGGCCCCCTCGCGCGGAACACCTTGCTCGCGCCGAAGCCGCCGAGCGTCGCGCACAGCTCGTCGGTGAGATCGTCGCCGCCGACGACGACCGCGTGGCACTCGCCGCCGATCGCCTGCGCCTGGGCGGCGCCCTCGGAGACGGCGCCGAGCGAGTTCTTGTTGAACGCGCCCTCGTAGTGGAGCACGTAGGTCAGGACATCGGTCATCAGATGAGCTTCCTCTCGTCGAGCCACGCGACGATCTTGGCGACCGTCTCGTCGGTGTCCTCGTCCTCGATGATCTGCCCGGGCGCCTTCGCCGGCGGGTCGTGGAAGTCGCCGCACTGCACGCGGGAGCCGTCGGCGCCGACCAGCGAGGCGTCGATCCCGACGTCGCCCGCGCTCACCGTCGCGAGCGGCTTCTTCTTGGCGCCCATGATCGCCTTCAGCGACGGGTAGCGCGGCTCGTTGATCGCGTCTCCGACCGAGATGACGGCCGGCAGCGTGACCTCGACCGTGTCGTAGCCGTACTCGGCCTGGCGCTCGCACGTGAGCGTCTCGCCGCTCACGTCCATCTTGATGACCTGCGTGAGCGAGGGCATCCGCAGGTGGTCGGCGACGACCGCACCGATCGTGTAGCACTCGCCGTCGTCGGACTGCTGGCCGAGCAGCACGAGGTCGGGCGCCTCGGACTCAAGCGCCTTGGAGAGCGCGTATCCGGTGGCCGCGACGTCGGAGCCCGCGAGCGTGTCGTCGGACAGGTGGATCGAACGGTCGGCGCCGAGCGAGACCGCCTTCTGGAGCGCACGGGTCGCGCTGGCGGGGCCCATCGTCACCGCGACGATCTCGTCGACCTCCGCCGTGCCGCCCTCGCGGATCTGCATCGCGGCCTCGATCGCGTGCGTGTCGTACGGATTGAGGTTCTTCTCGCCGGACCGGTCCATCCGCCCCGTCGAGGGGTCGATCCGTTTCTCGACCGCGGCGTCCGGAACCTCTTTGACCAGGACGCAAATCTTCAAGTGTGGCCTCCTATCGATGTCCTCTCGCGGGTCCGCGTGCGCCCGCGGTCATGCGCTCGGCCCGGGCGTCGGCGCGGAATCATATCGGTTGACTGACGAGTCAATCGGCAAGCTACACCACCGTCGCCAGCGATGCGGGCGCCCCGCCGCGGGAGGTGTGCGACCCGTCACGGATCAGGCCCCGAGCGCCAGCGGAAAGGCTCCGGAGCGCCGCCCGTGACCGCCCGTCCGAGACCCGGCGGGACCTGCGCCGTGCCCGTCTCCGCCCATCCGCCGCGCGAGCGTGACCGCGGCCGCGCCGCCCGCCGCCGCGGCGCCGCCGAGCCCGGCCGCCCACCACAGACGCCGGCCGAGCCGGTCGAGACGCACGACCTCCCAGCCGCGCTCACGCGCGATGCGCCGCAGCCCGGCGTCGGGGTTGACGACGACCGGGTGGCCGACGCACTCGAGCATCGGCAGGTCCGAGGCGGAGTCCGAGTAGGCGTAGGAGGCGCCGAGGTCCAGGCCCTCACGGGCCGCGAGCTCGACGATCGCCCGGGCCTTCCCGGCGCCGTACATGAAGAGGCCGACCGGACGACCGGTGTAGACGCCGGCGTCGACCTCCGAGAGCTCGGAGCCGAGCGCCCCGTCGAGCGCGAGCACGCGCGCGAGGATCTCGGCGAGGTCATGGGCGGCCGCGGTCACGATGTACGCGGGCCGCCCGGCGTCCTGGTGCTCGTGGGCGATGCGGAGCATGCGCGGGTAGATCCGCGGCAGCACGCCGGCGAGGACGCCGACCCCGAGCCGCTCGAGCTCAACGACGCGGCGGCCCTGCAGCCCGGCCGCAATTCGCTCGCGCAGCGCGAGCGAATCCTCGTCGGAGGCGCCCCGCAGCCGGTAGCGGAGGTTCGCCCAGCCGTCGCTGAGGATCTGGCGGCGGCTGATCAGCCCCTCGGCGTAGGCGGCGCGCGCGAACTGGAACGCCGAGGAGCCCTGCATGAGCGTCCGGTCGAGGTCGAAGAACGCCGCGCCGCGCGGCCCGGCGCCCTCCGACGTGACCGGGGGCTCGGCGCCCCCCGACGTGAGCGGGATCCGCGCGCTCTGCGACGTCAGCGGGATCCGCGCGCTCTGCGACGTGAGCGGCGCCTGGGCGGGCTCAGCCGCCATTGACCGCGACGATCATCGCGTCGCCCTGACCACCGCCCGAGCAGATCGCGGCACAGCCGATCCCACCGCCGCGCCGGCGCAGCTCAAGCACGAGCGAGCCCAGGATGCGGGCGCCGGAGGCGCCGACCGGATGGCCGAGCGCGACCGCGCCGCCGTTGACGTTGACCTTCTCCTCGTCGATCTCGAGCATGCGAACGGAGTTGAGCGCGACCGACGCGAACGCCTCGTTGATCTCCCACAGGTCGACGTCATCGGCGGTGAGCCCGGCCTTGGCGAGCGCCTTCTTGGCCGCGTTTGCGGGGGTGCGCGCGAGAAAGGCGAACTCGTCGGCGACCGCCGCCTGCGCGACGATCGTCGCGAGCGCGGGCTTGCCGTTGCGCTTGGCCCACTCGTCGGACGCGAGCACGAGCGCTCCGGCGCCGTCGTTCACCCCCGGGGAGTTGCCGGCGGTGTGCGAGCCGTCCTTGCCGACGAGGCCGGGGAGCTTCGCGAGGCGCTCGAGCGAGGTGTCGCGCCGCGGTGCCTCGTCGATCTCGACCGTCGTGTCGCCCTTGCGAGTCGTGATCGTCACCGACACGATCTCCTCGGGCAGGCGCCCCTCGTCGGTGGCCGCGATCGCGCGCTCGTGCGAGCGCAGCGCCCACCTGTCGAGGTCCGCGCGGGTCATCTCGAGCCTGTCGCCGACCTCGGTCGCCTCGTCGAACATCTGGCGGCCGCTGAACGGGTTGGTGAGCCCGTCGTGGATCATCGCGTCGAGCGCCTTGCCGTCGCCCATGCGCAGGCCGAAGCGGGCGTCCTTGAGCATGTAGGGCGCCTTCGACATCGACTCCATGCCGCCGCCGACGGCGACGTCGAGGTCGCCGGCGCGCACCGCCGCGTCGATCAGGCCCGCGGCCCGCATC
>DATGKS010000078.1:0-64406 GCA_035294545.1 Solirubrobacteraceae bacterium | reverse complement strand
CGACCTGGTGGATGTGCAGCAGCGGCGCTCCCTCGCCGACCAGCAGGAGCTCGGAGAGGCGGCGGTCCGCGAGCACCGGCAGGAGCCGGGCCGTGGCGCCGACGACGCGATGCCCGGCCGCCTCGAGCATCGCGTACAGCGAGTCGGACAGCCGCTCCTGCCCCACGCCGCCGAGCAGGTCGGCCGGGATCCGATCACGCGAGTAGATGAGCGGCCGGTCGTTCCCCGAGCGGATCCGCTCGACCGCGACGACCTCCCGGCCCGAGCCGAGCCTGAGCGCGCGCGCCTCGGCGGCGCTCGCCGGCCGGCGCAGCACCTCCAGCACGGTCTCGCCGGGCTCGAGGCCCGCGTCGCGGATCATCGCGGTGTAGGAGACGTTCGTGTCGAGCGCGTGCCGGCTCGGCGCGGTGGTGACGAACGTGCCGGTGCCGCGCTGGCGCGACAGGTGGCCGCTGACGACGAGGCTCTGGATCGCCTCGCGCACCGTCTGCCGGCTCACCGCGAAGCGGTCCGCGAGCTCGTACTCGTTCGGCAGCTTGTCGCCGGCGAGGAGCCGGCCGTCGCCGATCTCCTGAAGCAGCTCGGTCCGCACCTGGCTGACGAGCGAGGGCCGACGGCCGCCGCTCACGCGTCGTCCTCGGGGATGAGCTCGCGGATCGACCCGAGCACGTAGTCGGGGCGAACGCTGGATGCTCGGAGCTCGTCCGCCGAGGTCGCGCCCGTCAGGACGAGCACCCCGGCGGCGCCGACCGCCTGGCCCATCGCGACGTCGGTGTGGAGGCGGTCGCCGACCATCGCGCTGTCCCCCGCGGTCACGCCGAGCCGGCGCAGCGCCGCGGTGATCATGTGCGGGCTCGGCTTTCCGACGATCGCCTCGGCCCGCGCCCCGGTGCACGCCTCGACCGCGGCGAGCATCGCCGCGCAATCGGGCAGACCGCCCTCGCGCGTCGGACAGAACGGATCCGGGTTCGTGGCGACGATCACCGCGCCGCGTTCGCGCACCGCGCGAAACGCCGCGTGGAGCTTCGCGTAGTCGAAAGAGCGGTCGAACGACACGACCAGGACGTCGGTTGATGTCGGGTCGTCGGTGAGCGGGAAGCCGGCCTCGCCCAGCCGTCGGAGGACCTCCTGCTCGGCGATCGGCAGCACGGTGCGGCCGGGGTGGCAGCCGGTCAGGTAGTCGATCAGCGCATCGACCGACGTGGTGACGTCGTCAGCGGATGCCGGCACGCCGAGACGCGTGAGCTGCGCCGCGTACGCCGAGGCCGGCTCGAAGGGCTTGTTCGTGACGAACGCGACGCGGGCGCCGTCCGCGCGCAGCCGACGAATCGTCTCGGGGGCGCCGTCGATCGGACGCTCGTCGAGGTACACGGTCCCGTCGAGATCGAAGACGTAGGCCGCGAATCGCGGCGGCGCCGCGTGCTCGATCTCGACCGGCTCGACGTGCGTGCCCCCGCCGTTCATACTCCCGCGCCCGCGCGCTCGGCCATCTCCACGACGGCGTCGACCCCGTCCGCATCCCACAGACCGAGCAGAAACGCGAGGTCGGCGATCGTGAAGCGATCGCGCATCAGGTGGCAGTTGGCGAGCGCCCAGCGCGCCCGCTCAGGCTCGATCCCGAGCTCGCCGAGACGGGTGGGCGCGCCCGCGGCCGCGAGCGCTCCCGAGAGCCGCTCCGGCGCGCCGAGCAGTCGCTCGACCCCGGCGTCGAGCCGCGGCCAGTCGGCGACGAGTTCCTCGACCCGGTCCGCGAGGCCATGGTGACGCTCGAGCTTGCGCCGGTAGTCCCGCCAGCATTCGGCCGCCATCCCCCCGCTCGGGTCCGCGGACGCGAACGCGGCGCCGACCCGCGCCCGCATCTCTGCGTGGTCCGGGAACCGAAGCCGCGAGAGCGCGCCGTGCGCGATCGCGTCCCGCACCCGCCGCCACAGGCAGGCGGCGAACACGGACAGGACGCCGACCTGGGCGCCGTGGAGCGCGCCGGCGCCCCGCTCGGTCATCTCGATCAGATGGCTGCACGTGTGCTCCATCCCGGAGCCCGGCGCGGTGCGACCGGCGGCGCCCATCGAGATGCCGCTCAGCGTGAGCGCCGCCGCCAGCGCCTTGAGCGCCGGCCGGTCGCCGCGGCCGATGCCCGCGGCATGTTCCAGCACGGCGTCGACGCGGTCCCGCGCGAGCGCGACGACCGCCGCCGAGAAGCTGTCGTCCTGCCCCATGAAGCGGGCGAGCAGCCAGTCCGCGGGAGCGGTGTAGGTCGCGAGCAGGTCGCCGAGGCCGGCGCGGTTCATCGCGACCGGCGCGTGCGCGATCACGCCGGTGTCGATGATCAGCCTGTCCGGCCAGCGGCTCGGCGTCGTGCGTTTGACGCCCTCGATCACGAGCACCGACTGGTCGTCGGCGAACCCGTTCACGCTCGCCGCCGTCTGCACGACGATGTGGGGCAGACCCCCGAGCCGGTGGCTCGTGTGCTTGCCGATGTCGGTGAGCGTCCCGGAGCCCACGGTGACGAGCAGCGCGGCCCCGTCGACGCCCGCAGCGGCGGCGGCGAGCGTGTCCGGGTCGGCGTGGACGTCGGCGTCCGCGTTCCCCAGCTCGACGGCCCGCATCGCTCCCGCCTCGCCGAGCAGCTCCTGCACCCGCTGCTTGAGCTCGGTGCCGTCGGGACCGGTCATCGGGCGGCGGTCCATGAGCACTGCCACATCACCGGCGCGGGGGTCGCGGAGCTCGGCCGCCTGTGCCGGCAGGGTGCTCAGCGCGTCCTCGCCGAGGACGACGCCGCCGAGGTCGACCGAGGTGAGCCGCGCTGCGCCGGGTTGAGAGGCGAGCGTGGCCCGCAGCGCGTCGAGATCCACGAAGTCGAGCGTGCTCATCGCGGCTCGCGCTCCGTCGGCGCGTCGGCCGTCCACCGCTCGAGCGAGTCGAACAGCCCGCGGTAGGCGCGGTGGCGCTCGCGGTAGGCCTCGACCGCTCGCGGGTCGGGACGCACCGGCCCGGCGTCGAGCGCGACACAGGCGGCGACGGCCTGCTCGGGGTCGGTGAACGCGCCCGTGCCGATCCCGGCGAGCATCGCCGCGCCCGTGCTCGTCGCGCAGTCGCCGAGCACTCGCCGCACCGGCCGCCCGGTGACGTCCGCCTTGATCTGCAGCCAGACGTCGGAGCGCGCGCCGCCGCCCACGACCCGGATCTCGTCGGCGCCGGCCCCGAGCGCCTCGAGCCGGTCGACGATGTCGCGCAGTGCGTAGGCGCAGCCCTCGAGCACCGCGCGCGCCAGGTGCCCGACACCATGGTCGAGCGAGAGTCCGGCGAACGAGCCCCGCATCCGCTCGTCCCAGCGCGGCGCCATCGAACCGGACAGCGCCGGCAGGAAGAGCACGCCGCCGCTCCCGACCGGAGCCTCGGCCGCCGCGGCGAGCGAATCGACCTGCGTCCGGCCCGTGAGCTCCGCCAGCCAGCGCACGCTGCCGCCGGAGACGAAGCCTGGGTTCTCGAGCAGCAGCATCCCGTCGATCGCGTGCGCATGCGTTTCGACGAGGCCGTCCGGGTCGATCACGACCGCGGCGACCGGGGCGGCGACCGGCTCGGCGGTGCCGGTCACGTCGACGAGCGTTCCCGGCCCGATCCCACCGGCGCCGAGCGTGGCCGCGTGGTCGTCTCCGGTCCCGCAGACGACCCGCGTCCGCGGTGAGAGTCCGATCTCGTCGGCCGGCTCGGGGCGGAGCGTGCCGATCTCCTCGTGCGCCGCCGCGAGCGCAGGGAGCTGCGCCTGGTCGAGCCCCGCCCGCTCGACGAGCTCGGCCGACCAGTCGCGCGCCGTGAGGTCGTAGAGCAGCGACGAGGAGGCGTTCGCGTGGTCGTGGACGGTCGTGCCGGTGAGCCACCCGTTGAGATAGCCGCCGACCGAGGCAAGCCGGCGAGCGCTGCGGTAGTGCTCCGGCTCGTGGTCGCGCAGCCACATCGTCTTCGGGCCGCTGTGCGACGCATCCGGGTTGAGCCCGGTGATCGAACGCAGCCGCTCGGCCCCGGCGGCCTGCGCGAGGGCAGCGGACTGCGCCGACGCCCGACGGTCCATCCAGATGATCGCCGGCCGCAGCGGGCGGTGGTCGGCGTCGGCAGCGACGACCCCGTCGACCTGGCAGGCGAGGCCGAGCGTCACCTCGTCGGCGCGCGTGACGCCGGCGAGGCTGCAGGCATCCTGCGTGGCGCGGGCGATCGCCCGCCGCCAGTCGGCCGGATCCTGCTCGGCCCAGCCACCTGTCGGAAAGCTCAGCGGGCAGGGCGCGTCGGCCGTCGCCAGCCGCTGCCCCGCGTCGTCGAGCACGCACGCCTTGACGCTCTGCGAGCCGACGTCGAGGCCGATCAGGAACCCCATCTCACGCCCCGCCGGCGCGGGAGCCAGGCCGACCCTCCCAGCGTCCGTGGGCGCGGCCCCGGTCAAGCTGCCGCCTCTCCGCAGCGCGCGGCCCGGGCCGACCCGACCTGCGTTGTCTGACATCCGACATCTCGCGCGGAGTTTCGCGCGCGGGGCGTGCCGTGTCAATCGGGCGGCGCGCTCGGGTCCACGAGGGCGTCGTGCCTGCGGCGGAGGGCTTGGCTTCGTGGGGAAGGTTCTCCGCCACCACGCGGGCGGCGGGGACACGGTGGGACGGCTCAGCGCAGACCGAGCTCGCCCTCGCCCTCCCGGAGCACGGTGATCGTCCGGAACGCGGGATCGCTCGCGCCGTGCAGCCGCGCGCCCGCATCGGCGAGCGCGCGCAGGTGGGCGGCGGTCTCCGCCGTGATCCGCTCGCCGGGCAGGAGCGCGGGAATCCCCGGAGGGTAGGGGGCGATCGACTCGCACGAGATACGTCCCGCGGCCTCCTCGGTGGTGACGGTCTCGGCGGCCCCGAGGAACGCGTCGCGCGGGGTGACCGCCATCTCGTTCGCGCTCGCGAGGCTCTCGGCGACGACCGCGGGCGTCGTCGGTCGCCGGCTGATCCGCTTGACGACCTCCTCGATGTCGCCGGCAAGCCGCCGCAGCGCGACGACGGACTCGCCGAGGCCGACGATGAACACGATCGTCGCCTCGGTCGGGAGCTCGACGTGCGTGTCGTAGGCGCGGCGCAGCTCGTCGGCGATCTCGAAGCCCGTGCGACCGGTCCCGCGGACGTCGATCACGATCCGCATCGGGTCGTAGGCGGCGACCCCGGCCCGCCCGACGAGGCCCTCGCCGACGAGCGCGATCCCCGGGATCGAGGCGAGCTTCGCGCGGGCGACGTCGAGCGCCTCGAGGGTCTCGTGCACGAGCTGCTCGCCGTGGAGCGCGAGCTGGCGGCGGGCCCCGTCGAGCGACAGCAGGAGCAGCGAGGAGGGGCTCGTCGAGCGCAGCAGCCGGAGCGCCCGGGCGATCGCGCCCGTATCGAGCAAATCGCTCTGCCCGATGTGGAGCATTGCGCTCTGGGTGAGCGAGCCTGCCGTCTTGTGCGTGCTCGTCAGCATCGCGTCTGCGCCCTGCGAGAGCGCGGTCGGCGGGAGCGCCGCGTGGAAACCGAAGTGCGGTCCCCACGCCTGGTCGACGACGAGCGGCACGCCGTGCTCGTGCGCGACCCGGGCCAGCGCGGCGATGTCGGCGGCCATCCCGTAGTAGGTGGGCGAGGTGACGAGCGCGGCCCGGCAGCCCGGCGTCGCCGCCAGCGCCTCGCGCAGTGCCTCGGGCGTCACGCAGTGGGTGATCCCGAGCTCGGCGTCGTAATCGGGGGCGACGAACGTCGGGATCCCGCCGCTCAAGACGAGGCCGTCGACGACCGACGCGTGGGCGTTGCGCTGCACGACGATCCGGGACCCGAGCGGCGCGAGCGCCAGGCAGAGGGCGTGGTTGCCCTGCGAGGCCCCGTTCGTGAGGAAGAATGTGCGGGTCGCCCCGTACGCCTCCGCGGCCAGGCGCTCGGCGCGGTCATAGGGCCGCGGCTCGGGCCCGACGTCGATGCCGTAAATGAGCTGCGGGACGTCGGCGGCGAGCGCGTCCGGCCCGATCGCCTTGCGCACGCCCGGGTCCGCGCCCGGCCCGCCCTTGTGCCCGGGGACGTGGTAGCGGCCGGTGCCGCGAAACGCGTAGGCGACGACCGCATCGAGGTAGGGCGCGGTCGGCTGCTCGTCGCCGGCGAGCCCGCCGGGCAGCTCGCCGCGCTCCGGCTCGTTCGTCATCGGCGGGAGTGTGCCAGGGGTGGTCCCCCAGCGTCTCCAGGAGGTCGAGGGTCCTGAAATAGACTGGAGGACGCACATGGCCCGCGCGGCACAGCACCAGCCCGACACCTCCGCCGCCGGCCACCCGCCCGCCGGCACCCGCACCTGTTCGTGACCGCGCGCGGCTCCACCGTGGGGGTCCCGGCCAGGCCCCCGAGGCCGTCCCTGCCCTCGACGGCGCTCACGTTCACCGCACGCTCTGAGCCCCGCCCGGGGGAGTCGTGGCGCGAGCGCTTCCTCGCCCAGCGCGACGTCTACCGGTCGTGGTACCTCGGCGAGGGCGAGGCCGCACGCCCGCCGCTTGAGTTCTGCGAGGCGATGCTCGCGCGGCACATGCCCGAGCTGCTGCCGATCCACCGACGGCTCGTGGAGCTCACGGGCGGCGATCCGCTCGACGCTCGCATGCTCTCGCTCTACGACCCGCCGGCGTTCATCACCGGCTGCTCGCAGGCCGCATGGGTGCGCGGCACGCCGGTGCTGATCCGCAACTACGACTATCCGATCTCCCGGCTGGAGGGCGTGCTCGTCCAGACGGCCTGGTCCGGGCGGCGGGTGATCGGCATGAGCGACTGCATGTGGGGCCTGCTCGACGGCGTCAACGACGCCGGGCTCGCCGTGTCGCTCACGTTCGGCGGACGCGCGGCGACCGGGGAGGGGTTCGCGATCCCGCTCGTCGTGCGCTACATGCTCGAGACGTGCACGTCGGTCAAGGAGGCGTGCGCCGTGCTCGCGCGCGTGCCAGTGCACACGAGCCAGAACGTGACGCTCATCGATCGCGCCGGCGAGTTCATGACCGCGTACGTCGCTCCCGACCGGCCGCTGCGGCTCATCAGGACGGCGGCGACGACCAACCACCAGGGCGCCGTCGAGTGGCCCGAATACGAGCGGGTCGTCCACAGCGTCGAGCGCGAGACCCGCCTGCTCGAGCTGATCGACGACCCCACGATGACCGCCGAGCGGCTGAAGGAGGCGTTCCTGCGGCCTCCGATCCGCTCGAGCGGGCACGACGCCGGAATCGGCACGCTCTACACCGCCGCCTACTACCCCGGCGAGGGACGGGTCGAGCTGCGCTGGCCGAGCGGCGAGCAGTGGACGGAGAGCTTCGAGGAGTTCGTGCCGCGCGAGCACACGGAGTTCTACGCGGCGCCGGCCGACGGCGCGCCCGCGGCCTACGGCCCGGCCCGCTGAGCGCCCGCGGCTTCCGGCCCGGCCCGCTGAGCGCCCGCAGCCGACGGCCCGGCCCGCTGAGCGTCCGCAGCCGACGGCCCGGCCCGCTGGGCGCCCCTCAAACCCCCTTCACCGCGGCCGGGAACACGATCTCGGGGCGGGGCCCCGGCTCGATCGGCGTTCCGACGTACATCGCCTTCATCTCTGCGATCCAGTGGCGGGCGCGCTCGGTGAGCGCGCCCTCGTCGGACTGGAAGCGCCCGCGGGACACGAGGATGCCGAGATCGCCGCCCTTGTAGCGGTACTCGCCGGGACCGGAGACGCGCAGGTAGAACGCCTCGGACTCGTCCTGGATCGAGTGCCAGTCGTTGCCCCACCGGCTCCAGCGGACGACCCCGTCGTCGTCGAGCCGGTAGATGCCGGTGCGCGGCGCCTCGTCGATCAGTTCGATCCGGTCGTCGGTGTCCTTGATCACCATCTGCGTCCAGACGTCGAGCAGCTCGACCCGTCCCCAGCGGTCGTTGATCTCCGCGACGTCGATCTCGTAGTCGACGTCGAGGTACTCGATGAGATGGAACGCGAACAGCGGCATGTCGGCGTAGGCGGCGGCGGTGACGTTCGTGATCGACGTGACGCCGCTGATGCGCGGGTTGAGCTCCCCGAGGTAGAGCTCGCCGGTGTCGCGGTCGATCAGGTAGTCGACCTCGAAGAAGCCGCGGTAGCCCTCCTGCGCGAGCCGGTCGCCGAGCCGTGCGGTGGCGCGCCGGGCGGCGCTCCGGTGCGCGGGCGACAGCGCCCCCGGGAACATGTCGTTGCCGCACCAGCCGCCGCGGTAGGGCGTGAGCTCGGGGTGCCCGCAGAGGTCGTGCATCACCGGTCCGACGATCGTGCCATGGCGGGTGATGACGGCCTCCATCGCCGCGGCGGCGCAATTGATGCGCCGCATCACCTTGAGATCCTCGCCGAGCAGCACGTCCTCATGGCGATCCCAGTCCTCCGGCCCGGCGATGAAGAACGTCGTCTTGCCGGAGTCCCCGTAGGGGGTCTGAACGACGAGATCCCGACCGAGGTCGTGGACGTCGGCGAGCCCGACCAACTCGGTGTAGGAGGTGGGGCGCCCAAGCACGTTCGGGACGCTTGCGACGCCGGCCTCGTTCGCCAACCGCGTCGTGACGATCTTCGAGTCGATGTGGCGGCGCAGTTCGCAGGAGGGGAGGATGAGCTCCATCCCCGCCTCCTCGACAAGCCGCTCGGTCTGCTTGTCGAACATGACGAAGCAGACCTTCGGTCGGGGCCCGTGACGCTCAGACCAGGCTCGCACCTCGGGATGGCCGACGAGCGCGTTGCACACGTCCTCCATCGTGTTGAACTCGTACCCGGTGCGGTCGTGCGGAACGAACACCCGCGGATGGTTGCCATCGAACGAGTCCATCCAGTTCACGTAGAAGAACGACCGCACCCAGCGGTCGATGCCGAGCAGGTTGAACGCCGTCGGCGACACGAAGTACACCGGGTGCGGGTTGGTCCGCAGGTGGCCCCGGATCTGCGAGATCCCGCGGAGCGTCCCCGCCTGCTCGTCGGTGCTGGTCATCGTCTGCCTCTCCTTGACTCGCCCACGGATTCGTCGCTCCCCCGCACGCCTTCGTCAGCCGCCCACGAGCCCGCACCAGTCCCGGACGAACACCGCCATGACCTGCGCGGCCCGCTGCATCGACGCGATCGACACCCGCTCGTCGATCCCGTGGATCTCCTCGGCCAGCGGCCCGAAGCAGACCGCCGGGATCCCCCGCCGCACGAAGTGCCGCGCGTCGGTCGTCGCGGTCGTCGGCAGCTGCGGCGCCTCGGTGCCGACGACGCGCCGGTAGGCGTCGGCGAGGCTCAGCGCGACCGGCTCGTCGGGCGCGAGCGCGAACCCCTCGCAGCGGAAGCCGTCGTAGCGCACGCGCGGCGGATTCTCGGCGAGGAACGGGTTCGCGGCGGCCGCCGCCGCGACCGCAGCCTCGACCCGCGCCGCCACCTCCGCCGGCGTCTGCCCCGGGTACATCGCGAGCCGGTACGACACCGTGCAGCGCGCCGCGACGGTCGAGGCCCAGTCGCCGCCCTCGATCACCCCCGGGTTGAGGTTGATCGGGTGCGGGAAGGCGTCGAACGGGGGCGGCTTGACCGCGTTCATCTCGACCTCGAGCTCGCGCAGCGCCCGCGTCACGGTCGCCGCCGCGTCGATCGCGTTGAAGCCCGCCTCGCTCGCCCGCGCGGCGTGGGCGGGCCGGCCGGCGATGTCGACGTGGGCCCACAGGACCCCGACCTGCGCGGTCATGATGTGGTCGGGGTGCGGCTCGGCGATCACGCACGCGTCGGCGCTCTGTCCGGACAGCAGGCACTGGAGCGCGCCGTTGCCCGTGCACTCCTCCTCGACGACCGACTGCACGTGCACGTCGGCGCACGGCGCCACCCCGAGGCCGCGCAGCGCGCGGAGCGCGCCGGCGATCGCCACGAGCCCCGACTTCATGTCCCCGGCGCCCCGGCCGTACAGCCAATCCCCCTCGCGGCGCGGCTCGAACGGCGGCGAGGACCACAGCTCCTCCGCCGCCGGCGGCACGACGTCGACATGCCCGCCGAGGATCAGCGACCGGCCGCCCGCGGCGCCCGCCTCCCACGTCGCCACGACGTTGCGCTTCGTCGACACGTCCCAGGAGAACGGCGAGGAACCCGGATCGGCGCGGAGCGCATCGGCGTCCATCCACACGTCGCGCGGCTCGAGCCCGACGTCGCGCAGGGCGCTCTCCATCACCGCCTGCCCGGCTTCCTCGGCTCCGAGCACCGTCGGCGCGGCGACGAGCCGCTCGAGCACGTCGACCATCCACTCCGTCTCGGCCGCCGCCGCGGCCGTGATCTCCGCCTCGGTGAGCCCGGCCGCGCGGCTCATCGAGGGGCCTGTGCCGCGACGGTCTGGGATGCGCTCGCCGGGTCCATCGATCGGTGTCAATCATGCCGGACGATCCCCGCCGCGTGCAAAAACCGCGATCATCCGCAGCGCACCCGAGGAGGAGGAGGCCGTGACGGCGACATCGCGCTACTGGAACCCGAAGACGGAGACGCTGACGCGGCCCGAGCTTGAGCGGTTGCAGTTGGAGAAGCTGAAACGCCAGGTCGCATGGGCGCAGGCGCGCAGCCCGTGGTATCGGCGGGTGCTCGGGCAGGCGGGAGTCGGGTCGGAGGATCTGCGCTCACTCGATGACCTGCGCCGTCTGCCGCTGCTCACGCGCGAGGAGTGGATGGCCTCTCAGGCCGAGCATCCGCCGTTCGGGGAGCTGCCGGCGATCGGCGCCGAGCAGGCGGTCCGTCTGCACACGACGTCGGGGACGTCCGGACGGATGCCGCTGCGGGCGCTCGACGGCCGGCGGGACTGGACATGGGTGGCGGAGATGTGGGCGTACGGGCTGTGGGCCTGCGGGGTCCGCCCCGCGGACATCGCCTACGTCGCGTTCGGCTACGGCTCGTTCATCGGCTTCTGGGGTCTGCACGATGCGCTCGAGAAGATCGGCGCGCTGGGCATCCCGGGCGGGGCGCAGAGCACCGAGGCCCGGGTCCGGCAGATCGTCGACTTCGGCGCGACCGTCGTCGCCTCGACGCCGACCTACGCGATGCGCCTCGCGCAGGAGGCCGAGCACCAGGGGATCGATCTCGCCGGCTCGGCGGTCTCGCGCGTGATCCTGTCGGGCGAGCCGGCCGGGTCGATACCGGAGACGAAGCGCCTGATCGAGCGCCAGTGGGGCGCGCAGGCGTTCGACACGGCCGGGATGACCGAGGTGGGCACGATCGTCATGTTCGAGTGCGCCGAGCAACCGGGCGGCGCCCACATCATCGAAGACCACCTGCTGGAGGAGGTGCTCGATCCGGAGACGCTCGAGCCGGTCGGTCACGGCGAGCAGGGCGAGCGGGTCGTCACCTCGTTCGGGCGGGGGGCGATCCCGCTCATCCGCTACCGCACCGCCGACCTCGTGTGCCGCGTGCCCGCCTCGGAGTGCGCGTGCGGGCGCGGCTTCGACATCTACCGCGGCGGCATCCTCGGCCGCGTGGACGACATGAAGCTCGTGCGCGGCACGAACGTCTATCCCCGCGCGATCGAGGGGATCGTCCGCGGCTTCGACGGCGTCGAGGAATTCCAGGTCCAGATCACTCGCGAGGGCGTGCGCGACGAGATCACGCTGTTCGTCGAGATGGCCGCCGACGAGGCCACCTGGGAGCGGGCCGCGGCGCAGATCAGGCGCGAGCTCTCCGACGCGCACGAGGGGCTGAACTTCCGGGTGCGGCGCGCCGACGCCGGCACGCTGCCCCGGTTCGAACTGAAGGCAAAGCGGGTCGTCGACCTGCGCGACGCGCCGATGGGAGCGATGAGCCATGGCAACTGACCTCTGGGGACGGGACCTCGACCCGCTCGAGCGGCGACTGCTCGACGTGTACGTCGAGATGAAGGCGCTGTGCGCCGAGGACCTGCCCCCGGTCGCGCACGCGAACCTCCGGGCGGCGCTCGCCGCCTACTCGAACGCGATCGTCGGCCTCGGCCTTGAGTACGAGCACCTGCTCGACCTCGGGGTGTGAACGGGCCGACCGTCATGTGCTACAAGTAGCACATGACGAGCGTCGGTATCAGGGAGCTTCGGCAGCATGCGAGCTCGCTGCTCCGTCGTGTCGAGCGGGGCGAGAGCATCCAGATCACGGATCGCGGCCGCCCGGTCGCGGTGCTCGCGCCGCTGCCCGACGGTGATCCGCTGGATCGGCTCCGGGCGGCGGGCGAGTTGCAGGACGCCGAAGCCGACCTGAGCGATCTGCCGGCCCCGCTCCGACTCCCGGCGGCCGTGGAGCCTCCGTCCGCCGTCCTCGCCCGGCTCCGTCGCGATGAGCACTGAGCGCGCCCCCACCTATGTCGACTCATCCGCGATCGTCAAGCTCGTCGTCGCCGAGCCTGAGTCGTCGGCCCTGCGGCGCTATCTCTCGCGCCGGCGGGCGCTCGTGACGAGTGCGCTCGCGCGGACCGAGGTGGCGCGGGCGCTCATGCCCGCCGGAGAGGAGGCGGTCGTGCGCGGTCGTGACGTGTTGCGCCGATTCCACGTCCTGCGCCTGAACGATCGCGTGCTGAACGACGCCGGGCGTCTGGAGCCCGCCGATCTCCGGTCGCTCGACGCGATCCACCTGGCGAGCGCGCGGCGGCTCGGCTCCGCGGTCAGGCAGATCGTCACCTACGACGAGCGCATGTCGGTCGCGGCCCGGGCTGCGGGCTGGCGAGTCGCCTCACCGCGCTGAGGGATCGCGCCTCGCCCGTGCCGGCACGGATTGCGGCCTGACCCTGACGATCACCGGGTTGCCGCGACGGTTCGCGGCCGCCAGCGCGCCGGCGCCGGCTCGGGAGGGGGATCGAACGAGCGCGGCGGCGCCTTCCCGAGCTCGGCACGCCCGTCGACGGGACGGCGGGAGCCCGAGCGGTAGTTGACGATCCACTCGACCTCGTGTCCCTGGTCGGCGGCGGCGTGCAGCGTCCAGTACGGGTCGTAGAGGTGGGGGCGGGCGAGTGCGCACAGGTCCGCGCGGCCCGCGAGGATGATCGTGTTGACGTCCTCATGGCTCGAGATCGCGCCGACCGCCATCGTCGGGATCCCGACCTCGTGCCGGACCCGGTCCGCGAACGGAGTCTGGTAGCTGCGCCCGTAGGCGGGCCGCTGCTCGGGCCACACCTGTCCCGTGGAGACGTCGACGAGGTCGCATCCGTGGTCGGCGAGCATTCGCGCGAGTGCGACCGCGTCCTCGCCGCTGAACCCGCCCGGGTACCAGTCGGTCGCCGAGATCCGGACCGACATCGGCCGCTCGGCGGGCCACACGGCGCGGCAGGCGTCGAACACCTCCAGCGGGTAGCGCGCGCGGCCGGCGAGGTCGCCCCCGTACTCGTCGGTCCGCCGGTTCGTCAGCGGCGACAGAAACGACGAGAGCAGATAGCCGTGGGCGAAATGGAGCTCGAGCAGGTCGAAACCGGCGGCGAGCGCCCGGCGCGCGGCGGCGACGAACTGCTCGCGCACGAGGGCCATGTCATCGTGCGTCATCTCGCGGGGCACGGGGCTCTCCGGAAAGTAGGGAAGGGAGGAGGGGGCGATGAGCTCCCACGGCTCCTCGAGCGGGACGTGGTCGCCCTCCCACAGCACCCGGGTGGCGCCCTTGCGGCCACTGTGCCCGAGCTGGCAGCCGATCTGGGCGCCGCCGTGGGCGTGGACGAACTCGACGATCCGTCGCCAGCCATCGACGTGGTCGTCGCGGTACAGGCCGCCGCATCCGGGGGTGATCCGTCCCTCCGCCGACACGCACACCATCTCGGTCATGACGAGGCCCGCGCCGCCGATCCCGCGGCTGCCGAGGTGCACGAGGTGGAAGTCGCCGACCGCGCCGTCATCGGCGGCGTACATGTCCATCGGGGAGACGACGACGCGGTTGGCGAGCGTCAGCTCCCGCAGCCGGAAGGGCTGGAACATCGGCGGCGTCCGCGGCTCCGTCGGCAGTCCGCGCTCGCGCGCCCACGCCCGGTCGACGCCGTCGACGAACGCCTCGTCGCGCAGCCTCAGGTTCTCGTAGGTGATCCGCCGGCTGCGGGTGAGCAGGTTGAAGCAGAACTGATCGACGGCCTGTCCGACGTAGCGGGAGATGTCCTCGAACCACTCGAGGCTCGCCTGCGCGGCGCGCTGCGTGGAGGCGACCGCGACCCGCCGCTCGTCCTCGTAGCCCTGCAGCACGATCTCGATGCGGTCCTCCGCGCCGGCCTCGCGAAACGCCCAGGCGAGAGCGATCGCGTCCTCCATCGCGAGCTTCGTTCCCGACCCGATCGAGAAGTGCGCGGTGTGCGCCGCGTCGCCGAGCAGCACGACGTTGCCGTCGTGCCAGTGCTCGTTGCGGACCGTGTGGAAGTTCAGCCACCGGGAGTTGTTCGCGATCAACTCGTGGCCGTCGAGGATGTCGGCGAACAGCTCGCGGCAGAACGCGATCGACGCCTCGTCGCTCCGCCCGGGCTCGAGCCGGAGCCGCTCGGAAGCGTCAAGTCCGGCACGTCGCCACGTCGCCTCGTCCGTCTCGACGATGAACGTGCTCCGGGTCGCGTCGAACGGATAGCAGTGCAGCTGGAAGACGCCGTACTCGGTCTCGACGATGTGGAACGTGAACGCCTCGAACACGAGGTCGGTGCCCAGCCACATGAACTTCGAGCGCCGCCGGTCGAGGGACGGTCCGAACGCCGTCGCGCGCTCGGCCCGCGCGCCGCTGTTCACCCCGTCGGCGCAGATCACGAGGTCGTAAGCGGACGACAGTTCCTCGACCGCCGGCGCCTCGATGCGGAAGTGCAATGTCGCGCCGAGCTCTCGCGCCCGGCGCTGCAGGATCTCCAGCAGGCGCCGGCGGCTGAGCGCGGAGAAGCCGTGGCCGCCCGACGTGCGTCGCTCGCCGCGGTAGAAGATGTCGATCTCGCCCCAGCGGGCGAACGCTCCGGTGATCTCGGCGTACGTCGGCGGGTCGGCGGCCTCGAACGCCACGAGCGTCTCGTCGGAGAACACGACCCCGAACCCGAACGTGTCATCGGGCGCGTTGCGCTCCCACACGGTGACCTCGTGGCCGAGCCGGCTGAACAGGATCGCACTGTACAGCCCGCCCGGACCGCCGCCGCGGACGGCGATCCGCATGCGCCCGTGTGGCGTCTTCGCAGTGAGGCGACCGCTCATCGCCGGATCATCCCCTCCTGCAGGACGGTCGCGAGGTGGACGCCGTCGCGGCTGAAGAAGCGCCCGCGCGCGAGGCCCCGTCCGCTCTGGGCTGATTCGGCCTCCTGGGCATAGAGCACCCACTCGTCGGCGCGGCCGGGCCGGTGGAACCACATCGCGTGGTCGAGGCTCGCGGTGACGAGCCCGGGATCCTGCCAGGCGAGACCGTGGCCCCGGAGGATCGGCTCGAGGATCGTGTAGTCGCAGGCGTAGGCGAGCGCGATCCGGTGCAACGCCGGATCGTCCGGCAGCGGCGCGAACGACCGCAGCCACAGCGCCTGGTGGGGCACGTGCGCCCCCTCGACCGAGAAGTAGATCGGGCCGTCGACGTGGCGCATGGCGAAGCTCCGGCCCTCGCCCGACCAGTATTCGGCGGCGGGTCCGCCGCGCCCCGCGAGCGTCTGCGCCGCGTCCGGGAGCTCCTCGGGCGGCGGCACCGGCGGCGGCGTCGCCTGCAGGTCTCCGAACCGCTCGCCGACGTGGTAGGAGCCGAGGGCGATGTAGAGGAGCTTGCCGTCCTGGGAGGCGCGGACCTCGCGCGTGGAGTAGCCGCGCCCGTCCCGCAGGCGCTCGACCTCATAGCGCACGGCGACGCCGATCTCCGCGGGCCGCAGGAAGTAGCTGTGCAGCGAGTGCACGGTCCGATCGTCCGCGACCGTTCGGTCCATCGCCGCGAGCGCGGGCGCGACGAGGTCCCCGCCGTACGCCTTGGGCCACGGCACGGGCTGGGTGACCGCCTCGAACGCGTCGCGGCCCGGGGCGGCCGCGTCCACGGGCGTGAGCTCGATCGCGTCGAGCATCGCCAGGCGTCCCGGCGCGCTCATGCGCGGCGGTAGCCCTCGAGCGCCTCGTCCGGGACGTCCTCGAGGTTGACCACGATGTTGTCGGGCGTGCGGCAGGTGAGCCACACGAGCTCCTCCGTCGTGCTCATGTTCACCTCGACGTGAGGCATGAACGGCGGCACGAACACGAAGTCGCCCTCGTCCATGTCGACCCACCGGCGATAGCCCGCGCCGTAGTAGATGCGCCCCCGGCCCTTGAGCACGTAGCCGCCGGTCTCCGCCTCGCCGTGGTGGTGCGGCGGGGAGCGGAAGCCCGGCTCGTTGCGCACCTTGCCGTACCAGATCTTCGTGGCGGGCGTGTGCTGCGGGCTGACGCCCGAGACGCGCACGGCCCCGCCGGATTGGCCCGTGTTCCGCGACTCCTCGCCCTTGCGGGTGACGACCGGGACGGCCTCGGTGACGGTGGGATCCGGCATGGCTCTGCCTCGTTTCTCAGCGTTCTGCGATGACGGCGACGCCCTGGATCTCGACGAGCGCCTCGGCCTGCCACAGCGCACTCACGCCGATGCCGGCCATCGCCGGATACCAGTCGCCGATGAGTTCGCGGTAGATGGCGCCGATCTCCCGGCCGTGGCGCTGGTAGTCGGCGATGTCGGTGAGATAGATCGTGAGGCTCACGAGGTCGTGTGGCTCGCCGCCCGCGTCGCGGAGCGTCGCCAGCACGTTCGAGAGCGCCCGGCGGAACTGCACGGCGATCCCGCCCTCAACGATCCGCCCCTCGCCGTCGAGCGCGGTCTGCCCCGCGAGGTGCACGATGTTGCCGGCGCGGACTCCGTGGCTGAACCCGGAGGGGGTGGGCAGGCCGGCTGGGTTGACGACCGAATGGGGCAACGGCTCTCCTGTGGGCAACGCCACGGACGATACGAGTTCGACGCCGCCCGGGGGGTCACGCGGCCGTCCGCGGGCGCCAGAGCCCCCTGCCGGCGCCAGAACCCGGCGCCCCGGCGCCAGAGCCCCCTGCCGGCGCCAGAACCCGGCGCCCCGGCGCCAGAGCCCCGGCCGGCGCCAGAACCCGGCGCCCCGGCGCCAGAGCCCCGGCCGGCGCCGACGCTCGGCTACGCCGCCGGGTCGTCGATCAGGAACAGACGCGCGACCGAGTCACCCGTGTTGCGCCCGCGATGTCCGCGACCGGTCGCCAACGTGAACGCGTCTCCCTCGGAGACCACCATCGCCTCATCCTCACCGGAGAACTCGTACTCGACCTCTCCCTCAAGCACGAACCCCGCATGGCCGTCCAGGCACCACTCCTCGCGCCGCGCGTGCGGCGCGTACTGGACGATCGCCCAGCGGCGCCCGAGCTCGTGGAGCTTACGGGCCCTGATCCCGGGGACGTCGTCGGCCCACGCTGCGCTTCCCAGCGCGACGACCGAGTTGTGGGCAAACAGCGTCGAGTCGGACATCGGTGCGACCTCCGTATCGGGGCAGCGAGGGGCGTGTGAGGGCGTGGGCGTGGGGGTCTGGGTGTGAGGGGGTCTGGGCGCACGCGCTCGTGGCATGATCATGCCATGCCTCGCACACGGTTGAGCACGACGGTCGATGCCGAGCTGTTGGCGAGCGCCCGGCGCTTGCGGGCGGGCGCCACGGACGCCGCGCTTATCGACGACGCGCTTTCGGCGCTGCTCGCGCGGCATCGTGCCGCGGAGCTCGACGCGAGCTACGCGGCGTACGACGAGCACCCGCTCGACGAGCCGGACGCGTGGGGCGACCTGGCGTCGTTTCACGATGCCGCGGCGGCCTCGTGAGCGGGCTCCCCGCGCGGGGTGAACTGTGGTGGTGTGAGCTTCCGGAGATCGGCAGGCGTCCGGTGCTCGTCCTCTCTCGTGATGCCGCGATTTCCCGGCTCGGGCGCGCGCTCGTCGCTCCGTGCACGACGACGATTCGCGCGTTGCCCAGTGAGGTCGTGCTCGAACCGGGCGAGGATCCGGTCCCGCAACGGTGCGCGGTCAACCTCGACTCGGTGGAGAACATCTCGCTTGCCACTCTCGTGGCGCGACTCGGCCGCCTCGCCGACGTCCGCATGCGCGAGGTCTGCAAGGCGCTGGCGGTCGCGGTCGACTGTCGCTGACGCTCCGACTGGAGCTCAGTCGGCGAACGCCGCTCGCTCGTCCTCGAGCGCCGCGACGGGCTTCTGCAGCAACCGGTTGAGCCGACGCCGATCCGCCTGTCCGAGCTCGTGCAGGAGCTGGCGCTCGCGGCGGGCGCCGCGCTCGACGTAGGCGTGGGGTCGCTCGCGGCCGGCGGCGGTCATCTCCAGCAGCACGCCGCGCCGGTCGGCAGGGTCGCGCGAGCGGGCGACGAGGCGCTCGCGCTCGAGCTTGTCCAGGCGTCCGCCCCGCTTGCGGCCTGCATGCAGAATAGTTACTCTGCATGCAACCCGGAGCCGAGGAGGGAAGGATGAGCACCACCGTCGAACCGACGACGAGCCCGGTCACAGACGCGGCGCCGCTGCGCGCCCCGGACACGTTCGCGCTGCGAGACTGGCCCGAGAACTGCTGGTACGCCGCGGCCTACGACGTCGAGCTCGGCCGCTCCCTGCTCGCGCGGCGGATCGCCGGCCATCCGCTCGTGCTCTATCGCCGCCGCGACGGCCGGCCGGTCGCGCTTGAGAACGCGTGCTGGCACCGGCTGATGCCGCTGTCGGAGGGACGGCTCGAGGACGACCGGGTCGCCTGCGGATACCACGGGCTCGTGTTCGACGACGAGGGGCGCTGCGTGTTCATGCCCTCGCAGAAGACGATCAACCCGGCGGCGCGGGTGTGCAGCTACCCGACCGTCGAGCGTCATCGCTTCGTGTGGGTGTGGCCGGGCGATCCCGCGCTCGCCGATCAAGAGCTCGTTCCCGATCTGCACTGGAACGACGACCCGGAGTGGGCCGGGGACGGCAAGCTCATCCAGCTGCGGGCCGGGTACAAGCTGATCGTCGACAACCTCATGGACCTCACGCACGAGACATTCGTGCACGGCGCCTCGATCGGCCAGCGCTCGATCGCCGAGGTGCCGTTCGAGGTCACGCACGGCGAGGACTTCGCGACCGTCACTCGCTGGATGATCGACGTCGAGCCGCCGCCGTTCTGGCGCATGCAGCTCGAGTGGAAGCTCGGCGCCCCGGCCGGCAACGTCGACCGCTGGCAGATCATCCACTTCCAGCCGCCGAGCACGATCGCGATCGACGTCGGGGTCGCTCCGACCGGCACCGGCGCGCCGGAGGGCGACCGCTCGCAGGGCGTGAACGGCTACGTGCTCAACACGATGACGCCGGAGACCGAGCGCTCAAGCCACTACTTCTGGGCGTTCGCGCGCAACTATCGACTCGACGACCAGCGGATCACGACGCTGCTGCGCGAGGGCGTCTCGGGCGTGTTCGGCGAGGACGAGGTCGTGCTCGAGGCCCAGCAGGCGTCGATCGACGAGCACCCCGACAAGCAGTTCTACAACCTCAACATCGACGGCGGCGCGATGTGGGCGCGACGGCTGATCGACGCGATGATCGCCGCCGAGCGCGACGACGGGCGCTACGCCCGCTCGCGCGAGGAGTCCGCCGGGCAGGTCGGCGCCCGCACCCGCGTCGAGGCCACGCCGGCCGACGCCGAGCGACTGGGGCTCTAGGTGACGCTCTCGCAGAACCTCACCGCTGCGCTGCGGCTGCGTGAGCTGATCCTCGACGGCGACCTGCCGGGCGGCACGCGCGTCTCGGAGATCCCGCTGTCCGAGCGACTCGGCGTCTCGCGCACGCCCCTGCGGCTCGCGCTCGGGCAGCTTCAGCACGAGGGCCTGCTCGAGGCGCTCCCCGGCGGCGGCTTCGCCGTGCGACTGTTCACGCGCGACCAGGTGATGGACGCGATCGACCTGCGCGGCCTGCTGGAGGGCGCGGCCGCCCGCCTGGCCGCCGAGCGCCGGCGCGGGCCGGACGAGCTTGAGGCGATCCACGGCTGCGTGCGCCAGCTCGACCTGTTGTTCGACACCGGGCGGCTGGAGAGCGAGAACTTCGAGCGCTACGTCGCGCTGAACGAGCGCTTCCACGCGCTGCTCATCGCCGGCGCGGGCAGCGAGGCGATCACGGGCGCCTACGAGCGGGCGCTCGCCCTGCCGTTCGCCTCGCCGAGCGCGTTCGTGCTCCTGCAGGCGGACCTGCCGGGCTCGCAGCGCACCATGTACGTGGCGCAGCGACAGCATCGCGACCTGCTTGACGCGATCACCCACGGCGAGGGCGCCCGGGCGGAGGCGCTCGCGCGCGAGCACGCACGGCTCGCGCGCGAGAACCTCGACCTCGCGCTCGAGAGCGAGGAGCGACTCGCGCGTCTCCCGGGCGCCGGGCTGATCGACCGCGCCGGCTCCCCACTGGAAGATGCCGCCTGACGCCGTGCTCCCGACGGCGCCGGTGTCGGTGGCGGCCGCGCTCGCGCCCGGCACGGCATCGTCCGAGGCGGCGCTCGCGGCCGCCACGGTGCGGGCGGTTCACGACGTCGCCGAGGGCGTGCGCCTGCTCGAGCTCGTCCCCGCCGTCGGCGTCCGGCCCTATCCGGTCGGCAGCCACCTCGACATCGCGGTGCGCATCGAAGGTCGCGACGACGTGCGCTCCTACTCGCTCGTCGGCGCGGGACCCGAGGACGGGGCGTACCGGATCGCCGTCCGGCGGGTCCTCGACAGCCGCGGCGGCTCCGAGCACGTGCGAGCGCTCACCGCGGGAGCGGCGACCCGGATCTCGCGGCCGCGCAGCCACTTCGAGCTTCAGTACGGACGCCCCGAGTATCTGCTCGTCGCCGGCGGGATCGGGATCACCCCGATGGTCGGCATGAGCGACGCGCTCCGTCGCCACGGCCGTCCGTTCCGCCTGCTGTACGCGGGACGCACGCGGGCGCAGATGCCGTTCGTCGAACAGCTCCGCGAGCGCCTGGGGGAGAGGCTCGAGCTGTTCGTCTCCGCCGAGGGACGTCGCCTCGACCTCGCCGTGGAGATCGACCGGCTCCATCCCGACGGCGAGCTCTACCTGTGCGGGCCCCAGCGCCTGCGCGAGGCCGCCCGGACGCTGTGGGGCGCCCGCGGGCGCCCGCCCGAGCGGCTGCGGTTCGAGACGTTCGCCTCCGACGGCGCCCGGGCGAACGAGCCGTTCCGCGTGCGGGTCGTCGACCATGGCGACCGGGAGATCGAGGTGCCACGGCACCGGTCGCTGCTCGACGCCCTCACCGACAACGGGGTCGAGGTCATGTGGGACTGCCGCCGCGGCGAGTGCGGCCTGTGCCGCGTGCGCGTGCTCACCGCCGACGCCGAGATCGACCACCGCGACGTGTACCTCAGCGACGAGGAGAAGACCGCCGGGGACAGCGTGTTGGCCTGCGTCTCCCGCGCCTGCGGCGGCACGCTCACGATCGACACCGGCCACCGCTGATCGCGGCTCGGAACATGAGGTCAGCCTCCGACCACCGGCGCCGCCATCGGTCGATCTCCCGATGAGACGGCCGGGATCGCGCTGCTCGTGGTATCCCCCGGGGCGCGGCGGCGCCTGCGCAGCTCGCGGGAGTTCGGGGGCGCCGGCATGAACCGACCAGGAAGGCGGCAGCCCGATGATGAACCGGCACCAGTACGTCTCGCTGTGGCTCGAGGAGGCGCTCGCGTCCGAGCCCGCCGCGCCGGAGCCGCGCGCGCCGATCCCCGCCACGGCCGACGTCGTGATCGTCGGCGGCGGCTTCACCGGGCTCTGGACGGCGATCCGGCTGCGCGACCGCGAGCCCGACTGCCGGGTGTGCGTCGTCGAGGCCGTGTACTGCGGGTACGGCGCCAGCGGGCGCAACGGCGGCATCGCCGGGACGAGCTGGGCGAAGTTCCCGGCGCTCGAGCGGCTCTACGGGCGCCAAGCGGCGCTCGACGTCGGCAACGCGATCGAGCGCTGCCTGCGCGAGCTGCCCGAGCTCTGCGAGCGGGAGGGAATCGACGCCGAGCTCCGGTTTGAGGGCGGCGCGTGGGTGGCCACGAACGCGGCCCAGCTCGGCGCGTGGCAGGAGGTCGTCTCGGCGCTCGAGGCCGCCGGGCATGCGCATTTCCGCCCGCTGAGCGCGGAGGAGGCGCGGGAGCTCACGGGCTCACGGACGGTCCTCGGAGGGGTCGCGACCGACGTCGAGGCGACCCTCCATCCCGGGAGGCTCGCGCGGGGGCTGCGGCGGGTCGCGATCGAGCGCGGGGTGACGGTGTGCGAGGACGCGCGGATGCTCGGCCTCGACGGCCGCTCCCCGGTCGAGGTCCGCACGAGCCGCGGGGTCGTGCGCGCGGACCGGGTGGTGCTTGCGACGAATGCCTGGGCTGCGGGCCTGCGGCCGCTGCGGCCCCACCTGTTCGTGACCTCGAGTGACATCGTCGCGACCGCGCCGCTGCCGCCCGAGTCGCTCACCGGCGGCCTCGGACGCGGCGTCGCACTCGACGACTCCCGCCGCATGATCCTCTACTGGCGCTCGACCCCGAGCGGTCGGATCGTGTTCGGGAAGGGCGGCGGCTGGATGTCGATCGGCAACCGCGTCGACAGGCGCTTCACCGGCGAATCCGGGCTGCGCGACCAGGTCGAGTCGCGGCTGCGGTTCCTCTACCCCGAGCTCCTCGGCACGCCGGTGCAGTACAGCTGGAACGGCCCGATCGACTACTCGATCACCGGCCTGCCGTACTTCGGGCCCCTGCACCCCGGCCGCGATGACGTCCTCGTCGGCGTCGGCTACTCCGGGATGGGCGTCGTGCAGACGATGCTCGGCGGCAAGATCCTCGCCGGGCTCGCGCTCGGGCAGGCCGACGAGCTCACCGCGCTGCCGCTCACCCGCCGCTGGGAGCGGCGCCTGCCTCCGGAGCCCCTCCGCTCCGTCGGCGCGCCGATCGTGCGGGAGGCGATCCGGCGCAAGGAGATGATGGAGGACGCCGGCGCGGCCCCGGACCGGCTCACCCGGCTCGTCGCGGGCCTCGACCCGACGGCGAGTCCGAACCAGGCCTGACCGCGGGCGGACCGGTGGCGCGGGCGCCCGGCCGTTCAGATGACGTCTCGCCCGGCGTGCGCCGCTTCGCGGGCGGCCCGTCCGGGGCGCCCCGGCTCAGAGGGCGGCTCGCCCCGCCTCCGCGTACTGATCGTCGCTCACGGGCTCGCCCCACGTGACGGGAGTGCCGCTCTCGTCGGTCTGCTGGATCGCGATGTGAACCATGAGGCGGTTCGGGACGGCGCCATGCCAGTGGTTCTCGCCCGGCTCGAAGAACACGCGGTCGCCGGGGCGGATCACCTCGGCCGGGGAGCCCTCGCGCTGGCAGAGCCCGACCCCCTCGGTGACGAAGATCGTCTGGCCGTGCGGATGGGTGTGCCAGGCGGTGCGGGCTCCCGGCGTGAAGTGGACGAGCGCTGCGGCGACCGTCGAGCTGCCGGCGGGCGCGGCGACCGCGTCGAGGTAGACATCGCCTGTGAACCAGCTGGCGGGGCCCATCTGCGTGTCAGGGCCGCTGCGGGTGATCTGCATCGTCGGATCTCCTCGTCTGCTCGGGGTCGTTTGTCGGCGTCGTGCATCGGAGCGCGCGCCTCGGGTTCACATTCGCACACCGATCGCGCCTCGGCGTTTGACCGACCCCCGGGGGTCGCTCTTCGGTCGGGGGCGGCGCCTGCCGATACGAACAAGGCCCGCGGACGATGCGGCCTCAGACATGAGCATGTCCAACCAGCGCCCCCGGCGACCTGCCGCCGCCCTCGCCGCCATGTGGCTGCTCGTCGCCTTCCACGGCGTCCACGCGCTCATCGGGTTCGGCGGCGCGGAGCTGCGCTGGCTCTGCAACACGTGGATCTACACGGCCACGGAGGGGCTCGCCGTCGCCGTCTGCATCGGGCGCGTGGTGACCGAGCGACGAGACCGGCTGGCCTGGGCGCTCATCGCCTTCGGTGTGCTCACCTGGTCCTGCGGAGACCTCGTCTGGACGCTGTGGCTCGACGATCTGCGAAACCCGCCGTTCCCCTCGATCGCCGATCCGCTGTACCTCGCGATGTATCCGGCGATGTACGTCGGGTTCGTGCTCCTCATCCGCGCCGAGCGCGGCCGCTTCCGCGTCGAGCAATGGCTCGACGGGGTGGTCGTCGGGCTCGCGCCGGCGGCGCTGGGCGCGGGCCTGATCCTGCCGACGGTGCTGCACGAGAGCCAGGGACGCTTCCTCGACGACGTCATCAACCTCGCCTATCCGCTCGGCGACCTGCTGCTGCTCGTGTTCGTCGGCGTCTCGTTCGCGCTCTCCTCGTGGCGGCCCGACCGCCGGTGGGCGTTTCTCGGGGCCGCGATGATCGTGTCGGGGATCGCCGACCTCGTCTTCACCTACGCGGAGGCGAAGGGCACCTACGTCGCCGGCGGCATCCTCGACACGGGATGGCCCGCGGCGATGGCGCTCGTCGCGACGGCGAGCTGCCAGCCGGCGCGAGCCCGGCGCACGGAGGAGGCGCCCGTCGGCTTCTCGGAGATCGTCCTGCCGGCGGCGTTCGTCCTGCTCGCGCTCGTGCTGCTCGTCGATGCGGCGTTCGTCCACGTCACGCCGGCGGCGGTCGCGCTCGCCGCCGCGACGCTCGTCGTCGGGACCGCGCGCGCGATCCTCACGTTCATGGACAACGTCCGCATGCTGCGCCAGCACGCGGAGGACGCGGTGACGGACGGGCTCACCGGGCTCGGCAACCGCCGCAGGCTGATCGCCGACCTGGACGCGGCCGTCGCCGCCGGGCCCGATCGGCCCCGGACGCTCGTGTTCTTCGACCTCAACGGCTTCAAGCGTTACAACGACACCCTTGGCCACGGCGCCGGCGACGCGCTCCTCGCCCGCCTGGGCGCGGCGCTCGAGGCCGCCGTCGGCGAGCACGGTCGCGCCTATCGGCTCGGCGGGGACGAGTTCTGTGCCCTGCTCGAAGGACGCTTCGGGCTCGTCGCGGCGGCGACCGAGGCGCTCACCGAACGCCACGCGCTTGCCGATATCAGCGCCGCGGTCGGGCTGGCGATCGCGCCCGAGGAGGCCGCCACCACCACGGGGATCCTGGCACTGGCCGATCAACGCATGTATGCGGCCAAGGTCGAGCGCCGCGGCGACACCGCGGCCTTCACCCACCAGGTGCTCATGCAGGTCCTGTCCGAGCGTTCGGCCGAGCTCGAGGGCCACGTCTCCGGCGTCGGGCAGCTCGTCCGCGATCTCGGGCAGGAGTTCGCCTCGCCGGAACCGAGATCCCCCTCGGCGCGCGGATCATCGCCGTCTGCGACGCGCTCGAGGCGATGACGACCGACCGCTGCCACCAGGCGGCCCGAGGCGCTTGCCGAGCTTCGTCGCTGCGCCGGCACCCAGTTCGACCCGGCGGTCGTCGCGGCGCTCTGCGCGCGGCCTGAGCCTCCCCCCGCTCGAGGCGTGCTCAGCCGGCGGCCAGCGTCACGAGCCGGAGCGAGGCGACCGGCGCCCGCCTCGACACCGGAACCGCCGGCCTGCCGGCGAGCTCGAGCCGCGCGCCGGAGGCGAGTGAGGGCACGGTCGAGGCGATCACGCGCCCCTCCGCGGTCGCCAGCGCGGTCGGGGTGGCGAGCTCGGCGAGCCGGGGCAGCAGCCGGCGCTCGAGGCTCGACACGAGCACGTCGGCGGCCGCCACCCCGCAGAACGCGCCGCGCGCTCGCGCCGGCACCGCGAGCGTGAGCGCGTACAGGTTCGTGCAGGCATCGTCGACGAACGGCCCTGCGAGATGCGGGGCGCCGGTCGCGGCCGGCGTGGCGAACCAGTCGAGCCCCGTGTAGTCGTAGAAGTCCGGGGCGCTCGGATCGAGGTTGACGCGCAGGCGGTCGGGCCGGCCTCCGGGGCTCGGTGCCGACCACCACTCGAGCCAGCGCGGCGCGTCGGCAAGCAGCGCGGGCGCGGTCACGACTCCCGTCCCGCTGATCAGTCCGGAGCGCGAGGCGAGCATCGCGAAGATCGCCTCATGCAGGCCGGCCAGATCCTCGACGAGCGGCGCCGGGCGCTTCTCGATCAGCGAGCCGAAGCGGTCGGCCAGCTCGGCGAGCGCGTCGAACACGTCATCGAGCTCGGCGAGCGCACCGAATGCTCCCTCGCTCTCGCGCGCCGCGGCGCTCTTGGCGCGTGGCTCGAGCTGGAGTGCGATCAGGCGCTCGGTCTGCGCCTCGACGTGGCGCTCGGCGAGCGCACGGGCCCGCTCCGCGGACCGGGTCTCGATCGCCGCGATCAGCTCGCGGCGCTGCGCGACGATCTCCCGATGGGTCTTCCCGGCCATCAGCATCCCGAGCAGGTCGCCGAGCTCGGCGTGCAGGTTCGCCTCCTCGCGCGTGAGCCGCGAGGACTGGGCGGCGGCGGCGACCGCGATCGCGAGCTGCGTGTCGGCGCGGCGCCGCTCGCTCGCGGTGCGAGCCGCCTCCAGCCGCCGCGCCTGGCTGGTGAGCCGGCGCACATCGCCCGGCAGGCACCGCTCGGCCGCGAGCCGGGCGGCGCTCCCGCTGACGGCGGCGCGATGATCGCCGAGCTCCCGGAGCTCGTGGACGCTGAACAGGCGCAGCGGCGCGCGCCCATCCTCGGGCGCGCGCACGAACGTGCCACCGTGCCGTCCCCGGCGCGTCTCGATCAGGCCCTCTGCGCGGAGCGTGCTCAGCCCCTCGCGCAGTGTCACCGTCGAGACGCCCATGAGCGTCGCGAGCTCGCCCTCGGCGGGCAGGCGCTCGCCGTCGATCAGCAGACCGAGACGGATCGCCTGGCCGAGGCGCTGAGAGACCTGGTCGGCGAGCGCGCCCGAATGCTCGGTGGCGCCGAGCAGGAGTCGGGCGGTCGCGGTCGTAAGACCGAATCCGGAGCGCGTCCCGGACGGCGGCTCGGCGTCCCGCCCCGTCTTGACACCTAAACCCATAACTCCATAGGATAAGGTTTAGGACCCCGGAGGAGGAGAATCGTGAATCAGGAGCATCAGCAGCCGGTCAGCCATTCCGACGAGGACGCGCGCCTGGCGAGCTTCGGCTACCAGCCGCAGCTCAACCGAGTCCTCGGGCTGTTCGCGAACTTCTCGGTCGCGTTCACCTACCTGTCGCCGATGGTGGGGATCTACTCGCTGTTCCTGCTCGGTGTCGGCACCGGCGGCCCCGCTTACCTGTGGCTCCTGGCGGTGCCGGTCTTCGGCATGCTCCTCGTGGCACTCGTGTTCGGCGAGCTCGCCAGCCACTATCCGATCGCCGGCGCGCTCTACCAGTACTCCAAGTTCTCGGTCGGTCCACGCTTCGGCTGGATGGTCGGGTGGCTGTACGCGCTGGCGCTGCTCGTCACGGTCGCCTCGGTCGACTCGGGTGTGGTCGGCTACTTCGCGGCGCTCATGCACAACTGGTTCGGCTGGAACCTCAATCCGGCGAGCCACGGGACGATCCTGATCGTCACGCTCGTGCTGCTGCTCATCCAGACCGTGCTCAACATCACGGGCACCGGCGTGATGGGCAAGGTCGCGCAGTTCGGGGTCTACGTGGAGCTGCTCGGCACCGTCGGGGTGGCGATCGTCCTGCTCATCCACGGCTTCCACCACGGCCTCGGCTTCCTGTTCACCCAGCAGGGCGTCACCAATCCCAAGACGAACGCGCTCGGGCTGGACTTCCACGGGCACTGGTGGACGAGCGCGGCGCTCGTCGCCGTGCTCGCGCCGGTGTACATCGTCTACGGCTTCGAGTCGGCGGGCGACATCTCCGAGGAGACGATCGACGCCGGCAGGCAGGTGCCGCGGGCGATGCGCCTGGCGGTGATCTGGGGCGGCATCGCGTCGCTCATCCTCACCGGCGCGCTGCTGCTGGCGATGCCCGCCCACAACGGCGTGGCCGCGACCGTCAAGGGCGGGGGTGTGCCATTCGTGCTCGCGCAGCTCTCCCCGGTGATGCAGGACGTGCTGCTCGTGCTCATCATCTTCGCGTTCTTCTCGTGCGGCACCTCGATCCAGGGCGCGGGGAGCCGCGTGCTCTTCTCCTACTCGCGCGACGACGCGCTGCCGGCCTCGCGCTGGCTCTCGAAGGTGCACGACACGTTCCGCACGCCGGTCAACGCGCTCGTCACGGGCGCGGTCGTCACCGCGCTCTTCATGCTCCTCGTGTTCCCATCGCCCAAGCACAGCGTCCACATCCTGTGGTTCACCTATCCGGCGAACACGAACGTGCTCGTCGCGCTCGTCTCGTTCGGCGTGAGCGGCATCTACCTGTCGTTCGGCCTCACCGTGCTCGCCTCGCTCATCGCGCGCATGCGCGGCTGGATCCCGGAGGGCAAGTTCAGGCTCGGGCGCTGGGGTTACCCGGTGACGATCGTCGCCTTCCTGTATCTCGCGGTCGTGTTCGTCGACGTCGTGCTCCCGTCCGGGATCAGCAGCCCGCGGGCGTACTTCAACCTCGACTGGATCACGCTGATGGTGATGGTCGTGATCGTCCTCATCGGGCTCATCTACCTGTTCGTCGGCCACCCCAACCGCGGCGTCGCGCGCCATACCGCCGAGGAGCTGCATGAGGCGGAGGAGCGGCGCGAGCAGGAGCCGACCGCGCCGGGTCAGGTGCCCTGAGCGGCCAGCGGCGCGCCGGAGGCTCAACTCCGGCGCGCGGCGCACCGATAGGGGGAGCAGAGCGATGCTCCCCGCACGATCCCTCACCGATCCGCGCCCTGCGCCTCCTGAGCCGACGGCCGCCGCGATCGCCGCGTTCCGGCGGCTGCAGACGAAGGTTGGCGCGATCATGCTGGCCCACGCGCGGCCGGACGGGAGCCTCATCTGCGAGCGTCTGCGTCCTGGCGCCCCGAGCCTCTTCTACGCCGTGAGCGCAGCCGGCCGGGTCAGCCCCGACCCTCGCTACGACTCCGCCGCGCGGAGCTTCGCCCCGATCCCGCTGCCGGTCGGGATCGACTGAGCTCGCCGACGACGGTCCGCCGAAGCGCCCACCGGAGCGGGTGCCCATCCTGCGGGGTGAGCGGTCCTCCACGGGCGGTCGACCCACCCGTCGCCCGCCTCACCGACGTGCTCGAGGGGGAAGCGCGCGCCGCGATGCGCGAACGCGGTGGCGTCCCGGCGCCTGGCAGACCTGCGCGCCGGACGCCTTTTTGACGAGCTCACCGTCAACCTGTCGCTCGTCTCCAAGCCCGGATCAACAACGAGCCGCCGATCGCTGCCCGCCGGCGGTGTCAGCCGCCGATCGCCGCGGCGAGCACCGCCAGCCACGGCGACACCGCGCCCCGTACGGCCCTCGCCGAGCTCAGCGTGTGGGTGCCCGGGATCGGCACGATCGACCGGTTCTCGCCCGGCGGCACCATCCCGAACGGGTCCCGCTCGCCCTGGACGACGAGCACCGGGATCGAGCGCGGCACCGCCTCCAGCTCGGCGAGGCGCGACTTCGAGGCGTCGCCGTGGCGGGCCGACGGGGGTAGCAGCGGGAACGCGAGGCAGAGCACTCCGGCCGCGCCGACGCGCTCGGCGGTCCGGCAGGCCACCCGCGCGCCCGAGGAGCGGCCGCCGACCACGAGCCGGCAGTCCGTGAGCGGCCCGGCGCCAAGCGCCTCGACGACCGCCAGCCACGCGGTGTCAAGCTGACGGGCCGGCGGGGGCGAGCGGCGCCCGGCGACACGATACGGCTGCTCGACAAGCGCCACGCGCAGCCCGAGCGCGAGCGCCGCCTCCGTCGTCGCCCGCACGTCCGGCGAGCCGATCCCGCCCCCGGCGCCGTGTCCGAGCACGAGCGCCAGGCGCCGCCCGACGGTCTCGCCGGAGAACGCGCCGTCGTCGGGCTGGAGGCGTACGCGCGCCAGGCCGTGTGGCGTCTGGACGTCGAGCATCGGGCGTACTGTGGCGGATCGCTCCCCGACGCGCCGCCACGGGCGAATGTCGGCCGCTTGACCGCGAGCGGTGCGTTAGTGTAGACTAACGTTAGTGATGGCTAACGCAGATGTCATGCTCGATGCGCTCGCGGAGCCTGCACGCCGTGAGATCGTCAGAAGGCTCGTCGAGCGGCCGTCGGCGGTCACCGAGCTCGCCGAGGGCCTGCCGATCAGCCGCTCGGCGGTCTCGCAGCACCTCCAGGTGCTCAAGCGCGCACAGCTCGTCAGCGACCGGGCCGCGGGGACGCGCCGCATCTACCAGGTCGACCCGGATGCGCTCGCGATCCTGCGCGCGTACTTCGAGTCGTTCTGGAGTCGCTCGCTCGAGAACTTCGCGGCGCGTGCGGAGGCCGACAACGACAACCACCGGGAGGAGTGATGGCCGAACTCGTCGATGACGCCACCGCCTGCACGTCGGTCGAGGTGGGCGTGCCGCCCGATCGCGCGTTCGAGATGTTCACCGCCGAGATCGGCTCCTGGTGGGACGCCGACAAGCACATCCTGCGCTCGCCGCTCGCCGAGATGGTGTTCGAGCCGTTTGTCGGCGGCCACATCATCGACCGCGGTACCGACGGCAGTGAGTGCCGGTGGGCGCGCGTGCTCGCCTACGAGCCACCGCGGCGGGTCGTGTTCAGCTGGGACATCGACGTTCGCTGGCAGATCGAGACCGATCCGGATCGCTGCAGCGAGGTCGAGATCAGGTTCGAGCCGCTCGCCGAGAGCGCGACGCGGGTCGAGCTCACCCACCGCCACCTCGACCGCCACGGCCCCGGCTGGGAGAGCATGCGCGACGCGGTCGCCGGCGGCTGGAGCCTCGAGGGCTTCGCCCGTTACGCCGCCCGCGACCCCGGTGGCGATTCCGTCGCAGTCTCCCCCGACGGCTCTGTGGTCGATTCCGTCGGAGAGCCTGTGGTCGATTCCGTCGGAGAGCCCGTCGATTCCGTCGGCGACCCACTCCGCCCGCTCCCGACGATCACCGACGAGACGATGCGGGCGCGGCTCGGCCAGGCCAAGCCGTACACGGCCGCGCTCCTGTTCGCGACCGAGAAGTTCGTGCGGCCCGACGTCGACGCGATCGTCTGGGAGCACGGGCGGCGCAACATGGCGCTCGTCGAGGCCGGCGAGTTGCTCGTCGTGCTGCCGGTGACCGACGACAGCGAGCTCGCGGGGCTCGGTGTGTTCGGGGGCGACGCCGAGCGGGTGCGGGCGATTCTCGACGGGGACCCGGGGGTGCGGGCCGGCATCTTCCGCTACGAGCTTCACGCGGTGCGCGGCTTTCCCGGCGCGACGCTCCGCTGACGGTCCGGCGCCGGCGCGGGTCGACGGGGGATCTGCCCGCGCGGTTCGAGCCGGCGGCGGCGACCTGGAGCGGATCGTGGTTCGCATCGGACAGCGATGCGCTCCAAGTGAACGCGCGGCGGGTGGCTGAGCGCTCCTCGTGTCGCGTCGGCGCCCTCCCCGAGAGCGGGTTTCGACTTCGGCGCGCGGTCAGTCGTCGGCGACGATCCCCGCGCGGATCAGCTCCAGGGCGTGGTGCAGCTCGCCCGAGCGCCGGGGGCAGTAGAACGGTCCCGCGCCGTCGCGGATGAGGATGTGCAGACGTGCGACGCGCATCGGGTCGAGGGGCAGATCCCCGGCGAGCACGTCCGCCAGCTCCTCGAGCAGTGGGGCGCAGCGCAGGACCGCGCCCCGGCAGGGCATCACGCAGCTCATCCGCCTCATCCTCGGCGTCGTGCGCCGGACCTCCTGAAGCACCCGGTTCAGGCCCTGGGCGAGCGCGGTTCGGTGGGACCGTCGGGTGAGCTGCAGCGCGCGGGCGGCGTGCCGCGGCGACTCCCAGGACGGGATACCCGTCGCCAGCTCCTGGTCGAGCCGCCCGCGGCGGAGCCAGGCGCTCACGTGCGTCCAGATCGTCGGGACGCCGTGCCCGGGCTCGAGGCTCCGGTGCGGACTGAGGACGGTGCCGCTCATGGCGTGAACCCGAATCCCACGCTACGCCCGGGCTCGTGACGGCCGCGTGACGAACCGGGCCGCGGGCATGTCGATTTCGTAACGATGCGGGCCGCGGCGATGCCGAGCGCCGGCCGCCCGCGTCGAACGCGGCGCGCGGCTCCGAGCGCCGGCCGCCCGCGCGCCTCCGCCGCGCGCGCCTCCGGCGCCCGAGGTCACCGCGGCTCGAACCGGTAGCCGACCCCGGGCTCGGTGCGGATGTAGTGCCGCCGGGGTCCGGCGGCGGGCTCGATCTTCGAGCGCAGCCGCGCCAGGTGGGTGCGGAGCACCGCGATGTCCTCGGCGTACGCCGGTCCCCACACCTCGGCGAGGAGCATGCCGTGCGTGAGCAGCCGGCCGCGGTTGCGCATGAGCAGCGCGAGCAGGTCGAACTCGGTGCGCGTGAGGTGGATCTGCCCGCCGTCGCGCCGGACCGTGTGGGCGATCATGTCGATCTCCAGCCCGGCCACCGCGATCCTCGGCTCCTCAGGCTCGGTGCTCGCGCGTCGCAGCACCGCCTCCAGACGCGCCGTCAGCTCGTCAGGCCCGAATGGCTTGGTGATGTAATCGTCGGCGCCCGCCCGCAGCGCCCGCACCTTCTGCTCCTCCTCGCCGACGGCCGAGAGCACGATCACCGGAAGCTCGCTCCATTCCCGGATGCGTGCGGTGAGCGCGACGCCGTCTCCGTCGGGCAGCAGCAGATCGAGGATCGCGGCGTCGAACCGGGTGAGCGCGATCGCGTCGAGCGCCTCCTCCATCGTCGCGGTCGTCACGACCTCATAGCCCACCGGGCGCAGCGTGAGTCGCAGCGCGCGCAGGATCTGCAGCTCATCGTCGCAGGCGAGGATGCGTCGGCTGCGAGACGCGGAGGCGCTCATCCGAGGCTCGCCGGATCCGCCGTCGGCGCGCTCATGCTGCGGGGGTCGCGGATCGCCACCGGCAGGCGCACGGAGAAGGTCGTGCCCGCGTCTCCCTCGGAGTCGACCGAGATCTCGCCGCCGTTGGCTTCGACGAAGCCCTTCGCGATCGCCAGGCCAAGGCCCGATCCCGGATGGGAGTCGCCCGCCATGGTCGCGCGGTAGAACGGCTCGAAGATGCGCTCGGCGTCTGCGGGCGCGATCCCGGGGCCGCGGTCGACGACCTCGATCGCGACACGCTCGTCACACGCGCGCGCGCGGATCAGGATCGGCAGCCCGGCCGAGAAGCGGCGGGCGTTGTCGAGCAGGTTGGCGAGCGCGCGCTCGACCTGCACGAAGTCCGACTGGATCGGGGGGACGCCCGGCTCGATCGCGACGTCGAAGCGGGCCTCGCGCGGCTGCGCTGCGAGCGCTGAGTCGATCAGCTCGTCGACCGAGCACTCGGCGAGGCGGGGCGAGGCGGCGTCGGCCTCCAGCCGGGAGAGGTCGAGCAGGTCGTCGATCAGCTTCGACAGGCGCGCGCCCTCCTCGACGACGAGCGTGCCGAGCTCCCGGCGCTCGGGCTCGGAGACGCCGGGCGCGCGCACCGCGGCGCCCGCCGCGACCATCGCGGTCACCGGCGAGCGCAGGTCGTGGGAGACCGCGCGCAGCACCGCCGTCTTCACCGCCTCGCTGCGGCGAAGGCCTTCGGTCTGGACGGTGGCGGCGGTGAGCCGGTCGCGCTCCAAGGCGACGGTGAGGACGGCCGCGAGCGCGGGGATCACGCGCTCGCGCAGGCGCTGGAGCTTCGTCGGGGCAAGTCCCGCCGGGACGATCAGCGAGCCCAGCCCGTCCGGCAGGGGGAGGACCTGGCGGCCAGGCAGGGGAAGGCCCCGCGCGGTCGGCTCGTCAACCGGGTGGTCCGGCTCATCGACGACCGTGGAGCGGGTGACGGTCGCCCATTCGAGGCCGAAGACCGCCGCCAGGCGCCTGCCGACGAGCGCGAGCGCCTCCTCCGTGCCGCCCGCCAGCAGCAGCTGGGCCGTTTCGGCCGCGAGGTCGGCCTCGTCGCGGCGGCGCTCGGCCTCGAGCGCACGGCCGCGAGCGACCTCGGTGACCGTGCATGTGAGCACTGCGACCGCGAGGAACGTCGCCAGCGCGACCCAGTTGCGGCTGTCGGAGATCGTGAAGCGGCCGATCGGCGGCAGCTGGAAGAGGTTGAACGCGGCCGCGCTGAGGATCGCGGTGGCGAGCGCGAGCGCCCAGCCCCAGACCGTCGCGATGATGACGACCGCAAGCAGGTAGACGACGCCGAGCGAGGAGACGGTCGTCACGAGCGTGAGCGGATAGATGAGCGCGGTGCAGAGCGCGACGAGCACGACCATCGCCACGACGCCGGCGCCCGTCGGCGGGCGCGGGCCGCGGAGCAGGAGGATCGAGGTGAGGCGGCCTGCGGGGGTCATCGGTCGACGTGGGCGGCCCGCCGGAGCCGCGCCCGGGAGGGGCCACCCGGGAGTATTCACGAAATGGGGTTGACAGCCGGCGGCAACGCCCTACTTGAGCCTGTAGACAGGTTGGACATAGATCAGCGGCTCATCGAGAAGGGAACGACCCGGGACCGCGTGGGTTGAGGGCGTCGCCGAGTGTCCGGCGCCACCGCCTCGGTTCGAGGCAGCGGACGGTCCCGGGTTTCCCATGCGTGAGGTCCGCTGGTCGATACCGGACAACCACGGTCAGCGATCTCGGAAAGGAGGTGAAGCACGGGATGCGCGTTCGTCGCCGTTGGCGGGTCGCGTGGGCGAGCCGGCGTGCCGGGCTGCCACGACCGGGCGCGATCGTCCTGCCGCGGCCCAGGCACGCCATCTGACGGATGGCTTCGATGACCGGGTCGCCGGCCGAGCTGGCGGCCCGTCCGGTACGGTGGGCAGGGCCTGTTCAGATGCCCGCCGAGCGGATCACCGACACCGAGAGCGAGCTGCTGCAGCACGAGTCCGAGCGGGCGCGGGCGCTCGACCACGCGCTCGCCGACGAGCTGCGGCACCGTCGGCCTGCGGGCGAGACGAGCTCGGCGCGGTACCTCAGGGAGCTCGGCGACCGCCCACGCGCCTCCCCCGAGGACGAGCATGCCCTGGTGATCGCCGCGCAGGCCGGAGACCCCGGCGCGCGGGAGCGGCTTGTCGAGATGTTCCTGCCGTTGATCGCCTCGGTGGCGCGTGTCTACCGCGGCTCGGAGACGATCACGCGGGTCGAGCTCATGCAGGAGGGGGTGGTGGGGCTGCTGCGCGCGCTCGAGCGCTACGACCCGGAGCAGGGCGTGCCGTTCTGGGGCTACGCCGGCTGGTGGGTCCGGCAGGCGATGCAGCAGCTGATCGCCGAGCTCACCCGGCCGCTCGTGCTCTCCGACCGGGCGCTTCGCCACCTCTCCCAGATCAAGCGCGCGCACCACGCCTTCCTGACCGAGCACGGCCACGAGCCGTCGGAGCTGCAGCTCGCCGAGCACAGCGGGCTGTCCGAGGCCCAGGTCGGCGAGCTGATCGCGCTCGACCGTGCGCCGCGCTCGATGGAGGAGCCGATCCGCGGCGAGGCGGGAGAGGTCGGCGTGTTCGGTGAGCTGATCGCCGACCCACTCGGCACCGAGGCCTACGAGCAGCTGCTTGACCAGAGCGAGATCGAGCAGGTGCGCGCCCTCCTCGGCAGCCTCACCGAGCGCGAGCGCGTCGTGCTCCGCGCCCGCTACGGGCTGTCCGGTCCGGAGCAGTCGCTGCGCGACATCGGTGAGCGCCTCGGGCTGAGCGGCGAGCGCGTGCGCCAGATCGAGCGCCGGGCGCTCGGCAAGCTCCGGGCCGCGGCGATGCGCGCCGAGCGGGGCGGAAAAACTTGACAAGCCGCGACTGAGATCTATTGAAGAGGATGAACGACATCGTCGAGACCTCAACCCAAGGGAGGCTTGGAATGGCACTCATCCGCTGGGAGCCCGTCACGGAGCTCAACACGATCCAGAACGAGATGAACCGACTCTTCAACACCTTCTTTGATCAGCCGGGCTCAAGCGGGACCGCCCAGAGCTCCTCGCGGCGCTGGATCCCCGCGATGGATCTGGTGGAGACGGCCGATCACTACCTCGTGCGCGCCGATCTCCCGGGCGTGCCTGAGGAGGACGTCACCGTCCAGATGGAGGACAACGTGCTCACGATCGCCGGGCAGCGCACGGTCGAGCACGAGCAGAAGGAGGGCTACTACCGACTGGAGCGCGCGTTCGGCTCGTTCTCCCGGTCGCTCACCCTGCCCGACGGGGTCAACCCCGACCAGGTGACCGCCCACTTCAACCGTGGTGTCCTGGAGATCACGATTCCGAAGCCCGAGCAGAAGAAGCCGCGCCAGGTCCAGATCCACCTCGGATCCTCGGCGAAGGAGCCGGCGACGCTCGAGGGCTCGGAGGTCGGCGACTCGAACAAGTCCTCCGAGAAGGAGTATGCCGTCTCCTGATTTGCGTTGGCTCACTCGGTGCGGCGCGTGAGCGGCGCGCCGCATCTGGATCACCTCACCCAGAGTTCGCGCGGGCCGCGGGCAGTATCGCCGCGGCCCGCGCGGTGCTGCGCCTGACCGCGCGGCGCTGACCGGGGCCGCCGGGCCTGCCCGCCGCGCGGACCGCGCGGATCTGCCTGGCGCGCGTCTGCCCGCCGCGCTGGCCCGGGTCGGCCTGGCGCGGGTCTGCCCGCCGCGCTGAATCCGCGCGCCCCATGACCCGGGCGCCGCGGTCAGCGAACTGGCCGTATGTCCGCGCTCCGGTCCGCTTTGCTCAACCTCGCCGAGCGCATTGTCGATAGCCCTGAGCATGGGAGCCGCCGTGGTTCGCTCTGGTCGTCGTCTGCCCGTCGGCGGGCGCCTGCTCGCCTGCGTGACCGTGCCGCTGTTCGTCGCGTTCGGCGCGATCATCGCCCGCTACGCGGGCCTCGACGCCGGCACCTGCTTCGACGTCGCCTGGACCGCGGCCGCCCTGGCCGCGACGACCGGCACCGCCGCCGCGCGCCGCCGCGCCCGGCCGGAGCATCGCGCGCGCTGGACGCTGTGGGCGGCGGCGAACGCCGCCTGGTTGATCGGGCAGCTCATCTGGAACGCGTACGGCATCGTCGGCTTCCCGCCCGATCCGAACCTCGCGGACATCAGCTGGTGGGCGTTCGCGCTGCTCGTCACCGTGAGTGTGCTCCGCGCCCCGCTGCGCGACAGGCTCGACCGCGTGGTCGCGACGGTCGAGTCGCTGCCCCTCGTCTGCGCGGCGATCGCGCTCTGCCTGGCGCTCCTGTGGAGCACGGCGGCGCGTTCGTCGCTGCCGCCGGCCGAGCGGGTGTCGGACCTCGTCTATCCGTGCCTCTACGCGTCGGCGACGATCCTCGTCCTGCAGGCGATGCTCGGCGGCGCGCTGCGCGGCCAGCGCCAGCTGTCGCTGCGGCTCGTGCTCGGCGGCGTCGCGGTGATCTCGTTCGCGTTCATGATGTGGTCGAGCCAGCTGCTGCGCGGCACCTATGTCCCCGGCACCTCGATCCTCGATCCGCTGTGGGTCATCGGCCTGGCCGCGATTGCGGTCGGCGGTCTGCTCGCCGCGTGCGAGCCGGAGGGTGCGCCCCAACGACGCGGCCCGGGCTCGATGGGCGTCGTCCTGCCCGCCGGGATGTTCGGGCTGCTCGTCGCCGCGCTCGTCTACGAGGCGCTATCCGCGGCGCCGGTGCGCGTCGACGGGATCCTCGTCATCGGCCTGCTCTGCTCCGGCGCGGCGCTGATCGCCCGCTCGACGCTGCTCGTGGGCCGCATGCGCGACCTGCTCGCTCGGGAGCGAGCGGCGCTCGCAAGCCTCGTCGAGCGCGAGGCGGAGCTCGCGCGCCTCAACGAGCAGCTTGTCGAGGACTCCCGGCACGACCCGCTCACCGGGATCGGCAACCGCCGCGCGCTCTCCGACGACCTGCCGATGTACCGGACGCTGCAACGCGAGATCGGCGAGCAGATCGCGGTGCTGCTGTGCGACGTCGACCACTTCAAGTCCTACAACGACCGCTTCGGCCATCTCGCGGGCGACCAGGCGCTCTGCATGATCGCCGCGACCGCGCGCGGCGCCCTCCGCGCCGAGGACACCGCGTACCGGTTCGGGGGCGAGGAGCTGCTGCTGATCCTGCGCGGCGCCGGTCCGGAGGAGGCGCTGGCGGTCGCCGAGCGTGTGCGGGAGCGGGTGCAGCACGCGGCCGTCGTCCACCCGCTCGCCGACGCCGGCGTGCTCACGGTCTCGATTGGGCTCGCCGGCGGCCTCGAGGAGCCGGAGGATCTGCTCGCGCGCGCCGATGCCGCGCTGTACCGGGCCAAGGAGTCGGGTCGCAACCGGGTCGTGGCGGCCGGCGAGGAAACCGCCGCGGGCGCGCCGGGTCGCGTCCGGCTGCGGGAGGTCGAGGGGCAGGCGCCGCGCCACCTGCGCAGCATGCTCGCGGTGTCTCGCGCCGCCGCCTCCGCGCAGGGTCCGATGCCCGTGCTGCAGGCGCTCGCCGAGGCGATCCACGGCGAGATGTCGTTCAACGTCGTCGCGGTGAGCCTGCGCGAGTCCGCCGAGGAGTTTCGCATGGTGATCGTGCTCGGCGACCCCTCCGCGAGGGACCTGTTGCTCGGAACGACCAAGCGGCTCGACCAATGGGAGGCGCTGCTCGCCTGCGGGCAGGACGTGCACGGTGCCGCGTGGCTTCCGGCCGGCACCTACGACCCCGACGATCACGGCCTGAGCTGGCGTTCGGCCACGGTCGCGCCGCTGTCGGCCGGCGGCTGGGACCCCGACGACATGCTGCTGCTCCCGCTGCGCGGGGCCTCGCGCGAGCTCCTGGGGTTCGTCTCGGTCGACCAGCCGCTGCTCGGCCGGCGCCCGACCGAGGAGGAGATCGGGGTGCTGATGGCGGTCGTCGATCACGCGGGCCTTGCCCTGGAGCAGTCGCAGCTCGGCGGTGCCGCGCGCGGCGAGGAGTCCGATGAGCTGCGGCTGGCGGCGGTGATGCTGCTCGCGGAGGCGCTCGACCTGCGCGACCCGAGCACCGCGCTGCACTCCCAGACGGTCGGGCAACTCGCCCGCCGCACGGCGGTCGAGCTCGGTCTCGCACAGCCGCACGTCGAGCGCGTCCACGCCGCCGGCGTCGTGCACGATCTCGGCAAGCTCGGGATCGCCGACGCGATCTTGCACAAGCCCGGCAAGCTCGACGACGCGGAGTGGCGCGAGATGCGCCGCCATCCGGAGGTCGGCGCCCGCATCCTCGAGCATGCGGGCATGCGCGACATCGCCGGCTGGGTGCGCGCCCACCACGAGCGTGTCGACGGTCGCGGCTACCCGGAGAACCTGTGCGGCGAGCGGATCCCGCTCGAGGCGCGGATCCTGTCGGTCGCCGACTCCTACGAGGCGATGATCGCCGACCGCCCCTACCGGGCGGGCATGGATCCCGCCGATGCCCGTGCGGAGCTCGAGCGCTGCGCGGGCACCCAGTTCGACCCCCGCGTCGTGAGCGCGTTCCTGCAGGCGCTCGAGGCCGGGGAGGGCGTCCCGGCGGCCGGGCCCGACCGAGCCGCGTCCGCGTCCGCGCCGGCCTGTGACGGGCAGGGCGCCCCCGCGCCCTCCGGTGGGCGGGCCGTCATCGCGCAGCGGGCATAGCGGGCCGCGCCTCGGCGGCTGCCGACCCGAGAACGACGAGCGCGACGACGCCGACCGCCGGCAGCGGGGGCAGCAGCGCGAGCGGCGCGCAGAGTGCGACGAGCAGCCCGGCGGCGAACAGGCGCGGGCGGAGCCGCACGCCCGCGGAGCGCAGCGCAAGCGCCGCGCTGCCCGCGAGGACGACGGCCACGCCGCCGCCGAGCGTCCAGCCCCCGAGCGCGCCGAGCCGGCCGCCGTCGAGGTGGCTCATCGCCTGCTCGATCCCGAGTGCGGCGAAGATGATGCCGACGATGACCGGGAAGTGCAGGTAGGTGAAGACGTCGCGGCCGAGACGTGCACGCTCCCGCCCCTGCGCCCGGGCGAGCGCGTCCTCCATCGCCGTGAGCAACCGACCGAAGTAGGCGAGGTAGATGCCGACGGCGATCAGGATCGCGAGCAGCGCGCCGAGCGCGATCTTCCACGACAGCGGACGGTCGTGCAGCCCGACGGCGATCGCCACGATCGACTCGCCGAGCGCGAGGATCACGATCAGGCTGTAGCGCTCGGCGAAGTGGGCGGCCGATCGGACCGCCCAGCCGACATCGCTCGCGCCGGCGTTCGGGTTGGCGGTGAGGAACACCGCGGCGAAGTCGTAGAGCACGGCGCCCGCCCAGACCGGCCGCTGCCAGGGTTGACCGAGCGCGGCGCCCGCGAACAGCAGCGCGATCGTCGGGACGATCGAGGCGGGCATCGTCACGAGCACCTGGCGACGCACGGCGCCGTCATCGCCTGCGGCCACGAGGTAGGCGCCGAAGTGCGTGACGCGGGCCACCGCATAGCAGGCGACGACGACGGTCGCGCCGGACAGCGCGCCGGGCTCGCGGCGGAACGCGCCCGGGAGCGCGAGGCAGGCGATGAACACCGCCACCATCGCCAGAATCACCGCGCCCTGCAGGATCCCGCGGTCGGCACGCGCCTGGTTGGCCAGCCATGAGAACGCGCACCACGAGAACCACAGCAGCGAGAGCACGATGAGCCCGTCCAGCAGCGAGCCGGGCGGACGCTCGCGCGTCATCAGCGTCGTCACCTGCGTGAACGCGAACGCGTAGACGAGGTCGAAGAACAGCTCGAGGTTCGTGACCGCGTCGCCCTCGCTCGTCCCGGTCGTCCGCAGCGAGCGGCGCAGGCGGCCGGGCATGCGTCGGTGAGCGCCCGACACCCGCTCAGGCTCCGGCGGCCCCGTCCGCGACGACGCGGTCGCGCCCCGTGCGCTTCGCGGAGTAGAGCCGCTCGTCGGCGAGCTGCAGCACGCGCGGGAGGTCCAACGGGTGCTCCGCGACTGCCAGGCCGAGCGAAGCGGTGACCACGAGCCTATCGGCGACCCGCTCCCAAGGCTCGGCCGCGATCGCCGCGCGGGCGCGCTCGCAGGCGGCCGCCGCGGCATGCCGGCCGGCTGCGGGCATGAGCAGCAGGAACTCCTCGCCACCGTTGCGCACGACGACGTCGTGCTCGCGCAGCGTGTCGCACAGCAGCCGCGCGACGCGCACGAGCACCTCGTCGCCGACCGCGTGCCCGAACGTGTCGTTGATCTGCTTGAAGCGGTCGAGGTCGAGCGCGGCGACCGCCAGCGGCGTCGCGATCCCCTCCTCGTCGGGCGCACGCAGAGCCCGCGCGAGGTAGCGGCGGTTGCGCAGTCCGGTGAGCCAGTCGCGCTCGACCTCCTCGCGCAGCCGCGCGGCCTCGAGCGACGTGCGCTCGAGCCTCAGCCGCAGCGCCGAGAGCTCCCGGAACGCCTGGCGCTCGAGCTCCGCCGAGCGGGCGAGGGCATCGTAGGCCTCCTCCAGCAGGCCGGCCCCGCGGAGCTCCTCGGCGAGCGTCGAGAGGATCAGGCTTCGGATCTGAGGCACGCGCTCTCCGAGCCACTCGAGCGCCTCCTCGCCGCGCTGTCGGGCGTCATGCAGGCGGCCGAGCGCCATCCGCGCCTGCACCTCGGCGCGCACCGTCACCGCGAGCACGTACGGGTTCGGCCACGGGTCGGCGGTGAGGAGCTCGATCGCGCGCTCGGCGTCGCCGAGCGCCTCGAGCGGTCGTCCGGCCTGCAGGTTGATGTCGGCGCGAGTGGAGAGCACGACGCCCTGCGCGAAGCGGTTGTCCTCGCGCAGCGAGCGGGCTCTGGACAGCGCGCGGTCGATCTCCTCGCGCGCGGCCATGAGATCGCGGGACAGCAGGAAGCACGCGAGGTCGTTGCGGGAGATCGCCTCCTCCCAGGCGTCGCCCGCCTCGAGCGTGAGCGCGAGCAGCTCGCGGACCCGCTGCTCGAGATCGTCGACCTCGAGGTTGCCGACGACGAGGCACGTCGCCCGGCGCACGCAGATGCGCGTCCGCAGGTCGCCCGCCGCGTCGGCGTGCGCGACCGCGCGCTCGGCATGCTGCAGCGCCTCCACCGAGGATCCGGCGAAGAAGCTCACCTGGCTGCGCACCGCGGCCACCTCGGCGTGCGCGACCGGATCGTCGGTCTCCGCGGCGTGGCGTTCGGCCTCGATCACGAGCTCAAGCGCGCCGTGCACGTCGCCGCGGTGCAGCGAGATCGCCGTCTGCAGCGCCCGGGCGCGGGCGCTCAGCGCGGCGTCGCCGGCGGCGCGCGCGGACTCGTGGCAGGCGGCTGCGACCGAGAGGGCGCTCGCCGGGCGCTCGTAGAACATCCGCCGCGCCGCGTCGAGGCGGACCGCGTCGGAGCCGAGCGGGTCTCCGATCGCATCCGCGTGAGCCAGGGGAGAGGGTGTCATGCGAGGTGCCGCCGAGGTCTGATCGGCGCGGGCCGGGCCAATCTTGACGCGCCGGCCCGATCCTCGTCGCCCGTCGGGCCCGGATCGTGCCCGCACGTCCGCCGGGATCGTGTCCGCACGTCCGCCGGGATCGTGCCCGCACGTCCGCGGGGATCGTGCCCGCACGCCCGCCGGGCGCGCGCTCGCTGCGTGCGCGCTGTGAGAGACTCCCGCCACACGATGGGCGACCACACCGGCCAGGCGATCCTCGTCACGGGCGCAAGCCGCGGGATCGGCCGCGCGATCGCGGAGCGCTTCGCCGGCCGCGGCGCGCGGCTCGCGCTCGTCGCCACGAACGCCGGGCGGCTCGAGCACGTGGCGGCCGAGCTGCCCGCGGGGGCCGGGGCGACGGCGATCGCCGCCGATCTCACCGATCCCGCGGAGTGCCGACGCGCGGTGCGCGAGGCCGAGGATGCGCTCGGGCCGCTCGACGTGCTCGTCCACAACGCCGGCGTGCTCAGTCGCGACTTCGTCGAGGACGTGGCCGAGGCGGATTTCGAGCGCGCCTGGCGGCTGAACACGGGCGCCGCGCTCTGGCTGAGCCAGGCGGCGCTGCCCGGGATGCGGGCGCGCAGGCGAGGGGCGATCGTGCTCGTGTCCTCCGAGCTCGGAATCATCGGCGCGCCGACCTACGCCTCGTACTGCTCAAGCAAGTGGGGTCAGCTCGCGCTCGCCGAGGTGCTCCGGCACGAGCTCGTCGGCAGCGGGGTCCAGGTGTGCGCGGTCTGTCCCGCCGACGTGCGCACCGACCAGCTTCAGCAGGAGCACGCCTGGGGCCCGACCGGCGGCCAGCCGCCCGCCAAGGCGCTCTCCCCGGATGCCGTCGCCCGAGCGGTCGTCCGCGCCGCCGAGGGCACGCAGCCGCTGATCGTCGTCGACCGCCCGCTGATGGCGCTCGGGTTTCGGATCATGGCCGGCCCGCGTCGGTTGCGCTTCGGCCCCGTCCACGACGCGTTCAAGCAGCTGCTGGCCGAGCGGCGCCCGCGCGCGACCGCTGAGCGCGCCTGAGTCCGGGGCCGCGGCTCAGCCCGTCGCGGTCGCAGGCCCGCGCGGTGGCGCACCGGACCCCGAACGGCCTCGCGGGAGCCGCGCGGCGGTTCCGATTTGACATCGGATTCCCGGGCGCATACACTCGCGCAATCGTTTGACTCAAACGATTGACCGAACATGGCGCATCCGCGCGTTCGGTGGCCCGGGCCAGCCGGGCCAGATCAAGGAGAGACATCCAGACAGAGGCAGCGGCTGCGGAACCCGGCCGCAACAACCGATGATCGCGCCGGCCCGCGCGAGCACCGAACGAGAGAGGGAGCAGACATGAAGACCCGGTATCCGTTGCATCGCAACCCGCGCATCGTGGTGGCGAGCGCCGCGGTGATCGCGCTGGCCGTAGCGGGCTGCGGGAGCTCATCGAAGAAGTCGAGCGGAGGTTCGGCGGGCGGCGGGGGCGCGTCGAGCACGCAGGCCGCGAGCACGAGCTCCGGCCACAAGTTCACCGTCGGCCTCGCGAGCGAGGGCCTGAACGCGCCTTTCCCGGTCGCGATCGCGAAGGGCGTGAGGAAGGTGGCCGCGCAGGATGGCATCAAGGCGCTCGTGCTCGACGGCAAGCTCAGCGAGACCACGCAGGAGAGCGACGTCCGGACGCTCATCGCCGAGCACGTGAACGGCATCATCATCGATGTGATCGACCCCGGCCCGACGATCGCGATGGTGAAGGCGGCGGGTGCTGCCCACATTCCTGTGATGCTCGTTCACGGCTACGCGGGCACGAAGGCGAGCCCGGCCTACCCGGGCGTCACCTACGAGGTCGACGAGAACGAGACGCGGGCCGGCACCCAGGCGGGCAAGCTCGCGCTCAGGGCCGTGCCGAAGGGCGGCCAGACGGCGATCATCACCGGCACGCCGGGATATACGGCGGTCACCCAGCGCGAGGATGGCTTCCTAAGCGTCGTCAAGCCGACCCACAAGTACAACGTCGTCGCCACGCAGTCGGGCAATTGGATCGCCACCGGCGGCTACAGCGCCTGCTCCTCGATCCTCGAGGCCCATCCGAGCATTGCGCTCTTCTACACCGAGGCAGACGACATGGCGATCGGCTGCGCGAAGGCGGAGAAGGCGCACAACTCCAAGGCCAAGATCGTTTCGATCGGCGGTGAGCAGGAGGTGAAGGGGCTCATCGCGAGCGGCACCGTCGCCGGAACGGTCTGTTACGAGCCCGAAACCGAGGGCGAGATCGTGATGCGCGCGATGGACGCGGAACTCACCGGCAAGAAGAAGTACAGCGGCCAGGTCGATTTCTATTCGACCCCGACCGTCACCAAGAGCAACCTGTCCGACTGCGGATATCAGTGGTAGCGACCGCCACCACGCAGGTGCGTGAGCTGCTCGCGCTCCGGGGGGTCACGAAGGTGTTCCCCAACGGTACACGGGCGCTGCGCGGCGTCGACCTGACCACGGAGTCCGGCGTGATCCATGGCCTGGTCGGCGCCAACGGCGCCGGCAAGTCGACGCTCATCAAGGTCATGTCGGGGGCCCACGCCCCGACCGCCGGGGAGATCCGATGGGAGGGCGAGCCGCGGCGCTGGTCCGGGCCCGCCGACGCGCTGCGGGCCGGGATCGCGACCGTGCATCAGCACTCGCCGCTTGTGCCCACGCTGTCGGTGCTCGAGAACGTGTTCCTCGCGGCGCAGGGCGGGGTCGTGTGGAAGGCCGCCGGCCGGCGCGCGGAGCTGCAGGAGCTGTTCGAGGTCGTCGGCTACGAGCTCGAGCCGACCCGCCTGGTCGGCGACCTCGCCATCGGCGACCGTCAGATGGTCGCCATCCTGCAGGCGATCAGCCAGCACCCGCGGCTGCTGATCCTCGACGAGCCGACCGCGTCACTTTCGATGAGCGAGCGGGAGATCGTCCACAACGCGATGCGGCGCCTGCGCGATCAGGGCACGGGGGTGGTGTTCGTCTCGCATCTGCTCGACGAGGTGATGGCGCTCACCGAGTCCGCGACCGTGCTCCGCGACGGGGCGGTGCGGCTCGACGAGCCGACCGCCGAGCTCACCCACGACGCACTCGTGACCGCGATCGTCGGGCGGGAGATCCAGTCGCTCGAGCGCGCCGGCCGGCGCGAGCGCCACGAGATCGTCCCGGGAGCCGAAGACGCGTTGCGCGTTTCGGACCTGCGCTCGCCGGGGCGCGTCGAGGGGGTGAGCTTCGCGGTCGCCTCCGGCGAGGTCGTCGGGCTGGCGGGCCTGCTCGGCTCCGGGCGCTCGGAGATCCTGCACGCGATCTACGGGGCGGACCCGGACGCCTCCGGCGAGGTGACCGTCCACGGCGGCCGGGTCGCCCGCACGCCGGTGGCGGCCGTCGCCGCCGGGATGGCGCTCGTTCCGGAGGATCGGGGCGGTCAGGGCCTCGTCCCCGGCTGGGAGATCTGGCGCAACATCAGCCTGCCGGCGCTCGCCTCGCATGCGCGCTGGGGCGTCGTCCCGCGACGCGGCGAGGAGATCGAACGGGCGCGGGCGGCGATCAGCGACCTCGACATCCGGCCGCCCGTCGCCGATGCGCTCGTCGACGAGCTCTCCGGCGGCAACGCCCAGAAGACCGTGTTCGCGAAGTGGCTCCACGCCGGCGTCAAGGTGCTCCTGCTCGACGAGCCGACTGTCGGCATCGACATCGGCGCCAAGCTCGACATCCAGAAGCTGATCCGCCGCCTCACCGGCCGCGGGGTCGCGGTCGTGATCGTCGACTCGGAGTTCGAGGAGCTGCTCGCGATGGCCGACCGCGTCCTCGTCGTGCGGCGGGGCGCGATCACCGCGGAGCGGTCCGCTCCCGACACCGACGAAACCGAGCTGCTCGCGCTGGCGAGCGGACTGGCCGCTTCAGAGAGGTGAGGGCCCCCATGGCTGACAATTCCCAGAGCCCACGGCTGGCCCGGCAGGCACTTGATGCGCTGCGGCCCCAGCGCGCCGGCGTTGTCTACGCGCTCATCCTGATCGTCCTCATCTTCGAGGTGATGACGATCGCCCGCGGCCTGCCGTCGTTCCTCCAGGTCTCCGACATCCGCAACGTGCTGCAGCAGGGCGCGCTCGACGGGGTGCTCGTGGTGAGCATGACCGTGCTGCTCATCACCGGCAACTTCGACCTGTCCGTCGGCGCGACCGCCGGCCTGGCGGCCGCGGCGGGACTGAAGGTCGCCAACGCCGACGGCGAGTTCCTCGGCGTGCTGGCGGCGGTCGGGGTGGGGCTTGCGGTCGGGATCGCCAACGGCACGCTCGTGCAGGTCGTGGGCGTGAACGCGTTCATCGTCACGCTCGGCACCTACACCGCCCTCCAGGGCGTGCTGCTCGTGCTCACGAGCGGCAACACGATCCTCGCCAAGAGCGGCCAGTACGGGGCGATTGGCTCCGGAGTCTGGTCGGTGCCGGCGGTCGTGGTGATCGTGATCGGCGCGGCGATGCTCGCCTACGCGCTCGCCCGCGCCCGCGGTTGGGGCGCCGGGCCGGCCGGCGCCCGGCTGGACTCGAGCGCGATCGGTGCCGGCATCATCGGGCTCATCCTCGTGGTCGTCGGGATCGTCGTGCCCGGGATCGCGACCGAGAACGCCCAGACCTGGATCATGCTCGGGTACATGACGGCAGCCGCACTCGTGTTGCGCTTCACCGTCGTCGGGCGACGGATCTACGCCGTGGGCGGCAACGCGGAGGCGGCGCGCCTGTCGGGCATCGCCGTGTCGCGGTACAAGATCGGCGCGTTCATCCTCACGAGCCTCAGCGCGAGCCTCGCCGGGCTCATCTACGCCGGACAGTTCGGGGCGGTCGAGCCGACCGCCCTGGTCAACGAGGAGCTGCCGGTGCTCGCGGCGGCGATCCTCGGCGGCACCTCCCTGTTCGGCGGCTCGGGCTATGTCGTGAAGTCGGTCGTGGGCACGCTGATCCTGTCCTCGTTGATCGTCGGCTTCAACATCCTCAACCTGGGCTCGAACTGGCAGTACGTGGTCCAGGGCCTCGTGATCATCGCGGCGGCGGCCGTGTACACGGTGGCAAGCCGCAAGCGGCGCGCAGCCTCGATCGTGCCCGACTCCTCGACCTCGGAGCCCGGCCCGTCCGATCCCGCCGGGACGCCGGCAGCGGCGCCGGATCAGCAAACGCTCGCCGCCAAGCACTGAGGAGAGTCAGGCGGCGAGCACTCCGGTGAGCCGGACGTGGGCCTTCTGCAGCGCGGTCCGTCCGCCCGGCCCCGCCCGACCCGCGACCAGGTCGGCCATCATCGCGTCGAGCACCGCGGCGATCGCCGGCCAGCGCGGATCGCGCGGGATCGCGCGGGCGTCGCGGTGGGCGGGCTCGAGCTCGGCGTAGTAGGGCGCCAGGGCGCGCACGTCCGCGCGCGCCCAGCTGTCGCGCCGGCACGCGGTGGCGCCCTCGGCGGCCGTGATCGCGTCCATCTCCGGGCTCGCGAGGTGGCGGATCAGCCCCCAGGCCTCGTCGGGCCGCCGGCAGCCGGTGGGAATCGCGAGCACCCAGTAGGAGTTCATCGTCGCGCGGGTTCCCGTGGGGCCAGCGGGGATCGGCGCGCAGCCGATCCGCCCGTGGGTGGGGGAGCCGGGGTCGGCGGACAACGAGGCGAAGCCACACCAGTTCACCATCATCGCCGCCTCGCCGGCCGCGAAATGCACGCCCGAGGCGACGCTGTCCCACTCGCGCGCGGCGGGATCGATGACCCCACGCGCGTGCCAGAGGTCGTCGAGGAACGCGAGCGCTTCCCGCGCCGCCGGGGTGTCGAGCGCCGACTCGCCGGAGGCCGTGAGCAGGTCGGCGTCGCGCAGCCACAGCTGGGTGAGGAAGTCGTAGACGTTGTTGTGTGCGTCGGGATAGCCGGCGAGCACCGTGCCCCACAGGCGCTGTTCGGGCCGGGTGAACCACGCCGCCTGGTCGAGGAGCTCATCCCAAGTCCGTGCTGGCGCGAGCGGATAGCCGAACCGCTCGGCGAAGCCCCGCTGCTCGGCGGGATCGCGGTACAGATCGGTCCGGTAGAGCAGCATCACCGGCCCGTCGTGGTAGGCGACGCCGTACACGCGACCGTCAGGCCCGGTTTGCAGCTCCCGCAGCGATCCGACCCACGCCTCGGGCCAGCCGTCGGGCGGCGCGGCGGCGAGACGGTCGTCGAGCGGGAGCAGACGGTCCTGGGCGATCAGGTTCGGCAGCCAGTCGGTGTTGAGCAGGAACACGTCGACGCCACCGTCGGTCGTGCCCTCGCCGTCGACCACGAGCCGCTCGAGCGCGGAGATCTCGATCAGCTCGTGGCGTGCGCGGAGTCCGGGCGCGGCCGCGAACTGGCGGTCGAGCGCCCGCGTGAAAGCCTCGAACTCGCGCCCGCACAGCACCAGCGGTTCGTCGGTCACCGTGACTCCCTCGTTGACTCAAACGTTTGTCCACCCTATCAGAGCTGTGCTACAACGGGGCGCGCCCCGGGTTCCCCGCCCGGTGCGCGGCCGAATCCCGGCGGTAGCGGAGGAGACGCCCATGCTCGACGAACTGCAGACGATCGCCGACGCGACCCGGCTCGAGATCCCGGTCGCCCAGCGGCTGCCGATCGCGATCATCGGCGCGGGCGCGATCGTCGACGTCGCCCACCTGCCGGCCTATGCGCGCGCGGGCCTCCAGGTCGCCGGGATCTTCGACCTCGACGGCGCGCGCGCCGCCGAGGTCGCCGCCCGCCACGGGATCCCGCGCGTGTACGCGAGCCTCGACGAAGTGCTCGCGGATACGGCCGTAAGTGTCGTCGACGTCGCCGTCGTCCCGGAGGCGCAGCCTGAGATCGTGCGCCGCCTGCTGCAGGCCGGCAGGCACGTGCTCGCCCAGAAGCCGCTCGCCCCGACGCTCACCGGGGCGCAGGAGCTCGCCGCACAGGCCGCGCGCTGCGAGCGCCGGCTCGTCGTCAACCAGCAGATGCGCTACGGCGAGGGGATGGCCGCCGCCCGGGCGATGGCGCGGGCGGGCTGGATCGGCGAGCTCACCGCCGTCGACTTCCACGTCGACATCGCCACCGACTGGAGTCAGTGGGGCTGGATCGTGAACTCGCCCGATCTCGACCTCCGCTTCCACTCGATCCACTACCTGGACTCGATCCGGGCGCTGCTCGGCACGCCCGACCGGGTCTTCTGCGCCGCGGGCCGGCGCACGGGTCAGCTCGCGGCCGGCGAGACGCGGACGATGACGACGCTGCTCTACGACGACGGCGCCCGCGTCGCGCTCCACGTCAACCACGAGAACCTCGCCGGCGATCCGCAGGCGCGCTTCCGGATCGACGGCAGCCGGGGTGCGATCCGGGGCACGATCGGGCTGCTCTACGACTATCCCCACGGCCGCCCGGACACCGTCGAGGTGTTCAGCCAGACGCTCCCCACCGACGGGTGGCTGCCGTACCCGGTGACGACCCGCTGGATCCCGGATGCGTTCGCCGGCCCGATGGCCGCGCTGCTGCGCGCGATCGCCACCGGGGAGCGGGCGCCGACCGACGCGGAGGACAATCTCGGGACGCTCGCGCTGCTCGAGGCGCTCTACGCATCGATCGCGACCGGGGCGGCACAGTCGCCCGCGACCTGAGTCACGGATAGCCTGCGTTGGTGGCCACCCCCGCCCGACAGCCCTCAGCCGCCCGCGGTCGCGGACGCGGGGTGACGATCCGCGACGTCGCGGCGGCCGCAGGCGTCGACATCTCGACGGTCTCCAAGGTGCTCAGCGGCGCCAACATCTCGGTCCGCGACGCGACACGCGCCCGGATCGAGGCCGCGGCGGCGAGCCTCAACTATCGCCCGAACGCGAGCGCCCGTTCGCTGCGGATGTCGCGCACCGGCGCGTTCGGGATGCTCGTGCCGGACTTCACCAACCCTGTGTACGCCGAGATCGTGCGCGGCGCCGTGCGCGAGGCCGAGAGCCGGGGGCGCGTGATCCTGCTCGCCGAACTCGATCCGAGCCACTCGCCGGCCATCTACCTTCGCCTTGTCCAGGAGCGGCGGATTGACGGTCTGCTCGTCGCCACCGCACGCTCGCAGAGCCCGATCCTCTCGCTGCTGGAGACCGACGAGGTTCCGCACGTCTTCATCAACCGCCGCGGCACCGCGAGTTCGCTATCGGTGGTCAACGACGACGAGGAGGGCGCGGCGGTTGGCGCTCGGGCGCTGATCGAGGCCGGCCACCGGCGCTTGGGGATCATCAACGGCCCGCCGGACATCGACACCGCCCAGCGTCGCCTCGCGGGCTTCGAGCGCGCCCGCGAGCAGGCGGGCCTGCCGCCGGCCGTCGTCGTCTCCGGCGCGTATTCGGCAGGCGGCGGCCACAGCGCCGCGCGGGAGCTCCTGGCCCGGCCGGGCGAGCGGCCGACCGCTGTCCTCGTTTCCAACCTGACGATGGCGCTCGGCGCGCTGGCCGCTTTCGCGGAGTGCGGCGTCGCGGTCCCCGGCGACATGTCGGTCGTCGGCTTCGACGATGGCGAGCTCGCCGCCGTCGCACAGCCGCCGCTCACCTGCGTGGCGATGCCGCACGACCAGATGGGGGCGATGGCGGTGGAGCTGCTCGAGTCGGTGCTGGCGGGCGAGCCGGCGGCGTCCGCGGTCGTGCCGACGCCGCCGACGCTCGTGTTCCGCTCCTCGGTCGCTCCGCCACGGATCTGAGCGCGTGGCGGGCGGTCGGCGCCGGTTCACCGGGCGGCCGGCTCCGACTCCCCGGGTGCCCGGCTCCGCAGCGGCCGCAGGGGGTGGGCGAGTTTGGTCGCCATACACGACTGACGCGCTCAGAGCGGATCAGTCAATCGATTGACAAGCTCCGCGCCCGTCCCGTACACTCGCCTCCAGCAGGATCAAACGATTGACTGTATGCTCGCTGGAGCCGACGCGCGGACAGAGGAAGAGGGACGTGGCAGCACGCAGCATCATCGTCAGCGGTGCCGCGCAGGGCATCGGCCGGGCATGTGCGCTCCGCCAGGCGGCGGCCGGCGACCACGTCGTCCTCTGGGACCTCGACGGTGAGGCGCTGCAGACGGCCACCGAGGAGATCGCCCGCGCAGGCGGCAGCGCCGAGTCCGCGGTGCTCGACATCTCCGACACCGCGGCCACACGTGCCGCGGTGTCCGAGGTGCAGGTGCGCACGGGGACACTCGCCGGTCTGGCCAACGCGGCAGGCCTCACGCGCACGCTGCGCTTCGACGAGCTCGACGAGGCGGAGTGGGATCGGGTGCTCGACGTCAACCTGCGCGGCGCCGCGTTCCTTACCCAGGCGGTCGCGCGCACGATCCGCGAAGCCGGCGCCACCGGCGCGATCGTGCTGTTCTCGAGCGTCGCCGGCCGGCGTGGCCGCCCCTACGCCGCCCATTACGCGGCCTCCAAGGCGGCGACGATCAGCCTCGCTCAGTCCGCGGCGATGGCCTACGGGCCCGCGGTGCGGGTGAATGCCGTCTGCCCCGGCGTGATCCGCACCCCGATGCAGGACGCGATCGCCGGCGACCGTCATACGCTCCTCGGCGCCGACCCGAGCATCCACTACGAGGACGCCGCGGCGTCACTCCCGCTTCAGCGACCCGGCGAGCCCGACGATGTCGCCGCCGTCGTCGAGTTCCTGCTCGGCCCGGGCGCGGCGTACGTGACCGGCCAGTCGCTGAATGTCGACGGCGGACTGGAATTCGACTGATCCCCGCATGACGATCCGCGCGATCTGGCACACGTCCTTCACAGTCGCCGACCTCGACCGCTCGATCCGGTTCTACCGCGACGAGCTCGGACTGCGGCTCGTCGCCGAGCAGGAGCAGGACAACGAGTACACGCGCAGGTTCGTCGGATATCCGGACGCTTACCTGAAGGTCGCGCAGTTCGCGCTGCCGGGACCGCGCGATGCGCCGCGCTCGGGCCATGTGATCGAACTCGTCCAGTACCTGCACCCGGTCGCCGAGCCCGTCCACCCGGAGCGCTGTGCCCCCGGAGCCGCGCACCTCGCGTTCGAGGTCGAGGACACGTGCGTGCTCTATAAACGGCTCGTCGCACGCGGCGTGCGCTTCGTTTCCGCGCCCGTCGAGATCACCGCCGGTGTCAACGCGGGCGGCTGCACCGTCTATCTCGAGGATCCCGACGGCAACACCCTCGAGCTTGTCACTCCGCCTGCGAGGTCGTGATGACCTCCGCCTTCCTCATGCTCAGCCGCATGTACGGCGATCCCACGATGGCGGAGATGTTCGGCGAGGAGCGAACCGTCGCCGGTTGGCTCGCCGCGGAGGCCGCGCTCGCCCAGGCCCAGGCGGAGGTGGGTGTGCTCGCGCTCGACGTCGGGGAGGCGATCACGCATGCGGCGCGCATGGAGAACGTCGACCGCGCCGCGCTGTGGCCGCAGGCGCGCAACGTTGGCTATCCGATCCTGCCGCTCGTGCGGATGATCGACGCGGCGCTCGGTCCTGAGGCCGAGGGGCGAGTTCATTACGGCGCGACGACTCAGGACATCATGGACACCGGGCTCGCGCTGCAGTTGCGCGATGCCGCGGAGCATCTCGACGAGCTTGTGCGTGCCTTCGGCGACGCGGTCGCGGCGCTCGTGGACCGGCACCGCCACACCGTGCTCGCGGCACGCACGCACGCCCAGCAGGCGGTCCCGACGACGTTCGGCGCAAAGCTGTCGGTGCTGCTCGCCGAGCTCACGCGCCACCGCCGGCGTCTGGGGGAGCTGCGCCCGCGGATCGCCGTCGTATCGCTGTACGGCGCCGGCGGGACGTCGGCCGCGCTCGGCTCGCAGGCGCCCGCGGTCCGCCGCGGGATGGCGGTGCGGCTCGGGCTCGGAGTCTCCGACGTTCCGTGGCACGTCGCACGGGACTCCGTCGCCGAGTTCGGCTACGTGTGCGCCGGGCTCGCCGCGACCTGCGCGCGCTTCGCGCGCGAGGTCGTCGATCTCGCACGGACAGAGATCGGCGAGGTGGCCGAGGCCGACGGCCACCATCGAGGAGCGTCTTCGACGATGCCCCAGAAGGCCAACCCGGTGGGCTCGGAGGCGGTCATCGGGATGTCGGCGACCGCCTCAGCGCTGAGCGCCGCGCTAGGCCGGATCATGGAGGCCGGTCACGAGCGCGCCGCGGGCGAGTGGCAGATCGAGTGGGAGGTCCTGCCCGAACTCGCGGTGCTCGCCGGCGGCTGTCTGCGCGAGGCCGCGGTGATCGCCGGGGGTCTGCGCGTGTTCCCCGAGGCGATGCGCCGCAACATCCAGGGCGACGGCTACGTGATGGCCGAGGCGCAGATGATGCGCCTCGCGGGAACCCTGGGCCGCGAGCGCGCCCATGACCTCGTCTATGAGGCGGTGCGCGAGGCGCGGACCAGCGGTGAGCCGCTGGAGGACGTGCTCCTGCGTAACGCGACCGAGGCCGAGCGGGTCGCGATCCAGCCGATCCCGCCGGAGGACTACGTCGGCATGCCCGACCTCGCCTGCGATTCCGCGCTCCGGGACTGGGCCGCGGCCGATGGCGCCGTGCCCGCCGCTCCCATCCCTGTTCCCGATCCCTCCGCGAGGCCATGACCCCCACCGCCACCTCGACCACCTCCACGCTTCAGACCTACCGCGCGATGCTCTTCATGCGGCGCTTCGAGGAGCGCGTGCTCGCGCTGCGATCCGACGATGTGGTCGCCGGATCCGTCCACCTCTACCTCGGCCAGGAGTCGATCGCCACCGGCGCCCTCTCCGCTCTTCGTGAGGACGACCGCGTGATCGCCACGTATCGAGGCCACGGCTGGGCGCTGGCCAGCGGCGTCGAGCCGGAGGCGCTGATGGCCGAGATCTGCCAGCGCGCCGGCGGCACGAACGGCGGCCGGGGCGGCTCGGCGTACCTCACGGACCCCAGTGGGCGGTTCATGGGGGAGACGAGCATCGTCGGCGCCGGACTGCCGATCGCCGACGGGCTCGCGCTCGCCGCGCGGCACCAATCCTCGGACCGGGTCGTGCTCGTGGCCTTCGGGGATGGCGCGACGAGCCAGGGCGCGGCCCACGAGGGTCTGGTGATGGCGGTCGCGCGGCGCCTGCCGGTGATCTTCGTCTGCGAGAACAACGGCTGGTCGGAGATGACGCCGATCGCGGACATGCTCGGCGACCGCACGCTCGCCGAGCGCGCCGCCGGATACGGGATGGCGGTCGCCGCGGTCGACGGCAGCGACCCCTCGGCCGTCGCCGAGGCGACCGCGAAGGCCGCCGAGCGCGCCCGCCGGGGCGAGGGGCCGACGTTCATCGAGGCGTCGATTGGCCGTCTCGGCGGGCACTACAACGCGGACGTCCAGCACTACCGCGACGAGGCCGACCAAGAGGACGCGCGCCGCCGGGATCCGGTCGCCGCCGCCCGCGCCGGGCTGCTGGACGCCGGCACCGCGGAGACCGAGCTCGTCGAGCTCGAGCGGTCGGTCGAGCGGGAGCTCGAGGGGATCGTCGAGAGCGTGCTCGCCTCGCCGCTGCCCGACCCGGCGAGCGCCGCCGCGCACGTCGCCGTGCCGGGCGCTCCCGATCGTGTGGTCGGCGCGGTCGATCCCCCGGCGGGGCCGGACGCGCTCACGTACGGCAGGGCCGTCAACGAGGCGCTCGCGCGCGAGCTCGAGGCGCGGCCGGAGGCGATCCTGTTCGGCGAGGACGTCGCCATCCCAGGTGGAGTGTTCGGGATCACGCGCGACTTGCGCGACCGGTTCGGCGCCGAGCGGGTGTTCGACACGCCGATCGCGGAGGCGGCGATCCTGGGCGCGGCGGTCGGCGCCGCGCTCGACGGCCTGGTTCCGATCGTCGAGGTCATGTGGGCCGACTTCCTGCTCGTCGCGCTCGACCAGCTCGTCAACCAGGCGGCGAACGTCCGATACCTCGCGCGCGGCGAGCGCAGCGCGCCGATCCTCGTGCGCTGCCAGCAGGGGGTGACGCCGGGCTCGGTCGCCCAGCACTCCCAGTCGCTGGAGGCGCTTCTCGCGCACATCCCCGGGCTGCGGGTGGGTCTCCCGTCGAACCCGGCCGACGCCTACGCGATGACGCGGGCCGCGATTGCCCACCCCGATCCGGTGATCCTGATCGAGTCCCGCGCGCTCTACGGCAGGCGCGGTCCCGTCGACCTCGAGGCGCCGGTTCAGGGGGTCGGGGGCGCGCGGCTGCATCGCGGCGGCGACGATCTCGCGCTGATCAGCTGGGGCCGCATGCTCGACCCGGTGCTCGCGGCCGCCGACGCGCTTGCCGAGGAGGGCGTCGCGGCGAGCGTGCTCGACCTCCGCTGGCTCTCCCCTCTCGACGATGCGGCGATCGAGGAGATCGTCTGCCGCTGCCACCGGGTCGTCATCTGTCACGAGGCGAACCTCACGGGCGGCTTCGGCGCCGAGATCGCGGCGCGGATCGCCGACGGCCTGCTCTACGAGCTCGACGCGCCGGTCAAGCGCGTCGGCGCCCCGGACATCCGCTATCCCTCGGCGCCCGTGCTGCAGGAGGCCCTCACCCCGGGCGTCGATGAGGTGCTGGCGGCAGCGCGCGAGGTGCTGGCGTGAGTGCGGTCACCGACGAGGCTGCGGTCGTCGCGATGCCCAAGCTCTCCGACGCGATGGAGGACGGCACGATCATCGCCTGGCTGGTCGAGGACGGCGCGCCGGTCGCCGAGGGCGATGAGCTCGTGGAGATCGAGACCGACAAGGCGACCGTCGTCTATCCGGCGCCCGCGGCGGGGATGCTGCGCCGGCTCGTCGTCGTCGGGAACACGATCGCCGTCGGTGAGCCGATCGCCGAGCTCTCGGGCAGCGGGACGTCGGCCACCGGCGCCACTCCCGCGCCCTCCGCCACTCCCGCGCCGGCCGCCACTCCCGCGCCCGCCGCCGCTGCTCGCCCGTCCGCCGCCGCCCTTCCCGCGCCCGCCGGGGCCCGGCGCCGCCCGAGGGTCTCCCCCCTCGCGCGCCGCGCGGCGGCCGAGGCAGGCGTCGATCTGTCCGCGGTCACCGGCTCCGGACCACGGGGGCGGATCAGCCGGCGGGACGTCGAGGCGCATCTGCGACGGACCGCCGCCGCGCCGACGGGGTCCGCCGCGAGGGTGGCGCCGGGGGCGCGGACCGCCCCGGCCCTCGGGTCCGCGACGGCGTCCAGCGCCACGGTCGCGGCCTCCACCGCCCCGCCGGGCGCGACCCGCCTGCCGCTCTCACGCTCCGCGCGGCTGGTCGCCGAGCGCATGGCGCGCTCCCGCGTCGAGATTCCGGACTTCAAGACGACCGTCGAGGTCGACATGGTGGAATGCGCACGTCTGCGGGAGTCGGTGCGCGCGCTCGACTCCGAGGCGCCAGTCCCGTCGTTCAACGACATGGTGCTGAAGGCGTGTGCGCTCGCACTGCGCGAGCATCCGCGCGTCAACGCGAGCTGGACCGGCGACGCGCTCGAGTTGCATGAGCGCGTCCACATCGCGATGGCCGTCGCCGACGGGGAGCGACTGCTTGCCCCCGTTGTCCGGGACGTGGATCGTCTCCGCATGCGCGCGCTCGCCGCCGAGACCCGCCGCCTCGCCGCGCGCGTGCGGGAGCAGGCGATCTCGCCCGAGGAGCTGGAGGGCGCCACGTTCACCGTCTCCAATCTGGGCATGCTCGGGGTCGAGGAGTTCACGGCCGTGATCACGCCGGGACAGGCGGCGATCCTGGCGGTTGGAACGGTCGCGCCCCGGGCGGTCGTCCGCGAGGGGACGCTTGTCGCGCGCACGACGATGCGCATGACCCTGTCGGCCGATCACCGAATCGTCTACGGGGCCGACGCCGCGAACTTCCTCGCCTCGATCCGACGGTCGCTCGAGCAGCCGCTGTCGTTGCTGCTCTGAACGATTCGTCTCCATCGGTTGGAAAGATCGCCCGGGCTCGTCCGGCGCTGCGAGGCGCCGGTGTCAGAGTGCGAGTCCGGCGGGGTGCTCGAGCAGCTCGCGGATCGCTCCCAGGAAGCGGGCGGCGTCGGCGCCGTAGAGGATCCGGTGATCGCAGGAGAGCCTGAGCGTGAGCAACCGCCGGTCGACGATCGCTCCGGTGCGGTCACGGGCGAGCGCCTCGCGGATCGCGCCGACGCCGAGGATCGCCGCCTGCGGCGGGTTGATGACCGGGGTGATCGCTGTCATCCCGTACATCCCGAGGTTGGAGACCGTGAACGTCCCGCCTGACAGCTGCGGCGGCGTGACCGTGCCGTCCCGCACGGCGGCGGCGAACTCCCGGCTGCGGGCGGCGATCTCGCCGAGCGTGAGCGCGTCGGCGCCGTGCAGGACCGGCACGACGAGCGCGTCCTCGGCGGCGACCGCGATCCCGACATTGACCGCTCCGTGGAGCACGAAGCGCCCGTCGGCATAGGAGCCGTTGGCGCGCGGGAAGCGCCGGAGCGCGAGCGCGCTCGCCTTGACGATGAGGTCGTTGACCGAGGGCGCGAGCGCGTCACGCGTCGCGGCGAGCGCCTTGAGCTCCTCGCGGAACGCGAGCGCCGCGGTCATCTCGACCTCGGTCTCGACCTGGAAGTGTGGGATCGTCGCCTTCGCCTCGGCCATCCGGCGCGCGATGAGCGCCTGCAGGCGGGTGGGCTCGACCTGCCTGTCGCCCGCGGGCGCCGGCGCCGGGGCGGTGCCGGGCGCGGCGGCGGTCTGCGCGTCGGGCGGGGCCGTCGTGAGTGGGTCGGGGGCGTGCGCATCGGGCGGGGCCGTCGTGAGCGGGTCGGGCGCGGCGGGAACGTGCGCCTTGACGCCGGCGGCCCGCAGCACGTCGTCACGCGTGATCCGCCCCCGCGGTCCGCTGCCCGTGAGCGTGCCGAGCGAGATGCCGTGCTCCGCGGCAACCCGCCGCGCCATCGGGGTCGCGGGCACGCGCTGGGCATCAAAACCACCTCTGGCGTGGGTAAGGTGCCCAGCGCTCCCGTTCGCTGGGTTCGGAGTGGCCTCCGCGGCCGTGTCCGCCTCCGCGGACGTGGCTGCCTCCCCGCCCGTGTCCGCCTTCGCGGACGTGACTGCCTCCCCGCCCGTGTCCGCCTCCGCGGACGTGACTGCCTCCCGGCCCGTGTCCGCCTTCGCGCCCGCTCTCGGGGCTGCGGCCTCGTTGCGGACGCCGATCCGCGCGATCACCTCGCCGACCCGCACCGTCTGCCCGGCCGGCACGACCACCGTGAGCGCGCCGGTGGCCTCCGCCTCATAGGTCATCGTCGCCTTGTCGGTCTCTATCTCGACCAGCTCCTGCCCCTCGGAGAGCTCCCCGCCGTCCTCGACGAGCCAGGTGAGGATCGTCCCCTCCTCCATCGAGTCCGACAGCCGCGGCATCAACACGTCGGTCACGAAAGCCTCCAGGTCAGGTCGAGATGAGGTCCAGCGCGGCGCCGACGATCGTCTCGGTGTCGATGCCGAAGTGCCGGTAGAGGTCCTCGACGTCGCCGGACTGTCCGAAGTCCTGCACGCCGAGGCAGCTGATCGGGGAGTCACGCACCGCGCCGAGGAACGCGAGCGTATGGGGATGGCCGTCGAGCACGGTCACGAGCGGGCTCGCCAGCGCCGCCGGGAAGAGCTCGGCGAGCACGTCGTGGCCATCCGGGGCCGTCCCGCCGTCCAGCCCGCGCCGCGCCTGGAGGGCGCGGAACACGAGATCCGCGGAGGTGAGGCACACGACCGCGGTCGCGATTCCGGCCGCGGCGAGCTCATCGGCGGCGGCGAGCACCTCCGGCATGACGGCGCCCATCCCGACGAGCGTCACCCGCGGGCGGACCGGAGGCGCTGCGGCGCCGGGACCGCCCGCCACGGCACCGCCGACCCCCGGACTGCCCGCGCCGTCCGGCCCGCGGGCGGCCTCGCGCAGCCGGTAGCCGCCGGCGAGCGCCGCCCGCCGCCGCGCCTCGCGCTCCGGCCCCGCGGGCGGGACAGCGGCGAGCGCCTGGTCGATCGGGCGCGTCGACAGCCGCAGGTAGGCCGATTGGCCGCCCTCATGCCCGAGTCCGGCGAGCGCCGCCAGCAGCACCCACTCGAGGTCCTGGCCGAACGCCGGCTCCCAGGCCACGCAGCGGGGCTGCTCCAGCCCGACCGACGGCGTGATGATCGACTGGTGGGCGCCGCCCTCGGGCGCGAGCGTCACCCCGGCCGGCGTCCCGATCAGGATCGACTGGCCCCCCGCGTAGATGCCGAACGACCACTGCTCAAGCGCGCGGTTGACGAACGGGTCGTACATGGTGCCGATCGGGAGCAGCGGCTGCCCGTCCCGCGACCAGGTGGCGCCGAGCTCGGAGAGCAGGCCGACGAGGTTGCCCTCGGCGATTCCCAGCTCGATGTGCTGGCCGTGCGAGGACTCGCGCCAGCGCACGAGCGTGTCGGTGTCGTCGGCGAACCAGTCGATGCGGTCGCCGACGTTCCACACGCCGACGCGGTTGATCCAGCCGCCGAGGTTCGTCGAGGAGGCGACGTCGGGGGAGACCGACACGACGTGCGCGGCGACCTCGGGCGCGGCGTGCGCGAGGTCGGAGAAGAACCGCCCGAGCCCCTGCTGGGTGGACGCCCGACCGGCGTGTTCGCGTCCGACGTCGGCCGGCACCGGTGGCGGCGAGCGACGCTCGATCTCCGGGCGCTCGAGGCGCGCGGCCACCCGCTCGCAGAGCTCCGCCTCCGGGGAGCCCGGGGCAAAGCGCGCCCAGGGCTCGTCCGCGTCGGCGCCGAGCGAGCCGGCCAGCCCTCGCCACTGCGTCTCGGTGAGCAGCGCCGAGTGATTGGCGGGGTGGCCCTCGGTCGGCAGGCCCCATGCCTTGATCGTGTAGGCGAAGATGACCGTCGGCCGGTCGCTTGCGGCGCCCGCCCGTGCGAAAGCGTCGAGCAGGCCGGCGAGGTCGTGGCCGCCGAGGTCGCGGATCGCGGCCGCGAGCGTCGCGTCGTCGAGCTCGTCGACCAGGCGCTCGAGCTCCCGCCGCCCCCGCCCGGAGCCGCTGAGTCGCTCACGCAGCTCGCCGGCACCTGAGCGCAGCAGCCGCTGATACTCCTCGTTGGGCATCTGGTCGATCCGCCGGCGCAGCGCCTCGCCGCCCTCGCGCGCGAAGATCGAGCGCAGCAGCCGGCCGTACTTGACCGTGATCGTCTGCCAGCCGGCGGCGCCGAACATCTTGCCGATGCGGCCCGCGGCGATGTCGGGGACGACGCGATCAAGCGACTGACGGTTGAGATCGACGATCCACAGCACCTCGCCGAGCGACGGGACCATCGGATCGACGAGCGCCTCCCAGATCGCGCCCTCGTCCAGCTCGGCGTCGCCGATGAGCGCGATCTCGCGGCCCGCCTGCGGGACTTCGAAGTGGCCGGCGACATAGCGGTGGGCGAGCGCGCTCCACAGCGTCGCCGTGGCCCCGATGCCCACCGAGCCCGTCGAGAAGTCGACCGGATCGGGGTCCTTCGTGCGGCTCGGGTAGCTCTGCAGCCCGCCGAACGCCCGCAGCTCCGTGAGGTGGCGTTCGTCGAGCCGGCCGAGCAGGTAGTTGATCGCGTGCAGGACGGGAGAGGCGTGCGGCTTGACCGACACGCGATCGACGCCCCGCAGGTGCTCGAAGTAGAGCGCGGTCATGATCGAGACCATCGACGCCGACGAGGCCTGATGACCGCCGACCTTCACCCCCGAGCGGTTCTCACGAACCTTGTTGGCATGGTGGATGATCGAGGTCGCGAGCCACAGCACGCGTCGCTGCACCTGCTCGAGCGTCTGCAGCGACGCGGCCGTGTCTGGGGCGGGGGCGATCTCGGTCACGAGGCGTCACGGTACCGAGCGGCCCGCGACGGTGGAACACCCGGGAGTGGGGGTTCGACCGCCGGCCGGGAGCCCGGGAGGTCGTGCTCGACGAGCGGAGATTCGTCGCGGATGGCGCGCCCAGCGCGGCGTCAGACAAGGTCGGATGGGCGGTGCCCGCCCCGAGCAGATCGAGACGGCCTGATATGCTCGTATCAATTGTTGCAAGCAACGCTGGAGGGACCCATGCTCGTCCGCGAAGCGATGAACCCGGTGACCGTCACGATCGGTCCGTCCCACACGATGCGGGAGGCCGCGCGCCGGATGATGCAGGGGGGGACGGGCGCGGCGATCGTTTTCGATCCCGAGCTGCCCGGTCCCGGGATCGTCACCGAGCGTGACGTGCTGGCGGTCGCCGGCAGCGGCCTCGACCTCGACACCGAGATCGTCCGCGACCACCTCACCCTCGAGCTCGTCTATGCCGAGCCGGACTGGCGACTGCACCGCGCGGCGGAGGCGATGACCGCCGGTCGCTTCCGCCACATCGTCGTCGTCGAGGAGGGCGAGGTCGTCGGGATCCTGTCGATGCGCGACATCGTCCGCTGCTGGGTGCGGGGCGGGATCGCGCTGCCGAGCGCCTGAGCGCTCCGGGCCCGGAGCCCCGGGGCGCCGGGCCGGCGCCCCGGAGCGCGGCCCGTCACCCAGCCGCCGGGGCGCTGCGAGCGCCGCGGCGTGACGTCAGGGCGCATCCCGCTCGACGCGTCGCACGGGCACGAGCGCCGACAGCCAGCGCACGACGGTCGTCTCCCGCCCCGGCGGGGCGTCGAGCTCGAGCCTCATGACGGCGCCGTCAGCCCCGTCGCCGAGGGCGAATGATGCGCGCCGCACGCGGCAACGCCTGCGGGCGAGCAGCGACAGCACTCGGAGCGGCGCCGACTCGTCGTCGGGCTCCATGGTGACCGTCAGCATGAGCGGCTCCGCGGTGTCCGGTGCGGTGGGCGGCGTCTTGAGACGTGCGATCACGGGAACCCCTTTCGCTCCCGTGAGCAGGCGTGCGGGATCTCCACCAGCCCGGTCCGGGAACCGGTCGGGCCCACGCCATGGCTTGGCGCGGGCTGTCAGCTGGCAATGGAGATGGACGCGTGGCCGCGGCGAGGACGGATCCCGGCGATCTGCGGCACGCGTGACATGCCGCAGATCGTACGGGAACTGTCAACCGTGACGGCGGCGCGGGCTCAGGCGATCGTGATCTCGTCGGAGAGGTAGACGTCCTGGATCGCGTTCAGCAGCGCGGCGCCCTCGCGCATCGGCCGCTGGAACGCCTTGCGGCCGCTGATCAGGCCGGTGCCGCCCGCGCGCTTGTTGATCACCGCTGTGCGCACCGCCTCGGCCAGGTCGCTGTCGCCCGAGGAGGCGCCGCCGCTGTTGATCAGGCCGGCACGGCCCATGTAGCAGTTCGCGACCTGATAGCGGGTGAGATCGATCGGGTTGTCGCTCGTCAGCTTGGAGTAGACGAGGTCCGACGTCTTGCCGTAGCCGCCGCCCGCCAGCTTGTTGACCGCGCCGTAGCCGTTGTTGTTCTCCGGCAGCTTCTGCTTGATGATGTCGGCCTTGATCGTCACGCCGAGGTGGTTCGCCTGGCCGGTGAGATCGGCTGAGAGGTGGTAATCGGTGCCGTCGATCTTGAAGTCGGAGTTTCGCAGGTAGCACCAGAGCACGGTGAACATGCCGAGGTCGTGGGCCTCCTCGAACATCTCGGAGACCTCCTGCAGCTGCCGGGTCGACTCCTCGGAGCCGAAGTAGATGGTCGCCCCGACGCCGACCGCTCCCATCTCGAACGCGGTCCGCGGGCTGCCGAACGGCACCTGGTCGTAGCGGTTCGGATACGTGAGCAGCTCGTTGTGGTTGAGCTTGACGATGTACGGGATTCGGTGCGCGTACCTGCGCGCGGTGGCGGCGAGCACGCCGACCGTCGAGGCGACGGCGTTGCAGCCACCCTCGATCGCCAGCTCGACGATGTTCGCCGGGTCGAAATAGGCGGGGTTGGGGGCGAAGCTGGCGCCGGCCGAGTGCTCGATCCCCTGGTCGACCGGCAGGATCGACAGGTAGCCGGTCCCCGCCAGGCGCCCGTGGTTGAACATCGAGCGCAGGTTGCGGATCGTCGTGGTGTTGCGGTCGGTGTCGAGCACGACGCGCTCGATGAAGTCCGGACCCGGTAGGTGCAGCTGCTCGGCGCTGATCGTCTCGCAGCGGTGCTCCAGGAGGCTCTCGGCGTCATCGCCGAGCAGGTCGGTGATCGTGTCGAACGACGTATCGGTGACGCTGGCCATGGCTTCTCCCTGTGCGGTGTCGATCGGGCGGGCCGCCCGGCGGCGCGGCCATCAAATGCGACGATAGCTCACGTGAATCCGACCGATTCGCGGTCCTACTCGGCGATGCGGAGATGGCCCTCGCGGAGGGTCAGCAGCCCGTCCTCGAGGAGCCCGTCGGCGGCTTCGGCATCGACTCCCGCGAGCTCCAGGGCGCCTTCGGCGAGCACCCGTCGCAGGAGCATCCCCCGCCGCTGGCGAAGGCTGCCCGCGTAACGCGCCTGGCTCCGCGTCCGGGGCGCGGGATCGGCGCTCGCGTCGGCGGCGCAGCCCTCGCGGACCGGGCAGCGCCCGCACGCCGGCCGCGCGGCGCAGATCCGCTGCCCGAACTCCATCAGCGCCTGCCCGGCCCGCCATGGATCGCCGCTTGAGTCGATCCCCTCGGGAAAGCGGCGGGCGAGCACTCGGCGGGTGTTGACATCGAGCGGGAGCACCGGCTCCTCGCGAGCGAAGCAGCGGATCGCCGCGGCGACGTATGCGCCGATCCCCGGCAACGCCGTGAGGTCCTCGGGCCAGCCGTCGGCGACGACGATGCGGGCGGCGCGGTGCAGATCCCGCGCGCGGCGCGGGTAGCCGAGGTTCTGCCATTCGGCGAGCACGTCGGCCAGCGAGGCGGCGGCGAGCGCCTCGACGGCCGGCCAGCGCCCCATCCACCGCTCCCACGCCGCCGCCGCGCGGATGACGCTCGTCTGCGCCGACATCACCTCGGCGACCCAGATCGCATAGACATCGCGGCTGGCGCGCCACGGCAGCGGCCGCGCGTGGGCGCTCCACCATGCGAGCAGGGCGGCAAACGCCGGATCCTCGATCGTGCGGGGGGCCCTCGGCGCGCGCTCGCTCGGCATGCGGTGAGTCTCACACAGGCCCGGCGAGCCTCACCCAGGGCCGCCGCGCGACCGGGCGCGCGTGACCCCTCGCCTGCCAACAGCTTCCGGTGCACGCGATGCACGATCCCCGGCGGCGCGCTTGAATGCCCTCCAATGTTCGGGGCCACCTACTCACGGCGCGCCGTCCTGCGAGCGGGAGCGCTGGGCGCCGCCGCGCTGGCCGCGGGCGCCGCCTGGCCGCTCGAGGCGGAGGCTGATGTGACCCAGGAGACGCCGCTGCCC
>DATGKS010000077.1:0-10361 GCA_035294545.1 Solirubrobacteraceae bacterium | reverse complement strand
TCCAGCGAGCTGGCCATCGTCGCGATGTCCATCTTGAACAGCAGCTGGTCCGGCATCGAGCGCGCGAGGTCGGTCGCCAGCGCCCGGTCGAGCGGCTCCCGGAACCTGCCGGGCGGGTCGAACGGCGCGGCCCGGCCGAGCTCGGGAGCGAGCGCCGCACGCTCCTGCGCGGAGAGGACCGCCGTCCACTCCGCGTAGCGCTGGCGCGGGTCGAGCGCCGCGGAGCGCAGGAACCGGTAGGCCTTGTGCCGCGTCGACATCGGGTGCGCGCGCTCGGACCCGATGAACCGGGCGCCGTCGAACGCGAGGCGGCGCGCCGCCTCCGGGAAGCGGTCGCCGTAGCCGGCCAGCCGCGCGGCCTGGTGGCGGTAGTAGCCCCCGAACAGCTCATCCCCGCCCTCCCCCGTGAGCGCCACGGTGATCCGCTGGCGGGCCCAGCGGGCGAGGTAGAAGGTGGGGACCATCGAGGGATCGGCGAACGGCTCGCCGTAGTGGTGCACGAGCTCGGGGAGCATCTCCACGAGATCGGTCGGCTCGACGACCGCCTCGTGATGGGTGCTGCCCAGGCGGGCGGCGATCCGCGACGCGTGCAGGCGTTCGTCGTAGCGGTCGTCGGGGAAGCCGATGGCGAACGTCTGCACGTCGCCCGCGCCGGCCGCGATCATCTGGGCCAGGACGTAGCTGGAGTCCACTCCACCGCTCAGGAACAGCCCCAGCGGCACATCCGAGATGAGGCGGTCGCGCACCGCCTGGAGCGAGCGCTGCTCGAACTGCTCGAGCGCCTCCTCGTAGGACATCCGGTGCTTGGGCTCGAAGTCGAGCGTCCAGTAGCGACGTCGGCTCACGGCTCCCGACGGCTCCCAGGTGAGCACCGAGCCCGGCTCCAGCTTCGTCACGTGGCGGAGGATCGTCCGCGGCGACGGCACGTAGCCGTACTGGAGGTATTCCGCGAGGCTTGCCCGGTCGACCTCGCGCGGGATGCGCTCGTCGAGCAGCAGCGAACCGAGCTCCGAGGCGAAGCTGAGCGTCCCGTCCGGGTGCTCGGCGACGAACAGCGGCTTCTTCCCCAGGCGGTCGCGGGCGAGGATGAGCCTGCCGGCGCGCTCGTCCCACAGCGCAAGCGCGAACATGCCGTCGAGCTCGGTGACGAACGCCTCGCCGAACTCCTCGTAGGCGTGGGCGATGACCTCGCCGTCGGTCTCGGAGGCGAACTGGTGACCGGCGCGGCGCAGGCGCTCGCGCAGCCGGCGGAAGCCGTAGATCTCGCCGTTGAAGACGACGTGGACCGTGCCCGTCTCGTTGTGATACGGCTGGTGTCCGCCGGCGACGTCGATGATCGCGAGCCGGCGGATGGCGAGCGTCACCCGGTCGTCGTCGTAGACCCCCGACTCGTCGGGCCCGCGGTGCGCGAGATCGGCCGAGATGCGCTCGAGCGTCGCCTTGCGATCCGTCGATCGGCCCGCCAGCCCGGCGATTCCGCACATTGCGGGGATGGTAGCCGGATGGCCCAGAGGCGCGGGGACCCGCTAGCGTTGCCGAGATGGGGGATGCGGTCGCGTGCTCGGTCCTGGTGCCGGTGCTCAACGAGGAGCGCTACATCGAGCAGGCGGTCGACGCGATGCGCCGCCAGCGCTTCGACGGCGAGCTCGAGTTCATCTTCGCCGACGGCGGCTCGAGCGACCGCACCCGCGAGATCCTCGAGCGCCTCGCGCAGGAGGATCCGCGGATCAGGGTCTATGACAACCCGTCGCGGAGCGTGTCGAGCGGGTTGAACGTGTGCCTCAGCCACGCCCGCGGGCACTGGGTCGCGCGCATGGATGCGCACACCGTCTATCCCGACGACTACATCGCGCGCGGCGTGGCGCGGCTGCGCGAGGGCGGCACGCGCTGGGTGAGCGGTCCTCAGATCCCGACCGGACGAGGACCGGTCTCCCGAGCGGTGGCGCTCGCGCTCGGCGGCTCGCTCGGGCGGGGCGGCTCCCGCAAGTGGGGCGTCGCGGACCGGACCGAGGGCGCCGAGTACGAGCTCGATACCGGCGTGTTCACCGGCGTGTGGGAGCGAGCGACGCTGCTCGAGTACGGCGGCTGGGACGAGCGCTGGCCGCGCAACTCCGATTCTGAGATGGCCGCGCGCTTCCTCGCCCGCGGCGAGCGTCTCGTCTGCCTGCCGGCCATGGGCGGCCGCTATGTCCCCCGCGACTCGCTGCGCGGCCTCTGGCGCCAGTACGTCGACTACGGCGAGTTCCGCGCCCGCACCTACCGGCGCCACCCGCACTCGATGCGGGCCTCCCACCTGCTCGCGCCGGCGGTCGTGCTCACCGGCGCCGCGGCGCTCGCCGGTCCCCCGACGCTGAGAGCCTGGGCGCGCTTCGGCGAGGCGCTCTACCTGGCCGCGCTCGCGGCGGCAGGGGTGCGGTCGAGATCGGCCGCCGAGCGCTCCGCGGACGCCGCCCTCGTGCCGCTCGTGCTGTTCGCGATGCATCACGGCCACGGCGTCGGGCAACTGAGGGGATGGGCGCGCTACGGCCCGCCGCTCGCGGCGATCCTCCGTCTCGCCGGGACATCGGGTGCGACCGGCGCGCCGCACGGGGCGGACGCGCCGGTGTTCGCCCCCTCGCTCGTCCTGCGCTCCTGACCGCCTCAGCAGCGCGTGCCGGACCCCGGCTTGCGGGGGGAGGAAAACGGAGATATTGTGCGCTTTGGCATGAAATGGATGGATCATGTCCGGGACCGGACGTGGATCGTCGGTTCGATCGGGGGCTCGGGATGAGCGCCACCGTCGAGCGCGTGCGAGCCCCTGAGAGCGTCCCCGTCGCGGCCGCCCGTCGGCGATCGGGACCCTCGTACGTGTTCATCATCGGGACCGGACGCTGCGGGTCGACGGTGCTCGCCGAGACCGTGTGCCGGCATCCGGACGTCGGCTTCATCTCCAACATCGACGAGCGATTCCCGCGGCTCACCGCGCTCACGCGCTGGAACAACGCCATCTACCGGCGATTTCCGAGCGGCGGGGTCGTGCACAAGCGGTTCATCCCCTCGGAGGCGTATGGGCTGCTCGACCGCGAGGTGTCACCGATCCTCAGCTCCCCGTTCCGAGATCTCAAGGAGCGCGACGCAGGCCCGTGGTTGTCACGGCGCGTCGAGGAATGCTTCGCCCGGCGGGCGGCCGCCCAGCACGCGCCGATCTTCCTGCACAAGTTCACCGGCTGGCCGCGCGCAAGCTTCCTGCACCGCACGTTCCCGTCGGCGCGCTTCGTCCACATCGTGCGCGATGGCCGCGCGGTCGCCAACTCCTGGCTGCAGATGCCGTGGTGGCGCGGGTTCGGCGGACCGGAGCGCTGGCAGTGGGGGCCGCTCCCGCCCCATCTCGCCCGAGAATGGGAGCGGGCCGATCGCTCATTCGTGGTGCTCGCCGGCCTGCTGTGGCGGATGCTCATCGAGGCGTACGATGTCGCGCGCGAGGCGCTGCCCGATGAGTCGTGGCTGGAGATCCGCTACGAGGACCTGACCGCCCGCCCGGACGAGGTGCTCCGTGAGATCCTCGGCTTCTCGGGGCTTCGCTGGTGCACGGAGTTCGACGAGGGATTCGATCGCGGCCGGCTCCATGCGACGCGAGTGGACGCCTTCCGGCGCGACCTCGATCCGGTCGAGCTCGCCCGCATGACCGCGGCGATCGAGCCGACGCTCACCGCGCGCGGCTACGCGCCCGACTGAGCACGTTCGACGGCTGCTTCAGCTCACCCGACGGGCCCGGCGACCGTCAGGCCCACCATCCATGCGTGTCGCCGCAGGGACGGGAAGCGCCGGAAGCACGCCTGGTCGAGCGCGTCGAGCGTGCGCACGGCCGGCGACATGGCGCGGGTGCCGCCGAGCGGCAGGGCGAGCAGGCCGAACAGATGGAAGAAGGAGGCGTCGCAGGACCGGAACGAGCGTGCGATCAGATCGAGATCGTCGAGCAGCAGCGGGTGCTCGTCGCTCGTGCGCTGCTCGGGCGTGCCCCGGCGGTACAGGTTGATGAGCGGGTTGTGGCCGAGCGGCTCGACGAACACCCCGCCCCCGTCCGGCTTGAGCACCCGCGTGATCTCCCGGAGCGCCGCCGCGAGGTCGAGATGGTGGAGCACCCCGAGCCCGACGACGTAATCGAACTCATCATCGGGCAGCTCGAGCGCCTCCGCGTTCATGACCCGGAAGTCGATCCGGTCCTCGACGCCGGCGCTCCGCGCCCGCTCCCGGGCGTGCTCGATCGCGACCGGAGACAGATCGATCGCGGTGACCGCGAGATCCTCGCGGATCGCGGCGTGGAGCGCCCCGTAGGCGCCGTCTCCACACCCGTAGTCGAGCACCCTCGCGCCGGGCCGAGCCGCATCCAGCGCCATCCGGAAGTAGGCGTCGCTCGCCCGGTTGATCGCATAGAAGCGGTCGGCCGATCGGTGCGAATCACCATGGGCGAACCGGGCGTCGTGAAACGCCTGTTCGCGGGCCAGTCGGTCGGACTGACCGGTCATCGGCGGCGCCCCTCCATCGCGGCGCATCCTACCAGCGCGCGCCGCGCCGAATTGATGGAGGAACGGGGGCCCGAAGCTCCGCATTTTGCGCCTGGACGTCTGTTTGAGCGCCGCGGGCTACAGGTCCTGGACGCAGGCGCCGAAGAAGCCGCATGCCCTCGATCGCTCGCCGCAGGCTCCGCGCAACACTCGGCCTGTCGGCGGCGATCTGCGGCGCGGTGGCGCTCTGCATCGCCGGACCATCCGCCGCCCGCGCGGCGAGCGCGTGCACGAGCACATCGCTCGCGCAGGCCGACTCCGCGGGGTCGTGCTGGACGCCGTTCGCCGGCGCCCCGGTGTTCAACACCCGCCTGAGCACCGATCCGCCGCTCGCGCCCGACAACGCCGCGGTCCAGGATCACATGGTGAAGTACGGGTGGACGATCGGCTGGGACCCGCACCAGTTCTCGATCGGCCCCGGCTCACGACCGGTCTTCTACGGCACGCCGTCGGATCCGGTGATGACGATCCACTGCACCTCCTCGGAGGGCCCCGGAACATGCCAGGGTCAGAACGGGACCGACATCAACGGCGTGCGGATCAACGTCCCCGCCGGCGCGCGGCCGGACGGCAACGGGGATGCGCACATGACGATCATCGAGACCGCGAACGGCGATGAGTACGACCTCTGGCACGCCTCGGTCTCCGGATCGACGATCACCGCCGGCACCGGCGCCGAGACGAATGTCGGCACCGGCACCGGCACCGGCAGCGGCGGCGACGCCGCCAACCTCGCGCTGAGCGCCGGGTTGCTGCGTCCTTCGGAGCTCATGTCCGGTCACATCGACCACGCGCTCGTGATCGTCGTGCCGTGCACGGACGCGACCGGGTTCCACGTCGGCTACACCTGGCCGGCCACCGGCGGCTGGGGCCAGGCGTGCGGCCAGGGCGTGGCCGAGGACCCGAGCACCGCCCCGGAGCTCGGCCAGCTCCTCAGGCTCGACATGACGCCGGCGCAGATCGCCGCGTCGGGCGCGCCGGCGTGGGAGCAGACGATCATGACCGCGCTCGCCGACTACGGCGCCTACATCGAGGACACCGGCGGCCTCGCCCGGCAGATGTCGCTCATCGCCGAATCCCCCTCCTCGTGGACCGATCTCGGCCGCCCCGACCAGTGGGCCGAGGCGGCCCGCATGTTCGGCGAGCACGGCGACACCCTCACCTCGGACGTGCCGATCCCCACCGGCGATCTCCAGGTGGTCGACACCTGCGTCACCAGGGGCACCTGCCCGGACAACGGCAACCCCGTGGCGCACGCGGCCTCAGCGCATGCCCGCCGGCACGGCCGCCACGTCCGCAGGCACGCCCGCCATGACCGCAGGCACGCTCGCAGGCGGCATCGGCATGAGCGCGGCGCCGTCGCTCGCCTGTCCAGGTGGCGGGTCGTCGTCGGCCGTCGCGCGTGATCGGGCGCGCGCGGCGTCCGGGCACGCCCGACAGCTCGCGCGTGATCGGGCGCGCGCGGCGTCCGGGCACGCCCGACCCCTCGCCAGCGCCCGCAGCGTGACCACCTCCGCCGTCCCGTCGAGGACAATCGGCACGTGAGCGAGGTGGGCATCGAGACGAGCCCCGGGCCCGGACCGGGTGATCCCGGCGCGGCGCGGCGCCGCCCGGCGCCGCTGCGCCGCGCACGACTCGATCGGGCCATGCTGCCGGACGACCTGCGGACGCTGTGCGCTGGCACGGTCGCGGTCTTCCTCATGATCTTCTGGTCGGTGGACGACGGCGGCACGGACGCGCGCACGTGGTACTGGGGCGCGCTCGTCGCGCTCGCCGCGCTCGCGCTCACGCTCGTGCTGAGTCGCGGGGCGGTCGCATCCCTCCCGCGGGCCGTCAAGCTGGGGCTCGCCTGCTTCGCCCTCTACGTCGCGTGGTCCTACCTGTCGATGACCTGGGCGTCCTACGCCGGCCTCGCCCTCGAGGGCTCGAACCGGACGCTGCTCTACCTGCTCCTGTTCGCGCTCATGGCCGTCCTGCCGTGGCGCCACCGGACGGCGTTGCTCGTCCTCGGGGCCTACGCCGCCGGCATCGGGGTGATCGCCGTCGCGCTGCTCTTCCGCTTCGTGCTCGGGGACAGCATCGGCGGCCTCTTCTTCGAGGGGCGGATGGTGGCGCCGACCGGCTACTTCAACTCGAGCGGCGCGCTGTTCACGGTCGGCGCGCTCGTCGCGACCGCGCTCGCGGCGCGACGGGGCATGCCGGCGGCGATGCGCGGGCTGTACGCGGCGTTCGCCTGCGCCGATCTCATGCTTGCGTTCGCTCCCCAGAGCCGCGGCTGGCTGTTCACGCTCCCGGTCGTCGGGCTCTACGCGGCGCTCGTCATGGCCGGACGCCTGCGCTGCGTGGCGATCGCGCTGCCGGTCGCCGGCGGGCTGCTCATCGACATCCATCCGCTGCTCCGACTCTTCCTCCAGACCCGCCCGGCAGCCCTCACCGACGCGACGATCCATGCCGGCAAGATCGGGCTCCTCTGCTGCGCGGGCGTGTTCGCGGTCGTCGCGTTCGCGGCGATGCTCGAGGCCGCGCGGCAGCGCGGACCGTGGCCGGCCGTCGTGCGCCGCGCGCTCGGAGGCGCGTGTGTGCTCCTCGCCCTGGTGGCGATGGCCGCGGGTCTGTGGGTGGTGTCTGCGCACCATCCCGGCGCGTTCATCTCGCGGGAGTGGCACGGGTTCACGCGCGAGTCTCCGGCGGCGACGACGAGCAGCCACTTCGTCGAGGTGGGCAGCGGCCGCTACGACATCTGGAAATCTGCGCTGCAGGCGTTCCGCGCGCACCCGATCGGCGGCCTCGGCCAGGACAACTTCGGCGACTGGTATCTCACCCATCGGCACACGACCGAGGAGCCGCTCTGGACTCACAGTCTGTGGCTGCGGCTGCTCGCGCATACCGGGATCGTCGGCTTCGTGCTGTTCGGCGTCTTCCTCCTCGCCGGCTTCGTGGCGGCCATCCGCTCCCGGCGGCGGGGCGGGGAGCCCGAGCGGATGCTCGTCGGCGCCGCGCTCCTGCCGCTCGGCGTGTGGCTGATCCACGGCTCGATCGACTGGTTCTGGGAGTTCCCGGCCCTGAGCGGACCCGCGCTCGGGTTCCTGGCGATGGCCGGTCGGCTGCGGGCGCCCGGCCCTGGGAGCGCCGCCTTGGCGGGCACTCATCCGGCGGGCGCCCAGCCCGGAGGCCGCCGGCCGGCGGGCGCCCAGCCCGGAGGCCGGCGGCCGGCCGAAGCCCGGCCCGGAGGCCACCGGCCGGTGGAGGCCGAGCCCGCGGGCCTCACGCGCGGGGACCGCGCTCGCTCATCGCGGCTGCCGCGCCCCGTCACCGCGGTCGTCGGGACGCTTGCGCTGATCGCCGCGACGATCGTGCTCGGGCTTCCCTACCTCGCGATCCGGGAGCTCGACCTCGGGATCACGCAGAGCCAGACGAACGTCGACGCCTCCCTCGCCGACTTCCGCGCCTCCCATCAGCTCAACCCGCTCATGTCCGACCCCGGCACGCTCGGCGGCTCGGTGGCGCTCGTCAACGGGCGCCCGGCGACGGCGGCGGCGCTCTACCGACAGGCGGTGCGGCTGGAGCCCGGCGACTGGATCGCCTGGCTCGGGCGCGGGCTCGCGGCCTCCGCACAGGGAAACGTCGCTCAGGCGCGCCGCAGCTTCCGCGTCGCGATGCGGCTCGACTCAGACCAGGCGGCCGTCCGCGACGCGTGGAAGCGGGTCGGGACGAAGCATCCTCTGTCGGCGCAGCAGGCTTTTGACGAGATCAACTCCGTTCCGTAGCAAAGTGCAGGTTTTCTGTGGAGGTTTCTTGCACGATCCGCCGCCAGGCCTATACTTATCGAAACGTGGGAGCAGGAGGCTCTCGCGGTTCTGACAAAGCGAAAGGACCCAAGAGCACATGAAAAGGATTGTTGCGCTGCTCACGAGCCTGGCGCTGTTGATCCCGGGGGCAGCTGTTGCATCGGCGAACTCGACAAGCGCCGGCTACTCGCATCACGGGGCGGTCAAGCATGTGACCGCGTCGCGCAAGCCCTCGTCGAACTCGACGACGCCGTCGGTTTCCAACACCTCGACGACCCAGGCGGGATCGCTGCCGTTCACGGGCTTGGACGTCGGTGCACTGGCCGCGGGCGCGGTCGTGCTCCTGGGCGCGGGCATCGTGCTGCGTCGCGTCTCCGCGACCGACCGGACCTGACCCCGGCCTCGGGCGCGTCGTCTCGACTCGCTCGCGACATTCGGACCGGAGGACGTGCGGGGCCCCTCACGGGGCCCCGTCTTTCGTCCCCCGCCCGGGCATCAGCGGTGCCAGGCGCCCGGCGGTCCTGAAGCGGCCGGCGAGCCACCGTCGCGCGCCGTCCCCTGCCCCGCGGCGAGCGGCCCACCGTCACGCGCCGTGCTCCACCCCGCCCCGCGCAAAGCCAGGGGGGCGAGCGCCAGCGCCGCACCGGGCGAAGGAGGGCGCGTGTCGCCGTCCGGGGTGGGGGCCACCCCCCGTCCGTGCCTCGCTCGCGTCGCCCCGTCGTCAGCCCCCGTCCCATCCCACAGATGAGCGCCGCGAGGCCCGGACGGGAACGCCCCCACCCCCGCCCACGGAGGCAAGGAACCCTCAGCCGACCCCGAGCCGCGACAGGATGAGGCGCGTCACCTCGCCCCCATCGGCGCGCCCTTTGACCTCTCGCATGACCGCCCCCACGAGCGGCCCAATCGCCTTCATGTTGCCGGCGGCCACCTTGGCCGCCGCGTCCGGATCGCCGGCGACCGCGCGGTCGACGGCCTCCGCGAGCCCGTCGCCGTCGTCGGCGCCGAGCGCCCCGAGCCCCTCGCGCTCGACGAGCGCCGCGGCGCTCCCGCCCTCGGCGACGAGCAGCGTGAGCACGTCGCGCGCCGCGTCGCGGCTCACCGCCTTGGCGGCGACCATCGATGCGAGCTCCGACAGCGCCTCCGGGGTGACCTTCGTGCCCGCCGGATCGGTGTCGGAGCCGATCCGCTCGACGAGGTGCGGAATCCAGTTCGACAGCTCGACCGGGTCGACCGCCGTCCCCTCGCCGCCGGCCGCGAGCGCCGCCTCGTAGAAGTCGGCGAGCTCCCGTCGGAACGCGAGATCGCGCGCGCGGTCGGGGTGCAGGCCGAGCGCCGTCTCGAAGCGCTCGGCGCGCGCGCCGGGCAGCTCCGGGATCTCGGCGGCGGCCGCCGCCACCATCTCCTCGGTGGCGAAGAGCGGCAGGAGGTCGGGCTCCGGGAAGTAGCGGTAGTCGTGCGCCTCCTCCTTGGAGCGCAGCGAGCTGAGGCGGCCGGAGACCGGATCGAAGTGCAGGGTCTCCTGCACGACCTCGCCCCCGGCCCGCACGAGCTCGGTCTGGCGCGCGATCTCGGCGTCGATCCCGCGCTCGAGGAAGCGGAACGAGTTCATGTTCTTCAGCTCGGTCTTCGTCCCGAGCACCTCGGAGCCGGCGGGGCGGATCGAGACGTTCGCGTCGCCCCGCAGCGACCCCTCCTCCATGTTGACGTCGGAGACCCCGAGCTGGCGGAGCGTGACCCGCAGCAGCCTGAGGAACTCGTGCGCCTGGCGGGCGGAGCGGATGTCCGGCTCGGTGACGATCTCGACGAGCGGCGTGCCGCAGCGGTTGAAGTCGACGACCGAGCGGTCGGAGCCGTGGATGCGTCCGCTCTCGCCGATGTGGCTGAGCTTGGCGGCGTCCTCCTCGACGTGGACGCGGTGGATGCGCACGCCGCCGATCGCGCCCCCCGAGCACAGCGGCACGTCGTACTGGGAGATCTGGTAGGCCTTCGGCGAGTCCGGATAGAAGTAGTTCTTGCGGTGGAAGATCGA
>DATGKS010000076.1:0-36096 GCA_035294545.1 Solirubrobacteraceae bacterium | reverse complement strand
TAGAGCATCTCAGCGCCCGCGGCCTCCCGGACCGTGAGCCGGCTCGCGCGGTTCAGCCGGTTGTCGAGCGAGGCGGTGAAGCCGGCCGGCATGTGCTGGACGATCATCGTGCCCAGCCCGAGCGGCGAGGGCAGTTGCGGCAGCAGCGTGGCGAGCGCCTTCGGGCCGCCGGTCGAGATCGCGATCAGCACGAGCTTCGCGCCGTGCGTGGCCGGACGCCGGGCAGGCGCGACGGCCGGAGAACCGGTCGCGGCCACCGCGGCCCCACCCAGGCGCGGCCAGGTCGGGGTGAGCGTCCGCGCGTTCGGAGCGAGGCGGAGCGCCGCCGCCTGGCGGCGAGAGGTCACCGCGAGCGTGACCCGGCCGAGCAGCGTCTGCTCGAACACGGGCGCGTCGGCGAGCGAGGTGGGCTTGGTGACGAGCTCGAACGCGCCCTCGGCGAGCGCGTCGACGGCGTAGGCGCCCTGAGCCGGGGAGAACGCTGAGACGACGACCACCGGCAGGTCGAGGTTCTCGCCACGCAGGGCGCGCAGCACGTCGATGCCGCCCATCCCGGGCATCGACAGATCGAGCGTCATCGCGTCCGGGCGCTGGCGCCGGCACTCGGTGAGCGCCTCGTCCCCGTCGCGCGCGGTCGCGACCACGTCGAAGCCGCCGCGCGTGAGCACGTCGCTGACGAGCTTGCGCATGAGCGCGGAGTCATCGGCGATGACGACCCGCGGGCGGGCGGATGCCGGGGCGGCGAGGCTCATGCCGCGAGCGGCATCTCGGGCGTGGCCGCCGGGAACAGGCAGTCGAGCGTGAGCAGCGCGACGAGCCGGCCCTCGATGCGGATGATCGCCTGGATCAGCGAGGCGTCGGCGGTCGGCGCCGCGGAGATCTGCTCCTCGCTGACGGTGAGGACCTCCTCGACGGAGTCGACGATGACCCCGGCGGTCTCGGTGCCGATCTCGGCGATCACGATCTTCGTCTGCTCGGTGATCTCGGTGCGCGCGCCGATGCGCGACGCGACGTCGTACACCGGGACGATCCGGCCCCGGAGGCTGATCACGCCGCGCAGCCAGTCAGCCGGCGAGGCGACCGACCGAGGCTCGCTGTAGCGGATGATCTCCTGGACCTGCTGGATCGGCAGCGCGTAGTGCTCGCCGCCGAGCCTGAAGACGACAAGTTGGTGGGACTGGTTCTCCGTGGACATTTCTGCGACGTGCTCCTTGCGTGTACGCGCCTCCGGACGCTCGCCCGGACGCGACTTCCCATGGGGATTAGTCGTCAGTCGCGCGGGCGAACTTGAGCCCCGATCGCGCGTGCGCGCTCAGATGACGGCCTCGTCCTCGCCCCGGGCGAGCACGACGGTTCCGGCCTCCTCCAGGCTGCGCACGACCGCCACCACCTTGCCCTGGGCGGCCTCGATGTCGCGCTTGCGCTGCGGCGGCTGGTACTCCATCTCCTCCTGCAGCATCTGGGCGCCGCGCTCGGACATGTTGGAGAGGATCTTCGCCTTGACCTCGTCGCTGACGCCGCGCAGGGCGAGCGCCAGGTCCTTCTGGTCGGTCTCGCGGAGGATGAGCTGGATCGAGCGGTCGTCCAGCTTGACGATGTCCTCGAACACGAACAGCAGCCGGCGCACCTCGGCGCTGAGCTCGGCGTCGGCCTCGCTCAGCTGCTCCAGCACGTTGCGCTCGGTCGAGCGATCGGACTGGTTGAGGATCTCGGCCAGCGACTTGACCCCGCCGGCGCCCGTGTACTCCTGCGAGACGACGGTGGCGAGCTTCTGGCGCATCACCTCCTCGACCTGCGCGACGACCTGGGGGTTGGTCTCGGCCATGCGCGCGATTCGCAGCGCGATGTCCGGCTGGCTCGCCTGGTCAAGGCAGCAGAGCACCTGCGCGGCGAGCGTCGTGTGCAGGTTGGCGATCACGAGCGCGACCGTCTGCGGGGACTCGTTGCGAAGGAACGTCGCGATCTGCTCGGCGGGGGTGCGGCGCAGGAACTCGAACGGCCGCTTCTCGATCACCGTCGACAGCCGGCCGACGATCTCGGCGGCGCGCTCCGGTCCGAGCGCGCGCTCCAGCACCTCGCGCGCGTAGTCGACGCCTCCGGCGGTGACCGCGTCGAACGCCTCGACGGTCGCGGCCATCTCCGCGAGCACCGAGTCGGCGATCGTGGGCTCGAGCATGCGCATGTTCGCCATCTCGAGCGACAGCTCCTCGATCTCCTGCTCGGACATCCGGCTGAACACCTCCGCGGCGCGCTCGGCGCCGAGCGAGACGAGCAGCACGGCGGCCTTGCGGCGGCCCCTGACGTTGGCGGGCAGCGGCGGGGCGGCCGGGCGCTTGGCGGGCACGGGCGCGTTCCCGGGAGGCGGGTTGTAGAGCTCGACGGCCACCTACTCCTCCGCCATCCAGGCGCGCAGGTGCTGAGCGACGAGGTCGGGATCCCGTTGGACGAGCTCCTCGATCTGCTTGCGTGCGACGCCGACGTGCGGCTGCAGCGAGGTCACCTCGACGGGCGCGGACGCCTCGAGCGCGGCGAGTGGCCGCGGGGACTCCAGCTCGGTCAGCCACTTGGGCTGGCTGAAGGAGTCCTTCTCGCGCTTCTTGATCGCGCGCATCATGAAGAACAGGAAGAGCAGGGCGCCGAGGCCGAGCACGCCGTACTTGGCGTACTTCATCATCGGGTTGGCCTTGGCCGGCTTGACCGTCGTCGTGCTCGCCGGCGTGAACTTCAGCTGCGAGATCGAGATCGTGTCGCCGCGCGCGGTGTTCAGCCCGGTCGCGCTCGCCACCGCCTTCTTGATCGCGGGGATCTCGGAGGCGGGCACCTTGGAGTTGACGAGCACCGACACGCTCTGGCGCTGGATCGCGCCGGGCGCGATCACCGAGTGGGTGATCGTCTTGTTGACGCCGTAGTTCGTGTTGTTCGTCGCGTTCCTGTAGTTGCTCGCTCCACCCGAGCCGGTGGCCCCGGAGTAGGCGGGAATGTTCGTCGTCGATCCGGCGGCGCCCCCGGCGGCCGAGCCCGAGCCCTTGAGCGTCTGCTTGGACGTCTGCGCGGTGAGCGGCACACCCTTCTTGCCGTAGATGAGCTGGTCCTGCGTCGCGCGGTTGTCGTTGAGCGTCGCATTGACGACGACCTGGGCGTTCCCGACGCCGATCGTCTGGGCGAGCATCGTCTCGACCTCGGTCGACATCGTCGCGTCGTACTTCTGCGCGGCCGCCTGGGCGGCGGGGAGCCCGCCGCCGCTGTTGCCGGCGGTGTTCGTCGGCCACAGCTCGGCGCCGGTCGCGCCGGTGATCGTCACCTTCTGGACCGAGAGGCCGGGGACGCTCGAGGCGACGAGCTGTGCGATCCCGCGCACCGCGCCCGGCTGCAGGTTGTCGGAGCCCGACAGGAGCACCGACGCGGTCGCCGGCTGGGTCTGGTCGGAGAAGAGCTGGTCCTGGGAGTCGGGGATGACGAGGTTGACCTGGGCCGAGGAGACGCCGTTGATCGTCTCGATCGTCGACGCGAGCTGGCCCTCGAGCGCGCGCTCGTAGGTGACCTGCTGCTGGAAGTTCGACTGCCCGAGCGACTGCTTGTCGAGCAGCGAGAAGCCTGGTTGGGAGTTGCCGAGCAGGCCGGCGCTGGCGAGCGCGACGCGCGCCTGGGCGGTCTTGTCGGACTCGACGGCGATCGCGGTGCCGCCGTTCTGGATCTGGTAGGGGATCCCCTGGGTGGCGAGCGTCGAGGTGATCTTGTTCGTCTGCGCCGGGTCGATCCCGGTCTCGAGCGTCGAGTAGCTCGGCGCGGAGGCGAACTGCATGACCACGACGATGAACACGACGGCCGCCGCGAAGGCGCCGCCGACCATCGCCCAGCCCTTCGGCGACAGACGTCTCACCAGGTCCATTGCTGACCCCATCGGCAGAACTCAGCTAGACCTGAAGCTGGAAGAGGGTGGTCTCCGCCGCGATCAGCTTGTTCTGGATCTGGGAGGCGACGTCCATCGCCAGGGAGGCGTTCTCCACCGCGGTGACCGCGGTCGCCGGGTCGCTGATCGTCCCTGTCGCCAGCCCCTGGGCGGCGGTCGCGGCGGTGTTCTGCGTCTGCTCGAGGCCGCCGACGGCCTGGGCGAGCGCGGAGCCGAAGCTCGTCGCGCCAGTCTTCGCCGGCTGGGCCACGGATCCGGACCCACCGATCCCGCCGATCGAGCCCACGCCGCCGATCGAGGCGCCGGGGCCGAGCGCGCTCACGCCTGAGATCGGAGGAATCATTTGAGCAGCTGCAGCGTGTCGGAGTACATGGTCTTCGACGTGCTCATCGCGGTGACGTCGGACTGGTAGGTGTCCGACTCATCGATCAGGTCGGTCATCTCGGTCACCGAGTTGACGTTCGGCATCCGGACGTAGCCGGCCTTGTTCGCGCCGGGCGCACCCGGGTCGTAGACGAGCTGGTCGGGCGTCTTGTCGGCGACGATCCCGGTCACCTCGACGCCTCCGGGAGGCGCGGCGGAGCCGCCCATCGCCTGGGCGAGCGTGTTCCCGAAGTCGCCGCCGACCGACCGCAGCTCGACCTCCTGGCGCTGATAGGGCTTGCCGTTCGGCCCCTGGGTCGTCTCGGCGTTGGCGAGGTTCTCGGCGGTGACGTCCATCCGCAGCCGCTCGGCCGTCAGGCCGCTGGCGGAGACGTTCAGTGCGTCGAAGAAGCTCATGCGGCGCCTCCCTGCCCGATCGCGGTGAGCATGATCTGCTCCCGGGCCGCGGCGACCTGGGTGAGATCCTGGTAGAGCAGGCCGTTCTCGGAGATCTGCGCGGACATCTGCTCGGCATTGACGCCGTTGCCGTCCGCGGAGTTCACGCCGCCCTCGGGCGACGCGCTGAAGCTGACGGAGCTCGGCGACCGGCCGGCCTGCATCGCCGCCTGGAGCTCACCCTGGAAGTTGACCGCCTGCGCCTGGAAGCCGGGCGTGTCGGCGTTGGCGAGATCGTTCGCCAGGTAGGTCTGGTCGATCATCGATCCGCGCATCGCGGACTCGAGCGCCAGCTGTGTGGTATCGAGGAGTGACATCCTGCCAATCAGGTCGCGCAGTGAGCCCTCCGTGGGCACTCAGCCGACCCGCTCCGTGCGGGTCGCCGCCCGGGTACTCGGCCGGGCCCCCGAAACCTTGAGCGGACGCGGCGGATCAGGCCGAGGTGACGACGCGCGGGCGCGCGGCGTGGACGGGCGCGTAGCCCGCGGCCGCGCGGCGCGCCTGCCGGACGCGTCGGAGGTCCCGCACGACCTGGGCCCGCGCGGTCCCGAGCTCGGCGGCGATCTCGCGCTGGAGCTGCAGGCAGCGTTCGAGCGCAGGCTGCGCCTCGGGCGGCGGCGACAGCGGCGCGATCAGCTTGACGATCGCGGCGCGCTCGCGCTTGATCGCCGGCAGGCGGTCGAACCGGCGGGCGGCGACGAGCTGAAGCTCGCGCCGGATGACCGCCTCGAGCGCCTCGTACGGGGCCTCGGGGCGGTCTGCCTCTTCGCGCGGGCTCATCCGGCGAGCACCGCGACCGGCGGGTGGCCGCCGCCCGCCCGAGGCCCGGCGACCTGAGCTGCGGCGCCCTGAGCACCGGCGCCCTGCGCGGCGTCGTGCCGGTCGGCGATCGTCGCCCACGACATCCGCAGCTGGCCGAGCAGGTCGCTCACCTGCTCCAGCAGCTTCGGGTTCTGGTCGAAGCGGGCGCGCTGGCACTGGCGCAGGCTGAACGTGTAGATCGCCGAGAGGTTCGCCGGGATCTCGCCCTGGCTCATGTCGAGCGTGTTGCGCAGGTGGCGCAGGATGTGCTCGGCAGCGCGCAGCTTGTTGTGGGCGTCCGCGATGTCCTTCTCGGCCATCGCGACGCCCGCCTGGTGCAGGAAGCGGCGCGCGCCGTCGTAGAGCATCACGATCAGCTGCGGCGAGGAGGCCGTGAGGACGGCGTTCGCACGGTATGCGGAGGCGGGGGCGTATGGAGTCATGTCATCCGAGGGAGTTGATCTGCTGGGTGAGCCAACTGCTCTCCGAGCTGTTGGACGAGAGCGCCGATTCCATGGCGGCGAACTGCTGTACGAGCTGGTTCTCCTGGTCGGTGAGGGCGGCCTGCATCGTGCTGATCTGCTGACCGAGGGCGGAAACCTGGCTCGTGTTGCCGTCGATTCGCTCGCTGAGCGTGCCGCCGGCGTCGGCCTCGGCGCCGACGAGCGAGGAGAAGTTGTTCGCCCACGCACCGAGCAGCGACTGCACGCCGGTGGCGTCGGTCGTGAGCGCGTTCTGGAGCGTCGTCGCGTTGAGCGTGAGGTCTCCGGCGAGCGCCGAGGCCGACACCGTGCCGGTGCCGGTCGTCGCGCCGGTGCTCACGCCGATGTCGATCATGTTCGTCATCGAGCTGTCGCTCACGCCCGACAGCGTCGCGTACATCGCCGAGCGCATCTGCATGAGCAGGTCCTTGAGATCCTGGTCGTTGTACAGCGTGCCGGTCTGAGTGCCGTTTGCGTTCGACGGGGGTGTCGACAGCTGGGTCTGGATGTCGGTGATCGCCTTGTTGTAATCGGTGATGAACTGCTGCAACGCGGTCGAGATCGCCGAGGAGGCGACGGCCGGCTGTGACACGTTGACTGTGACCGGCGTCGACCCGGTGACACCGGTCAGTGTCATGGTCACGCCGGGGATCCCGTCGACGATCGTGTTCGACGCGGAGGACTGGGTGGCGCCGCCGTCGACCGAGTACGAGGCGTTCTGGCCGGCGTAGGCGTCGGCGGTGATCTCCGTGAGCGCGCTGCCCGCGCCCTGGACGTCGATCCATGGCGGGTTCGTCGCGGTCTGCAGGCCCGTCGCGCGCTCGGAGAGGACGATGTTCCCCGACTGGGTGACGGTCGCGTAGACGTCGAGGTTCGAGTTCGAGTTGATTGCCTGGGCAAAGCTGGTCGCGGTCTCGCCCGCGGTGATCGTCACCGCCGTCCCGTCGATCGTGATCGGCGTGTCGCTCGCCGGCGAGCTGAAGGTGAACGTCCGCTGTGCGGACTGCGCGAGCGCCGTGACGATCACCTGGTGGCCGCCCTCGACGGCGCCGGTACCGGCGTTCAGCGTCGCGGAGACGAGTGATGAGTTGCTCGAGCTGACGGTCTGCGTCGGGTGATAGAGGCTCGGGTCGAGCAGCGCCATCGCGTCGGTCTGCACCGTCTGCAGCTCGCCCTGCAGCGTTTCGAGCTCGGTGTTGCGCGCGTTGAGCAGCGCCTGCTCGTTCTCGAGGTTCGTGAGCGGCTGCTGCTTGACCTGCATCAGCTCCTCGATGATCTGGTCGGTGTTCAGCCCCGAGGACAGGCCGGTGATCTGCGGCGTCGAGCTGCCGGTGAGCGTGCTCAGCTGGAAGTTCGTCGAGGTGGTCGAGGACGTCGATGAGGTCGTGGACACGGTCAGCTCCAGGTGGTGGTCAATCCAGGGTGCCGCCCGCGGCGATGTCGAGCACCGTGTTCGGCGAGACCGTGCCGAGCACCGCCCCGTCGAGGTCGGTCAGCTGCACCGACAGGCCGGAGGGCCCGTCGAGGCTGAAGCGCAGCGCCCGTCCCGTCGTCGCCAGTCGATCGGCGGCGCGGGCCGCCGTGAGCATCGCGGCGAACACCTCGGGCGGCGGGGAGGCCGGGAGTGCGTCGGGCGTCGGGGGCTCGGCGCCGGCGACCGGCTCCGCGACGCTCGCGCCCCGCGACTCCCGCACGCTCTGGGAGAACGCGGGCTCGGGGACGGGGGAGATCGGGTCGATGCTCATGGCGCTTCAGGGCTTGGGCGGAGCGCCCGGCGGTCCGCTCCGGACCGCGGTGCGCTGTCCTCCCGGTAATCGTTCGCGCCCGAGTCGAACTTGAAGCTCGTTCGATCATCCGTCCACGGCCCTCGGATCAGGCCGCCTGGCCGATCGACTCGCGCCGCACGAGCTCGATCAGCTCGCGTGGGCCGGGGATGGCCGGGTCGAGCTCAAGCGCCGCCTGCGCGAACAGGATCGCGTCCTCGGGCATCCCGCTCGCGGCCGCCACCTGCGCCAGCCCGAACCGCGCGCGGGCGTCCGGGCGCTTCGCGCAGACCGCGAGCCATTGCGCGGCGGCGCCCGCGGGGTCGCCGTGGCGCAGGTGGATCTCCGCGACGAGCTGGACGCACTCGCGGGCGTCCAGGCGCGAGCCGTCGAGCAGCGCGCGCAGCTGCGCGTAGGGCGCCTGAGCGCGGGCGCGGAACATGAACTCGAGCATCGTCGCGAGCAGCGGCACGCTTGCCACGGCCAGTCCCTGGCGGGCCGGTCCGCCGGCGGCGATCTCGATCCAGGCCTCGAGCAGCTCGCGCTCGGCCTGTCCGAGGCCGACCTCGGCCGCCCGCGCGCCCGCGGCGCGCGCGGCGTCGAGCTCCCCGGCGGCGAGGTGCGCCGCCGTCTCGATCCGGCAGGCGAGGGCCGCGTACGAGTCCTCGCGCTCGATCGGCGCGACCGCCTCGGCGGCCTCGCGCCACTCGCCGTGGGCGAGCAGGATCTCCGCGAGCGCGATCCGCACGGCGCTCTCGCGCTTCTCGTCGCCCTGCTGCAGCACGAGCCGGTACTGGGCAACCGCGGCGGCGGGCGCTCCGGTCTGCTGGAGCGCGCGGGCGATCGCGATCCGGGCGGCGGTCGTGAGCCCCTCGAGGCGGCTCTCGAGCTCCTCAGTGATCACTGCCGGCGCGGCGCCCTGCCGGCGCCGGGCGCTCACGTACGGCGCGGCGACGCCGAGGTAACGGGGGTGGTGCTCGATCGACCACTCGAGATGGGCGACCGCCCGGTCCGCGTCGCCGCTCTGGAGCGCGAGCTTGGCGAGCGCGACCCGCGGCAGGTACGTGCCGCTGCCGACGAGGCCGCCGAACGCAGCCGGCGCGTCGCCCTGCTCGACGCAGCGCTCGAGCAGCGTCTCGGCGAGGTCGGCGCGGCCCTCGGAGAGCTCGGCGATCGCCTGCTCGAGCAGCAGGTCGGTGTAGGCGGGGAAGTGCTCGAGGCCCGTGCGCGCGAACGCGATCGCCTCCGCCGCACGGCCGCTCAGGCGCAGCGCGCGGACGAGCGTGGACAGCAGCGAGGGCGCGTAGAACGTCGAGTGGATCTCACCGGCGGCGCGCAGCATCTCCCACGCGCTCGTCAGCTCGGCGGCGGCCCGCTCGGTGTCGCCGAGCGCCGCGTACTCGCAGCCGAGGTTGAAGTGCAGGAACGGTGTCGGCGCGGCGCCCGAGCGGCGCTGCTCAAGCAGGATCGAGAGGTTGCGCGTCGACTTATCCTTGACCGCGCGCGTGTCCTCGAGGTAGCCGTAGTGCTCGATCCGGACCGAGCTGTGGCCGACCCGGCCGGGGGCGTCGCTGGGGAGCGTGTTGTAGATCTGCTCGTGGATCGAGCCGGTGAAGCGGTACTGGGGACGGTTGCGGAACAGCCGGAGCGCCGTGTTGACGATCGCTGAGCCCTCGCCGAGCTCGCCGACGAAGCTCGTCTCGATCAGGTGGTACGCCTCCCGCCAGGTGTGGCCGGTGAGCTCCCGCAGCCGCTCGGCGTCCTCGGCGACGAGCACCTCGTCGGCGTCGAGGTAGAGGATCCAGTCGGTCCTCGCCGCGTCGAATGAGACGTTGCGCGGCTCCGCGAACGACCCGGTCCAGGGCACTTCGATGACGCGTGCGCCGAACGAGCGGGCGATCTCGATCGTGCGGTCGCAGGAGCCGGTGTCGACGACGATGATCTCGTCGACGGCGGGACGGGCCGCCTCCAGGCAGCGGGGGAGCATCCGCTCCTCGTCCCTGACGATCATGCAGAGGCTGAGCGTGAGCCCGCGCGCCGGGCGGGCGCGACCCGCGGTCGAGCGCGCGCGCCGCACGAGCCCGGGCACCGCGTTGTGCAGCGGGCGCGCGGGGCGGGGGCCGCGCAGGCGGCGGGCGAGCTCAGAGCGGTTGCGCTCGAGGTCGGGCAGGCTCGGGTCGAGGCGGGCGGCGGCGGCGAACAGCGCCCGCGCGCCCTCCAGCGCCCACAGCTCGTAGCAGGCGACGCCCGCGTAGAGCAGCAGCACCGGCTCGCTCGGCTCGCGGTCGAGGATCGTGAGCGCACCGTCGGCGACGGCGACGAACGCGCGCACCGCGTCGGCCTCGCCGGCGCCTCGCGCGTACAGGAGCGCCTGCTCGAGCACGAGCAGCTCGACCCGGTAGCGCTCCTGCGCATCCTCGAGCGCGCTCGCCTCGGCGAGCACCTCGCCGAACGCGCCGAACGCGCGGTCGCCGAGCGCGGCCCGCGCGCGGGCGGACAGGCCTGCCGCGATCGTCTCGGGATCGACGGGAAGAGGTTCGTCGGGAGTGATGCTGCCGGTGAGCCGAAGCGCCATGCGTCAACCTTTGGGATCGAGGGATCCCGCCTGTCATCGGCGGCTGGAGCGCGAAGTTGAGCCGGCGCTCGTCCCTCAAGGATCGGGCCGCGGCGACGATGACGTGGCCCATATGGACATCGGCCTCGCCATCGCAGCTCAGGGCATGCTCGCCGAGCAGGTCCGCCAGAACGAGCTCTCCAACGACCTCGCCAACGGGTCGACCCCCGGCTACAAGCCCCAGCTCGCCGAGCAGCGGAGCTTCGACTCGATCCTGCTCCAGAACACCGCCACCGGTCAGACGATCGGCCCGATCAACGCGGGCGTCGATATCGCAAGGACCGTCACCGACACGACCGCCGCGCCGCTCGAGCAGACCGGCCAGGCGCTCGACTTCGGGATCGCGGGCGACGGCTATTTCGCGGTGCGCACCGCCCAGGGCGTGCGCTACACGCAGGACGGGCGCTTCTCGATCGACGCGAAGAACCAGCTCGTCGACGCAAACGGCGATCCCGTGCTCTCGCAGAGCGGCCAGCCGATCACGGCCGGCCCCGGCGGCACGGTCAAGCCGACGAGCCTCGGCGTGTTCAACCTGACGAACGTCGCCGAGCAGGGGAACAACCTGTTCACCGGGACCGCGACCGGCCGCGCCGCGGGCGTCGTGCACTCCGGCGAGCTCGAGCAGTCCGGCGTCGACTCGATCTCGACGATGACCGACATGATCGCCTCGCTGCGCGCCTACCAGGCCGGCCAGAGCGCGATCCAGTCGATCGACCACACGATGCAGGAAAACGCTCAGAGCACCGCCGCGGTGCCGGGAGGCTGATCGATGCTCCAGGGTCTTTACGCCGCCGCCTCCGGGATGGAGGCGCAGCAGACGCAGCTGAACGCGATCTCCAACGATCTGGCGAACGCGGACACCCCCGGCTACGAGTCGGTCAACGTCGGCTTCCAGGACCTCCTGTACTCGAGCGGCGGCGTCTCCACGGGCTCACCGATCGCGACCGGGGCCGGCGCCTCGGCGTCGGTCGTCGGCCGCAACACGACCGAGGGCGCGCTCAACCAGACCGGGCGTCCGCTCGACGTCGGGATCGAGGGCGACGGCTACCTGCAGGTCCGCCTGCCGAACGGCCAGACCGGCCTCACCCGCGACGGCGCGCTGCAGCTGAACAGCAAGGGTCAGCTCACCGACGCCAACGGCGACCCGCTCGTCCCGACGGTGACGGTCCCGAACGGCACCGACATCGCCAACGTGAAGATCGCCGCCGACGGTACGGTGACGCTCGCCGGCAAGCCGCTCGGTGCGATCAAGCTCGTCACCGTGCCCGCGCCGGGGCAGCTGCTCGCCGACGGCAACAGCACGTTCTCGGTGACCGCCGCCAGCGGCACGATCAAGCCCGCCACCGGGGCGAGCCTGCACCAGGGCATGCTCGAGCAGTCGAACGTCGACATGGCGCAGGCGATGGCCGGAATGATGAACGCCCAGGAGAGCTACGACATGGACAGCCAGGCCGTCCAGTACCAGTCGCAGATGCTCCAGATCGCCAACCAGCTGCGCTCCGGGAGCTGACCGTCATGAGCGCACTGCCTTCCCTCACCGGTGGCCTGCCCGCGATCGACTACGCGAACGAGCCCTACGAGATCCGGCACGGCGACAGGGCGGCGAAGGCCGCGTACGCCGAGGGTCTCGGCTTCGAGCAGGTGTTCCTCAACCAGCTCACGCAGCAGCTCACGGCGACGCTGAGCGGCTCGTCCTCGGACTCCTCCGACTCATCGGCCGACTCGTCGGACGGCAGCTCGGCGAGCACCGGCGGGCCGTACTCCTCGCTCCTGTCCTCGGCGCTCACGCAGGGCGTCATGTCCTCCGGCGGTGCGGGTGGCCTTGCCATGCAGCTCGCCGAATCGATCGATCCCTCCCTGGGACTGCACTCCTCGAAATGACCGCTCTCTCCCACTCTTCCTCCTCCGACCACACGCTCGCGGCCGACGTGCTCGCGCATCTCGACGTCCAGATCTCCTCCGCGCGCCGGCTGCTCTCGATCGTGCTGGAGCAGGGCGGAGCGATCCGGGCGCGCGCGGTGCACAAGGTCGTCGAGCTCGCGGGCCTGCTCCAGGCCGAGCTGGAGCGCCGCACGGCGATCGAGCGGGAGCGCGCGAGCCTGCTCGCCCGCGCCGGCAGCCGGCTTGGCATCGACGCCTCCGAGGTGACGCTCGTGCGCCTGTGCGCGATTCTCGACGGGGAGACCGCTGACGCGCTGCGGGAGCGCAGCGCCGCGCTCCGCGAGCTGCTGCGGGAGATCCGCCGTGAGCATGAGACCAACCGCGGCCTCATGTCCCATCAGCTCGCGTTCCTCGACCACCTGCTCGCGCTCGCCGACGTCGACCACACGCTCGGCTACGGTGCCGCCGGCCGCACCCGCAAGGCGAGCACGAAGCTCACCACGTCCCACCGCGTCCTCGACCTGGAGGTCTGACCGTGACGATCCCCACCTATTCCGGAATGGGCGCCGCGCTGTCGGGCCTGGAGGCCATGCAGGCCGGCCTCGACACGACGAGCAACAACATCGCGAACGCGTCGAACCCGGACTACGCGCAGGAGACGGTCAATCTCGTCGACAGCCCGTCGCTGCGGTTCTACACCGGCGGCGGCGACAATCCGGGCGTCGAGGTCGGCACCGGCGTGATGATCCAGTCGATCAGCCGGGGCGACGACCAGTTCATCGACGGCCAGTACTGGACCGCGAACGCGAACTCCTCGTACTACGCGACGCTCTCCAGCCAGCTGACGAACACCGAGCAGGACCTCAACATGTCCTCCACGGCGGGCCTCCAGTCGGCGCTGAACTCGTTCTTCTCCTCCTGGCAGACGCTCGCGAGCACACCGACCACCGGCTCGGGCGTGATCGGCGCCGCGCAGACGCTCACCCAGCAGCTGAACGCGGCCTCGCAGCAGATCTCGACGCTCCAGTCCCAGGCGGGGACGGAGGTGGCGAACATCACCGCCTCCGGAGGCGAGCTCGACCAGTACGCCTCCAGCATCGCGCAGCTGAACGTGCAGATCGCCGCGCAGAACGCCGCCGGCCTCTCGTCGAACGCGCTCCAGGACCAGCGGGCGGCGGCGATCGACAAGCTGTCGGCGCTCGCGAACATCAAGGTGACCCAGCAGACGAACGGCTCGGACACGATCACGCTCGTGAACAGCTCTGGCGCGCCCGTCGGCGCCGCGCCGCTCGTCGACGGCGGCACGCCGCCCACCGTCCCGGACCCGACGACCGCGGTGACGCTGCCCGCGGCGAGCGACCTGCCCTCGATCGGCGGGACGATCGGCGCGCTCGCGCAGCTCGCCGACACGAACGCCTCGGATCCGAACGCGCCGCTCGCCACGATGCAGTCCGAGCTCGACACGTTCGCGGACAACCTCGCCACGCGCGTCAACAACGCCGTCAACCCCGGCGGGAGCGGCACCGACTTCTTCACGCCCTCGTCCGGGCTGACCGCGGCCAACATCGCCGTCAACCCCGCGGTGACGCCCGCGTCGCTCGCCGGCCTCGGCTCGACCGTCGCCTCGGCCGTCTACAGCGGCCAGACGCAGGCGACGAACGACCTGGCGACGTTCGTCAGCCAGGTCGGCAACACGGTCGCGCAGGCGACCGACTCCGCGAGCACCGCCTCGTCGCTGCTCACGAACATCTCCAACCAGCGCCAGTCGGTGTCGGGCGTCTCGCTCGACCAGGAGATGACGAACCTGATCACCTACCAGCAGGGCTATCAGGCCTCCGCGCGCGTGATGAACGCGCTGCAGAGCGTCATCCAGACCCTGATCACGAGCGTCGGAGGCGCCGGGCTATGACCTTCAGCCGGATCACCACCCTGATGACGACGAACCAGATCCTCGGGGAGATCAACCAGTCCCAGAACGCGCTGGCGACGACCGAGCAGCAGCTGTCGACGGGCAAGACGATCAACGCGCCGTCCGACAATCCGTACGGCGCCGCACTCGCCGTCCAGCTGAACGGCCAGCTCGCCCAGCTGAACGACTACAACAGCAACATCGTCGACGGGCAGGCGTGGACGCAGACGGGTTCGACCGCGATCAGCGCGATGCAGAGCGACGTCCAGCGCGCGCAGGAGCTCGTCACCGAGGCCGCCAACGGCACGATGAGCCCGAGCCAGCTGAACGACGTCGGCGCCGAGCTCACCCAGATCGTGGCCGCCATCAAGTCGAGCGCGAACACGCAGTACAACGGCCAGTACGTGTTCAGCGGGACCGCCACCTCGACGCCGGCCTATGACGCGAGCGGCAGCTACCTGAGCGGCGGTGCGTATTCACCGGTGACGCGGCAGATCGGGCCCGCCTCGCAGTCGACGGTGTCGGTCGACCTCTCGCAGGCGCTCGGCACGAACACCGATCCGGCGACGGGCTCGGGGCTGCTCTCAGAGCTCGGCGCGATCGCGAACAACCTGTCGAGCGGCTCGCCGAGCACCTCCGGGCTCTCCGCCGCGCTCTCCGACATCCAGGACGGCCTGAGCAAGCTCAGCTCGCTGGCGACGAACCTCGGGGCGGCGACCGACCAGATGACGATGGCCTCGACGACGATCTCGGACATGCAGACGAGCGTGACCGCCGACCTCTCCAACGACGAGGACGCGAACATGGCGACGACGATGACGACGTACTCCAACGAGGAGGCCGCGTTCACCGCCGCGCTCAAGGCGGGCGCCTCGATCGTGCAGACCTCGCTGATGGACTTCCTCACCGGCTGAAGCCGTTCAGGGGCTCGATCGGGTATCAACCAGGTATGACGCTCACCATCGAGAGCCCGCGCTTCGGGCGCGTGGAGATCGACCCGGCGACCGTGATCGAGTTCCCGGAGGGTCTGATCGGCCTCGAGGGAACCCACTTCGCGCTGCTCACGAGCCAGCCCGGCAGCCCCCTGATGTGGCTGCACTGCGTCGACAATCCGGCGCTCTCGCTGCCGGTCACCGAGCCCCACCGTTTCTTCTCCGACTTCTCGGTCGAGCTCACCGACGACGACGCCGAGCGGCTCGGCTACGACGCCGAGACCCCGGCCGACGTGTACGTGACGGTCGTCGCCGCCCCGGCGCTCGAGGACTTCACGGCGAACCAGAAGGCCCCGATCCTGATCCGCGACGGCCGCGGCCACCAGGTGATCAACCAGGCCGAGGGCGCCGAGCTGCGAGCCCCGCTGTTCGCGGAGGCGCTCGCCGGTCAGTCGGCGCCCTGACCCGCGTCGCCGCCCCGCGCGCCGCCGGACGACCACGGCCGCCCGCGTGGCCGCCGCTCGAGACGGACGGCCGCCATACTGTGCGGATGCTCAACATCACGCGCCGCAAGGGCGAGCGCATCGTCGTCGGCGATGACATCTTCGTGTCCGTGATCGAGGTGAGCGGCCAGATCGTGCGGCTCGGCATCGAGGCGCCGCGCTCGGTGCGCGTCTACCGCGAGGAGCTGTGGCTCGAGATCAAGGCCCAGAACGAGGCGGCCGTCGAGGCGGCGGCCGCCACCGCGCTGCCCGAGGGCGCCGTCCCTGAGCTGCGCCGGCCCGCTGGGGCCGCCCCGGACTCCCCGCCGGCGGAGCGTCGGTCGTAGCCGCGCGATGGAGGCGGCCATCGGGCGCACGAGCGGGCCTCGCCGCGCGACCCGCGGGTGGGTGACCGTCGAGGTCAGGCGACGAAGCTGAACAGCTGCTCGTCGTCCTGAAGCCGGCGGCGTAGGTTCTTCAGGATCTGGGAGTGCAGCTGGCAGACGCGGCTCTCGGTCACGCCGAGGATCTCGCCGATCTCGCGCAGCGTCAGGTTGTAGACGTAGAGCAGCACGGCGACCTTGCGCTCGCGGGGGGTCAGGCAGTCGAACGCCTCCCGGAAACGCTCCTTGGCGATCGTCGCCACCGCGCAATCCTCGGGATCGGTGTCCCGGTCGGACGAGGCGAGCGTGTCGATGCGCTCGATCGCCGCCTCCTCGTCGGAGTGCACGAGCGTGTTGAGCGAGCCGACCTGCGAGCGGGCCAGCTCATCCTGGCGGCGGATGAGCTCGTCGACGGGTACGCCCATCGCCTCCGCGAGCTCCTCGCGCGTCGGCTTGCGGCCGTACAGGCCGATGAACTGGTCGCGGGCCTTTGTCAGCTCGCGGTCCCAGCGGCGCAGGGAGCGCGGCGCCCAGTCGTTGCGGCGCAGCTCGTCGAGCACGGCGCCGTGGATGCGCGTCCAGGCGAACTGCTCCAGAGTGGCGCCCCGATCAGGGTCGTAGCGGTCGATCGAGCGGATCAGGGCCTCCAGTCCGCAGGAGATGAAATCCTCGACCTCGCACCGGGCCGGCATCTCGCGCACCTTGCGGTAGACGATGTACTTCACCATCGGCGCGAACGTCAGGACGAGACGATCGCGCAGCGCGGGGTCGCCAGTGGCCTTGTATCTGGTCCAGAGTTGGAGCGCCTCGTCGGCCGACAGCCGGCCGGCGCGCTCCTTCAGTGCAGTTCCACCCATATTCGGATCCACCTTGCGTTGCGGGCTCGCGGCTGTCCTTCGTACCCAGGTCAGGGGAGCCGCGGGAAGACTCAAGTTCGAGTGCTCACTGCCTTTTCGGCCAATGACGACGGCTGAACCATCCCCAACTTGAGGTAGACGCACCACGGGTTTCTTGCGATCATGCTTAGGCATGCCGGGCGGCATCCCCGAAGTCCTGCTCGCAGACGACCAACTTGCGGTGCGTCGCGGCACGGAGCTCACGCTGCGCGAGGCCGGCTTCCGGGTGGCGGGCGTCGCGGCAACCTCGGCCGAGGCGGCGGCGCTGCTCAGGCGCCGGCGCTACGACGTGGCGCTCGTCGACACGCTCCTGCAGGACACGCCGACCGCGCCGCTCCTCGCCGAACTGCTCGCCGAGCGGCCGAACGCGCCGGTGATCGTGTTCGCCGGCCGCGACCGGGACGCCCTCGGCGCGGCTGCGGCCGCCGGCGTCCCCGGACTCGTGCTCAAGTCGAGTGCGCCGACGACGCTCATGCAGGCGCTGCGGGCGGTGATCGGCGGTCGCCGCTTCGTCGACCCGCTCGCCGCCGTCCGCATGCCGGAGCCAACCCGGCGCCCGGCCCGCGGCGGGACGTCGGTGCTCAGCCCGCGCGAACGTGAGATCCTCGAGCTGCTCGCCGAGGGGTTCTCGGGCGCCGAGATCGCCACCCGCCTGTTCCTGTCCTCGGAGACGGTGCGCACGCATGTGCGCAACGCGGTGCAGAAGCTGGGGTGCCGCACACGGACCCAGGCCGTCGCCCTGCTCATCCGCCAGATGGACGGAGCGGCCGCCGACCTGTCGGCGGGCTGATCGCGATCACTCGATCGCCCGCGCGTCCCCCGTGCTGGGCGCGAAAGGTCGTCCTGCGCGACCCTTGACGACAACCCCGACGCCCGCCCGACGCCCCGCTCAGCGGCCGGCGGCGTAGCCCTGTGAGCCGCGGGCGTTGGCGCCGGCGCGCAGGAAGCCGGCGGAGCGCGCGACAGCACTCAGCCGTCCAAGTCGCCAGGGCTCGACGACGACCACCTCGTGGCCGCGGCGTCGCAGCTCCTCGACGACCGGCGGCTCGATCCGGCGCTCGACGATCAGCCGGCCGGGATGAGCCTCGCGCGGATAGAACGAACTCGGGAAGTGGTCGTTGTGGAAGGCCGGTGCGTCGATCGCCTGCTGGAGGTTGAGGTCGGTGTGCACGAGCGTGAGCAGCAGCGAGAGCGACCACTGGTCCTGCTGATCGCCGCCGGGGGTGCCGAACGCGAGCCACGGCTCGCCGTCGCGCAGCGCGAGGCTCGGCGAGAGCGTCGTTCGCGGCCGTCGGCGCGGCGTCAGCGTGTTCGCCGTCCCGCGATCGAGCGCGAACATCTGCCCGCGCGTGCCCAGGCAGAACCCGAGCGACGTGATGTGTGGGGAGCTCTGCAGCCAGCCGCCGCTCGGCGTCGCCGACACCATGTTGCCGAAGCGATCGACGACGTCGATATGACAGGTGTCCCCGCGCGCGTCCGGGTCGGGCTCGAGCGCCGGCACCGGGCGGCGCGCGCCCGGGTCGGGCTCGAGCGTCGGCTCTCCGACGCCTGCGGTTCCCGGGCGCCTGCCCGCCGCGCCGCGCCGGGAAAGCGCGGGCAGCCGCGGCGCCACCCCGGCGATCGTCCCGGGCCGCAGCTCCCTGCTCGCCCGCGCGCCGACGAGCGTCCGGCGCTCGGCGACGTACCGCGGGTCGAGCAGCGCCCCGACCGTGTCGGGCACGAGCGGCGAGTCCCCGTACCAGGCCTCGCGGTCGGCGAAGGCGAGCTTCGAGCATTCGGTGACGAGGTGGATCCAGTCGGCCGACAGGAACCCCGCGGAGCCGAGGTCGAACCCCTCGAGCAGCGCGAGCTGGGCGAGGAACACCGGTCCCTGCCCCCAGGGGCCGGTCTTGCACACGGTCACGCCCGCGTAGTCGACCGACACCGGCGCCTCGAACGTCGGCTCCCATATGGCCATGTCCGCGGCCGTGAGCAGGCCCGCATGCGGCTCTCCGGTGCCGTCGGGCACCGCCCGCGCGCAGAAGCGCTCGATCTCCTCGGCGACGAACCCCCGATACCAGCAATCCCGCGCCGCGGCGATCCGGGACTCGCGCGTCGATCCGCGCGCCGCCGCCTCGGCGAGGACCCGCTCGTACGTGGCGGCGAGCCCCGGGCTCGTGAGCCGCGAACCGGCGGCCGGCGCGCCGCCGCCCGGCCCGGTGAGCCACGCGACGGCCGACGTCGGCCACTGCTCCCGGAACATCTCGGCCGCCCCGGCGATCGTCGCCGACACCCGCGGCAGCGCCGGGAAGCCGGCGCGGCAGTAGCCGAGGGCGAACGCGAGCACATCGGCGAGCTCCCAGCTGCCGAACCGCTCGAGCATGAGCGTCCAGCCCCCGAACGCCCCCGGCACCGTCGCCGGCAGCAGCCCGGTCCCCGGGATGAGGTCGATGCCGAGCGCTCGCATCGCCTCGGGCGTCGCCGCCGCCGGGGCGACGCCCTGGCCGCAGACGACGTGCGCCCGCCGCTCGGACGCGCTCCAGAGGATGATCGGCACCTCGCCGCCCGGCCCGTTGAGGTGCGGTTCGACGACCTGGAGCACGAACCCGCCGGCGGCCGCGGCGTCGAACGCGTTGCCGCCGCGCTCGAGCACGGCCATCGCGGTCGCGGTGGCGAGCCAATGGGTGCTCGCCGCCATGCCGAACGAGCCGACGAGCTCCGGTCGCGTGGGATGCGCCTCGCTCATGGCCCGGCGATCCTACGACCTGGCCCGTCGTGGCATCCTCTACGGTCGGTGAGGTGAGCCCCGTCCGCGCGTCCGTTCGCCCCACCGCCCTTCCGCCCGGGCCCCGGATGCCGGCGACGCTCCAGCTCGCGGTCTGGAACCGGCGCGCCCAGTGGCTGCTCGGCGAGTGCGCGCGCCGATTCGGGGAGACGTTCACGCTGCGGATCGCGGGACAGGGCACCTGGGTCGTGATCTCGGACCCACGGGATGTCGAGGCCGCGTTCAAGGCCGATCCCGAGGTCGCGCGCGCGGGGGAGGGCAACCGCATCCTCGAGCCGCTCGTCGGGTCCCGCTCGGTGCTGCTGCTCGACGGCCGTGAGCATCTGCGCGAGCGCCGGCTGATGCTCCCCGCGTTCCACGGAGCCCGGATGGCGAGCTACCGCGAGCTGATCGCCGGGATCGCGCGCGCCGAGATCGACCGCTGGCCGCGGGGCGAGCCCCAGCGGCTGCGGCCGCGGATGCAGGCGCTCACGCTCGAGGTGATCCTGCATGCCGTGCTCGGCGTGAGCGATCCCGCGCGCCGCAAGGCGCTCCGAGACGCGCTCCGGCGACTGTTGGCGATGGGCACCGACCCCCGCTGGGGCGCGGTGTTCATCACGCTCGGACCCGAGCGGCTCGAGCGCTTCGGCCCGTTTCGCCGCGTGCGTGAGCCGGTCGACCGCCTGCTCTACGCGGAGATCACCGAACGCCGCGCGGCCGCCGCGGCGACTGACGGCTCGCGGGCCGCGGGCGGGGACATCATGTCGATGCTGCTGGCCGCCCGGCACGAGGACGGCTCGCCGATGAGCGACGCCGAGCTTCGCGACGAGCTGATCACACTGCTCGTCGCCGGCCACGAGACGACCGCGAACGCGCTCGCCTGGGCGGCCGAGCGGCTGGCGCGCCACCCCGAGACACTCGCCCGCCTCGCCGAGGAGGCGCGTGCCGGGGAGGGCACCGCGTACGCCGCCGCTGTCGTCCAGGAGACGCTCCGGCTGCGGCCGGTGATCTCGATCGTGCAGCGCGTGCTCGCGGCGCCGTTCAAGGTCGCCGGCTACGAGCTGCCCGCCGGCACGGTGCTCGTCCCGGCCATCTACCTCGTGAACCGTCGCCCGGACGTCTATCCCGACCCGGAGCGGTTCGATCCCGGGCGCTTCCTCGGCCGGCCGCCGGGCACGTACACGTGGATCCCGTTCGGCGGCGGGGTGAGGCGGTGCCTCGGAGCGGCGTTCGCCCAGTTCGAGATGGAGACCGTGCTGCACGAGCTGGCCGCGCGGGCGCACATCGTGCCGGTCCGAGCCGCCCCCGAGCCCGTGCTCCGCCGAGCCGTCACCGAGACCCCGCGTCACGACGCGGAGGTGTTCATCTGCTCGGCCAAGTAGACTCATAGGTGTACGCGGCCGGGAGCGGTCGGGAGCGGTCGGGCGAGATCGGGTCATCGCTCCTGGCCTCGCGTGCGGCGATCGAGCACGAAGCGGCGCAGCAGCTCGCCGAGGAGCGCGATGACGAGGCTCGCGCCGGCGGCGATCAACAGCGGCAGCCACAGGTTGTGCTCGAACGTCGCGCCGCCGAGGTAGCCGAGCCCGCTCGCGTACAGCGACCACAGGACGCCCGCCGTCGCGTCGGCCGGCAGGAAGCGGGTGCGCCACGCCATCCCCAGTGTGCCCGCCGCGTACGTCGTCGCGGTCCTGCCGCCGGGGATGAACCGGGCGACGACGATGAGCCACGGGCCGTTCGCCTCGAGCTGGGTTCGCGCCCACTCCAGCCGCGACTGAGCGGCGCGCGAGCGGAACAGCCGCTCGGCGAGCGGTCGCAGACCTCCCCGGCCGAGCCCGTAGGCGCAGTTGTCGCCGATCATCGCCCCGAGGATCGCGGCGAGCACGATGATCGCGATCTGCAGGTGTCCGCTCGCCGCGAGCACCGAGGCCGTGACGACGACCACCTCGGCAGGGAACAGGGGCAGCAGCGCGTCGCCCGCGCACACCGCCACGATGAGCAGGTACGTGAGTGGCGAGCCGGTGACGTGGTCGGCGAGGACGTCGAACATCGCTCCTCACCCTCGCACATCGCCCGTTCATGCTCCGCGCGCGGCCGGCGCACCGGTCGGTCATCGCCGTCGCGGTCGCGGCGCCCGGGCGACCGGCGGCCTCACCCGCCCGGGACGAAGCGCAGCCGCGCGCCGGTGAGCGCGCCGCCGGCCGTGAAGCGCGCGGTCGCCCGGTTGAGCACGAAGCGCTCAAGCTCACCGCTCTCGGTGGCGACGAGCAGCGCGCGCTCCTCGGGGTCCACGCGCGCCACGACGCCGCGCTCGGTGGCGCCGAGGTGATCGATCAGCACCTCCGCGCCGACCGTCGGCATCACTCGAAGCATCGCTCGATGATGCCACCCGGTCCCGGTGTCGTAACCTGCGCCGCCATGGCCATCACCGTCGTCGGATCGATCGCCTTCGACGCCGTCGAGACCCCGTACGGCTCGCGCGAGCGCATGCTCGGCGGCGCCGCCACGTACTTCTCGCTCGCCGCGTCGCTGTTCGACCGCGTCAACCTCGTCGGCCCGGTCGGGGACGACTTCGGCGACGCGGAGATGGCGGTGCTCCGCACGCGGGGGGCGAACGTCGACGATGTCGAGCGCGTGCCCGGCGGGCGGTCGTTCTTCTGGAAGGGGCGCTACCACGACAACATGGACACGCGGGACACGCTCGATACCCAACTCGGGGTGTTCGAGCACTTCGCGCCCAAGCTGTCGCCGGCCTCGCGCGACGCGGAGGTGCTGTTCCTCGCCAACATCCAGCCCGCCCTTCAGCTCCAGGTGCGGGAGCAGTGCGAGCGTGCCGAGTTCGTCGCGCTCGACTCGATGAACCTGTGGATCGACATCGCGCGGGCCGAGCTCGTGGAGGTCATCGGCCGCGTCGACTGTCTGATCCTCAACGACGAGGAGCTCCGCCAGCTCACCGGCAAGCCGACCCTCTACACCGCCGCCCGGGAGATCCTCTCGTGGGGCCCGTCGATCGTCGTCGCCAAGCAGGGCGCTCACGGCGCGACGCTCATCACCGCCGAGACGTACTTCTCTCTGCCCGCCTACCCGCTGAAGCTCGTGCTCGACCCGACCGGCGCCGGCGACACGTTCGCGGGCGGGTTCGTCGGCTTCATCGCATCCACCGCGGGCGGCGCGTCCGACGACAACGTCCTGCGCAACGCGATGGCCTACGGCACCGCGCTCGCCTCCTACGCGGTCGAGCGGTTCGGCACCGAGGCGCTGCTCGAGGTCACCCCCGAGGACGTCGAGGCACGCGTCGCCGACCTGTGGTCGTTCGGGCGCTTCGAGCGGATCGAGGCCGCGCTTCGCGCCTGAGCCCCGGGTACGCTTCGCGCGTGGCCTACGACGGTCAGCTTGCGCAGCGCATCCGGGAGCTGCTGGCGGACGCCGAGGTCGGCGACGTCGTCGAGAAGCGGATGTTCGGCGGGCTCGGCTTCATGGTCTCGGGACGCCTGGCGATCGCCGCGAGTGGTCAGGGCGGAGTCATGCTCCGGGTCGATCCCGCGGAGGGCGAGCGGCTCCTCGACGAGCCGCACGTCGAACCGTTCGTGATGCGCGGCCGTGAGCTCGCCGGCTGGCTCCGGGTCGCCCCCGAGGGCGTTGCGACGCGCGAGCAACTTGAGCCCTGGGTCGCGCGCGCGCTCAGCATGGCCTGACCATCGGCCGGGCGCCGCGCCGTGCTGCCGCTGACCCGGGATCCGTCTCCCCGGTGAGGATCCGGGCCGCTCGCTACCCGCGCGCCGCCCGCTACCGCCGCGCGGGTCCGGCACCCGGCGGCCCGGCGGCCGGGCCGCCGAGGGCCTGTTCGATGCGGGTCACGAATCCCGACCGGGCGGCGGGTAGCCCGTGCTGGAGGCTCGCGAGGATCGGCGAAGCGAACGGGAGGACGGCGAGCGCGACGCAGGCGCCGAGCACAGCGCCGAGGATCCCGTCGGCCAGGCCGAGGCCGGGGATGCGCGTCCGGTCCCGCACACGCCGGCCGATGCGGCCGAGGATGCTCGCGCCCGAGAGCGCGCCGAGCAACCCGCCGAGCGCCGCCCATCCGGGCGCGCCGAGGGCGATCGCGCCGGCGATGTGAAGGCCGATCACGCCGCCGAGGAACAGGCCGAGCAGCGACAGAACGGCCGCGATCAGCCCATGGGAGTAGCCGACGAGCGCGCCGATCGCAAGCGCGAGCAGCGGGATCCAGCCGGACATGGGAGATCACGACCCCCCCGTCGTGGAGGTCCCGCCACGCCGCGTGGTGCTCGTGCTCGGGGTCGCCGGCGGCCGCGCGCGGCGAGGCACGCAGGCCGGCCGCGGCGGAGGCGCGGGCGTCCGACAGCCGCAGCCGCTCGTCGCGGCAGGTGGGCGCGCGGGGCCCCCGCGGCGGGGCGGGCGCGCCGGGGCGGCGCTCCCGGGGCGGGGCGGGCGCGCCGGGGCGGCGCTTCCGCGGCGGGGCGGGCGCGCCGGGGCGGCGCTGCTCGTCCCGCGCGGTGCGACGGGGGGCTGCGCGGTCGAGGCGTGCGCCGGCGCGGTGGACGTCGTGGACCGGGCCTGAGCGGTTGCCGCCTCGCTGATCCGGCCGCCGGCGAAGCCGGCGGCCAACAGCGCGACGGCGGCCCGCGGCGCCGCGTGCCGGCGGACGCCTGAAGTGTGGATGCTGGGCAGTTGGGGCATCGGTTCCTCCTGGATCTCGCTCGTGAGCCGAGTCTCCCGGTGCTCGCTGTGGATCGGCTGAAGGCGGTCGGGATCTTCAGCGGATCTTCAGCCCCGTCGGCAGACTCTGCATATGGCGGGTGCGCGGATCCTGTTCATCGAGGATGAGCCGGCGATTCGCGACGCGATCACCGGAGCCCTGTTGCACGAGGGATTTCGCGTGCACGCTGCAGCCGACGGCCGCGGGTTCGAGGAGATCGTCGGGCGGTTCCGGCCCGACCTGGCGATCCTCGATGTCATGCTCCCGGGTGGTCGCGATGGGTTTTCGCTGGCGCGGGAGCTGCGGCGTGCGAGCGATCTGCCGATCCTGTTTCTGACCGCCCGGGACGCGCCGCCCGCGCGGCTGCGCGGCTTCCAAGTCGGCGGCGATGATTACGTGATCAAGCCGGTGTTCCTGGAGGAGCTGCTGGCGCGGGTGCGCGCGCTGCTGCGCCGCGCGGGCCGTCTGCGCTCGCCGATCATCGAGATCGGAGACCTGGTGATCGATCAGGACGCGGCCGCGGTAACCCGCGCCGGGCAGGCGATCGACCTGACCGCGACCGAACTGCGGCTGCTCACCTACCTGGCGCGCAACCGGGGACGCGTACTCTCGAAGCTCGAGATCCTCACGCAGGTCTGGGGGTATGAGGACTATGACCCGAACCTGGTCGAGGTCAACGTCAGCGCCGTGCGTCGCAAGCTCGAGGCCCGGGGGCCGCGGCTCATCCACACCGTCCGAGGCCACGGCTACCTGATGCGCGCGGCCGGCCGATGAGAACCGTCTCGCTGAGGCGCCGGGTGAGCGTCGCGAGCCTCGCGGTGCTCGCCAGCGCGCTCGTCGCGTTCGACGCGTTCCTGTACGCGAGCTTCAGCGGGCGGCTGACCGGCGACCTGCACCACCAGCTGACCGAGCGCGCGCAGCTGGCGCGGACGCTGGCGAGCAGCCTCGCGCCGCAGCAACTCGCCGATCGGCTCGCCTCCGGCGGGATCAGCGCCCAGATCACGAAGAACGGGCAGCGGTACGTCGCCCGTCCGCCCGCCGCGCCGGCCGCGGGCAAGCGCCCGCATCGTCCAGAACCGCCAGGAGCCTTGCCGGCACGGCCTCCGCGGCCCGCGGCGCCCGGAATCTCCGCGCACGCGCTGACGCTCACCCAGCCGCTTCCCGGCGGCGAGCGGTTGGTCCTGTCCGCCGACCGCTCCCAGCTGGAGAGCGATCTGGCGGGTCTCCTGGTGCTCGAGGTCGCGGGCACACTGGTCGTGCTCCTGCTCGCCGCGGTTGTGCTCTGGCGGGTGCTCGGCCGGGCGCTGGCGCCGCTTGACCATACGACTGCGGTCGCAGCCGCGATCGCGCGGGGACAGGCGCGCCGGCGGCTCTCGCCGCGGCGCACGGATACCGAGCTTGGGCGGATGGCCACCGCGTTTGACGCGATGCTCGATCGTCTGCAGGACGCGCTCCAGGCCGCGCAGGGCTCCGAGGGGCGGATGCGCCAGTTCCTCGGCGATGCCGCGCACGAGCTGCGCACGCCGATCCAGGCGATCCAGGCCGGCGCCGAGACGCTGTTGCGCAATCATGACGTCGAGCAGCGGGAGCGCTTCGCCGTTCAGATCGTGCGTGACGCCGCCCGCGCCGGCCGCCTGGTCGAGGATCTGCTGGCGCTCAACCGGCTGGACAGGAATCCCGAGCTTGAGCTCTCCCGGGTCGACCTCGCGGAGCTCGCCCGCGAGCAGCTCGCTCGCGCCGAGGTGCTCGCCCCCCGCCTGCGGCTGCGGTACGCAGGCCCGGTGCGCTGGCCGATCGACGCCGATCGAGATCGCATCTGCCAGGTGATCGTCAACCTGCTCGACAATGCCCGCCATGCCACGCCCGACGGCGGTCGGATCACGCTCACGATCGACGACGCCGGCGCCGGCGCCTCGCTCACCGTCACCGACAGCGGCCCCGGGATCCCGGCCGAAGCGCGCGAGCGGATCTTCGAGCGCTTCGTTCGGCTGGACGCCTCGCGCGCCCGCGACGCGTTCGGGAGCGGCCTGGGGCTGGCGATCGCTCGCGGCATCGCCGAGGCCCATGGCGGGACGCTTCGCTGCACGGCGAACCCGTCGGGGACGGGCGCGCGGTTTGAGCTGACGCTGCCGCGATCGCCCCGGATCGCCGGGACGTCCGGCCCGCCCGCTGACCACGGGACGGCCGGCCAGGCGCGCTCTGCTGGACGGAACCGCTAGCTCGAGGCCGGGAGGCTGACCCTCGGTCGCGCGGCCGTCGATGACGGCTGCAGATCAGTGCCGAGGCCGCGGCACCGGGCTCCCAGCGGACGGCGCGCGTGGCCAGATCAGCAGGACCGCGCACGGGGCGTGGTCGACCACGTAGCGTGTCCGCGGGCCGAGGCTCCTCGGCCCGACCCGGTCCCCGCCGTCACGGGCGAGGAGCAGGAGGTCGCTGTCCGTGCAGGCCGCGACCACCTCGCGCTCGACGCGGCCGCGCCTGGCGATCAGGTTCGCCGGTCGCCCGAGACGGGCCTGCGCGGCCGCCAGGAGCGCCCGCGCCTCCTCGGCGGAGACGGCGTCGAGCGGCTCGCGCGGCGGCGCGGGCGGCCGGCCCAGCCGAGCCAGGCGCGCGCCGGCGACCACCTCCTCGATGTCGCCGGCGGCGACGTGCAGGAGCGTGATCGCCGCCTGCCGCGGGAGCAGCGCCCGCGCCTGGTCGACGCAGGCCTCCCACGTGTTCTCGCCGATCCACACCAGTGCGCGCATCAGATCACCTGCAGAGCCAACCACAGAGCGAGCGTCGAGGCCACGAGGGCGGCGGGGACGGTGATCGCTCCCAGGCGGGTGAACTCGCCGATGTCGGTCCGCGCGTCGTGCGCGTGCACGACGCGCCTCCAGAGCAGTGTCGCCAACGATCCGACGTAGGTCAGATTGGGACCGATGTTGACTCCGAGCAGCATCGCCAGCACCGGACCGGAACCGAGCCGCGCGACGACCGGAAGGAGGATCAGCGTGGCCGGAAGGTTGTTGACGAGGTTCGCCAGCGCCGCACTGACCGCGGCGATCGCCAGCAGGCTCGTCAGGGCCGCGCCGTGGGGGATCAGCGAGTCGACCGCGGCGGACAGTCCGTGAGCGCCCGCGGCGCGGACCACGACGCCGAGGCCGAGGACGAACACGAGGAACGCCGGCTCGGCGGCGGCGAGGAGCTCCCTCGGCGCCGGCCGCTGGTGGAGCGCGAGCGCGGTCGCGCCGGCGGCCGCGATCCAGACGGGGGCGACTCCGACCAGCGAGCTGACGGCGAACCCGGCGAGCGTCGCTCCGAGCGTGCAGACGGCGAACCGCGGCACCTGCGCCGGTCGCTCGGCGACCGCCGCCGGCGCGGTCTGGCGCTGCAGGTCGGCGGCGAACATCCGGCTGACCACGACCCACTCGACGCCGAGCGCGGCCAGCCAGGGCACCAGCATGAGGCCTCCGAAGCGCGTGAACGACAGACCGCTGGCCTGAAAGGCGAGCAGATTGGTGAGGTTCGACACCGGCAGCAGCAGCGACGCCGTGTTCGCCAGGTGCGAGCACGCATACACGTGCGGGCGCGGATTGGTCGGCAGGCTCGCCGCCGTCACGAACACGATCGGAGTGAGGAGCACGACGGTCGCGTCGAGGCTGAGCACCGCGGTCGTCCCGGCGCCCGTGAGGAACACCATCGCGAGAAGCCGCCGGGCGCGCCCGCGCGATCCCCATGCCATGACCGCCCCCAGCGCCTCGAACAGCCCGGCACGGCGGCAGCCGTCGGCGAGCAGCAGCAGCGCGGCCAGGAAGCCGACCGTCGGCGCCAGGCCGTTCAGCGCGCTCCCGGCAGCGAGCGGGGCGAGCATGCCGAGCAGCACGAGAAGAAGCCCACCGCCGGCGGCCACGAGCCAGTCCGGCGCCCATCGCGGGCGGATGATCGCCGCGGCCAGGCATGCCGCGAGCACGAGGAGGGATGCGGTCTCACTCACGGTCGTTGCCGATCGCCGGTCGCGCCGCCGGCCGCCCGGCTCACCCTCGGGGCCCCGGACGATGCGGCGGCGCGGGCGGCCCGGGTGATCGTTGCGGGGGATGGCGGCGGCGAGCGGGCGAGCCCGCCGGCTGCGGCGGGGGCGGCGGAAGCTCCGGTGCCGGCCGGCGCGGCCGCCGATATCCGAGCGCGGCCTGGACGCTCGACGGTCGCCACGCCGCGCCGCCGCGCGGCGTCGGCACCCCCTCGGCGTTGAGCGCGTCGGCGATCGCCTGCAGGCTGAGGCCCCGCTCCCGGAGCTTCGTGATCCGCTCCGCCAGCTCAGGCGCCCCCCGTGCGAGCCCCGGTCGGCCGCGTCCTCGCCGGCCGGGCCCGGGGCGGCGCTCCCAGCCGGCGATCTCGCGCAATGTGGCGGCCAGGCGGCGCCCCGACGCGGACCCCGTGTCGAGCGCGACGTCGAGTGCCACGAGGTCCGCGCCGGCGGCCTGGAGCCAGTCCAGGACGGCCACGAGCTCGCGCAGCGAGCCGGCGACGCTGCGAAGCGTCGGCACGACGATCGCGCGTGCCCGTCCGCCGGCGACCCGGCGCAGCACCCCTGCGAGCTCGGCCCGCTCCTCGCCGCTGTCGTCGTGGACGACGGCCACGATGTCGAACCGGCGGCCGCCCGGGGCGGCCGCCGGCCGGTCCGCGGCGTCGTCATCTCCGACGGGGTGGATGTAGAGGATCGCCGGGCGGGAGTCCACCCGGCGCACTATACGCTAATTATTTGCGTATGAACGGTGGGGCGGCGCGGTTCGCGCCTCAGCCGAGCCCGACCGGAGATCGCCGGGCCTGGCGGCGTTCGGCCACGACCGCCCGGATCTCGTTCCAATCCACGTCTCGGAAGTTGTGCATCGGGCAGTACTTGGGCCCGCACATCGAGCAGAACTCCGCGGTCTTGAAGTAGTCGTCGGCGAGCGTCTCGTCATGCATCGCCCGCGCGGTGTCGGGGTCGAGCGCCAACTCGAACTGCCGGCGCCAGTCGAATGCGAAGCGGGCCTGCGAGAGCTCGCGGTCCCAGCGGGCGGCGCGGCGGCTGCCCCGGGCGAGATCGGCGGCGTGGGCGGCGATCCGGTAGGCGATCAGTCCCTGCTTGACGTCCTCGGGGCCGGGCAGCCCGAGGTGCTCCTTGGGCGTCACGTAGCACAGCATCGAGGTGCCGTGCCAGCCGACGATCGCCGCGCCGATCGCGCTGGTGATGTGGTCGTAGCCGGGGGCGATGTCGGTCACGAGCGGGCCCAGCGTGTAAAACGGCGCCTCGTGGCACACCTCCTGCTGGCGGCGGACGTTCGCCTGGAGCTGATCCATCGGCACATGGCCCGGGCCCTCGATCATCACCTGCACCTCGCGCCGCCACGCGCGCTCGGTCAGCCGGCCGAGCGTGTCGAGCTCGGCGAACTGAGCGGCGTCGGAGGCATCCGCGATCGAACCCGGCCGCAGGCCGTCGCCCAGCGAGATCGATACGTCGTGGGCCCGGCAGATCTCCAGGATCGCGTCGAAGCGCTCGTACAGCGGGTTCTCACGCAGGTGGTGGACCATCCAGCGGGCGAGGATCCCGCCGCCGCGGGAGACGATTCCGGTCACCCGGTGCTCGCACAGCGGCAGATGCTCAAGCCGCACGCCGGCGTGAATCGTCATGTAGTCGACGCCCTGACGCGCCTGGTGCTCGATTGTGTCGAGCAGCAGCTCGGCAGTCAGATCCTCGATCCGCCCCGCACGTTCGAGCGCCTGATAGATGGGCACCGTCCCGATCGGCACCGTCGCGGCGGCGAGGATCGCCTCGCGGGTCTCATCGATCCGCTTGCCGGTCGACAGATCCATGACCGTGTCGGCGCCCCACCGCTCGGAGATCGTCAGCTTCTCGACCTCCTCCTCCACGGAGGAGGTCGTCGGCGAGGATCCGATGTTCGCGTTCACCTTGACGCTCGCCCTCAGGCCGATCGCCATCGGATCGAGCGCCGCGTGGTGCACGTTGGCGGGGATGATCATCCGCCCCCTCGCGACCTCCTCGCGCACCCGCTCGGCGCTCAGCCGCTCGCGCTCGGCGACTCGGCTCATCTCGGGCGACACGACGCCCCTCCGGGCGAGATGCATCTGCGTGCGGCACTCGGCGTCGGACGGGAACGTGCTGCGATGAGGCATGGCTTCCTCCCTTCGCTGGTCTGAACCAGATCAGGTTCGGCGGGTGGTGGCGCTAGGAAGCGCCATCTCAGCCCCTCACGCAGGGACCCCCCGGGATGTGCGGATGATGTGCCACGACGCTATCACGCAGCGGTCTCGCGTTTGAGGGGCCACGCCCCGGAAGCGCCGGTCCGCGATCCGCTCGCCGTGCGCTCCCGAGCGGTGGCATCGAGGTCCCGCCGCGGACGCGGCGCGACGCGCCTGGGCGGGAGGCGCGGGACGAGGCCGCTGAGCCCGGCTCACGTGTGCGACGGGTGGCTCAGGACGCGAGCTCCTGGAGCACCTGGGCGCTGCGGGACATGCCGAGGCGCGTCGCCCCGGCGGCGATCATCGAGAGCGCCTGGGCGGCGGTGCGGATCCCACCCGAGGCCTTGACGCCGACGCCGGCGCCGGCGACGTTTGCGGCCATCCGCGCGACCGCCGCCTCGCTCGCGCCGCCGGCCGGGTGAAAGCCGGTCGAGGTCTTCACGAAGTTCGCGCCCGCCTGCACGGCCGCGGCGCAGGCGGCGTCGATCTGCGCCTCGCTCAGCACCGCCGACTCGATGATGACCTTGAGCACGACGGGCTCCGGCGCGACCGCGCGCACGGCCGCGATCTCCTCGCCGACCATCGCCCAGTCGCCGACGGCCGCGTACCCGAGGTCGATCACCATGTCGAGCTCGGTCGCGCCGTCGGCGAGCGCACGGGCGGCCTCGTCGGCCTTGACCGCCGCCAGGTGCGCGCCCGACGGGAAGCCGACGACCGCGGCAAGACGCACCGGCGAACCGGCGAGCGCGCGGGCGGCGGCGGGCACGCGCGCGGTCGACACGCACGCCGCGCACACGCCGAGCTCGACCGCCTCCGCGCAGAGCGCGGTGACGTCGCGGTCGCTCGCCTCGGGCGCAAGCAGCGTGTGGTCGATCATCGCCGCGACATCCGCGCGGCTCGGGGGCCGGCTCATCGTCCGATCAGCTCCTCGGTCTCGCGTTCAAGTGACCGCAGCATCGCGTCAGCGCGCGCTCTCGCCGCGTCGGCGCCGCCGGGGGCGACCGGGAGCACGACCTGCAGATACAGCTTCAGCTTCGGCTCGGTGCCGCTCGGGCGCACCGCGAGCCGCACGTCCTCGCCGGCGTGCACGATCACTCCGGTCGATGGTGGCAGGCCGAGCGAGCCGACGGCGCCGTCGGGCGCGCGGCGCGTGCCCGTCGAGAGGTCGTCGACGGCCGTGACCGCGCGGCCGGCGAGCTCTCGCGGGGGCACGGCGAGCAGGCGGTCGATCGCCTCGCCCGCGTCGATCCCGCCGTCGTCCGGGTCGTCGCCGTCGGAATCGCCGTCTGCGCCGCCGCCCACACCGTCGAGCGCGAGCGCGCGCTCGGCCGTTGCGTGCAGCCCGAAGCGCTCGGCGAGCGCGTCGAGGCGCGCCCGCACGCTCGAGCCCTCCGCGCGCGCCCGAGCGGCGATCGCCGCCATCGCGAGCGCCGCCGAGATCCCGTCCTTGTCGCGGACGCGGTCGGTGACGCCGTAGCCGAGCGCCTGCTCGTAGCCGAACAGGAACGCCGCGCCGGAGGCACGGGCGTGCATGATCCACTTGAAGCCGGTGAGCGTGCGCGCGAACCGGGCCCCGGCCGCCGCCGCCTGGCGCTCGAGCAGCGTGCTCGAGACGACCGTCGTGACGAGCAGCCTGTGCTCGGGGCCCGGCGCTCCGCCGAGAAGCTCGTCGGCGAGGAGCGCGCCGACCTCGTCGCCGGTGAGCATCCGCCAGCCGCCCGGGGCGCCCTCCCACGGGACCGCGACCGCGAGCCGGTCGGCGTCGGGATCGTTGGCGAGCACGAGGTCGGCGCCGGCGGCGCGCGCGTCGCGGAGCGCGAGGTCGATCACCCCCGGCTCCTCGGGGTTCGGCCTGCGCGCGGTCGGGAACTCGGGGTCGGGCGCCCGCTGCTCGGCGACGATCCGCGGCGCGGGGAACCCCGCCGCGGCGAACGCGCGCTCGAGCGTCGCCGCGCCGACGCCGTGCACCGGCGTGTAGACGACGTTCACGTCGCGCTCCGCGGACACGTGCGCGAGCGCGGCCGGCACGACCTCCTCGACGTAGCCGGCGATCGCCGCCTGCGCCGCGAGCGTCTCCGGCGTCCCGGTCACGATCTCGTCGTCGCCGCCGACCGCGTCGATCAGCGCCGAGATCTGCTCGTCGTCGGGCGGGATGATCTGGACGGCGTCCGAGCCGTAGACCTTGTAGCCGTTGTCGGTGGCGGGGTTGTGGCTCGCCGTGACCATGACGGCCGCCTCGGCGCCGACGGTGAGCGCGCGATGGGCGAGCACCGGCGTCGGCACGGCGCCGTCGATGAGCAGACCGCGCAGGCCGGCGCCGGCGAACACCGCCGCGGCGTCACGCGCGAACCGCTCGGAGCAGCGGCGCGCGTCGTGGCCGACGAGCACCGTCCCCGCGGCGGCGCGGCGTCGCACGAACTCGGCCAGTCCGGCGCTCGCGCGGCGCACGGTCTCGCGGTTCATGCGGTCGGGTCCGGGCCCCATCGGCGCTCGGATCCCGGCGGTGCCGAAGCGCAGGCTCAGGTCGCCTCCCCCGGAGCGCGTGTGCCGCCCGGCAGGAGTGCCGACAGAAATACCGGCGCCGTCATCGCGCCTGCGCCTCGATCGCGTGGTGGATGAGCGGCGGCGGCTGCACCGCCGCCTCGCCGATCGTGAGCGCCGCGCGGACCGCGCCCGCGCCCCGCTCGGCGTCCGCGGCGCCGCGCGCGAGGACGCGGGCGAGCGGCTCGCCGCGGTGCACCTCGTCACCGACCGTGACGAGGAGCTCGATCCCGACCGCCGGGTCGATCGTGTCCTCGAGGCGCTCCCGGCCGGCGCCGAGCGCCGCGGCGGCGCGACCGATCGCCACCGGGTCGACGGCCCGCAGGTGGCCGTCGCGGTCGGCCGCGACCGTCCGCTCGACGGCGGGTTGGGGCAGCAGCGAGAGGTCCTCGGCCACCCGCGGGTCGCCGCCCTGAGCATCGACGAACGCCTGGAAGCGCTCGAGCCCCGCCCCGCTCGACAGCGCCTCGGCGGCGCGGGCGCGACCCTCGTCGGCGTCGCCGGCGATCCCGGTGAGCGCCGCCAGGCGGCCGGTGAGCTCGAGGCAGAGATCGGCGAACCGCCCGGCCCGCTCGCCGCGCAGCACCTCGACGGCCTCGACGATCTCGACCGCGTTGCCGACGAGCGCGCCGAGCGGCCGGCTCATGTCGGTGATGAGCGCCGCCGTCCGCCGCCCCGCTTCGTTGCCGATGCGCACGCAGAGCTCCGCGAGGCGGCGGGCGTCGTCGGGGTCGGTCATGAACGCGCCGGCGCCCGTCTTGACGTCGAGCAGGATGTGGGCGGCGCCGCCCGCGAGCTTCTTCGACATGACCGAGGAGGCGATGAGCGCCGGCTCGTCGACGGTCGCGGTGACGTCGCGCAGCGCGTACATGCGCCGGTCGGCGGGCACCAGGTCGGCGGTCTGCGCGCCCACGGCGACGCCGATTCGCTCCACCTGGGCGAGCAGCTCGGCGATCGAGAGCGCGACCCGCATCCCCGGGATCGCCTCGAGCTTGTCGAGCGTCCCGCCGGTGTGCCCGAGCCCGCGGCCCGACAGCTTCAGCACCTGCATGCCGAGCGCGGCGGCGAGCGGCCCGACGACGAGCGTCGTCCCGTCGGCGACACCGCCTGTCGAGTGCTTGTCGACGGTCGGTCCGCGCAGATCCGAGAGGTCGATCCGGTCGCCGGAGTCGAGCATCGCCTCCGTGAGGGTCATGGCCTCACGGTCGTCGAAGCCGCGCAGCCGCCCCGCCATCAGGAACGCGGCCATCTGGTAGTCGGGGACGTCCGCGCGGGCGTAGCCGAGCACGAGCTCACGCAGCGCGTCGTCATCGATTCGCTGCCCGTCCCGCTTGGCTGCGATCACGTCCACGACCGGCACGCCTGCACCCTACCCGCCCTCGCGTCCACCTGAGCATCCGGCGCCCGCGGGCGCGGCGCCGCGCCGGGGCTACCGGCGCGGCCGCCGGCGGCTCGCCTCCCAGAGCGAGCCGCAGATCCCGGTCGCGAACAGGACGACGACGAGCAGCGCGGCGACATCGAGCCACGAGACGCCGTTGCGGGCGATGTCGCGCACCGTGGCTGCGGCGATCGCCGCAGCGAGCGCGAGCGTGACGAGGAGCAGCGCGACGCGGACCACGGTCTGGACGCTCGGGGCGGTCGGGTCCGTCCGCTCGGATCGGTCAGGCGAGCCCGACGGGCGCGCTGGCGGACGTGATCCGCCACGGTTGGCGCTCATCGCCGGAGAGGCTGAGCGTCCAGCGCTCGGTGAAGCTCTGCGTGCGCGTGCGGCTGCCGGCGACGACCGCGGCGGTGTCGCGGTTCTCGAGGTACCGGCGGCCCGAGATGTCGACCTCGATCGTCATCGTCGGCGGCTCGGCGGAGGCATCGAGGCCGACGATCCGGATGCGGCGCACGACCGGTCCGCGCACGACCATGCGCAGCGAACCGCTCGTGTCGCCGGCGTACAGGAGCTCGCGCTTGGCGCGCGTGGTCGCGATCGCGTCGAGCGCCTCGTCGGGCCCGTCGATTGCGGTCGCCCAGGCGTCGACGGCGCGGCGCGCGGCGACCTCGAGGATGTCCGGCGCGAAGCGGCCGTCGGCGAGGCTGAGGTCGTTGGCCGCGGCCTGCGCGTCGTTCTCGTAGGACACCGAGACGAGCTCGGCGGGGCTCGTGCCCGCGGGGGCGGCGTCGGCGACGGCGCCCTCCACGAGCGCGGCGTCGCGCAGCCCACGCTCGTCGGCCCACGGCGTGGCGACGATCTGCTCCTCGAGCGCGTGGTCGCCCTCGCGATTCTGCTCGATCGAGATCAGCTTCCAGCGGCCGCCCCGGCGGCCGAGGCTCCAGAACTCGCGCACCCGGGTCGTCTCCCCGAGCCGGCCGTTGCGCTTGAGGTGCCGGCCGAAGCGGTCGACGACGTAATCCTTCATGCGCGCGTCGATCCGCACCACGACGCGGTCGGTGGCCTCGTCGCCGCGGTGCGTGAGCCCGACGAGCTCGACCGTCGGCTCGCCCAGCACCTGCACGTGGTTGCTCCAGCCACGCCGAGCGAAGTCGTCAAGCCGGCGCTCCCATTCGGCCATCAGATCGCCTCCGACGAGCGCGTGCAGCCGCCCGCGGTCGTCCGCATCCCACGCCGTCTGGATGTCCTTGAACAGCTGGGCGGCCGCGGCGCGCACCTCCTCGGCGCCCCATGCGGGGTCGGACTCGGCGGCCTCGGCGGCGGCGAGCTCGACGCGACGCTCGCGCTGGGAGGGCTTGCGGTGGCGACGGGGGCCGCGCCTGGCCGCGCGCTCCTGCCAGTCGTCGCTCATGCGCGGCATCACCTTGGTGACGAACAGGTAGGCGATCACGATCACCCCGAGCACGATTGCGCCGAGGCCGTGGCCGAGGAGCGCGATGTGGAACAGCAGGTCGAAGAGCAGGTAGAGCGCGAAGCCGCTGCCGTGGCCGCCACCGCCCCCGCCTCCGCTGAAGCCGCTCGAGCCGCCGCCCGCCGAGGCGAGCGCGTCGGGGGCGAGCAGCA
>DATGKS010000075.1:0-2903 GCA_035294545.1 Solirubrobacteraceae bacterium | reverse complement strand
GCCTCCGAACCGGCGCCGGCGCTCGGCGAACTGGTCCAGGGCGCGCGCGAACACGTCGCGCGTGAAGTCCGGCCACAGCTCGTCGCAGAAGACCATCTCGGAGTACGCGGTCTGCCACAGCAGGTAGTTGGAGACGCGCTGCTCGCCGCTCGTGCGGATGAGGAGATCGGGGTCGTGCATGTCGGGTGCGTAGAGGTGGGCTGCGAACTCGGCTTCGGTCGTTCCCGTGAAGGTTCGCGCCGCGTCGACGATCTCCGCCCTGCCGCCGTAGTTGAACGCGATGAACAGCGTGATCCGTGTGTTCTCCGCCGTGAGCCGCTCGGCCCACTCGATCCGCTCCACGAGGCTCGGCGGCACCGGATCGCTGCGGCGGCCGATGAAGCGGATCCGCACCCCCTCCTCGTGCATCTCCTGCGCCTCGTGGGTGATGCGCCGCTCGAACAGCGCCATCAGGCCGGAGACCTCCTCGGCCGAGCGCGTCCAATTCTCGGTCGAGAACGAGTAGACGGTGAGCTGCTCGATCCCGAAGTCGGCGGCACTGCGAAGCGTCGCCTTGACCGTGTCGGTGCCCGCCTCGTGACCGGCGAGCGTCGGCAGCCCGCGCCGCTGGGCCCAGCGGCCGTTGCCGTCGGTGATGATCGCGACATAGCGAGGCCATCCCTCCCTGCGGTCGGCGCCGAACGGGGTGGGATGGAGCGCGGTCATCCGCTCGTCGCGGGAGGCGTCGGGCGCGGGCGCCCTACACCTCGAGGATGTCGTCTTCCTTGTGCCTGAGCGCCTCGTCGAGCTCGGCCACGCGTGCGTCGGTCACCTTCTGCAGCTCGGTCTCGGCGCGATGCTCGTCGTCGGAGCCGACCTCGCCCTCGTTGCGGAGCTCCCGGAGATCGTGCATGACGTCGCGGCGGATGTTGCGGATCGCGACCCGCCCCTCCTCGGCGATGTGCCGCACGACCTTGACGAGCTCCCGCCGGCGCTCCTCGGTGAGCTCGGGGACCGACAGGCGAATGATGTTGCCGTCGTTGCCGGGGGTGAGACCGACGTCCGACTCGATGATCGCCTTCTCGATCGCCTTGATCGAGCTCTTGTCGAACGGCTGGACGGTGAGCAGCCGCGGCTCTGGGGCCGTGATCTGCGCGAGCTGCTTGAGCGGCGTGACCGCGCCGTAGTAGTCGACGTTCACGCGGTCGAGCAGCGCCGGCGAGGCGCGGCCGGTCCGCACCGAGCCGAACTGCTCGCGGGTGTTCTCGACCGACTTGGTCATCCGCTCGCGGGCGTCGGCCAGGAGCTCGTCGATCATCTCCGATTCACTCATCGCCTCATCTCCCTCGCAAGCCTCAACCGCCGACCTGGAAGCGGGCGTAACGGCGGATGACGATGTTCTCACGCGTCTCCGCGATCAGCGCCTGGCGCATCTGCTCGATCGTCTGGCCCTCGTACTTGGCCTCGTTGACGTGCGTCTGGCGCAGCAGCACGACCTCGTCGAGCCACTTACCGAGCTTGCCCTCGACGATCCGCTCCCGCACGTTCTCGGGCTTGTCCGCGGCCTGCTCGGTCGCGATCCGGATCTCACGCTCGCGGTCCTCGGCGGGGACCTCCTCCTCGGTGATCGCGAGGATCGACGGGACGGCGGCGATGTGGAGCGCGACGTCCCGCGCGAACTCGACGAACTTCTCGTTGCGGGCGACGAAGTCGGTCTGGCAGTCGACCTCGACGATCGCGCCGATCTTGTTGTTCGCGTGGATGTAACTCTGCACGACGCCCTCGGTCGTCTCCGCCCCTGCGCGCTTGGCGGCCGAGGCCTCCCCCTTGGCCCGGAGCAGCTCGACGGCCCTGTCGAGGTCCCCGTCGGTCTCGGCGAGCGCGTCCCGGCAGGCCATCATGCCCGCCCCCGTGCGGTCGCGCAGCTCCTTGACGTCCTTGGCGGCGATGGCGCTCACGATGCGTTCTCCTGGTCTGCGGCGTTGTCGGTATTGGTCGGGTCGGTGCCCGCGGGCGCGGCATCGGGCTCCGGCGTCGCCCCGGCGGCGTCGGCCTCCGGCGCCGCGGTCGTCGCGGGGGTCACGGGCGCCTCCGGCTCACCGGCGGGTACGGCCGGCGTCTGCGGCTGCGGATCCCCGGCCGCCGGCGACGCCGCGGCGGGCGGTGTCCCCTCGGCCGGCGTCTGCGGCTGCGGATCCTCGGCCGCCGGCGACGCCGCGGCGGGCGGTGTCCCCTCGGCCGGCGGCGCGGGCTCGGCCGGCTGAGTGGACGGCGCGGGCTCGGCCGGCTGCGGCGGCGCCTGCGGGGCGGACTGAGCCGGGCGCGGCTGGGCGGGCTGGCTCGCCTGCGCGGGCTGCGCGGCGGCAGCGGCCGCGGCGGCGGCCTCCTGACGGGCGCGCTCCTCGGCCTCGAGCCTCGCCTGCTCCTCGGCCTCGCGGCGCGCCTGCTCCTCCGCCTCGCGCCGGGCGCGCTCCTCGGCCTCCCGGCGCTCGCGCTCCAGGCGGGCGCGCTCCTCCTCCTCGCGGAACAGGTTGTGGGCGCGGGCGACGACGTCGCCGATCGCGCTCGTGATCGCGGCGCAGGATCGGATCGCGTCGTCGTTGCCGGGGATCACGTAGTCGATCCCCTCCGGGTCGCAGTTCGTGTCGACGAGCCCGATGATCGGGATGCGCAGCCGCTGGGCCTCGCGCACCGCGATCGCCTCGGTCTTGAGGTCGATGACGAACACGGCGTCGGGGACGCGCTGCATGTTCTTCACGCCGCCGAGGTTCGCGCGCAGCTTCTCCATGTCGGCCTGCGCGGCCATGCGCTCACGCGTCGGCAGCAGCTGCAGCTGACCCTCGGCCTCGTAGCGCTCGAGGTCGTGCAGGCGCTTGATGCGGTGGGAGATCGTCTGGAAGTTCGTCAGCAGCCCGCCGAGCCAG
>DATGKS010000074.1:0-2980 GCA_035294545.1 Solirubrobacteraceae bacterium | reverse complement strand
CTTCGTCTTGTGACTCGAGCCGCCGCAGGCCTGGAGCGCGATCGCGGCGATGCCGGCGGCGCCGCCGGTCAGCGCGGTGCGCCGGGTGACCTGCTTGACGCGCTTGAAGGGGGTGTCCTCCTCCTTGCGCTCGTCCCATTCGAGACGCTCGACGATATCCCCCATGAAGTCTTCGTCCGACATGCACTGCTCCTCTCTCGGTGCCGGCCGGCGCCCACGGACGACGGCATGACCTGCCTCATAGCTTCCCACCCGGGGCGGACGCCCCAGATGCCTGTCAGGGTAACTCTCCTCGCTGCGTGATGCGCCGCGGCATGTTAGCGGTCACATTCTCGGACTGTCAACTCCGCTCATCGAACGCCAACGATGTCGCGGCGTGCCCGACGGTGCTCGCCCGGATGATGAGCTCCGGAGCGACGATCGAGCCCTCCTGAGGACGATGGTCGGAGTGGTCGGCCGCGGAGTGGTCAGCCTCGATCGCGCGCACGAGGGCGGCGAGACTGCGGCTTCCCACCTCTCCGAAATCCTGCCGGATCGTCGTGAGCGACGGCGTGAAGTACGGCGCTTCGGGGGTGTCGTCGAAGCCGACGACCGATACCTCGTCGGGGATCCGCCGCTCCGCCTCGTGCATCGCCCGCAGGAGGCCGAGCGCCATCTGGTCGTTGGCGACGAACACCGCGCTCACCTGCGGCTCGCGGGCGAGCCGACGCCCCGCGTGATAGCCCGACCGCGCGCCCCAGTCACCGACGAGCGGGGGTGGAACGGGAGCGCCCGCCTCCTCGAGCGTCGCCCGCCACCCGGCGATTCGCTGCCGCGCCTCGAGGGAATTCGGGGGGCCGGCGACGTGGTGGACCGTCGGATGGCCGAGGTCGAGCAGATGGCGTGTGGCCAGGCGCGCGCCCTCCACCTGGTCGACGGAGACGATCGGAAATCCCCGATCCGGTCCCGCGACGACCGCGACGAGCGGCAGGTCGGGCGAGACCTCCGAGAGGGCGTCGGCCGCATCGGCGTCGGAGACGATGACGAGGATGCCCTCGACCCCCTGCAGGCGCAGCCGGTCGATCGCCTCGGGAATCGTGCCGCGGTCGAGCGCGCGCATCGACGCGATCACGATGAAGTAGCCCGCCAGATGAGCGGCCCGCTCGATGCCGAACAGGGTCGAGGCGGGCCCGTACAGGGTGGAGTCGGAGCTGACGACCCCGAGCGTCTTCGTGTGCCCGGTGGCGAGCGCCCGTGCGATCGAGTTCGGCCGGTAGCCCAGTTGCTCCATGGCCGCGAGGACCCGGCTGCGGGTGCTCGGGCTCACGTGGCGCGAGCCGTTGATGACGCGCGACACCGTCTGATGTGACACACCCGCCAACCGCCCCACGTCGGCCATCACCGGCGATCGGGGGCGCCCCGGCGGACGTCCGTCGTCCTGCAACGTCGCTCCTCTCCGCCCGCGGGCCGTCCCGTCGGGCGCCGGAATGTTAGCGCTCACAGACAATCTCCGCGAGGACGGGCGGTCAGCGCAGATGAGCCCCCGGCCCCGGTTCGACCTCGAGCGCGTCCTCGGGAGGCCGCGCATCCGGAGGGAACAGCCCGAGCACGTGGCCGCCGAAGCCGCCCCCGACGAGCCGCGCCCCGGACGCGCCGGCGTCCCGCAGCCGCTCCACCGCGGCCTCGACCGCGTCGGTGGAGATCTCAAAACAGTCCCGAAGGCTCGCGTGCGAAGCGTTGAGCAACTCCCCCACCGCCCGGAGGTCCCGCTCGGCGAGCGCGCCGATCGTCTGCTCGACCCGCTCGTTGTCGCTGATCACGTGCTCGGCCCTCCCCCGCAGCGGCCAGGGCAACCCGGCGGCCATCTCGGGGGTCACGTCGCGCAGCGAGTCCACCCCGAGCGCCTCGCACGCCTCCCGGCACTCGGCACGGCGGCGGTTGTAGCCGTTCTCGGCGTCACCCGCGTTCGCGTGGCTCTCCCCGGAGTCGAGGGTGACGAGCGACCAGTCCCCCAGCTCGAGCGGGACCGGGCTCACCTCCAGCGAGCGGAAGTCGACGCGCAGCGCACGCTCGGGCTCGCCGCAGAGGGAGGCGACCTGATCGAGCAGCCCCGTCTGCGCGCCGACCCACTCGTTCTCGACGCGGCTGCACAGGCGGGCCAACTCGATGTCCGGCGGCGGGTCCTCGTGCGCGAGCGCGAGCAGCGCCAGGCAGAGCGCGACCTCGAGCGCCGCGGAGGAGGACAGGCCCGACCCGCGCGGCACGGTGCCGGTGATCCGCAGCCGGGCGCCGACGAGCCGCGCGCCGGTCGCCGTGAGCTCGGCGGCCGCGCCTCGGGCGAAGGCGCGCCAGCCGGGCGCCCGCTCGATCCGGTCGAGGTCGAAGTCGTCGTGCGCGCCGAGATCGACCGCGTGCACGCGGACCCGGCGGTCACCGGTCGCCTCCGCGACCACGGTGACGCCCTCCGTGATGGCGAACGGCAATGCGAGGCCCTCGTTGTAGTCGGTGTGCTCGCCGATCAGGTTGACCCGCCCTGGCGCGAACGCGGTGACCAGATCACCCACGGGTTACGCTCCTCTCGTGTTCTTGCGCGACATTGTGCAGCCCGGCCCGGCTCTCCTGCTGCCGCGCCGCGCGGGAGACTGATGGCGCTGCGCTGGGGTCTGCTGTCCACCGCGCGGATCAACGATGCCTTTCTCGGAGGGGTCGCGGAGTCGTCCGGCGCCGAGGTGGTCGCGGTCGCCAGCCGCGACGCCGTCCGAGCCCGCGGATACGCGCAGGCCCACGGAATCGCCTCCGCGCACGGCAGCTACGAGGCGCTGCTCGCCGATCCGGCGGTCGACGCGGTCTACATCTCGCTGCCGAACGGAATGCATCTGGAGTGGTCCGAGCGGGCGCTGCGCGCGGGCAAGCACGTTCTGTGTGAGAAGCCGCTCGGCCGAGATCCGGACGCCGTCGCCGCGGCGTTCGATCTCGCCGATCGGCGCGGCCTGCAGCTGCG
>DATGKS010000073.1:0-97923 GCA_035294545.1 Solirubrobacteraceae bacterium | reverse complement strand
GCTGCGGTCGTAGAACGGCAGCAGGAACAGCAGGATCATGCAGATCGTCGGCACCCCGATCGTCGCCATGTCGGTGAACTTCGGGATGTTCTTCATGACCCGGAGGACCTCGAACAGGAAGAAGAAGTACCAGTCCGGGCGGGGCACGTAGGTGGTCGTCGTCGGGTCGACCTTCGGCCCGAGCTCGGCCCCGAACAGCAGCGCGAGGAAGATGATCAGGGCCATGACGATCACCGCCATGACCGAGTCCTTGGCGACCGCGTAGGGGAAGAACGGCTTGCCCTCGTTCTTCAGGACGGCGTACTCGCGGAGGTACTGCTCCTTCTCCTGCTGGTTCATGCGCGCGCCCGCGGGCTCGGGAGCATCAGACCTGCACCTCGCGCATCTCGGGGACCTCGTCGTCCTCCTTGGTCACCTTCATCCACGGCGGGGCGGAGATGCCGAGCTTCATGATGAGGTAGAGGTGCGCGCCGATCAGCGCCGCGATCAGCCCGGGGATGAGCATCATGTGGATCGCGTAGAAGCGCGACAGCGTCGTGGCTCCGAATTCCGGGCCCCCGCGCAGGAAGTCCGACAGGTAGGGGCCGATGAACGGGCCGGTGCCGTTGATGTTGACGCCGACGATCGTCGCCCAGTAGGCCTGCTGGTTGAACGGCAGCAGGTAGCCGGTGAAGCCCATCGCGAGCGTGAGGATGAGGAGCACGACGCCGATGATCCACGTGAGCTCGCGCGGATACTTGTAGGCGCCGAAGAAGAACACGCGCGCCATGTGCAGGAAGATGAGGATGATCATCACCGAGGCGCCCCACTTGTGCATGCCGCGCACGAGCTGGCCGAGCCACACGTCGTCGGTGATGTAGCGGATCGAGTCGTAGGCGCCGCCGGACACGTCCGGGCGGTAGTACATCGCGAGGAAGACGCCGGTCACCGCCTGGTTGAGGAACGCGAACATGGTCGCCGAGCCGAGCGTGTAGAACCAGTTGATCCCCTTCGGGACCTTGCGGAAGAGCATCCAGCGGATGCCGCCCGACAGCGATGTGCGCTCGTCGATCCAGTCGACGGCCGAGATGCCGAGGTCCTGGGCGACCTCGACTGGGGGCGGCGGCGCGCCGTTGCCCGGCCGCTTGGGCGCGGGCCTGAGGATCTTCGGGATCGGGGGCGCGGGAAGGTTCGGCATGGCGTCAGTAGCTCTTGCCGCTGCCCTTCGGCAGGATCGAGGTGCTGAAGCGCTTCGGATACAGGTACTGGCCGATGCCGTTGAGTGGCTCTCCGGGGTCGCGCGGCGAGAAGCCCTGCAGCTCGAAGTTGACCGAGTAGCGCGGGCCGATCTCGACGAGGCCCTTGTGCACGCGCGTGTAGAAGCGGTCGAGGGGGCGCACCGGCGGGCCCCCGACGACCTGGCCGGTGAAGTCGTAGACGCCGCCGTGGCAGGGGCAGATGAAGCGCTCGGCGGCCGGCACGTAGCGGACCGGGCAGCCGAGATGCATGCAGCGTGAGGAGAGCGCGACGAACTGGTTGTAGGGGTTCGCCTTCTGCTTGTCGATCTTCGGATCGCGCTTGCGGACGTACGCGATCGAGTTGCCGGCGTCGCCGATCCCCTGGACGATCGTGATCACCTTCGTCTGATACTCCGTCTCGGTGAAGTCGTCCGGGTAGCCGATCGGCTGCCAGTTGAACGGCTCGCGGCTGAACAGCGGGCCGATCGCAAAGCCGAGCGCGGGCAGCGTGAACGCGGCCGCGGCGATCCCGCCGGCCCCGTGCGTCACGGCCTCCATGAACCGCCGGCGCGTGACCGTCTCGCCCTCGAAGGCGCCGGGCATCCCCCGGTCCATCGTGTACTTGGACTTCGCGCCCTGTGCGTGTCGATCAGCCAACGCTCGCCTTCTTCAACAGCCGATAAAGCTCTGCGAATGCCCGCGGAAGTCTACAGTCCGGCTCCCGGGACGGGTGTCACCCCACACGTCAGTACACGGACCCTCGGACGGCATCCGGTCGGCGGAAATCGGCCCCTATGCGGCGCGCGCGGCGGATAGGAGCGCCGGCACCGCGGCGGCGTCGCCGGCTCGCGCAAGCTCCTTGGCGGCCTCGTGCTCGGGCGTCGCGCCCCACCCGATCGCGGTCGCCCCGGCCTCCCAGATCGCCCGGGCGAGCCGCTCGTCGCCCTGCAGCTGGGCCTGGGAGAGCAACGAGATGAGATCCGAGAGCTCGCGCACCGAGTCGAGATCCCCGATCTCCGCCAGCCGCGCGAGGCCGAGCGCGTAGAGCTGGTCGCCGAGCAGCAGCGCGAGGTCGCGGTCCTCGGTGGCGACCACCCGCGGCAGGCCATAGTGCAGGAGCGAGCCCTCGAGGATCATCTCGAGCAGGAGCTCGTACTCCGCCGCCCGCGCCCGTGTGCGGGGCCCGCGGGCCGCGCGCTGCGGCGCGCCGACGCCCGGCTGGCTCGCCGCGCCGTCGGGCCCGCGCGCCGCGCCGTCGTAACCGTGCACCGGGCCGTCGGACCCATGCACCGGGCCGTCGGACCGCTGCACCGCACCGTCCTGTCCCCCGAACGGTGTCCTGACGAGCGCCGCGACGGTGCCGCCGTGCGCGATCAGCGCCTCGCGCAACGCATGCAGGCTCACCGGCGCACCACCCCGCGCTCCCGGGCGACGACCTGGAGCGCGTCCGCGGCCGCCTGCACCGTGCGCGCGACGTGCTCGGGGCGGTGCGCCAGCGACGGAAACCAGGCCTCGAACTGCGAGGGCGGCGGGTAGACGCCGCGCGCCAAGAGCTCCCGGCAGAAGACGGCGTAGGCCGCCGTGTCGCACTCCTGAGCGGCGGCGAAGTCGGTCACCGGGTCGGGGGAGAAGAACACGGTGAGCAGGCCGGGCACGGTCGGCAGCTGCACGGGAACACCGGCGGCATCGGCCGCCTCGCGCAGGCCCGCAGCGAGCGCCTCGGTCGTCTCGGCGAGCCGCGCGTACGCGTGGTCGTCGAGCCGTCCGAGCGTGGCGAGCGCCGCGGCGACCGCGAGCGGGTTCCCCGACAGCGTCCCCGCCTGGTAGACGTCGCCGACGGGCGCGATCCGCTCCATGAGCGCCCGCCGGCCGCCGTACGCGGCGGCGGGCAGCCCGCCGCCGATGATCTTGCCCATGATCGTGAGGTCCGGCGTGACGCCGTACAGCTCCTGGGCGCCGCCGCGCGCGACCCGGAAGCCGGATATCACCTCGTCGAACACGAGCAGCGCGCCGCTGCGGTCGGCCGCCTCCCGGAGCAGCTCCAGGAAGCCGGGCGCGGGCGGTACGAGGCCCATGTTCGCCGGCACGCCCTCGACGAGGATCGCGGCGAGCTCGGGCGAGCCGCTCGTCGCCTGCCGCAGCGCGTCCGCGTCGTTCCAGGGGACGAGCGTCGTGAGCGCGGTCGCGCTCGCCGGCACCCCGGGGCTCGCCGGGAGCCCCTGGGTGGCGAGCCCCGAGCCCGCCTCGGCAAGCAGACCGTCGACGTGCCCGTGGTAGGCGCCCTTGAACTTGAGGACGCGCTCGCGACCGGTGACGGCGCGGGCGAGGCGGATCGCCGACATCGTCGCCTCGGTCCCCGAGGAGGTCATGCGGACCATCTCGACCGACGGGACGCGAGCGGCGATCTCCTGCGCGAGGCGGACCTCGCCCTCGGTCGGCGCGCCGTAGGAGGTGCCGCGGCGCGCGGCCTCGACGACGGCGGCGACGACATCCGGGGCCGCGTGGCCGAGCACGAGCGGGCCCCACGAGCACACCCAGTCGACGTAGCGGTTGCCGTCGGCGTCGATGATCTCCGCGCCCTCGCCGGCCGCGACGAACAGCGGGTCGCGCCCGATCGAGCGCATCGCCCGCACGGGCGAGTTGACCCCGCCGGGCAGCACCCGGAGGGCCTCGTCGTAGAGCGCGGCCGAGCGCGCCGCCGTCATCTGCCGCGAACGGGCTCCGGTGGTCATCGGGTCGCGTGAATCGCTGCGTGAATCGCTCAGACGCCGGCGTGCTCGCGCTCCCAGGCGCGGTGCTCGCCGGTGAAGTACAGGAGGCGGATCTTCTTGAACTCGGTCGAGGAGTAGAGGGTCGCGCGCTCGGTGATGCCCGTGTCGGCGGCGATCGAATCGAGGATCGCGTCGCACTCCTCCTTGGAGCGGCCGTGGGCCATCGTGAACACCGAGTAGGGCCAGTCGGCGTACGTCGGGCGCTCGTAGCAGTGCGAGATCCCGCGGAACGAGGCCATCCGCCCGCCGATCTCGAGGATCCGCGCCGGCGGCACCTTCCAGACGCCCATGCCGTTCGCGGAGAAGCCGGCGCGGCGGTGAAAGAGGATCGCGGCGACGCGACGGAGCAGGCGCCGCTCGCGCATGCCCTCGAGGTGCTCGAGGAGCCGCTCCTCAGGGATGCCGAGCGTCTGCGCGGCGGGCGCGTAGGGCTGGGGGACGACCGGCATGTCGCCCTGGAGCGCACGGATCACCGCGACGTCGAACTCGTCGTAGGGCTGCGGCGCCGTCTCGGCGGGGGCGACCGCCTCGGCGGCGGGCGCCGCGAGCTTGTCGGTGCCGGCCTCCATCTCGAGGTCCATGCGGATCTTGAACAGCTTGAGCGTCGGCAGCTGGCGCACCGACTCGGCGCCCGCCTCGCGCGCGAGCACCTCGAGCGTGCCGTCGAGCCCGAGCGGCGAGTCGGGCTCGGTGGCGATCGTGAACCAGATGTTGAACTCGTGGTTGCGCAGGTAGTTGTGGCTCACGCCCGGGTGGGCGTTGATGATCCGCGCGGCCCGCCACGGGTTCTCGGGGTCGACCTTCGCGGCGACGAGCATCGAGGAATAGCCGAGCGCGCGCGTGTCGAAGATCGGGGTGACCTGCCGGATGATGCGCTCGTCGAGCAGTCGCTGGACGCGGGCGAGCGCCTCCTGCTCGGCGATCCCGGCCTCGGCGGCGACGTGCGCGTAGGGCCGTGGGGCGATCGGGAACGCCCCCTGCATGAGGTTGAGCAGCCGCCGGTCGAGCTCGTCGAGGGCGACGGCGGCGCCGTCGGCGCGGCTGCGGAGCTTCGGTCCGTGGTTGCCGGGAGCGGCTTCGCGGATCCCGTCGTGAATGTCTACTGAAGCCACTGGGCGGCCTCCTTGGCGTGATACGTGATGATCATGTCGGCGCCGGCGCGGCGGATCGAGGTGAGCGTCTCCAGCACGGCCGCACGCTCGTCGAGATACCCGGCGGCGGCGGCGGCCTTGAGCATCGCGTACTCGCCGGAGACGTGGTAGGCGGCGAGCGGGAGCCGCGTGTCCTCCTTGATGCGGTGCACGAGGTCGAGGTACGGCAGCGCCGGCTTGACGATCAGGATGTCGGCCCCCTCCTCGACGTCGAGCCGCGCCTCGCGGAGCGCCTCCTCGCCGTTGGCGGGGTCCATCTGGTAGCCGCGGCGATCCCCGAATGCCGGCGCCGAGTCGGCGGCCTCGCGGAACGGCCCGTAGAACGCGGAGGCGAACTTCGCGCTGTAGGCCATGATCGGCGTCTCGGCCAGCCCCTCCTCGTCGAGCGCCTCGCGCAGCGCGCCGACGCGGCCGTCCATCATGTCGCTCGGCGCGACGATGTCGGCGCCGGCACGCGCCTGGCTGACTGCGGTGCGGGCGAGCAGCTCGAGCGTCGCGTCGTTGTCGACGTCCATCGAGCCGTCGGCCCGGCGGGCGAGCACGCCGCAGTGGCCGTGGCTCGTGTACTCGCACAGGCAGAGGTCGGCGATCACGATCAGCTCAGGATGGGCCTCCTTGATGGCGCGCGTGGCGAGCTGGACGATCCCCTCCTCGTCCCAGGCGCGCGAGCCCTGCTCGTCCTTGGTGGCGGGCAGGCCGAACAGGAGCACCGCGGGCACGCCGAGCGCGTGCGCCTCGCCGGCCTCCTGAACGGCGTGCGCGATCGAGAGCTGCGCGACGCCCGGCATCGCCTCGATCGGCTGACGGCGGTCGATCCCGTGCGCGACGAACAGCGGGTAGATGAAGTCGCCCGGGTCGAGATGCGTCTCGCGCACCAGCCCGCGGAGCGCGCGAGTGGCGCGCAGGCGGCGCAGGCGGGTCTGCGGAAACGGCATCCCGACTGAGGCTACCGGCGGATGCGCGATTCTCCCTCGACACGCGCGAAAAACGTGCGCGCGCAGACAGGCGACCCGTGCGCGCTCAGACCAGCGTCCAGGGCTCGATCCGGTAGGAGACGATCAGCCCCGCCTCCAGGTACGGGTCGCCCTGGACGAACGCCTCGATCTCATCGGCCGTCGCGCCCTTCCAGACGATCGCCCCGCCGCTCACCGGGTCGCCGAACGCGCCCGCCATCAGGATCCGGGCCGCATCCTGCTCGACGCGGATGCGGCGCAGGTGCTCGTCGCGGTAGGGCCCGCGCCGCTCGAGGATGTCCTCGGGATATGTGTAGAGCAGCAGATGGTGCTCGCTCATCGCCCACAACCGTATCGATCGTCGGTACGCTCAGGGAAGATGAGCAACCTCGATCGCCGCACTCCGCGCAGCGTGCGGGAACGGCGGGCCTACCGGCTCGTGCAGGCCGGCACCGTGAGTGGGATCGCGGGCGTCGTGACGCTCGTGCTCGCGATCGTCGGGGTGACGAGCGCGGCGCTGCCGATCCTCCTGCTCATCATCGCCGGGCTGTGCGCGTACGGGTTCATGCGCACGACCGGGATGCGCTGAGCCTCAGGCTGAGATCGCGAGGCCGGATCGTGTCGCGTCACGCCGGACCGCGTCGCGTCACGCCCGACCGCGTCGCGTCACGCCCGGGCCCACCCGCCCCTCCCGCGCCTCGCCGCGCGAGCGCGAACCGCGCGACCGCTCCGAACACGGCCGCCTGGGCGAGCAGATGCACGCACGTGAGGACCGGCACCGCGCCGGCGCCCCTGAACGCGCTTGCCGCCGCGGCGAGCGCGGGCGCGAAGGGAAAGCAGAAGTCGACAATGGAGAGCAGCGCGTGGACGCCGGGGCTCACCGCGCTCGCGGGCACGAGCGCGCAGAACGCGATCGGCAGCGACGCCAGGAAGGCCATCAGCGATGCGGTCGCGACCTCGCGCGCGATCGCGCCGAGCGCGGTTCCGAGCGTGGCGAACGCGAGGCCGCCGCAGGCGAACGCGAGCGCCCACAGGCCGAAGCGCGCCCAGTCAAGGTGGACGAACGCCGACACGGAGGCCGCGAGCGCGAGCGTCACCGCCGCCGCGCACGCGCCCGCCTGCACCGCCTTCGCGGCGAGCAGGCCCGAGGGCTTCACGAGCCCGCGGACGAGCCGCGCGTACGTCCCCTCGCTCCACTCGAGCGCGAGCGTCCCGGCCGCGAGCAGGAGCGCGAGGAACATGAGCGAGACGACCGCGGCGATCGCGCCGGCATAGACGCTCGTCGGCGTCGTCGCGCCCTGGAGCTCGGTCTGGGTGACCGTGAGCGGGCTGCCGATCGAGCCGAGCACCGGCCGCGCGAACCCGAGACCGTCGATCGCCTCCGTGGCGAACGCCGACACCTGCCGAAGCGCGATCCGCAGCGGCGAGCGGCGGGGCAGCGAGGCGATCGTGCCCTCGACGATCGCGCGCGTGTTGCGCAGGCCGAGCAGGCTCACCGAGTGGCCGAGCAGCGACACCCGCCCGCCGGCCAGCACGCGCTGCAGGTCGGCGACCGCAACCCGTAGCACCCGCCGAGAGACCTCCGATTGCACGGCGGCGATCCGCGCCTGCAGAGCGTCCTCGACGTAGCGGCGCTCGAGCGGGTCGCGCGTGTTGAGATAGAGGTGCACCGTCGGGCTGCCCACTCCCTGGGTGATGAGCGACTCGATCTGGCGCGGCAGGTCGGCCGGGATGACGACGGCCGCGAGCGCGCGGCCGCTGCGCACATCGGCGATCGCGGCCTCGCGGGTCGGGACATGGATCGCGTGCACCGAGCGCAGGAGGCCGCGGGCGTCGTCGGCGACGTCGAGTCGCTGGCGGCCGATTGCGATCGTTCCCTGCCCGCGCGGCACCTCGTCGACGAACGCGACCGCCGGCCGGGCCGGCGGGCCGGCGAACGCGGCGCCGATCATGAGCGCGACGACGACCGGGTACAGGACGAGCAGCCCGCAGAGCAGCGGCGAGCGCCGCAGGATCCGGAGGTCCTTGAGGATCAGCCAGCGCACGAGGTCTCCCGCAGGCGTCCGGCCTCGAGGGTGAGCACGCGGCCGGCGTAGCGCTCCACCTCGCTCGGCTCATGGCTCGAGAAGAGGACCGTCGTCTCGCGCGCGACGAGCGAGCGCAGGAACTCCCACAGGCGCTCGCGCTGCCCGGGGTCGAGCGCGGCCGTCGGCTCGTCGAGCAGCAGCAGCCCCGGATCGCCGATGAGTCCGAGCGCGACGTTCACCCGCTGGCGGTTGCCGCCCGACAGCCGGCCGACCGGCTCGGTCGCACGAGCTGACAGACCTATCTGTCTGAGAAGCGCGTCGACTGCCGTCTCGACGTCTTTCACCCGATGCAGCCGCGCGAACAGCCGCAGGTTCTCGGCGGCCGACAGACGCGTGTAGAGCGCCGATGCCTGCGGCACCCAGCCGACGCGGGCGGGCGTCGTCAGCGACCCGGCGTCGGGGGCGAGCACGCCGGCGAGCAGCGACAGCAGCGTCGTCTTGCCCGCGCCGTTGGCGCCGACGAGCCCGACGATCTCGCCGCTACCGGCGACGAAGCTCACGTCCTCGAGCGCGACGCGGTCGCCGAAGCGCTTCGTGAGCCCGCGGGCGACGAGGACCGGGGCCATACTGGTGCAGATATGGGATCCGCGCGGCGAGTCCTCCAATGAGCGAGGCGTCCTGCACGATCCTGTTCGTGGGCGACGTCGTCGGCGGCCTCGGCAAGCGAACGCTGCTCGGGCTGCTCCCGGCGCTGCGCGAACGGGTCGGCTACGACTTCCTGGTCGTCAACGGGGAGAACATTGCCGGCGGGGTGGGGATCACGCCGAAGCTGGCCGACCAGTTGTTCGACGCGGGCGTCGACGTGATCACGCTCGGCAACCACACCTACCGCCAGCGCGAGATCTACGGCTATCTCGACGAGCGCGACGCGATCCTGCGCCCGGCGAACTTCCTGCGCAGCCAGCCCGGCCACGGCTGGTGCGTCGTCGAACGCGACGGCGTGCGGCTGGGGGTCGTCTCGCTCTCGGGCAACCTGTTCATGGACGCGGGCCGGCCGCTGTTCGCCGAGGCCGACGCGGCCGTGCACGCGCTGCGCGACCGCGCCGACCACGTGCTCGTCGACGTGCACGGCGAGGCGACGAGCGAGAAGGTCGCGCTCGGCTGGCACCTCGACGGCCGGGTCACCGCGGTCGTCGGGACCCACACGCACGTGCCCACCGCCGACGCCCGCGTGCTCCCGGGCGGGACCGCCTACATCACCGACGTCGGCATGACCGGCCCGCGCGGCGGCGTCATCGGCGTGCGCCGGGAGCTCGCGATCGAGGCGATGGCGACGAAGATGCCGGTCCGCTTCGAGACCTCCGACGAGGACCCGTGGATGAACGCGGTGGCGATCGCGACGGCCCCGGAGCCACGGCGGGCGCTGTCGATCGAGCAGCTGCTGCTGCCGGCGGATGGCGCCGGCTGAGACGACCCCGAGCGGATCGGTGTCGCATCTGGACAGCGATGCGCTCCAAGCGGCCGGAAGGCGCCACCGCCGGGCGGGTGCGGGTCAGCCACCCGCGGGTGCGGGTCAGCCACCCGCGGGTGCGGGTCGGCCGCCGGCGGGCTCGACCCGCAGCGGCAAGCCGTGCAGGCGGCGGTCCTCAAGCTCACGCCAGGCGGCGTCGAGGTGCTCACCGGGCGCCGGGTGGCTCGCGAACAGGGCGGCGATCGCCGCCGGGAAGAACCAGACGATGTAGGAGTACAGCCAGTAGTTGGTGACGATCTGCAGCGCGATGAGCAGCGCGGCGGCGAACGCCGCCACCTGAACCGGCGAGCGGCGCGCCGGGATGACGGCGAGGACGAGCGCGAGGAGCACGACCCCGCCCTGCAGCGCGTGCTGGAGCCAGCCGAGCCCGCCCCAGAGGCCCCAGACCGAGAACGGGGTGACGCGACCCGACTGGTACGCGATCGAGTCGTGCCAGAACGGGCCGAGGTCGTGCTTGGCGAGCACCGGCAGCATCTCCAGAACGACGAACGCGACGAACGTCGCCGCGAACGCGACGACCTGGCGACCGCGGGGCCGCTCGCCGGCGCCGCGCAGCAGCAGCGGCGTCAGGATGAACGGGGCGAACTTCGTCATCCCGGCGAGGGCGGCCGTGATCCCCCGCGCGGGGGCGGAGCGCAGCACGAGCAGCGCGAGCGTCACCGTGAGCGCGACGAGGCCGTCGTTCGTATTCGAGGACAGCGACCACATCGTGAACGGGTACGCGGCCCAGGCGTAGGCCATCACGACGCCGAGCGTGTGGTCTCGCCAGCGCCGCCCGAGGAGGTAGAGCGCGATGAGCGTGGCGACGTCGAAGAAGATCGCCGCGCCGTGCGCGGCCGGCAGCGAGTCCCAGTTCCCGCTCCAGCCGAGCGCGAGTCGGAACGGCACGTAGACGTAGTAGTTGAACGGCCCGTACGTGTCGCCGTAGGCGTCATTGGCGGGCCAGTGGCCGTAGAGCGCCACGTTGTGGATGAGCTTGTCGGCGCCGATCACGCCCGAGAAGCCGACGTCGATGACGTTCGAGTCGAGCACGTTCAGGCCGATCCGGAACGCCATCAGGAACACGATCCCGACGATCAGCCAGCCCGCGGGGACGATCGTGCGCAGCGGCGCCCGCGGGACCCCGGCGCCGAAGCCGAGCGCGAGCAGCCGCGCGAGCAGGTAGAGCAGCGGCACGTAGTAGAGCGGCGTCGAGAGCCCGATGTCGGCATGGTTGAACAACGCGAGCGACACCGAGAAGAACAGGAACATCGCGAGGTCGAGGTGCAGAAGCGTCGGCCGCCGGCGCCAGGGCACGAACGGCGCCACGAACATCAGGCACACGGGCAGCCAGATGTACCAGGCGTTGACGATCCGGCCGAAGGCGCCCGGGTAGCCGCGGGCCATCGTCCAGGCGATCTGAAAGCCCGTCCACGCCTGGGTCACCTTGCCGCTGTCGTCGTCGACGTAGACCTGGACCATCTCGCGCTGCGTCCGGCCGGTCTTCGGCGGCGTGAACCAGCTCACCTGCCATTGCGGCGCGCCCTTCGTGTACTCGTAGGGCACGAGGCGCGGATGCGCGCGCAGCTCGGCCTTGACGACCGGGCTCGTGCGCGCGATCGCGAGCACCTGGAGCGCGGTGTGGTGGTAGCCGACGGGCGGGGTCGTCTTGTTCGTGACGAGCACCGGGGTGCCGGGCGTCGTCGTCACGGTCTCGGTCCGGGTGACCGTCGTGACCGTGCTCGCCGTGTTCGAGGGGGTGTTCGCCTGCGAGGCGCCGGCGTCCGCCGCGGGGTGCGAGGCGCCGGTGCCGGTCGCCGCGAGCGCGCCCGGCGCGAGCGCGAGCGTCAGCAGCACGGCGGCGAGCAGCGCCCGCGCGGATCGCACGACTACTTCTTGAAGCTCCAGAGCTTCTGGCCGAGGAAGTTGACCGGCGTCACGAGGATGTTCGATATGACCTCGATCGGCACCTTTTGGAGCGAGGTCCAGTGCACGAGGCCGACGTTGAGCCCGTAGTTGACGCCGAACGCGATGGTCGAGACGACGAGGAACTTCATCCCCTGGACGGCGGTGTGCGAGTCCCGCTTGTGGGTGAAGGTCCAGCGGCTGTTCCACGTGAAGTTGTTGATGACGCCGGCCAGGTAGGCGATCGGGAGCGCGATCTTGTAGTCGAGCCCGATCACCTTCAGGCACAGCGCGTAGGTGACCGTGTTGACGATGAAGCCGGAGGCGCCGACGACGCCGAAGCGGATCAGCTGCAGCCAGTTCTCGCCCTTGGCGACGCCGGCCCGGACGCGGTGATGGAACGGGAGCTCGACGACCGCGGTCGTCAGGTCGTCGGCGGTCATCTCCTCGGCGGGCATGTCGGTGAGGGTATCGGCGGGCATGCGGCTGCCACGTGCGGCCGGCGGGGCGTAACCGGCTGCTAAAGCGGGGCTTACCCGCATCTTAGATGGCGAATCCCCCGTCCGTGGGTCAGGCGGTCCCGCTGGGCAGCCCGGCGGCGAGCCCGAAGTGCGCGCGGATCATCGGCGCGATGTCGCGCAGCGACCACTGCTCCCGGGCATCGCGGGCCGGGAGCCCGTCACCGGCCCACAGGAGCGTCGCGTAGGAGTCGGAGCGGTGCAGCGAGCCGTGCGAGCCGCCGCCGACGTGGTCGACGCCGCCCCAGTCGACGAACTCGTAGCCGGGGGCGGCCGACAGCAGGATGTCCCCGGCGTTCTCGCAGTGCAGCGCCGACCACACCCGCTCGAGCGGATCCGGATACTCGGTGCAGAACAGCCGGCCGTCCTGGACCTCGGCGCGGAGCACCGACAACGGCCCCTCGACGTCCCAGCCGCGGCCGCGGCCGTCGGTCACGGCGCGGCCGGGGGCGAAGCGAAGCTCGCCGCGATGCCCGCGAATCACCGCCTCCTCGCCGTCCATCCACATCGTGAGGTCGACCCCCTCGAGCCCACCCACCGCGGTGAGAGCCCGGTCGAGGACGGCCTCCCGCTCATCGGGATCGAGCGCGTAGACCATCGCCGAGCGCTGGGCCGGGCTGAGCGCGACCTCGCCGCCCGCGCCGGCCACCCGCGCGTTCGGGGTCGCGACCCTGAAGTCGGCGAACGCCTCGTCGAGCCGGATCGAGGCCTCCACCTTCGCCTGCGAGTGGTCGGAGCAGACGATCACCGCGTGCCCATCGAGAAACCGGTCCGGCCCGCCCCCCGCGTGCATCAGCCGCTCGATCTGGCGGTCGGCGGCGGCGAGCGAGGTGACCTGGGCGGCCGGTCCGTTGCGATGCGAGTAGGCGTCGTTGTCGGGCAGCGAGAACAGCAAAAAGTCGAAGAGGTCGTGCTCGACGAGATAGGAGCCGACGCAGCCGGTGTGCTGGTCGCGGGCGCCGGGCAGGCCCATCTGGCCACGGCAGCCGGTGCGCCGGGAGGCGTAGAGGTCCGAGTAGAAGAGCTCGAGCGGCCCCATGATCGTGCGGCGGAAGAGCGTCGAGGTGACCAGCCGGGAGAGCGCGGACTCCTGGGCGACCTCATGCTCATGGCGGCCGCGATAGATGAGGTACGTCGTGCCCGCGGTGCGGACCTCGGCGTCGTCGAGCGACTCGAACACGGTGAGCGCGTCGGGCGCGAGGTGCTCGGCGTTCATCCGGTACACGGTGTCGGTGAGTGAGCGCAGCACGCCGAACTGGCGTGAGGCCGAGAAGCTCGAGCCGTACTCCACGTAGCGACCCTCCTCGCGGTGGTACCAGTTCATCGAGGGGATGCCGTGCCGGTCGGGACCGAGGCCGGTCGTGATCGTCGCCGCACACACCGGCGTCACCGACGGGAACGCGGCCACGCACTCGGGCGCGTACTCGCCGCGGCGCATGATCTCGGCCAGCGCGGGCGCCTGACCGGCCGCGATCGCCCGCTCGAGCATCGCCGGCTTCATCGCGTCGACCACGATGAGCACGAGCTTCTGGCGCGCCGCCACGTCCCCCTACCGGAGGATGCGCAGGCCGGCGTACTTGCGGTCGGCGCGCCCGCGCCCGGCGATCAGCAGCCACAGCAGCGCGAGCAGGACGATCACGCCGATCGGCGGGGCGAGGACCGACAGCGCGGCCGCGAGCGCAGCGACCCCGTCGCTGACGAACGGCAGCACGCCGCCCGCCTCGGCGTCGAGGCGCGAGCGCACGCGCGTGAGCAGCGGCTGGGTGGCGGCGACGCCGATCAGCGCGCAGACGATTCCGACGGCGCCCCCGATCCACAACAGGTGGTGGACGCCGTGGTGGTAGTGGGCGAACGTCCCGGCGCCGAACAGCGCCCCGAGCACGACCGCGCACGCCGCGAGCCCGATCATCACCGGCCGGGCGGCCGCGCCGCCACGGGCGAGCCGCCGCTCGGCGAGCGCGAGCAGCAGGATCCCGACGACCATCGCGAACAGGAACACCGGCTGCTGCAGGAAGTGGACGCGCGTGTGGTGGAACGTGAGCTCGACGTCGCCGGCCGCGAGCACGCCGGCGACGAGCGAGGGCAGGAACGGGCGCACGCCGATCGCGGCGGCGACCCCAAGCCCCTGGAAGATGTCGAACACGAGGTGCATGGCGGGTGCGTCCGGTTGGCAGGCGAGCCGGTGTCCGCCCGCGCCGCGTGCTGTACCGTGGACAGACGTGACGATAGAGGAGAGCGATTCGGCACAACCGAGCACCGCGCCTCCGCCGGCCAGACGACCCCGCGCCGGGTCGTCGCGGACCCGCAACTTCGATCGCTACAGCGGGCTGTTCGCCGCGCGCACACGCGCGATGCAGTCCTCCGCGATGCGGGACCTGATGGCGCTCACCGAGCGCGACGACGTGATCTCGCTCTCCGGCGGCCTGCCGGACACCTCGACGTTCCCGTCCGACTCCTACGCCGCGCTCATGGGGCAGGTCGCCGCCCAGTCGTGCGCGCGGGCGCTGCAGTACGGCCCGACCGACGGCTCGGAGGTGATCAAGCACTGCATCGTCGAGGTGATGGCTGCGGAGGGAATGCGGATCGGGCTCTCGGACATGCTCGTCACGACCGGCGGCCAGCAGGCGATCGACCTCGTCTGCAAGGCGCTGATCGATCCCGGCGACGTGATCATCGCCGAGGCGCCGACCTACCCGGGCGCGATCCCGACGTTCTGCGCCTACGAGGCCGACGTCGTGCAGATCGCGCTCGACGACGATGGAATGCGGGTGCAGGAGCTCGAGGCGACGCTCGACACGCTCGACCGAGAGGGTCGCCGGCCCAAGTTCCTCTATACGGTGCCGACGTTCCAGAACCCCGCCGGGGTGACGATGTCGCTCGAGCGCCGCCGGGAGCTGATCCGGATCGCGCGCGAGCGCGAGCTGCTCATCATGGAGGACAACCCGTACGGGATGCTCCGCTACGAGGGCGAGCCGCTGCCGACGCTCTACTCGCTCGACGACGAGTTCGTCATCTACACGGGCACGTTCTCCAAGATCCTCTCCCCGGGCGTGCGGCTCGGCTGGGCGGTCGCGCCGGCGCCGATCATCGACCAGATGCAGAGCGGCAAGCAGGGGACCGATCTGTGCTCTTCGCCGATCACCCAGTACTTCGTCGCCGCCTACTTCGACTCCGGGCCGTGGGGCGACTACCTCAGCTCGCTCGTCGAGATCTACCGCCGTCGGCGCGACGTGATGCTCGACGCGATGGCCGAGCACTTCCCGCGCGAGGCCGCCTGGACCCATCCGCAGGGCGGCCTCTTCATCTGGGCGACGCTCCCGGACTACATCGACACGACCGACCTGCTCGCCCGGGCGCTGCGCCAGAACGTCGCCTTCGTCCCCGGGCGCGCCGCCTACCTCGACGGTCGTGGCGGGAGCGCGATGCGGCTCAACTTCTCCGGCGTCGCCGAGGACCAGATCCGAGAGGGGATCCGCCGGATCGGCGCGATCGCCACCGAGCAGGTCGCGATGTACTCGACGCTCAGCGGGGCCGCCCGGCCGAGCCGGCGCCACCGCGCGCCGCAGCCGGGCGGGGGCGCGCAGCCGGCGGGCTCAGGGGAACCGCTCGCGCCGGTCGTCCCGATGCGCTCAGGGCAGAAGCGCCGCGCCGGCTGACGGGCCCCTGGCGTTGGGGGAATGCCCCCACCGTGGCGTCACTCGTCGGAAGCGAAGTCCTCCGGGGTCACCTGGTCGAGGAAGTCCTTGAACTTCTCGACGACCTCCTCGGTGTCCTCGACCTCGTGCTCGAACTCGATCGCGGACTCCGTGATGACCTCGTCGGCGGCGAAGATCGGGGCGCCGGCGCGGACCGCGAGCGCGAGCGCGTCGGAGGGCCGCGAGTCGATCTCCAGGTCACGGCCGTTCGCGCGGAGGCTGATCGAGGCGTAGAACGTGTTCTCGCGCAGCTCGGTGACCGCGACGCGCGTGCACTCGACGTCGAGCTCCCCGAGCATCTCGGACAGCAGATCGTGCGTCATCGGCCGCGGCGTTGAGGCGCCCTGGAGCTTCATGAGGATCGCGGCCGCCTCTGGATGCCCGATCCAGATCGGCAGGAACTTGTTGCTCTCGACGGTCTTGAGCAACACGATCGGCTGCTTTCCGACCATGTCGAAGCTCACGCCGTAGATGACCATTTCCTGCACGCTGCGCTCCTCGTCGGGATCAGCTCAGTATAGGCCCGGCCCCCGGCCCCGCAGATGCGGCGGTCGGCGCCCGCACGCTGCCGGGGCGGTCCACCGGGGAGGGGCGCCCCAAATGAGAGCGCCCCGGTACCGGCGGGATATGAGGCCGGACTCGGGGCGCGCTCGAGGGAGGAGAGGTACTGCGCCACGCATGATGACACGCGGGCTTGAGAAGTCCAAGACGAGTATTTGCTGGCATTCATAAGCTGGAAGAATGGATCTGCGCCAGCTCCGCTACCTCGTGGCGCTCGCCGAGCACCTCAACTTCACGCGCGCCGCGGCCGCTGAGCACGTCGCCCAGCCCGCGCTCTCTCAACAGATCCGGCGCCTCGAGGAGGAGGTCGGCGTCGGGCTGGTCGAGCGCACGACCCGTCGGGTGGCGCTCACGGAGGCCGGGGAGCTTCTCGCCGTGCGCGCGCGGCGGATCCTCGCCGAGCTGGCGATCGCGCGCGAGGAGCTTGAGGCGCTGCGCGGCGTCGACGTCGGCCACGTGACGATCGGAGCGATCCACACGATGGGCCCGATCGATCTCTCGCTCGCGCTCGCCTCCTTTCACGAGGCCCATCCGGGCGTCGCGCTCACCGTGCGCGAGCAGGCGAGCGAGGAGTGCGCGGAGCTCCTGCGCGCCGATGAGCTCGACCTCGCGTTCCTGTCGGTGACCGAGCGCGTCGAGTCGCACGAGCTCGCACTCCACCAGCTCATCTCCGAGGAGCTCATGGTGCTGCTCCCCCGCGGCCACGCGCTCGCGGGGCGCGCGCGCGTGCGGATGGCCGAGCTCGCGCAGGAGGACTTCATCAGCTTCCGTCAGGGCGCCCGTCTGCGCGAGCTGCTGTTCTCAGCCGGCCGTGACGCGCAGTTCGAGCCGCGCGTCACGCTTGAGTCCAACGAGGCTCAGCGAATCCGCGCGCTCGTCTCCCGCGGGCTCGGGGTCGCGATCCTGCCGCGCTCGGACGCGATGGTCGCCGATGCGGACGTGGTCGCGGCGCCGATCGTCGAGCCGGTGCTCCGGCGGGACATCACGCTCGCCTGGCGGGCGGGCCGGCGCCAGTCGCCGGCGACCGCCGCGTTTCTGGAGCTGGCGCTCGAGATGTTCGGAGAGGTCGGCGCCGCTCCCGGGGGCGCGGACGGGGCGCCGCCCGGTCCGCCGGCGGACTTGTAGGCACCCCCTAACGCCCCGTACATACGCCGAATCGGTAGGCATCTGTACGGTTGGAGCGGTAATCCATCACACACCGGTCGGAATTGGCCCCCGGTGGTGTTTGATGGAGGCATCCGGTGGCATCCACCGAAGTACTGCAGCGCGCGGCACGGATGCCGGGAGACCGCGGAGTTGAAGCGCTCCGTAAGAGAAGTTCGACATCCGTCGAACAATCTGGTACCGTTACTGACGGAGCAAACCATGCGTGACACGGAGACTGTCTTGAAAACTTCCAAAGACGATGGCCGGGACGCCCCGCTGGCGCACGACCATCACGATGAGACCAAGCGGCCGCGGGCACGCGGCGAGCACGGCGCCGCCAGCTCGGTGCCGTCGCCACGCCGTCAGCCTCGCCGCCGTCCGGCCGCTCGGAGCGCCGAGCGGCGGGCGACGGCCGCTGACCCGCGGCTGACGCCGGGAACCACCGGCTCGATGACCGAGAACTCGCTGGACCTGTTCCTGCGGGCGGCGCGCGCCCACGCGCTCCTCACCGCCGAGGAGGAGGTCGAGCTCGCCAAGCGCATCGAGCGCGGCGACCTGGAGGCCAAGGAGCGAATGATCAACTCCAACCTCCGTCTGGTCGTCTCGCAGGCGCGCCGCTACCAGGGCCACGGCCTCCCGATGGAGGACCTCGTCCAGGAGGGCATGCTCGGCCTGATCCGCGCGGTCGAGAAGTTCGACTGGCGGCGCGGCTTCAAGTTCTCGACCTACGGAACCCTGTGGATCCGCCAGGCGCTGCAGCGCGGCCTGCAGAACCACGGCCGCACGATCCGGCTGCCGGTGCACGTCGCCCAGCGCCAGACCAAGGTCCGCAAGATCGAGTCCGAGCTGTCGACCAAGCTCGGCCGTGAGCCGACCGACGAGGAGATCGCGGCCGAGGCCAAGATCGACGTCGACGAGGTCGCGGAGCTGCGTGAGCTGACGCGCGGCCTCACCTCGCTCGACCAGCCGGTCGGCGAGGATGGCGAGACCGCCTTCGGCGATCTGCTCGCCTCCGAGCGGCCCGAGCCGACGGAGGAGGTCGAGGAGCGCGAGCGCCAGCAGCTGATCAGCGGCGCCGTGGCGAAGCTGCCCGAGGCCGAGCGCAACGTGATCCGGCTGCGGTTCGGCCTGGCGGGCGCGGAGCCCCTCAACCTGCGCCAGACCGGGATCGAGCTCGGCATCCCGCTGAGCAAGGCGCGTGAGCTCGAGCAGCAGGGCCTCAGCCGTCTCGCGAAGAGCGCGAGCCTCGAGGACCTGCGTCGGGCCGCGTAACCGCGTTCCTCGATTCGGATGTGACCGGACGCCGGTCGTGCCCCTGAGGCGCGGCCGGCGTTCGTCGTCCGTGGGCCGCGGCCCCGGGCGGAGCTCGCGCGGCGGGTCGACCCCGTCGATCCGCGCGCGCGCCTTGGAGGGCTCGAAACTTTCGGATAGGATCGCCCCATGCCGGACGCGGCGGCTGAACGATCCGACCGGTCACCGGGGCCGCCGCGCGGCGGCGCGGCGAACCGGGTGACGCTGGCGGCGATCGCCGAGCGAACCGGCACCTCGGTGCCGACCGTGTCGAAAGTGCTCAACGAGCGCAGCGACGTCTCGCCGGCCACCCGGGCCCGGGTCAAGGACGCGCTCGCCGCCGCGTCGTATCGGCCCCGTCGCCGCGCCGGCGCTCGCCGCGGCCCGGGTCGCATGATCGAGCTGGTGATCCGTGGGCTCGACAGCCCGTGGGCCTCGGTCGTCCTCGACGCGGTCGAGCACGTCGCCCACGAGATGGGGCACGGGATGGTCGTGACGGCCGCCCACGGCCGCAACCGGCCCTCGCGGGCGTGGCTGGACGCGCTGATCGAGCGTCGCAGCGCGGGGGCGGTCCTCGTCGTCTCCGATCTCACCCTCGGACAGGTGCACTCGCTCGACTCGCTCGGTATCCCGTACGTGTTCCTCGACCCCCTCGGCGCGCCGCCCCCCGACACCCCCACGGTGGGCGCGACGAACTGGGCAGGTGGCCTGGCGGCGACCGAACATCTGCTCGAGCTGGGGCACGAGCGGGTTGCGGTGATCTCCGGGCCGCGCGACGTCCTGTGTAGCCGGGCTCGGGTCGACGGCTACCGGGCCGCCCTGCACAACCGGGGGATGCGCGCGTCGCGGGAGCTCGTCCGCTTCGCCGAGTTCAACTGGACCGCCGGCCTGCGGGAGGCGACGAGCCTGCTCACGCTGCGCGAGCCCCCGACGGCCATCTTCTGCGCCTCGGACATGATCGCGCTCGGCGTCTACGAGGCCGCGCACCGGCTCAGGCTCGCGGTGCCCGCGAGCCTGAGCGTCGTCGGATTCGACGATCTGCCGCTGGCCGGGTGGATGCAGCCGAGCCTGACGACCGTCCGCCAGCCGCTCACCGAGATGGCGAGCCTCGCCACCCGCATGCTGTTCAGCCTGATCGCGGGCGAGTCTCTCGATGCGCCCCAGGTCGAGGTCGCGACGAGGCTCGTCGTGCGGGGATCAACCGCGGGCCGCGCGTGAGCGCCGTGGGCCGATCACGTATGTGACGAGCGAGCGCGGAGGCAGCGTCGCCGTGAACGAGTCGCCTCTCACCCGGATCGAGGGCTGCGCCGCCACGTCATGGGAGGCATCGGTGAGGTACGGCGTGACCCGCCTTCCCCGGGCATCCCGCAGCGCGAAGCTCGCGCTCTGCGCGCTCGTGGCGGTGTTGAGCACGACGATCGCGACCGAGCCGTCCAGGTTGCGGAACGCGACCGGCTCAAGGTTGCCGTCGGCGCTCGAGGCCCCGATCCGGACGGCGCCGGGCCGGACGAACCGACTGTAGTTGGCGAACGCCCACAGCCGACCGGAGGTGGCGACCGAGTTGCCGTTGATCTCGATGAGCCCCTCGTTGTCGCCGTTCTCGGTCGGCGTCGTGGAGCCCCACCAGTACAGGAACGCGTTCAGGTTCGCGGCGGTCAGCCCCGTGTCGATGTTCTGCGCCCAGGAGAAGCCGGACGCGGTCGAGCCGTCGTCCCAGGCCGGGTCCCACGGCTGGAACGTCGACCACTCCGTCTCCCAGACCGGCTTGCTCCATCCCGACAGCGGCGAATCGGGCGCCGCGGTGTACCCGTGGCTGGTGAACAGCGGCGTGGACAGGTTTGCGAGCGGGTCGGCCTCGATCGCGGCGGCGTACTGCTGCGCGTAGTCCCAGCCCTCGGTCGCGCAGCACTCGGCTCGGGTCGGCAGCCGGGACCGCCACAGCGTCGGGCCGAGCACCTCCATGAAGTTCGCCGACTGGGCGGGGCTCATGATCATGCTGTCGTAGGCCGGACCGATGTTCGCCTCGTTCTCGGGACCGACGTAGCTGAGCGGATCGCCCGCCGCGGCGTAGTCCTTCGCGTACTGGGCGAGGTAGTTCGCGTACGCCTGCCGCCAGTCGCCGCTCGCGCAGGTGGCGCCCGGGACGCCGCACAGAGTGCCGCCGTTGATCGGGGAGCCGTTCGTCTTCATGAACCCCGGAGCGCTCCAGGCGTCGGCGAACACGTCGGTGATGCCGTAGTCGGCCTTGATCCGCCGAGCGAACCAGAGCTGCCCCTGGTCCTGGTCGATCGCCGACAGGGGCAGGTATCGCGGTGGCGCGCTCGGGCTGCGCGGCGCGTCGGGCTCGATCGTGGTGCCCGGGTCGGCGCTGATCTCGTTGCGCAGGATGGTGAGGCCCGCCCCGCGCCTCGGGCTGTAGAGCAGGCTCAGCACCTGTCGCTGGACCGCCGGAGAGGCGTTCATGACCGTCGCCGCCTGCCCGAACGCCTCCGAGGCGCCGAATCCGGCGATCCGTTGATAGCTCCGGGCGCCCTCGATCGTCACCGTCGCGCCGCGCCTCGTCGCCGCCCGCGCGCGGCTCGCGGTCGCGATCAGCGTGAGCGGGGCGGCGAGGACGACCGCGATCGCCAGAACGAACCGCCGCTGCCGGGGGCCGCGCAGCCGCAGCCGGAACATCGTGCCGTGCATGCCTTCTTCCTTCCTCCTGGGACCGAGCGCGGCCAGGCACACGGGGGAGCGGTCGCGCGAACGCGGTCACTCTACCCACATCTTTCGCAAACTACAGCACATCTTACGCGAAACTTTCGGCCGCGCCTCGTGCGGCGCGGAGGTCGTAGGGAAGCCACGCGCTCGCCTCCGTCCCTCGCCTCCGGCGCTCACTCCCGGCCGGATCCGAACACTGGTACGCTCGCGTTCCATGACCGCGGTCTCGGGCAAGGTGTGCGCCATCACGGGCGCCGGATCGGGCATCGGACGCGCGATCGCTCTCGAGCTTGCGCGCCGCGGCGCACGCGGGCTCGCGCTTGCCGACATCGACGAGGCGGGGCTGGCCGAGACCGAGGAGCAGCTGCGCCGCGGCGGAGCCGAGCTCGACCTGCGCACGCTCGACGTGAGCGACCGAGGCGCGGTCGAGGCGTGGGCGGCGGCGGCTCTCGAGCGCTTCGGCGTCGTGCATCAGATCTACAACAACGCCGGGATCGCCTCCGGCCACACCGTGCTCGAGTCCGGCTATCCGGAGCTCGAGCGGGTGATCGCGATCAATCTGTGGGGCGTCATCCACGGGTGCAAGGCGTTCCTGCCCCACCTGATCGCCTCCGGCGACGGCCACGTCATCAACGTCTCCAGCCTCAACGGCTACTTCGCCCAGCCGAAGCTCTCGGCATACGTGACAACGAAGTTCGGCGTGCGCGGGTTCACCGAGAGCCTGCGCGGCGAGATGCTCGCGTCCCGGGCTCCGGTCAAGGTGAGCGTCGTCCATCCCGGCGGGGTCAAGACGCGAATCGCCTCCAGCGCGATGCGGACCGCCGAGCAGCTCGGCCTCGAGGTGACCGAGGAGGACCGCGCCAACGAGCGGCTCTACAACGAGAAGCTGCTGAGGATGCCCCCGGAGCGGGCGGCGAGCATCATCGTCGACGGCGTCGAGCACGACCGCCCCCGCATCCGCGTCGGCAACGACGCGAAGCTCATCGACCTCGTCGTGCGCGTCGCGCCCGCGCAGGCGCCGCGGCTGGCGGTGCTGTTCGACCGCCTTGCGGCTTCGCGCCTGGCGCGGTAGCGCCGCCGAGATCCCCGGCGGCCGCCTCGCCGGGGTCCGTCGACCGGCGTCCATCCTCGCCGGCTGCGCCGTCCTGGCCCGGGACCCCGTCGTCCCGCTCCTCGTCCCCGACCATGTCCGGCCGATCGAGGTTGGCGAGCGCCTCCTGCGTGAGCGTGCTCACCCCCGGCCGCTCCGGCGCTTGTCGCAGCCGTGCCGAGTAGATCGAGGGCGCCCCGAGCCGGCGCGCGATCACCGTCGCCTCCGCGACCGCGAGCAGCGTCGGCGCCATCAGGGTGTCGAAGTTGCGGGTGAGCTCGAGCACGAGCACGACCCCCGACAGCGGGCCCTGCATCGCCGCGGCGAGGAACGCGCCGCCGCCGATCACCGCGTAGCTGCCGAGCGCCGCCCCCGGCCACACGTGACTCCAGGCGATTCCGAGGATCCCGGCGAGCAGCACGCCGACCGTGAGCGTCGGCGTGAACAGGCCGCCCGGCGCACCGGAGCCGAGGCACGCCGCGGTGACGAGCGGCTTGAGCGCGAACAGCACCGCCATCAGCCCGAGCGAGAGCCCCCCGACGGCGCCGAGCTGGACGATCCCCTTGCCGTTGCCGAGCAGCTGCGGATAGGGGAGCGAGAGCGCGGCGAGCGCCATGAACGCGCCTGCGGGCGCCACGTACCGGATGCGTCCGGTCGGCTTGGCGCGGGCGGCGCGGCGGATGAGGCGCACCCAGGCGACGGCCACGGCGCCGATCACCGGGCCGCCGAGGAGCGCCCAGATCATCTGTGAGGGGTGCAGCGGGTAGTGGGGCAGCGCGTAGGAGGGGCCGGTGCCGAGGAAGGCCCACGCGACGGCGGTCGCGATCACCGAGGTGGCGAGCGCGGGCAGCACGAGCGGGAGCGCGAGCGATCCGAGGAGCACCTCGACCGCGAACACGGCGCCGCCGAGCGGGACGTTGTAGACGGCGGCGAAACCCGCGCCCGCGCCGCAGGCGACGAGCAGCCGCCGCTGCCAGCGCGGCACCCCCGACCACTCCGCGAAGCGCGTCGCGAGCGCCGCCCCGAGTGTCTGCGGCGCCCCCTCGCGCCCAAGCGAACTGCCGAGCCCGACCGTGACGATCGACAGAAGCGCCCGGCCGACGCTCGGCAGGAAGTCGAGGCGCGCGCCGCGCAGCCACAGCCCGTCGGAGACGTCGGTGCCGCCGCCGCGACTGCCGAGGCGCCCCAGCACGAGCACTCCACCGGCGACGACCAGCGCGGCGACGCCGAGCGCGAGGAAGTGGCGCCAGCCGGGAGAGCGCGAGACACCCGCCAGGAACGCGCCGTGGCGGTAGCCGTAGGCGAGATGCGAGGCAAGCCGCAGGAGCATCATCAGCCCGGCGGCACCGAGCCCCGTGAGCGCGCCGAGCACCGCGATCGTCGCCCAGAACCGCGCCGAGTACCCGGCCACGATCCCGCGGCCGGTGACGTTGGGCTGCTCGGAGTGCCAGCGTCGCGGGTCCACCGTCCGTGGCACACAGTAGACGCGTCCGGGCGGGCGGCCCGGGCGCCGCCCGGCAGCCGCGCCGTCACGGTAGCCTTGCGGGCCGTGTCCGGGCTCCGCTACCGCCGCGTCGTCGTCAAGCTGAGCGGCCGCGCGTTCGCCGGGGCGGCCGACGTCGGCTTCGACAACCACGCGCTCGGGTTCGTCGCCGATCAGCTGATCGCCGCCCGGGACCTCGGGGTCCAGCAGGCGGTCGTCGTCGGCGGGGGCAACTTCTTCCGCGGCAACGTCGCCGACGAGTGGTCGATCGAACGCGCCGAGGCCGACAACATCGGAATGCTCGGCACGGTCATGAACGGCATCCTGATGCGCGGCGTGCTCAAGCACCGCGGCCTGGAGGACGTGCGGCTGATGACCGCGGTGCCGATCCAGTCGGTCGCCGAGCCGTTCATCCGCCTGCGCGCGATCTCCCACCTCGAGCGCGAACACCTCGTGCTGCTCGCCGCCGGGATCGGCCAGCCGTACGTGACGACCGACTACGCCTCGGTGCAGCGCGCGATCGAGGTGCGCGCCGAGGCGATCCTGCTCGCCAAGCACGGCGTCGACGGGATCTACGACTCGGACCCGCGCACGAACCCGGACGCGCGCCGCTACGACACGCTCGGTTACAACGATGTGCTCGAGCGCGACCTGCGGGTGATGGACCAGACCGCGATCGTGCTCGCGCGCGACCACGGCCTGCCCCTCCACGTGTTCGACTTCGACGAGCGCGACGCGATCACGAAGATCTGCCGCGGCGAGAACCGCGGCACGTACATCTCGCCGGAGACGACGCTCGTCACCTCGCCGGTCGCGCCCAGCCGCGTCTGAGCCGGCCCGTCGGCAGCGCTGGGCGTCTCTGGTCGCGTGGGGCGACCGGATGCGCTCACCATGCCGGCAGCGCCGCGGGTCAGCGCTCGTAGCTGCCGGGGCGCCAGGTGTGCGTCGACACGCCGACCGCGTTCCAGGCGTTGATCGAGACGATCAGGCAGAGCAGCGCGGCGATCTCCGGCTCGCTGAACTCGGCGGCGACCGTTGCCCACTCCGCATCCGGCACGTGGCTGTCGCTCATGCGCACGACCGCCTCGCAGAAGCCGAGCGCAGCCCGCTCCCGGCGGTCGAAGAACGGCGTGTCGCGCCACGCGGAGAGCGCGTAGAGCCGCTGCTCGGTCTCGCCGATCGCGCGGGCATCCTTGCTGTGCATGTCGATGCAGTACGCGCAGCCGTTGAGCTGGGAGGCGCGCAGGCGCATGAGCTCCCGGAGCCTCGCGTCGATGCCGGCCGCATCGAGCTCCTTCGTGGCGGCGTGGTCGAGGTGTGAGAGCGCGCGGGAGAAGCCGTCGGCGTGGGCGTCGAAGTCGAGCCGCGGGACGGATGGGTCGTCGGTGTGGGCGTCGGCGTGCGTTGTGTTGTCGGCAGCGGTCATGGCTCGAGCCTACGGCTCGACAGCCTGGCCCGTCAGGTCCATTTCGCGGCCGAATTCCTGGGCCAAGCGCCCGGCGGGTCAGCCGCGCCGCCCGGCGTCGCCCGTGGTCACGGAGCGAGCGCCGCGATCACCTCGCCAAGCTGGTCGGGCGGGCAGATCGGGGTGAGCACGGCGGTCGTGATCCCGCCCTCGACGAACGCCCGGAGGCGTTCGCGGATCTCCTCGACGGCGCCGAACAGGAAGATCTCGCGGATGAGCTCCTCGGGCGCGAGCTCGATCGCCCGCGCGCGGTCGCCCGCCTCGTAGGCGGCGACCATCGGGTCGAGCCGCTCGGCCCAGCCGAGCCAGCGGAAGAACGCGGCGTACACGGGCACGCTGCCATAGGCGGAGAACATGCCGCGCGCGAGCGTGAGCGCCTGGTCCGGGTCCCCGGGGATGATGAAGAAGCGGCAGGCGAGCTCGGTCGAACCCTCGGGCCGCCCGGCGAGCGCCTCCCCGGCGCGGTGGGCGGCGCGCACCTGCGGCAGGCCCGAGAGCGGCAGGAAGTTCGTGAACGCGCCGTCGGCAAGCTCCCCGGCGAGTCCGAGCATCCGCGCGCGGAGCGCGGCAAGCACGATCGGCACGGACGTCGTCACCGGCCGCTCGAGGCGCAGCCCGCCGTAGCCCTTCTCCGGGGGCACGCTCAGCACGGGCCGCAGCCGGTCGACGGCCTCGCGCACCTTTGACAGCGGCCTGGAGAACTCGAGGCCGTTGAAGCGCTCGACGATCACGTTGCTCGAGGCGCCGAGTCCGAGCACGAAGCGGCCGCCGCTCGCGTCCTGCAGGGTGGCGGCGGTCTGGGCGAGCACCGCCGGGCCGCGCGTGAACGGGTTGACGATCCCGGTCGCCAGCCGCATCCGCTCGGTGACCGGGATCGCCATCGCGAGCGTCGTGAACCCGTCCGGCCCGTTCGGCGTCTCCCCCGACCACAGGTCGTCGTAGCCGAGCGCCTCCGCCCGGCGGTAGAGCTCGAAGTGGTCGGCGAGCGGAACGCCGGTGAACGGGACGGTGAGGCCCCAGCGGGTCGCGGGCACGGCGCGAAGCTATCAGCCGCGCCCGGCACGCGATACTCGGCCGCATGTCGACAACCGACCGGCGAAACGACCCCGCCGCGCACCCGATCGACATCCGGCCCGCGCGCGTGGCGGACGCCGCCGCCGTTGGGGAGATCTGGCGCCGCGGCTGGCGGGAGGCCCACCTCGGGCGGGTGCCGGAGGAGCTCGTCGCCGCGCGCACGCCCGAGTCGTTCGCGTCGCGTGCGGCCGAGCGCGTCGGCGACACGACGGTGGCGCTCGTCGGCCGGGCGGTCGCCGGCTTCGTCATGGTCGTCGGCGACGAGGTCGAGCAGGTGTACGTCGCCCCCGAGCAGCGCGGGACGGGCGTGGCGGAGCGCCTCCTCGCCGAGGCCGAGCGCCAGGTGGCCGCGAGCGCCCATGACGAGGCCTGGCTCGCCGTCGTTCCGGGGAACGCGCGCGCCCGGCGCTTCTACGAGCGGTGCGGCTGGGCGGACGGAGGACGCATCGCGTATCCGGCCGACACCGCCGACGGCGCGGTCATCGTCGAGGCGCGGCGCTACGTCAAGCGGGTGGTGGCGCGCGGCGGCTGAGCGGGCAGGGCCGCGGCCCGCCCCGGGGCTCAGCGGGCGACGGACCCCGCCGCCGCGCCGCGGACTCAGCGCGACAGCAGCGCGGCGAGACGCGCGGGCGTCTCGGCGCCGTCGCGGAACGCGCGCTCGGCGTCGAGCTCCGCCGCCCGGGCGGCGCCGCCGATGACGAGGTGGGGCACGCCGGCCGCATCGAGCCGGCGCGCGAGGCCCCGGTCGGGCTCCTGACCCGCGCACACGATCACGACGTCGGCGGCGATCCGGCGGGGGCCGCCGCCCATATCGCGGATGTGGACGGCGCCGGGCTCGATTCGCTCGTAGGCGACGCCGGTGAGCATCTCCACGCCCGCGCGCTTCAGCGCGCCGACCGTCACCCAGCGGCTTGTCGGGCCGATCGAGGCGCCGACGCGGCCACCGCCGCGGCGCATGAGCGTCACGGGGCGCGGCGTGCGCAGCGGCGCCGCCGGGACTCCGTGCGCGAGCAGCCCGTAGTCGGCGTAGAAGCGCCCCAGCGGATCGCCGTCGTCGCCGAAGGGAGCATGGCTGAGCAGGTGCGCGACGTCGACGCCGATTCCGCCCGCGCCGATGATCGCGACCGGTGCCCGCGGCGCAAGCGGCACCGGCTCGGCGTCGGGATCGAGCAGCTCGGCGTACGTGTGGACGTGCGGGAGGTCGGCGCCCGGGATGTCCGCGATGCGAGGCGTGACACCGGTCGCAAGCACGACCGCATCCGCGCTCCGCAGCGACGCGACCGAGGGCAGCGTCTCGAGCGCGACGTCGACCCCGAGCCGCGAGAGCTCGTCCTCGAAATAGGCGATCGTCCCCGCGTAGTCGCGCTTGCCGGGGATGCGCGCCGCCATCCGGAACTGGCCGCCGAGCCGGGAGCCCGCCTCGTAGAGCGTCACCCGGGCGCCGTTCGCGGCGAGCGCGCGGGCGGCCTCCATCCCCGCGGGTCCGCCGCCGACGACCGCGACTCGCCGTCCGCCGAGGTCCGGGTCGACGCCGGGGCCGAGCTCAAGCTCGTAGCCGGCCCGCGGGTTGACGACGCACGAGACGCGCCGGTCGAACAGCGAGCGGTCGATGCACGCCTGGTCACAGGCGATGCACACGTTCACACTCACCGGCGAGCGCTGGGCATCGAAGCCACGCGTGAGGTGGTTGAGATGCCCAGCACTCCCCGGGACACCCGATGCGCGCACTCCCTTGGCGACGATCGCAGGGTCCGCGAGGAACGGACGCGCGAGCGAGACGAAGTCGGCGGCCCCCGAGGCGAGGATCTCCTCGGCACGCTCCAGGGTGTTCACACGGTTCGAGGCGATCACGGGCACGGCGGCGACGCGCCGGAGCTCCCGGGCCCACGGCGCCCAGGCGCCCTCGGGCACCGCCTGCTGCACGGTCGGCACGCGCGCCTCGTGCCAGCCGACGCCGACATTCAGCGCGTCGATGCCGCGCGCGCTGCCGACCGCGGGCCGGTCGGGGTCGGGATCGGCGAGGCGCGCCGCGAGCTCGGCGACGTCCTCGGGCGGCGTGCCCCCCTCGACGAGGTCCGCCCCGGAGATCCGGTAGACGACCGCGTGCTCGCCGCCGATCGCCTCCCGCACGGCCGCGCTCACCGCGAGCGGGAACGCGAGCCGCCGCTCCCGGTCGCCGCCCCATTCGTCGTCGCGGTGGTTCGTCAAGGGCGCGGTGAACTGGTTGAGCAGATAGCCCTCCGAGCCCATGAGCTCGACGCCGTCGAAGCCGAGCTCGCGCGCCCGCTCGGCGCCGGACGCGAAGTCCTCGATCGTCTGCACCACCTCGGCGCCGGTGAGCTCGCGTGGCTCGGCGCGCACGAGCGAGGAGTACACCGGTGAGGGCGCGACCGGCTGCAGGCCGAACGCCTCGGGGATCGCGTAGCGCCCGGCGTGGAACAGCTGCAGGAGCACGCGGCCCCCGGCCTCGTGCACCGCGTCGGCAACGCGGGCGAGCTTCGAGGCGTCGGCGTCGTCGTTGATGAACGAGTAGCCCCGACCGGCGGCGCCGACGCGGCTCACCGCGGAGCCGCCGGTGACGATCAGTCCGGCGCCCGCGCGCGCCCGCTCGGCGTAGAAGGCGGCGAGCGCGCGGCCGTCGTCCTCGAGCCCCTCGAGGCCGAGGTGCATCGAGCCCATGACGATCCGGTGATCGAGCGCGAGCGGGCCGATCGCGCCCCCGCGGAAGACGTGGTCGAGCGGCACCGACGGTCGGTCGCGGCGCGCCGCCGGTCAGCCGCGCAGGAGCGCGCGGGCGATCACGGTCTTCTGGATCTCGTTCGTGCCCTCCTCGAAACGCTGGGCGCGCGCGTCGCGATAGACCCGCTCGATCGGACTGGAGGACCAGTAGCCGATGCCGCCGTGCGCCTGCAGCGCGATGTCGGTGACGCGCCCGAGCATCGAGACCGCGAACAGCTTCGCCATCGCCGAGTCGGCGTTCGCGTCGGCGCCCGACTCCCAGCGCTCCGCCGACTGCATGACGAGCGCCCGCGCGGCCTCGATCTCGGTCTTCGCCTCGGCGAGCGAGAACGCGATCGCCTGCCGCTCCGCGATCTTCTTGCCGAACGTCTCCCGGGTCGTCGCGTATTGCACCGCGAGCTCGAGCGCGCGCTTGGCGAGGCCGACGCACGTCATCGCGACCGCGATCCGCGACGGCGTGAGGAAGCCGCTCAAGGCGACGCCGAGCCCCTCCCCCTCCTCGCCCAGGCGGTTGGCGACCGGCACGGGCGCGCGGTCGAAGACGAACGCGCCGTGATCGGAGCCGCGCACGCCCATCGTCTCCGGCATGACCGTCGCCGTGATCCCCTCGCCGTGGGGCGGCACCATGAGCGCGACCGTCCCGTCGGCGCCGGTCGTCCCGGCGACGCGAGCGAACAGGAGCAGGTAGTCCGAGATCGTCCCGAACGTGATCATGTGCTTCTCGCCGGAGAGGTAGTACGTGTCCCCCTCGCGCACGACCGAGCAGCGCAGGTCGGCACCCGTGCCGGCGGTCGGCTCGGTGAGCGTGAACGCGACGCGTATCTCCCCCGAGATCTGCGGCAGCACGAACCGCTCGCGCTGCTCCGGCGAGGCATGCGAGTCGATCGAGCGCCAGACGCCGTTGCAGACGTGGACGATCATCCGCAGCGCCGCGTGCGACATCGAGAAGAGCTCGAGCAGCGGCAGGTAGTCGGTGAACCGCAGGCCGCGGCCACCGTACTCGACGGGCGCGGCGAGCCGCAGGTAGCCACGATCGTTCAGCTCCTGCCAGAGCTCCGGCGCGACCGCGCGCTCGCGCTCGATCCGCTGCGCCCACTCCTCCCCCGGTCCCCGGACGTACTCGCGGATCTCCTCGGTGAGCGCGGCCAGCTCGCTGGCGTCGGGCGGAGCGGTCGGGGCGGTCGTCATGAAGCGGCCTTTCTCTGCGCGTCGGGGTCGAATTCGCGCGCGCGGTCGCGCAGCACGAACTTCTGGATCTTGCCCGATGGCGTGCGCGGAAGCTCGGCGACGAGCTCCAGGCGCTCGGGCCAGTACGGCTTGGCGACGTGGTGGGCGTCGAGGTGCGCCTGCATCTCGGCGAACGTGAGCGTCGCGCCGCTCGCCGGCACGACGAACGCGCAGGCCCGCTCGCCGAGCCGCGGGTCGGGCATCGCGACGATCGCGACCTCGGCGACCGCGGGGTGGCGGTAGAGAAGCTGCTCGATCTCGGCGACCGGCACCTTCTCGCCGCCGCGGTTGATGACGTCGCGCACCCGGCCGGTGATCCGCAGCCAGCCGTCGGCGTCGATCGTCGCCAGGTCGCCCGGCCGGTACCAGCCGTCGGAGCTGAGCGCGGCCGCGGTCGCCTCGGGGCGGCCCAGGTAGCCGGCGAAGAGCGTGTCGGTGAGGATCTCGAAGTTCCCCTCGACGCCGGGCGGGAGCTCCCGGCCGTCGTCGTCGACGACGCGCAGCCGGACGTTCTCAAGCGCCCGGCCGTCGGTGAGCCAGGCGCGCTCATCGTCGGAGCCGGGGACGAAGCCCGCGCCCATGCACGACTCGGTCGTGCCGAAGCCGCCGCCGACCTCCGCGTCGAGCACGGTGCGCGCCGCGTGCGCGAGCTCGCGCGGGACCGCGGCACCGGTGGCGACGAACACGCGAAGCGTCGCGGGTGCCCGGCGCCGCTCGCGCGCGACCCGCACGAGATCGGCGAGGAACGGCGTCGCCGCCTGCGTGAACGTGACCCCGTGGCGCTCGATCGCGTCGAACGCGATCTCGGCGTCCCAGTGCTCCTGCGCGACCTGCGTCGCCCCCAGCCGCAGCGCGAGCCACATCCCGTACAGGAATCCGGTCTGGTGGGCGAGCGGCGAGGGGATGAAGATGACATCCTCGCCGGACAGGCCGAAGTGGGCGGCGTGCGCGTCGGCGGCGCGGGTGAGCACGTCGTGGCGATGCAGGACGCCCTTCGGATCGCCGGTCGAGCCGCTCGTGAACAGCAGCTGGGCGATCTCGTCGGGGGAGCGTGCGCCGAGCCGGGCGATCTCGTCGGGGGAGCGTGCGCCGAGCCGGGCGATCTCATCGCGGGCGCGCGCGCCGAGCCGCGGGGCGCTCATCGAACTCGTGTCGCCCGCGGGCGGGCCGTCCGGCACGGCCGGGTCGGCCACCGGGCGCGCGGAGTCGAGCACGATCACGTGCTCGAGCGCCGGCAGCCGCTGCCCGAGCGAGCGCGCGAGCGTCGCGTGGTCGAACCCCCGGAAGCGATCCGGCACGTAGAGCACGCGCGCGCGGGCCTCGGCGAGCATGAATGCGAGCTCGCGCTCGCGGAAGATCGGCATGAGCGGCATGCACGCGGCACCGATCCGGAGCGCCCCGAGGGTGATCGCGAGAAAATCCAGGCGGTTCGGCAGCTGGTAGGCGACCGGCTCCCCCGGCCCCACGCCGAGGGCGAGCAGCTCCGCCGCGACGCGCTCGGAGGCGGCGACGAGCTCCGACCAGGTGAGCACATGATCGGCGCCGGCGGAGTCGACGCACACGACCGCGCGGCCGGCGGGGTCGGCCGCGGCCTGACGCTCGAGATCCTCCAGCAGGGACCAGCCGGCCGGGGGAACCGGTCGACGGGGCGTGACGACCGCCTCCGTCACGTCGCGATCGTCGTCGGGACCCGCGGCGTCACCGCGGCCGGGATCCCGAGGGCGTTCATGTGGTCGACGAACTCCGGATAGGAGATCCGGTACGCATGCGGGAACGAGATCTCGGTCATCCCGGAGGCGGTCGAGCCGGCGACGGTGAGCGCCATCAGGATCCGGTGGTCGTTGTAAGAGGAGAGCTCGGCGCCGTGCAGGCGGTCGACGCCCTGGAACTCGAGATCGTTGCCGTCGAACTCGACACGCGCGCCCATCTTGCGCAGCTGGAGCATCGCCGCCACCCGGTCTGACTCCTTGAGCTGGGCGTGCGCGACGTGGGAGAGGATCGTGCGCCCCCGCGCGCGGCTGGCGAGCGTCGAGAGGATCGGAATCATGTCCGGGATGTCGCGGCAGTCGAGCTTGCCGGCGACCGGAGGCGTGCCGTCGTGCTCGATCGAGATCGACAGACCGTCCTGCGCGAAGCGCATCGGCACGCCGACGCCGACGAGCTCCTCCAGCACCGACCGCTCCGGGTGGCCGTGGATCGGGACCGGGCTGCGGAAGGTGACGCTCGAGGGATGCAGCGCGCAGGCGGCGAGGCCGAACACCGCCGAGCCGATGTCCGGCGGCAGCACGATGTTCCCGGCCCGGGGCGTCTGCCCCGGCTCGATGTGGAACTGCCGCCAGTCCTCGCGGACCGAGACCTCGAGGCCGAACTCGCGCATCATCTCGAGCGTGAGCTCGAGGTACGGCCGCTCGTTGAGCTCACCGGTGACCTCGATCGTCGTCGCCTCGTGCGCGAAGGGCGCGAGCAGGATGAGGCCGGACACCCACTGCGAGAGCGTGCCGTCGATGCGCACGCGCCCGCCGCGCGGGCGGCCGGGGTGGACGGTGACCGGCAGCGACTGGCCCTCGTAGTCGATCCGCACGCCGAGCCGCTGCAGGGCGCGGAGCAGCGGGCCGATCGGCCGGCGGCGGAAGTAGCGCTGACCGGTGATCGTCACGGGCCTGTCGCTGAGCGCGGCGAGCCCGACGAGGAAGTACAGGGTCGTGCCCGAGCTGCCGACCGAGATCTCGTCGCCGAGCGGCGAGAAGCTCTCGCGGCCGTTGATCGTCCAGCTGTCGTGCGTCGAGCGGATGTCGGCGCCGAGGGCGCGCAGCGCGGAGACCGTGAAGTTGACGTGTCGCGCGGTCGTGCGCGCCGATATCGTGCTCGTCCCGGGGGCGAGCGCGGCGAGCATCAGCGCGCGGTGGGCGTGGTACTTGGACGGGGGGATCATGATCTCCCCCGAGAGCGGACGGGTGGCTTCGGCTACGAGCAGGCGCACGCGGATCTCCCCTTGGTCGGGCGGGATGTGACGGTCGCCGCGAGAGGGCGACGGCCCTGGAAACGGCGCCGGAGGGACGCTCGATCCGAGGCCGCAGGATATCGCCGGAACCGGCGCGTTTCCGGGCAAACCCCCCGCACGGGGGTCGCTCAGACGGGGGGTTTGCGACGGCCGGGCCGGACGCTCGGACGGGGGTGCCCGCCGCCGGCCGGGTCGCTCACGCGGGCGGCAGCTCGCCGCTGCCGCGCGGCACGAGCTCGGCCTCAAGCACGAGCCGCTGCGGGGGGCGAGCGTCGCCGTCCATGCGCGCGAACGCCAGCTCGGCGCCGAGCCGGCCGATCCGCGACGGGTCGGTGCGAACGACGGTGACGCCGAGCAGATCGGCGAGCTCGAAGTCGTCGAAGCCGACGAGCGCGACCGAGTGGCGCTCGGACGGAGGGCCACCGAGCGTCTGCAGGGCTCCGATCGTGCAGCGGTTGTTGCCGGCGAGCACCGCCGTCGGCCGCCGCTCGTCGGGCAGCGCAAGGAGCGTGGCGAGCGACGCACGCGCAGCGTCGGAGGTGTGGTTGGCGACCGACACGAGCTCGTCGTCGGGCTCGATCCCGGCGCCGGCAAGCGCGGCCCGGTAGCCGGCGAGACGCTCGCGCGCGGTCGAGACGCCCAGGTCGTCGCCGAGGAACGCGACCCGACGGTGGCCGCGGGCGAGCAGATGCTCGACGGCGTGCCGGGCCCCGGCGGAGTTGGCGACGAGCACCGCGTCGGCCCTGACCCGCGCCGGCGGACGGTCGAGGAACACCGCGCGGCCGAGCAGCCCGTCGGTCTCGAGGTAGCGATGGTCGCGCGAGGCGGGGACGATGAGGATCGCGTCGACGCGGCGGCGGAGCATTGCCGAGACGAGCTCACGCTCGAGGCCGGCGTCCTCCCCGGCGGAGGCGGTGACGAGCAGGCAGCCGCGGTCGCGGGCGGCGTCCTCGACCGCCTTGGCGATCGCCGAGTAGAACGGGTTGGCGACGTCCTCGATGACGAGCCCGATCGTGTCCGAGCCCCTCCCCTGCCGCAGGCTCGCCGCGAGGTCGTTGCGCGCGTAGCGCAGCTCGGCGGCCGCGGCGCGGACCTTCTCGATCGTCGCCTCGCTCACTCCGGGCTCGCCGTTGATCGCACGCGAGACGGTCTTCAGGCTCACGCCCGCGCGCGCGGCGACGTCGACCATCGTCGCGCGGCCACCGGCGCTCATCGAACGCTCCCCGGGAACATGTCGATCACATTAGACAACGTTGTCGAGGAAATGTCGGCTGCCGATGGTGTCGTCCGCTCCGTACGCGCCCCCGTCGACCGGCGGCACACTGGGGGACGATGCGCCTCCGTCACTCCCGCGGCGCCGGCCGACGCTCCGCCCCGGTCGGGCTGCTCCTCGCCGCGCTGCTGCTCGCGGGCTGCGGCCGGTCCGGCTACGGCACCGTCGACGCCCACCAGCTCGTGCTCATCCCGACCGCCCGCCCGGCGACCGCCGCCGCGGCGCGCGCCGACGCCGCGCTTGTGTGCGGCGCCCGCATGGAGGCGCGGCGGCTCCATCACGCGCTGAGGGTCGCCCGGCCACGCAACGGTTCGGCGTCGTCGCAGATCGCGGTGACGAACGCGGTGACCGCGGACAAGCCGGGCGGCGTGCTGATCGTGCCGGTCGCGCGGAACCCGATGCTCGCGCCGATCCTGTCGCTGCGGCGGGCGGGCATCACGGTCGCGCGCCTCGCGACGCCGCGGACCCCAGCCAGGGCCGCCGCCGAGGGTGCGCGGGCCGTCCGCGCGGTCGTCCTGGCCATGCGTCCAGACCGGCGCGCCGACCAGGTCGCGCGGGGTAGTCTGCTCGCGCCATGCGCCTCCGCCCACTGACGACCGCCGCCGCGCTTGCGCCCGCGGCGCTCGCGACGACGGCGGCGCTCGTCACGACGGCGTTCGTCACGACGGCATTCGTCACGACGGCGCCGGCCGCCGCCGCCGGCGCGCCACCGGCGCGCGCACCTGTCCGCCGTCTCCCGCTCCCAGGCCGGGCGGACGTGCGCTCGGCGTCGCTCGGGCAGAGCGGCCGCTCGCTCGTGTGGACGACGACGCTCGTCCACGGAATCGGGCGCGACGGCATCGCCTCGGGCGCGAGGCGGCTGTGCCTGGAGCTCGAGACGCCGCGCACCCGCGTGCTCGAGCGCACGCTGTGCCTCACCGCGCCCGCGCGGCGCACGCGCCTCGGACTCGCCCGGGTCATCACGCGCGGCGGCCACCGGGTGGAGCGCCCCCTCCCGGCCGCGGTGACGCGAAGCCACCTCGCCCACACGGTCACCGCGGTCTTCTCGCCGGTCGCGCTCGGGCTGCCGTACCGCTCGCTGCGCTGGCAGGTGTGGAGCGCCGCGACCGGGACGATCTGCCCGATCACCGCGCCCGTCGACGGCGGCCCCCGTCATCCGAAGCTGTGCGCCGTCACGTTCCCGGCACACGCCCGGCTCGCGCGTCTGCACACGCCCCGCCTCGTCGGCTGCGTGCCCGCCGGCCCGTCGCTCGTGTACCACGGGCCGACGAACCGGCGCGAGATCGCGCTCACGTTCGACGACGGTCCCTGGTCGGACCCGCCGTCGATCGACTTCGTGAACGAGCTGAAGCGGCTCGGGGTGCCCGCCACGTTCTTCGAGATCGGCGAGCAGATTTCGGAGTTCGACCCGAGCGGAGCGGTCGAGCGGGCGATGCTCGCCGACGGGGACATGATCGGCAACCACACCTGGAGCCATCCGGAGATGACGCGGCTCTCGCCGGCCGCCCAGACCGCACAGCTCGCGCAGACGAACGCCTCGATCCGCCGCGCGACCGGCTTCACCCCCTGCCTGTGGCGCCCGCCCTACGGCGCGACCGACCCGCAGGTCGAGTCGCTCGCGCGCACGCTCGGCCTGCTCACGGTCAATTGGAACGACGACACGCGCGACTGGGCGCTGCCGGGCACGGGCGCGATCGTCGGCACGGCGCTCGCGGAGGCGAGCGACGGCGGCATCGTCATCATGCACTTCGGCGGCGGGCCCCGTCTGGAGACGCTCCAGGCGGTCCCACAGATCGTCGCCGGCCTCAGGGCGCGCGGCTACCGGTTCGTCAACCTCGTGCAGCTGCTCGGGCTGCGCGAGATCTGGCGCTGACCGGACGGCGCGCCCCGCCGCACGCGCGCACCGCCCGCCCCGCCGCACGCGCGCACCGCCGCACGCGCGCACCGCCCGAGCCCGAACGTCCCAGCTGCCCGGACGGCAGCGGCTCAGTCGCCGAGGCGCCGCTTGACGACCTTGCCCATCGCGTTGCGTGGCAGCTCCTCGAGGAAGCGCACCTCGCGCGGGCGCTTGTGGGGCGCAAGGCGGGCGGCGACGTGGTCGGCAAGCTCCCGCGCGGTCGGGCGGGCGGCGCCGGGGGCGGGGACGACCCAGGCGACGATCCGCTCGCCGAGATCCTCGTCCGGCGCCGCGGTGACCGCGGCCTCCGAGACCGCGGGATGCTCGAGCAGGGCGCTCTCCACCTCGCCCGCGCCGACCTTGTAGCCCCCGGTCTTGATCAGGTCGGTCGACCGTCGGCCGACGATGCGCAGGTAGCCGTCGGGCGCGACCGTCGCCAGGTCGCCGGTGGCGAACCAGCCGTCGCGCATGACCTCCGCGGTCGCGTCGGGCCGGTTCAGGTAGCCGAGGAAGAGGTTCGGGCCGCGCACGTGCACCTCGCCGATCGTCTCGCCGTCGGCCGGAACCGCGTCGCCAGCGGCCGGAGCCCCGCCGAGACCCGCGTCCGCTCGCACCGCGACGTCGACGCCGGGCAGCGGCCGCCCCACCTCACCGGGACGGCGTTCGCCGTCGGCCCGCACCGCCGTGTTCATGATCGTCTCGGTAAGCCCGTAGCGCTCGACCACGCGCTGTCCGGTCGCCCGCTCGATCCGCTCGAACGTCGCCGCGGGCAGCCCCGCCGAGCCGGAGACGAGCAGCCGTGCGCCTGCGAGCGCCCGCGCCGCCGCCCGGTCGCGCTCGGCGAGCTCGGCCAGGCGGTGATACATCGTCGGCACTCCGAAGAGCGTCGTGTCCCCGTCCGCGAACGCGGCGACCACCGCCTCCGGGGTGAAACGGCCGAGGTGGCGGACATGGCCGCCGCGGCGCAGCGGGCCCACGAGCCCGAGCACGAGCCCGTGGACGTGGAAGATCGGGAGCGCGTGGACGAGCCGGTCTGACTCCGTCCACGCCCACGCGTCGGCGAGCGCGTCGAGGTTCGTTGCGATCGCCCGGCGCGGCACGAGCACGCCCTTCGGGGGCCCGGTCGTCCCCGAGCTGTAGATGACGAGCGCGACCGACTCCGGGTCGGCCGGCGCGTCCGGCAGCACGCCGCGCCCGCCCGGCTCGACGTCAATCCGGGGGATCCCGGAAAGCGGGCCCGCGCCGCCGTCGTCCGGCGCGGCAAGCAGCGCCTGCGGCGCGGAGTCCGTAACGATGTGAGCGAGCTCCGCGAAGCCGAGCTTCGGGTTGAGCGGAACGGCCTGCACCCCGCATTCGATCGCGGCCAGGACGGCGACGCAAGCCTCGAGGCGCGGCTCGGCCCAGAACGCGATCCGCTCGAGACCGTCGAGCCGGGCGGCGAGCGCGCCGCACATCCCGGCAAGCTCGCCGTAGTCGTGCGTCGTGCCGCCGATCGTGAGCGCGGGCGCGGCCGCGCCGGAGAGCTCGCGCAGGCGGGTGAGCTCCATCTCAGGCCTCGGCGACCATCCGGTTCTCGAGCCGGCCGAGACCGTCGACCTCGGTGACGAGCACGTCGCCGTCACGCAGCAGCAGCGGCGGATCGCGCCGGAAGCCGACGCCCGACGGGGTGCCGGTGAGGATCACGTCACCGGGCTCGAGCGTCGTGAACACGCTGATCGTCGAGACGAGCGTCGGGATGTCGAAGATCATCAGGTCGGTCGAGGTCTCCTGCACGACCTCGCCGTTCAGCGTCGTGCGGAGGGTGAGCCCGCCGCCGTCGCCGATCTCATCGAGCGTGACGAACTCCGGTCCGAGCGGCGTGACCGCGTCCCACGCCTTGCCCTGCATCCACTGATGGGTCTTGTACTGGTAGTCGCGCATCGTCACGTCGTTGGCGACCGCTAGCCCCGCGACATGCGCAAGCGCCCGCGCGCGCTCCACTCGCCGCGCCGCTGTGCCGATCACGACCGCCAGCTCCCCCTCGAAGTCGACCGCCTCGGACTCCGGCGGCAGCGGCAGTGGGTCACGGGCGCCGGCGAGGCTCGAGGCGAACTTCGGGAACAGCACGGGGTAGTCGGAGGTTTGCCGCTTCGTCTCCTCGATGTGGGCGACATAGTTGAGGCCGACGCAGATGACCTTCGACGGCCGCGGCACGAGCGGCCGCAGATGGAGCTCCCCGAGCGGGAGCGGGTCGCCCGCCGGCTCGGCGGCCGCCAGCCACGCGCTGCTCGTCTCGCGTCCGAGCTCGGTCGCGCCGGCGAGCGGCGTCGCCGCGTCGCCCTCGATGCGGACGAGCAGCGGGGAGCCGGCGTGGCTGACGGAGGCGAAGCGCATATGAGGGTCTCCAGGTGGTTCGTGCGATCGGGGTCCCGTACTGTTCCATCATCGGCGCCCGCGTGCCGTGCACGCGGCGATCGGCAGGCGACCCGAAGGAGGGAGACGGTGGCGGAGACGGGAACGATCGGCGGCACGCACCACCTCACGATGTGCGTCGGACCGGCCCAGGAGGACTACGACTTTCACGTGCGGGTGCTCGGCCTGCGGTCCGTCAAGAAGACGGTCCTGTTCGACGGCGAGATCCCGATCTACCACCTCTACTACGGCAACGACGCGGGCGACGTGTCCACGCTGCTCACCACCTTCCCCTACCGCCAGGCGGGCTGGATGGGCGAGCGCGGCACCAACCAGGCCAAGCAGATCAACCTCGCGGTGCCCGCGGACTCGATCGGCTGGTGGTCCGATCACCTGTCCGAGCACGGCATCGCGACCGAGCCGACCGAGCTGTTCGGCACCGAGCGGCTGCTGTTCACGCACCCGTGCGGGATCCCGTACGCGCTCGTCGGCGACACCGACGGGGATGACCGCACGCCGCCTGAGCGCGGCCCGGTGCCCGCCGAGCACGGCATTCGCGGCGCGTATGGGACGACGACCTCGGTCCGCGCCGTCGGCGAGATGGACTTCTTCCTGCGCGAGGGCGTGCGCGGCGAGCTCGTCGCCTCCGAGGGAGCCGACCACCAGTACCGGCTCGGGCCGGACTCCGCGCACGGCCGGATGCTTGAGCTCGTCGAGGAGCCCGATCGTCCCCAGGGGACATGGCACTTCGGCGAGGGCACGATCCACCACCACGCGTTCGACGCGACGGACGACGACAACCAGCTCGCGATCAAGGAGTGGCTCGTCGGGCTCGGCTTCACGGACATCTCCGAGAAGAAGGACCGCGGCTACTTCTTCTCGATGTACTGCCGCACGCCGAGCGGCCTGCTGCTCGAGCTCTGCCACTCCGGCGGCCGCGGGTTCCTCATCGACGAGACCGCCGAGGAGCTCGGCACGCACATGTGCATCCCGCCGCACTGGGAGCACCGGCGCGCCGAGATCGACCAGCTCGAGAAGTTGGATACGGTCGAAACGATGACCGTGTCGGCGCGGTGATCGGCACGGCGACGCGGTCGAGATCGCGTTGCCGATGAGCGGATTCTTGATCGCTCTTCGCCGTGAAGGGCGCATCTTCGGGGGCAGGATCGACGCAGCGGCATGGGTGCGACGCAATCGCGGCTCATCCAGATGCGTCCTTCATCACGCGGCCACGCGTCGAGGTCACGACGTCGGTCGACCCGCACGAACCTGAGCCGCTCACAATCGCCCGAGACACCTTCGGGTCGCGGCTCGCCGGCGAGGACCGCGCGGATGCCGTGACCGACGGGCTATCCGAGGCGGGGCTCACGCTTTCGTTCCGCGCTCAGCGTCGCCGACTTGCTGCCGTGTCTTTCGCCGCTCCGGTCAGCGAGACCGAGATCAACATCGAGGGCCGGCGTGAACCGTTCCTCACCGTCGGCTCGCTGGAGGCGCAGTGGGTCGCGGTCCGACACCACCAGGGCGCGACGGTCACGATCGTCGGGCGCGAGATCGACCCAGATGCGCCCGACCGGGATTGAAATCACCACTGGCAGTCGCGCAGAGTCGGAAGCCGCGGCCGAGCACTGCCAGCGGACGCACGGCGACGTCCTGGCCCCCGCAGCCGAGTCGGACGGCTGGCCGACCGCATCCGCAGCGCCCTGCGACGAAAGCGCCCGTAGCAACTGGCCGTTGCCGCCCGGGTCGTGCCGTGCCGAGCCGGGAGGACGGCACCGTGGCGCACGCGATCGTCGCCAAGCGAGCGCCGTAACGTCGTGGTTGGCAGCCACAAAAGGAGGCGTGAGCGCCACGGCTTTCAGCCTCGGGGGCGCGGTCAGCAGGGTCGGACCGTCGCGGGGCTGACAGTCTTCGCGTATGGGCGATCTCTCAGCGGTGACGATCAAGGGTGTGTGCCTGGATGACCACGGGCGGGTGTTGTTGTGCCGCAATGATCGCGGTGAGTGGGAGCTGCCCGGCGGCCGTCCGCACCTCGGCGAGCCGTTCCCCTCATGCCTGACCCGGGAGATTGCCGAGGAGACTGGCCTGAGGACTGCGGTTCTTGGCTTGCTCGACGCCTATCCCTACGAGGTCCTCCCCGGCCGCTGGATTACCGTCATTGTCTACGGGTGCGAGACCGTCCGTGCCGCCCGACCTTCCGCGAGCGAGGAGCATGACCAGGTCGCGTTCATGGATCTCGCTGAGATCGACGCCGGCGAGCTTCCGGCCGGGTACCGCGAGGCGATCCTCTCCTGGATCCAGACCATCAAGGCAGGTAGCGGATCGGTCGCGTCGTAACCGGAGTGTCGTCTGGCGAGAGCGCGTGTAGCGCGGACGCCGTTGGCTGCGGCCGGGGCCAGCGACGCCGGGGCGCCAGCGACAATCGCTGGATGCCGAGGGTGTCTGCCTTCTACGGGATCGTGATCTACATGTATCGGCCCGATCACCCGCCGCCGCACTTCCACGCGCAGTACGGCGAGCACATTGCCCAGATCAGGCTCGGAACCCTGGAGATCATCCACGGTCAGCTTCCGGCCCGGGCGATGCGGCTGGTCCGCGAGTGGGCTGAGCTGCACGCCGCCGAGCTCGAGCACGACTGGGAGCTCGCGCAAGCACTGGAACCGTTGGATGCGATCGACCCGCTGCCCTAGCATCCACCGCATGCTGCGCGTCACGGCCGTCACCCCGCTCACCCCGCCCCACCTGCGGGTCGAGTTCAACGACGGCATCGTGCGCGAGATCGACTGCGGCTTCCTGCTGCGCGGCACGCTCGGCGAGCCGCTCAAGGATCCCGCCTACTTCCGCCAGGTCCGCGTCGACGAGGAGCTGCGCACGATCGTCTGGCCCAACGGGCTTGACCCCTCACCCGAACTGTTGCACGGCGACCACGCCCCCGCAGCGACCGTCCCGCAGCGCTCAGCGGCCTGACCCAGACGCGCCGCGGCCAGCTCGTGGCGCTCGCTTTACCCTGACGGGCGCTCGCTTCTCACGCCAAGCCGGACGCTCGAAACCAACGGCGAGCGAGTCCCCAGCCTCGTAGGCGCCCGAACTCGCTTTCCACGCCGAGCGAACGCTCGGATCCAACAAATTCGGTCGTCGGGCTGGACCGCCGACACACTGCTCCCTGGTGGCCGCGCGCGGAGCCGTCGGGCGTGTCAATCGGCGGATCACCGCCAGCCGGATCATCAGCCTTCGCGCGCCTGCCCCCCGCTCCGGCCCTACGGGACGAGCAGGAGCGTGCAGAGCGCCGCGACGGCGCGGTCGCTGATGTGGTGCTCGCGATCGTCGAGCACGGTGAAGGTGACCGCGGCGCCGGCGCCTCGGAAGCGCTCGGCGGTCTCGCACGCGTCGTCAAGCGGGATCCACTCGTCGTGGCGGCCACACGTGACCGCGACCGGCAGGCCGGGCGCAACGCGGGGCTCGGCGCGCTCGGCCGGCGCGCCCAGCAGGCACCCGGTGAGGATCGCGGCGCCGCGGAACGGCCGGGGGCCGCGCCGCGCGAGGTACTCGGCGATCAGGCACGCGCCCTGGGAGAAGCCGGCGAGCACGAGCCGATCGTCATCGCTGGCGGCGAGCGCGATCGCGCGGTCGATCGCCGCAAGCGCCGAGCTCACATGGGGCTCGAGCGAGTCGAGCGGGTCGAAGTAGCGACCCGGGTACCAGCTGCGCTCCGCCGCCACGGGCAGCACGTGGGCGACATCCGGGAGGTCGAGCCGCGCGGCGAGGTCGCGGGTGACCGCGTCGTCCTGGTCGCGGCCGTGGACGAGCACGGTCGTCAGGCGCGCCCGCGCCGGGTCCGGGCCGAGCCGGACGAACCGCGTGCGGGCGTGGGGGTCGGCGGTCATCCGCGTACCGCCCGGCCGGCGGTGCGACCGGCGGTCATCAGAGTGCCCGCCCGGCCGGCGGGCGACCCGCGGTCATCCGAGTGCCGCGCGGCCCGCGGTCCGGCACTCGAGCTCCCCCGCGGCCACCCGCCCCGCCACCGTCTCCAGCAGCCGCCGCACCTGCTCCCACCACGCCTCCTCGAGCATCAGGAACGGGTGGAGCACGAGCACGAGCTCGTGGCCGGCGTCGAGCGCGGCGCGCAGACGTGCTTCGGCGCCCGCCGGGTCGAGCCCCGCGCGTGGGTCGCCGCGGCGCGCGCGCAGCTCGGCGAACCGCTCCATGAGCAGGTAGGCGTCGACGTGCTCCCAGGAGAACGGAACCGTCCTCAGCGGCCCGTCCGCCGACCCGTCGATACCGGCCTCCTTGACGGGTGACCACCACTCGATCCCGTGATCGGCGAGCAGCCGGGGATCGGCGGGCGCCGGCATCCCGCCCGGCGGGCGGAACCCTGCGGGCGAGAGCCCGAGCGCGCCGAACGCGTCGCGGGCGCGGCTGAGCAGCTCACGCTCGCGGGCGGGGTCGAGCTCGGACCACGCCTCGTGGCGCCAGCCGTGGATCGCGAGCTCGTGGCCGCGCGCGGCGATCGCCCGCACCGCGTCCGGATACACGTCGCAGTTGATCGCCTCGACGCAGAACGTGCCGCGGAGCGCGTGGCGCTCGAGCTCGTCGAGCAGCCGCGGCAGTGCGACCGTCACCGACGGATCGGCCCCGAGCGGCGTCGCGCCGGTCCACGTCCCCCGCTCGAGCGCGGCCGCCTCGCCGAGGTTGTCGAACGTGAGCGTGATCGCGGCCATTGACCGGGCGAGCCTACCGTCGGGGCGGCTCGGCTCGGCCCGCGCCGGAGGTGAGGTCGTCCGGGACGGCGGGCAGGATCTCGGCGACGTAGGCGGCGGTCGCGTCCGGCGTGCTCACGCCGCGCCTGGCGGCGCGCGAGAGGTACCAGCGGTGCTCGAGCACCTCGTGGAACACCTCGGCGGGCGCGAGCTTGTCGCGCAGTTCCGGCGGGATCGCGGCGACGACCGGGTCGTAGATCTCCGACAGCCAGCGATTCGTGGCGACGACCTCGGGGATCTCACGGCCCTCCTGCTGCTCGAGCCAGGCCCGGTAGGAGGCGAGGTCGTTGAGCAGCCGGCGCGCCTGGTTCTCCTCGGTGAGCAGGCCCGTACGCCGGTAGAGCAGGCGGCGGTGGTGGCCGGGCTCGGAGACCCTGGTCGTCACCCGCAGGCGCATCTGGCCCTCCCCCGCGTCGTCGAGCTCGACCTCGTCGAGGTCGAAGCCGAGGTCGTTGAGGCGGTGCACGCGCTCGCGCAGGCGGTCCTGGGCCTCGGCGGCCGGGAACAGCCACTCGGCGGTGAGCTCCTCCCACAGCAGCCGGTAGCCCTCCTCGAGCGCGGCGACGACCGCCCAGGGGTCGACGTCGTCGCCGAGCAGACCGCCGGCCTGCAGGTCGAGCAGCTCGCCGAACACGTTGCCGCTCGCCACCTCGAGGTCGGTCTCGCGCTGACCGGCGGAGAGCGCGGTGTGAAGCTCGGCGGTCTCGGCGTCGAGGAAGTAGGCGGCGATCTGCCCGGCGTCGAGGCGGAACAGCGTGTTCGAGAGCGAGCAGTCGCCCCAGTAGACGCCCGCGAGGTGGAGCCGCGCGAGCAGCTGGGCGAGCGCGTCGATCAGCCGGTCGCGCGAGTGCGGCCCGCGCGGGCCGGTGAAGAGCGCGCGGTACGTCGAGGAGTAGTCGAGGAAGCCCGTGATGAGCGCCGCCCCGAGGTCGTCGGCGCGCTCGAGCACGATCCCGTACACGGGCACGCACGGGATCCCGAGCTCGGACAGGCGGCCGAGCACCTGATACTCGCGGACGGCGAGTCGCTCGGGGAGCTCCTTGATCGCCCACATGCGCCCGCCGCCCTCCACGAAGCGCACGACGTGGCGGTGGAGCCCCTCCTCGCGGGGCGCGACGAGCCGCGGATCGGTCCAGCGCTCGAGCGGCTCGTCCCACGGCAGCCCGAGCACGCCGAAGGCCTCGGTCGCTCCGGGATGGAGCGTCACCCTCATGGTCCCGGGGGCGGCTCCCAGCGCGGGCGCACGGACCAGCCGCCGTCGGAGGCGATCACCTGGCCGCTGATCCAGGCCCCCTCCTCGCTCACGAGCCAGGCGACGAGCCGCGCCGCGTCCTGCGGGGTCCCCCAGCGACCACTCGGCGCGGCCGCCGCCACCTCCCGGAGGCGCTCGGGGTCGGCATAGCCGGTGTCGGTCGGACCGGGGTCGACGCAGTTGACGGTGATGCCACGGCCGACGAGCGAGGCGCCGAGGCTCGGCGTGAGTTGGTGGAGCGCCCCCTTGGAGGCGACGTAGGGAAGCTCGTTCGCCATCGCCCCGTGGTACTGACCGGAGGTGAAGAGCACGACGCGCCCGCCCGGGCCTGGGGCCCGGCCGGCGGCGAGCGCGCGCACGAGCAGCAGGGTAGCGCGCGTGTTGACCGCAAACGTGAGGTCGAGCTCGGCCGCGGTGAGGTGGGCGAGGTCCATCTCCGTGCTGCGCGCGTGGTTGGCGACGAGCACGTCCAGCCCGCCAAAGCGGTGATGCGCCGCCCCGACGAGCGCGGCGGGCGCGCCCGGGTCGGCGAGGTCGAGGCTCACGTGCGCGACCTCGCCGCCGGCCGCGGCGAGCTCGACCGTGAGCGCCTCCGCGCCGCCCTCGTCGGCGCGGCCGTATGCCTCGATGTCCGCCGGCTCGAAGGAATGCACGAGGACGCGCAGCCCGTCGGCGACGAGCCGCCGCGCGATCGCGGCTCCGATCGCACACCGCCGGCTGGCGCCGGTGACGAGCGCGACCCGGCCGTCGCGGCCCGTCCCGGCGCTCACTTCCAGATCGCGAGCCCGCTGTCCCGGTCGAAGAAGTGCATCGCGCCCTCGTCGATCGCGAAGCGCATCCGCTCTCCGGGCTTTGCCGGCACGTGTGGGCCGACCCGCGCGACGCCGGCGCCGGTGTCCACCAGCTCGCTCCCCTCCGGCGCGAGGTCGGCGGTCGACTCCTCGGGCACGATGCGCTTGGCGTCGATCGAGAAGTGCACCTGCAGCTCGGAGCCGAGCGCCTCCACGAGGTTGACGTTGGCCTCCATCGTCGCCGTCGAGGAGTCGCCGTTGGCGGCCGGCAGGCTCTCGGGCCGGATGCCGACGATGACGGTCTTGCCGGCGTGGCCGGCGAGCGCCGGATGCGTGCGGCGCACCTCGTCCGACAGCGCGATCGTCTGGGAGCCGAGCGTGAGCGTCTGCGCGCCCTCACCGAGCGTCGCCTCGAACAGATTCATCGCCGGCGAGCCGATGAACGCCGCGACGAACAGGTTCTCCGGGTGGTCGTAGAGCGTCTGGGGGGTGTCGCACTGCTGCAGATCGCCGCTGCGGAGCACCGCGACCCGGTCGCCCATCGTCATCGCCTCGACCTGATCGTGGGTGACATACACGGTCGCGACGCCGACCGTCCGCTGGATCGTCGCCACCTCGGCGCGCATCTGCACCCGGAGCTTCGCGTCGAGGTTCGAGAGCGGCTCGTCCATGAGGAACACGGATGGGTTGCGGACGATCGCACGGCCCATCGCGACGCGCTGGCGCTGGCCGCCGGAGAGCTGCGCGGGCTTGCGATCGAGCCAGTCGGTGAGCCCGAGGATGCGGGCCGCCTCCTTGACCTTCTCGGCGATCTCGGCCTTCGGCACCTTGCGCTGGGTGAGCGCGAAGCCGATGTTCTCGGCGACCGTCATGTGCGGGTAGAGCGCGTAGTTCTGGAACACCATCGCGATGTCCCGCTCCCGGGGGCCGAGGTCGTTGACGACCTTGTCGCCGAAGCGCAGCGATCCGGCGGTGATGTCCTCGAGGCCCGCGATCATCCGCAGCACCGTCGTCTTGCCGCAGCCCGACGGCCCGACGAGCACCATCAGCTCGCCCTCGTCGATCCCGAGGTCGAGTCCGTGGACGGCCTCATAGCCGTTCGGGTACACCTTCTTCACCTGCTCGAGCTCGATCGCTGTCATCTCACTCCCTCGTGTTCGGTGGTGGCGGGCACGGGCAATCCCCGCGCCGCTGCGGCCGGCGCCGACGCAGTCCCGATCATCCCTTGACCGCCCCGGCGGTGAGACCCGACACGACCGAGCGGCGGAACACGAGCACGAGGATCGCGATCGGCACGGCCGCCGCGGTACTCGCGGCGAAGATCGTCCCGTACGGGATCGTGAACTGCGAGCCGAACAGCGCAATGCCGACCGGGATCGTCCGGTAGGAGTTGTCGCTGTTGAACGAGAGCGCCATGAGGAACTCCGTCCAGCACGCCGTGAACGTGAAGATCCCGGCCGTGAACAGCCCCGGCCGCGCCTGCGGGATGATGATCCTCCACAGCGTGGTGAACGGCCCGGCGCCGTCGATCCGCGCGGTCTCCTCCATCTCCCTGGGGATCCCGAGCATGTAGTTGCGCAGGATCCAGACCGCGAATGGGAGGTTGAACGCGGTGTAGGGCACGATCAGCGCCTGGTAGCTGTTCAGCCAGCCGATCGTCTTCATGAGCAGGAACAGCGGCGCGATCACCGCGATCGCCGGGAACACCGAGATCATCAGCAGCACGACCATCGTCGGCAGCTTCGCGCGCATCGGCAGCCGCCCGAGCGCGTAGCCGGCCATCGTTCCCAGCGCCAGCACGAGCGCGGTCGTGCACACCGCCACGATCACCGAGTTGACGATGTAGTGCCCGAACCCGGAGTGGACGAACGCCGAGCTGTAGTTGATCCCACTCACGTGCTGCGGGAGCGCGCTCGCACTGCCGATGTCCGACGGGCCCTTGAGGCTCGAGGAGATCATCCAGTAGAGCGGCAACAGGACGAACAGCACGGTGAGCGTCGCCCCGATCGTCACGAGGTTGACGTAGCGGTGCCAGCCCTGTCGCTTGCGGCGTCGCATCACATTCCCTCCTCGGCCGCCTGCGACCGGAACACCTTCAGGAACAGCAGACAGCCGAGTACGACGATGACCGCCGTCGTTGTCGCGATCGCCGCCCCCGGACCGAAGTTGAGGTTGTTGAACATCACGTCGTAGCCGAGCACCGCGAGCGAGGTCGTCTGATGCCCCGGACCACCCTGGGTGAGGACGAACGGGAGGTCGAACAGGCCGAACGCCTGCAGCACCCGGAACAGGACGGCCAGCGCGATCGTCGGGCGCAGCAACGGGAACGTGATCCTCCAGAACGTCGTCCAGCCGCTCGCGCCGTCGACCTCCGCGGCCTCGTAGATGTCCTGGGGGAGCATGACAAGGCCGGCGAGGACGATGATCGTCACGAACGGCACCGTCTTCCAGATGTCCGCCACCATCATCGCGATGATCGCCGACGTGTTGCCGCCGAGGATCACCGGGTTTCCCAGTCCGAGCGCGTGAAGGATCGAGTCGGCGATGCCGAACGTCGGGTCGTAGATGTAGGCCCACAGCTTGGCGGAGATCACGGTGACGAGCGACCAGGGGACGAGCAGCATTGCCATCATCCAGCCGCGCCCGGCGACCATGCGCTCCAGCACGAGCGCGATCAGCGTGCCGATGATGAGCTCGACGATGACAGTGACGACCGTGTAGTAGAGGGTGAACACGAGCGCGTACTGCCAGATCGATGCGCCCAACACGAGCGAGTAGTTCGCTGTCGTCAGCCCCTGGAGCTGGAAACCGTTGCCGGTGACGTTGACGTGCTCGAAGCTGAGCAGCACCGAGAAGCCGATCGGGAACAGCGTGACGATGCCGATGAACAGCAGGGCCGGCGTGGTGAACATCCACCCGAGCCGTGCCATTCGCCGGCGGTGCTCATCTGGGCGCCCCACGACTTCGGACGCGCCCGCCGGGCCGCCCCGAGGGGGAACGGCGGTGACGGTGGTCGCCATGGCGTCAATTGCTCCTTGCGCGAGTGTGAAGAGGTGCGGCCGCCCGTGGAAGTGGAGAGGAGAGTGTCACTCCCACGGGCGGCACGGGGTTTGCTACAGGCCGCCGCCGAGCGCGCTGTTGATCGACGAGGTCATCTTGCTCACGGCCGCCTTCGGCGAGGTCTGACCCGCGAGCGCCGAGCTGACGTTCTGGTAGATCGCCTGGCTCACCTGCGAGTAGTTCGGCGTCTGCGCCGGGCGCGGCACGAGCCGCGTGTGCGGGACGACGAGCAGGTTCGCGTTGCCCTTGATGACGCTCTTGTCGGTCCGCACCGAGGTGATCGTCGGGATCTGCGAGAACTTCGTGGCCTGGATCGTCTGCGCCTGCCTCCCGGTCATCCACTTGATGAACGTGAGGTCGGCGGCGATGTTCTTGCTGTGCGGGTTGATGTACAGGTTCCAGCCGCCGATGTTCGAGTAGCCGGGCGTCGACTGGCCCTGGAATGTCGGCATCGGCGCGACGCCCACCTTCCCGATGACCTTCGAGCCCTTCGTGTTCGAGGACGCGTAGGCGTAGTCCCAATTGCGCAGGAACGCCGCCTGCCCGTTCGTGAACACGCTGAGCGACTGCGGCTCCTGGAAGGTCGACTCGCCCTGCGGGCTGATCCCCTGCGCGACGAGCGAGCGCTCAAAGGAGAGCGCCTTAACCGCCGGCGCTCCGAGCTCCGCCTTCGTGTCGCTCGCGTTGAGCACCCTCCCGCCGGCGTCGGCGAGGAACTCGGCGAAGTCGCACGTCGCGCCCTCGTAGTCGGCGCCCTGGAACACGTAGCCGTACTTGACCTGGTGCTTTGACTGCATCGTCTTGGACTCCGAGACGAGCTGCTCCCATGTCTTCGGGACCGGCAGGTGGTCCTTGGCGAGCAGGTCCTTGCGGTAGTAGAGGAAGCCCTGGTCCTCGAACAGCGGGGCGCCGTACACCTGGCCCTTGTACGTCGCGCCCTGGACGAGGCCGGGGGCGAACTTCGACCAATAGCTCTTCGGCAGGTACTTGCTGAGCGGCACGGCGAGTCCGTGGGCGCCGAACTGGGCGGGCCAGATGACGTCGCCCATGAACACGTCGGGGCCGCTGCCACCGGAGATCTGGGTGGTGAGCGTCGCCCGGTTCGTGTCGGTGTCGGTCGGGGCGCTGATCAGATGGACCTTGATGCCGGGATACGCCTTCTCGAAGGCGGCGATCCACACCTTGCGGACGTCGGGACCGCTCGTCGTGATCGGGCTCGCCCACCAGTTGATCGTGCCCTTCGTCGGGTTGCCCGACGCCTTGGTCGCCGAGGATGACAGCTTCGGCGCGGAGCTCGTCTTCGAGCCGCCCGAGGATCCGGACTTGCTCGAGCCGCAGGCGGCGACGCCCACGGCGAGGCCGGCCGCCGCCAGGAGCGCCGCGGCGCGCCTCACGGATCGGCGGTGGACGGGAGTGCAGTCTGATGCGGTGTCTGCGGACACGAAATGACTCAACTTTCGGCTCGGGCGCGGGCACCCGGATCGCCCGCGCTGAGGTTCGCGATCGGCGCGGCGCCCGCCGCGCGCTGTGGGACCTGCATAGCTCTCCTCTCTCTCCTCCCGGCCCGGTCCTTCTGGAACGTTTCAGTTCTAGACCACCGGTGGACGTTTGTCAAGCCGGTTTCGCGGACCGGGCGAGTCGCCAGACCTCCGGCGCGGCCCCGCCTCTCCCGTTCCCGCACGCGCCGCGCCGCCGAGGTCGGCGTGGGCGATTTTGTGGACGCACCGGCGCCCGATGCCGCGCGCCGAGCAGGCGGGAGGCGAGCGCGGAAGTGGACGCGCTCCGGCTTGGGCCTCGGCCGCCTGCGGGACCGCGGTCAGTCGTCGATGGCGTGCGGAGCTCCGGTCGACAGCCACGCGGCGGCGTCGGGCTCGAGGCTCCCGTCGTCCCCGAGCGGGGCGCTTGTCAGGAGCGGCTCGGAGCCAGGCGGCGGCGCGACCGGCGCATCCGACAGGTTGACGACGCACCGGAACCCGGGCTCTCGCGTGAACGAGAGCACTCCGGCGGGCGCGGTCTCGTCCCACTCGAGTGCCCCGTCGCCGAGCGCCGGGTGCGCGCGGCGGAGACGGAGCGCGGCGCGGTAGAGCTCGAGCGTCGAGCCGGGATCCCCCTCCTGGCGGGCGACGCTCACCGCGCCCCATCCGGACGGCTGGGGGAGCCACGGCTCGGCGCGCGCGCCGGGCGGGCTGAACCCGTACGGCGGCGCGTCGCCCGACCACGGGAGCGGCACCCGGGAACCGTCGCGCGTGCGTCCCGTGCGCGCGAACGTCGGGTCGTCGATCCGCTCGGCCGGGATGTCCTGCACCTCCCACAGTCCGAGCTCCTCTCCCTGATAGAGGTAGACGCCGCCGGGCAGCGCGAGCGACAGCAGCGCCGCGGCCCGCGCGCGGCGCAGGCCGAGCCCGAGGTCGACCGGGCTCGGAGCGCGCTCGCCCGACCACAGGCCACGGCCGCCGTCGGCCGAGCCGTAGCGCGTCACGTGCCGCGGCACGTCGTGGTTGGAGAGCACCCACGTCGCGGGCGCCCCAACCGCCCCCAGCTCCCGCAGCGTGTCGTCGATCAGGCCGCGCAGCTCGGCCGCGTCCCACGCGCCCATCAGGAACTCGAAGTTGAACGCCGAATGGAGCTCGTCGGGACGCAGGTAGAGCGCGAGGCGATCGAGGCCCGTCACCCACGCCTCGGCGACGAACGTGCGCTCGCCGGGATAGGAGTCGGCGACCCGCCGCCAGCCGCGGAAGATCTCGTGGACCTCGTCGCGGTCCCAGTGGGGGTGGCCGATCGTGTCCGGCCGGGTCACCCGCTCGTCATCCCGGGCGCGCGTGCCGAGGTCCGGCAGCGCCGGGTCCTTGGCGAGGCCGTGCGCGACGTCGATCCGGAAGCCGTCGATCCCGCGGTCGAACCAGAAGCGCAGGATCGACTCGAACTCGGCGACGACCTCCGGGTTGCGCCAATTGAGGTCGGGCTGCTCGGCCGAGAACAGGTGCAGGTACCACTCGCCGGGAGAGCCGTCCGCCTCTCTGACGCGCGTCCACGCCGGCCCGCCGAACCGCGAGCGCCAGTCGTTCGGCGGCAGCTCGCCGCGCTCACCGCGCCCGGGACGGAACCAGTACCACGCCCGCTCCGGCGAGCCGGGCGGCGCCGCGAGCGCCGCGCGGAACCGGGCGTGCTCGCTGGAGGTGTGGTTCGGGACGATGTCGGCGATCAGCCGCAGGCCCCGCTCGTGGCATGCGGCGATCAGCGCCTCGGCATCGGCGAGCGTGCCGAACCGCGGATCGATGTCGCGGTAGTCGGCGACGTCATAGCCGGCGTCGACCATCGGCGAGCGGTACCAGGGGTTGATCCAGATGGCGTCGACACCGAGCGCGGCCAGGTAGTCCAGACGCGAGCGCAGGCCCGCGATGTCGCCCACTCCGTCGCCGTCCCCGTCGGCAAAGCTGCGCAGGTACACCTGGTAGATCGAGGCGGACCGCCACCACGGTCCGCGGCTCCGGGACACGGCGGGGTGAGGCGCTCCTGCGGGACGGTCCCACCGCGCTGCCTCCGGAGCGTCGGCCGGCTCGCGCCGCGGCGCCCGGGACCCGATTTCGATCGTCGATCGGCTCTGTTCCACGGTCTCATTCCTCCCCGCCAGGGCGCAACTCTGCAACGTTTCAGAATCGCGCTTTCTAGTAGACTCGACCGAGGGTGTCAAGCGAGGGAGTCAGGAGGCCCGGGAGGCCGGGTCCGAGGTCCCGGCGGTCCGGGATCGTCGCGATCGCCAAGGTCCTGGGCGTGTCCCCGACGACCGTCTCGAACGCCTACAACCGCCCGGACCAGCTCTCGCCCGCGCTGCGCGAGCAGATCCTCAAGACCGCCGATGCAGTCGGCTACGCCGGCCCCGACCCGATCGCGCGCAACCTGCGCCGCGGACGCACGGGCGCACTCGGCGTCGTGTTCTCCGAGCCGCTTCCCTACCCGTTCGACGATCCGACCGCGATGACGATGCTCCAAGGCCTCGCCGAGCGCGCCGCCGATGAGCAGTTCGCGCTCACGTTCGTCCCGGGCTCCCGGGACCTGCCGACGCACGGCAACTCGATCCGAGGCGCCGCCGTCGATGGCTTCATCCTGCACTCGCTGCATGACGACGACGCGCGGCTGCGGTTGGCGATCGCGCGGCCGCTGCCGGCGGTGATCGTCGACTCGCCACGCCTCACCGAGGTCGACTTCGTCGGCATCGACGACCGTGCCGCGGCGGCCGAGGCGATCGGCCACCTGCTCGCGCTCGGCCACCGCGCGATCGCGATCCTCAGCTTCCGGCTCACCGGCCACGGGCACGTCGGGCTCGTCGACGCCGCCGACCGCGGCGGGGTGACGGCGGCCGTGGCGCGCGAGCGCCTCGCCGGCAGCGCGGCCGCGATCTCGGACGCCGGCCTGATCTGGGAGGACGTGCTCGTCGAGGAGTGCGCGGCGAGCACGGTCGAGGCCGGCCGCCGCGGCGCGCATGAGCTGCTCGAGCGGGCGCCCGAGGCGACCGCGCTGTTCGCGTTCAGCGACGTGCTCGCACTCGGCGCGTGGCGGGCGGCGCTCGATCGCGGGCTTGAGATCCCGCGCGACCTGTCGATCGTCGGGTTTGATGACTGCGCCGGCGCCGCCGAGGGCCTGACGACGATCCACCAGCCTGAGCACGAGAAGGGCCGGATCGCGGCCGAGCGGCTGATCGAGGGGCTGTCGGGCCCGGCAGGCCGGCCCGAGCAGCACATCCTGCCCACCCATCTCGTCGTGCGCGGCTCGACGGCGCCCCCGCTTCGCTGAGATGCAGCTGAGAGCCGCGTCAGGTCCGCGTTGACGCGGCGCCACGGCTTCACATGGCATTCACAATCGCGTCCGACAATGACGCTGCGCACCGCGCGCGGGCACCATGGACACGAGCGTCTACCACACCCTCAACAACTTCGCGTTCGACCACCCGTGGGTGGGGGACATCGCGAAGTTCTTCGCCCAGGACGTCGTCTTCATCCTGATCGGCGGCCTGGCGCTGCTCTGGCTGCTGCGCACCTCCCGCGGCCGGCTGCTCGACGATCGCTCCCAGGTGGCGATCTTCGCCGGCGCCCTCGCGGTGATCCTCGGCCTGCTGATCGTGCAGGGGATCGGCCACCTGTGGGATCGCCCGAGACCGTTCGTGGCGCTCCACCACTTCCACAAGCTGATCCCACACCCCGCGGACGCGTCCTTCCCCTCCGACCACGTCACGGGATCGGCGGCGCTCGCATTCGCCCTCATCCTGTTCGGCCGAGTCCGCCTGGGACTGGCGACGCTCGTCGTCGCGCTCCTCATCGGCGTGGCGCGGGTGATGGTCGGGATCCATTGGCCCACGGACATCCTCGGTGCGATCGGGGTCGGCGCGCTGGCCGCAATCGTCGTCGCGCTGCCGCGCGCGCCGGTCGCTCGACTGGCCCGCTGGTGCAGCGCGATCTACGACCGCGCCTGGCTCGGCCTGGCCGGCGTCCTGCGCGGTCAGGCGACGCGGTAGCGCTCGGTGAGCGCCGCGAGCTTCGCGGCGAGGTCGTTGAGCGAGCTCGCCGCGACCTGCGAGGCGTGCGCCCCGTCGAGGAACTGGCTCGTGCCGGTCTCGATGTTCGTCATGGCGCTCGCGATCTCGTCCATGCCCATGCTCTGCTGATGGGCGGAGGCCGCGATCTCCTCGGCGGCATCGGACGAGGCGCGGATGATGTCGGTGAGCGAGCGAATGCCCTCGTCGGCCTCGGTCGTCAGCCTCAGTCCGTCCTCGACGACCTTCGCGCCCTCCTGGCTCGCCCTCACCGCCGCCTGAGTCGCATCCTGGACCTCGGAGAGAATCGACTCGACCTTCGCCGTCGCCTCCTTGGACTGCTCGGCGAGCTGGCGGACCTGATCGGCGACGACCGCGAACCCCTTGCCGGCCTCGCCGGCGCGCGCCGCCTCGATCGTCGCGTTGAGCGCGAGCAGGTTCGAGCGGTCGGCGAGCTCGTTGACGGTGTCGGTGATCACGCCGATCTGCTGCGCGCGCTGGGCGAGCGTGAGGATCTCCTGCGCGATCCCCTCGACACGGGCGCGGATGTCCTGCATCGCCTCGGCGATCGCCGCGACCGCGGCGGTGCCCTGGTCGGAGACGCGGACGGAGTCGCCGGCCCGCTCGGCCACCTCGCGGGCCCGCCGCGCGGTCACGTCGGCGGCGGCGCGCAGCTCGTTGACGGTCGCCGAGGTCTGCGTGATCGCGGCGGACTGTTGCCCGGCGCTCTCGGTGTGGCGGCTCACCGCGCCGAGGATCTCCTCGGTCGAGGCACCGATCTCGTGCACGCCGGCCTGGATCTCGCTCGAGATCTCGGCGAGGCCGCGGACCATCGTGTTCAGGCTCTCCGACAGCTCACGGAGGTCCTGGCGCTCGCCGGCGACGGTCGCGGTGAGGTCGCCGCTGGCGACGCGGGCGGCGAACTCGGCGTAGTGGCGGATCGCGACCTGAAGGGCGTGCTTTGACTTCCGCTCCTCGTCGGCGGAGCTCTGCAGCTCGAGGTGGCGCTGCTCGGTGAGCTCGTTGAGACGCTTGAGCGCGAGGCCGAAGCGGGCGCCCGCGGCGAGCAGCGTCGCCGACGCGAGGCCGATCGCGACCTGGCTCGAGTGCACGAGCGAGCCCGTGAACAGGATGATGAGCGCGAGGATCGACGCGACCGTCGGGATCCGGAAGCCGGAGGCCGTGTTCTCCTGGACGGGCACGCCCGGATCGCGCGCGACCCACACGGCCATCGAGATGAAGAGCAGCGACGTGGGCCACGCAATCGTGTTGAAGAACCACCCGACGTTCGTCGCGACAAGGCCGTTGAAGAGCGCGGCGATGTCGCCGGCGGCATTGATCAGGCCCGCGGCGGTGAGCAGCCACCAGCGCCCGCGGCGGCCGGCGGGGAGCATGACGATGCCGAGCGTCGTCAGGCCGGCGAGCAGCAGGTCGCCGAGCGGGTAGACGAGGTTGACGGCGGCGCCCTCGGTGCCCTGGCCGGAGGCGGAGGCGATGCCGGAGAAGCCGAACGCGACGATCGCCGCGGCGACGACGAGCGCCGCGACGACGCCGTCGAGGTAGTTGGCGGCCGTCAGCTTCTTGACATCGCGCTCCATGAGCACCATGACCGCGACGTAGGCGAGCGGGAAGAACCCGGCCCACAGGTAGTTGGCGAGGCTGATCGTCGCCGGGGTGGCGCCGTTCAGTGTCTCCGCGGTCATCGCGAAGTCGCCGATCGCCCACGAGCAGCAGGCGATGCCGAGCAGCAGCGCGTAGCGGCGATCGCGCGGCCGCGCGACCCCGCGGGCGATCACGAGCAGGCCCGCGACGAGTTCGAACGCGTCGACGCCCCAGCCCGCGAGCCAGTCCGGATACGACCCGTTCGGGCCGCCGAGCACGAGGTCGACGACGTACGCCAGCAGCATCGCGCCGAGCACGCCGTATGTCAGCTTGATCCCGGGGCCGGGCGCGTCCGGATCCCGCTCGTCCCGCCTGCGCTCGTATTCGGTCTGTGGCACCGTCGATGCCGTGGTCACGGCCATCTGTTCGCACTCCTTCTGACGGCGCCCGACGGACGCCGGGCGCGCCTCACGCTTTGGTTACCCACCGGTCAGCGGGCTGACCTGCTGGCACAGGTTGTCGTCCGGGGTGAGAGATTCTTGAGCGACCGTCGGAGGCAATCCCGAACGCGCCGCACGCGCGGACGGCGCCTTCCGCACGGACGTTCCCGCCGAGTTGCTCGTGACGTGGGCCCGCGCCCCGCAGGAGCCGCCACCCGTCCGTCGAACCGGTCCTGAGGTCGTCATGCCGCCCTTGAGCCCCCGGCCGGTCGACCGGCCCTTCGATCCGCGCGCCCGCCGGCCGCGCCCCCCGGTCTCGCTCGTCGAGCGGGCGCCGGGGCGGGCCGCGCGCGTCGCCGCGTCCGGGCCGCGACCGGCACGGCGGCCGGCGCGCCGACGCGTGCGCCGTGACGTGCGCTTCCGGGCTCGTCGGATCGCCGCGCTCGTACTCGTCGTGCTCTCCGCCGAGGTGCTCGTCTCGCTCGTCGGAACCCTCACCGAGCCGTCGAACACGCCGACGAGCGTGCAGTTCGTCGAGTGGCTGCGCGGCAACGGCGCGGCGGGACTCGTCGCGAGCATCGAGAGCGCCTACTACAGCCTCAATGCTCCGGCGACCGGGGGACCGGGGCTGAAGCGACTGCCGAGCGTCGGATCGCGTGCCGCCGCTGCGCGCCGGGCGCGGGCCTACCGGCCGCCGCCGATCGCGCCCGTCATCCGGCCCGCGCTGCCCGGCGAGGGGGTCTGGCACGGGACCGGCCTGCTCGTCCACGGGGCGCCGCCGATCCTCGTCACGACGTTCCGGCCGGATCCGAGCTATCCGCGGGTCGTCGCGGGCGTCGCCTGGATCGATCGCTCTCGCACGATGCTTCAGCTGTATCCGGGGCGCTACGAGCCCGCGAACTCGGGCAACGTGCCCGCCGAGGTTCCGGTCGACCGCCGCGACCGGCTCGTCGCGACATTCAACAGCGGCTTCCGGCTGGAGGACGACCACGGCGGCTTCTTCGCCTTCGGGCGCGCGTACGCGCCGCTTCGCGCCGGTCAGGCGACCGTCGTCGGCTACCGCGACGGGCGCACCGACGTACAGAGCTGGTCGGGCGGCCCGACCCCGGGCCCTCAGGTGCTGTTCGCTCGCCAGAACCTGCCGCTGATCGTGCGGGCCGGGCGGCTGAACCCGAGTCTGTCGGACGGCGCGCTCTGGGGCCTCACCGTCGGGAATGCCGTGCGCGTGTGGCGATCCGGCATCGGCGTCGACGCCCGCGGCGACCTCATCTACGCGGCGGCGGACCTCCAGACCGCGCAGAGCCTCGCACGGATCCTGCAGCGCGCCGGGGCGGTGCGCGCGATGGAGCTCGACATCAACTACGACTGGACGACGTTCAACTTCTATGGCGGCTGGGGCGCGGCCGACCCGCAGAAGCTCGTGCCCGGGATGAGCCGCCCCGCGACCCGCTACCTCAGTCCCGACGATCGCGATTTCTTCGCCGTCTATGCGCGCTGAGGGCGTCGGTCGACTCGCGCTTCGGGCGCGCGCCGCGGCACGCGCGCATCCGCTCCTCGCCGACCTGACTGTCGCGATCGTGGCGGCGATCGTCATCCGCGCGATCCTCCCGGGCGCGGCGACGATCGCGATCCTGCTCGTGGCGCTCGCGGTGCTCGCCGGTTGCGTCGCGCTCGGACGCGACCGGCTCAGTCGTCGCGCTCGTCGAGCAGGAGCGCGAGCGTCGGGCAGGCGTCCGCCGCGCGCCGCGCGAGCGCGAGCAGGTCGGGCGGGACCTCGGCCTCCTCGATGATCGGGTAGCCCCAGTCGTCGAGGCGGATGAGCTCGGGGAGCAGGTCGGCACAGAACGCGTGGCCCTCGCACATGATCGGGTTGACGCGCAGGCGGGCGCTCATCGCGACTCCCGCCTCGGGCGCCCCGGCGCGGGTCGGCGGCGGACAGGGTCCGCGGACCCGGGGGGGCGCACCCCCGATGCTGTCCGTCGGCGCCCCGGAGTGGCGGCGGGCGCGCCGATCGGAAGCCCGGCGGCGGGCGCCGCGCAGCGACCGTGCCGGTGGCGCTCGAGCTCGGGCTCGAACACGGCGAGCGCGCTCTGCACGAACCGCGCGGCTCCGTCGGGGTGGTGGCAGGCGCCCCGGCCGCGCACCTCCTCGCACCAGCGCTTGAGGCGTGCGAGCTCACCGGAGTGCGCCTGCCCCTCGGCGAGCGCGCGCACCGACTCCGCGATCGCGGCGAGGCCGTGGACACAGGGGCCACATTGGCCGGCGGATTCGCCGGCGAGATAGGAGATGATCCGCGCCGTCTCGTGCAGCCCGCAGGCGCTCTCGCCGAGCGCGATCACGACCCCCGAGCCGAGCGCCGCTCCGGCGGAGCGCAGCTCGGCGCGCGAGAGGCGCAGCTGCTCCCCGCGCGCGGCGCTGATCCAGGTGCCGAAGTAGCCGCCGATGAGCAGCGCCTGCAGCGGCTCGGTGCGACCGCCGGCGGCACGCAGCAGGTCGGTCATCCGCGTGCCGAAGGCGAGCTCGTACACGTTCGGTGCCGCGACCGCGCCGGAGATCGTGACGAGCACCGATCCCGGGTCGGCAGCCGAGCCGAGCTCACGGAACCACTCCGGCCCGTAGCGCGCGATGAGCGCGAGCTGCGCGAGCGTCTCCGGGTTCTGGACGAGGGTCGGACGACCGTGGAGGCCGTGCTCGTACGGGCGCGGCGGGATGAACGTCGGCTTGGCGATCCCGCGCTCGAGGTGGTGGACGACCGCCGTCTCCTCGCCGGTCACATAGCCCTCGGGGCCGGCGACGAGCTCGATCCCGATGCCGTCGGAGCGCTCCGCGAGCGCCTGCTGCAGCGCGTCGAGCGCCCGCACCCGCCGCTCGCCGACCCGGACAACCGCGTGCCGCGCGCCGACCGCGCGCGCGGCGAGCACGGTGCCGTCGAGCACGAGGTGCGGCAGGCGCATGAGCAGCAGCCGGTCCTTCGCGCTCGCGGGCTCGGTCTCGGAGCCGTTGACGATCACGATCGGAGATCGGCGTCCGGCAACGGCCCGGAGCTTGACCGCGGTCGGAAAGTCCGCGCCCCCGCGTCCGCGCAGTCCGCTCTGCTCGACGAGCTCGATCAGCTCGGCGCCGCCGCCGGTGGGCAGGGGGCCGTAGCGGTCCTCGTGCCCGGCGAGCGTCGGCGGCGCCGCGTCGACCGCCATCCCCGCGAGCAGCCGCGGCAGGCCCTCCGGTCCGGTGCGCCTGGCGGCCAGCGTTCCGGGGGTCATCGGGTCGCTCGCAGGCGGCCGGTCACCGCGTCGGTGCTCTGATCGATCGCCAGCTCGCCGTCGAGGGTGAGCGCCGCGCCCGTCGCCGCCCGCACCCGGGCGATGAACGCGGTGCCCTGCAGCGCCCGGAGCGTGCCGGTGAAGACCGCCGGGTAGCCGCGCAGGAGCAGGTCGACCTGGCTGCCGGTCATTGACAGTCCGCCGCCCGCGAGCGGCGTCCCGCCGATGCGCACGCGCAGGCGGCCGGCGGCGCCGCCCATGAGCCGGAGCGCGAGGTTGACGATCGCGCCGCCGGTGGCCGCCCGCTGCGTCATCCGGCCCCGGAGACCGGCGGTGAACGACCGGGGCGGCGCGGCATGTGCCTGTGCGCCGGTGCCCGTCGGCGTGACCCGCACGCGCGTGAGCTGTGCGGCGGGATGTGCGAGCAGGCGCGTCGGCGTCCCGGCGCGGCGGGCCCAGCCGCGCTGCATGGGCCCGGCGATCGTGAACACGGCGAGACCGACGGCGACGCCGGCGCACACCGCGATCCCCGGGACCCGGACGCCGCTGACCGACCTCTCCGCGCGCGCAAGCCGGGCGCACACGGCGGCCGCCACGGCCGCCACGCAGGCGGCGGTGAGCGCGAGCATCCACCACAGCCGGGTGTCGCTGCCGGTCCCGAGCCCGTGGAGCACGGCGATCGGCCAGCTCGCATACGCGAGCCAGTGCACCGCCCGCCAGCGCGCGTAACCGAGCCGCCGGCGCACGAGGCTCGTGATCGTGACGGCGAGCAGCAGGTCGAACGCGAGCGCGCCGAGTCCGAGCCAGAACGGCCGATAGCTCGAGATGAACGGGATGACCGCGGCGGGCAGGCCGATCGGGGCGAAGCTGTCGAGCACGGTCGTGACGATGTGCACCACGAGCACCGCGAGGACGAGCAGCGACACGTCCCGGTGGAGCGCCTCGATCGTGTAGCGCGGCCAGTTTCGGCCGGAGAGGCGGAGCGTGCCGAGCAGCCCGAGCAGGACGCTCGCGGTGAGGAGCACGAGCGCGACCGCTCCCGTGCTCCGGGTGAGGAACCAGTAGACCCGGGAGCCTCCGGCGGCCGCCGTGAGCAGGATCACGTGAGGGCCCCCGCGGGCGCCGGCATCGACGCCAGCTCCTCGCCCTCGCTGGGCCAGCCGCCGAGATGGAGCGCCCGACCGTCGGTGCTCACCAGCCGGCTCGGGAGCTGCAGCTCCGTGAGCCAACCCGCGGCGCGCTCGCCGCGGACGAGCGCCGCGGTGGTGGCGATGTTCGCGTCCACGCACGTCGCGGCGGCGGCGCTCACGGTCCGCCAGGGACCGGCCGCCGGGCGGGCGGAGCGCGGATCGAGCAGGTGATGGAGCTCCTCGTCGCCGTGGCGCCAGCGGCGCACGGTCGTGCTGGAGGTGGCGAGCCCGCCCTCGCGGATCGTGATCCACTGGCCGGGCGCGTCGAGTCCGGCCCGGTGGTCGTCGGTGACCCGCACCCGCCAGCCGCCGTCGGGCGCCGGGCCGGCGGTCGCGATGTCGCCGCCGAGGGCGACGAGCACGCCCGCGCCGGTGGCTGCGGACGCGGCGCCGGCGGCGCGGTCGGCGGCGAGCGCCTTTGCCGTCGCGCCGAGATCGAGGCGCACGCCGCGGCCGATCCCGACGGCCGAGGTCGCGGCGTCGATCTCGATCGCGCGCCAGCCGGGGACGGCCCTGAGGCGCGGCGGGCCGCCCGGCCCGCCGGCACCGGGACGATCGAGGCCCATGGAGAAGTCCCGGTCGTAGCCGAGCGCCACGAGCGCCGCCCCGAGCGTCGGGTCGACGTCGCCGTCGGTGAGCACGGCGGCGCGGACGGCGACCTGCAGGGCGTGGAGCAGCAGCGGCGAGACGCGCGTCGGGCGACCGGCGCGGCGATTGAGGGCCGTCAGCTCGGAGTCCTCGCGGAAGCGCGAGCAGGCGCGGTCGATCGCGGCGACCGCCCGCTCCACCGCCGCCCGAGCCTCGGGAAGGACGTCTGCGGCGGTGACGACGACGGCCGTGCTCCCGAGCGCGGGAAACGACGCCGTCGCGGTCAAGAGCCCCCTGAGACCGGCGCGGCCGGCGCCGAGGACTGCGTCTGGGTCTGGGGCTGCGCGGCGGGTGTCGCCGGCGGCGCCTGCGGAGCGCTCCCCGGCGGCTGCAGACCGAGCTGGGCGGCGTCCGCGGCCGGCGGCATCGCAGGCGCGCGGGCATGCGCCGCGGTGACCGTCGCGTGACTTGTCACGGCCTCGCGGCTGGTGCTCGCCGACGAGCGCCCGGGCGCGACGGCGCCGACGAGCGCCGCCAGCGCTGCGCTCAGCCCACCGGCCCCGGCCACCGTCACCCAGCGCGTGCGGGTGACCCGCGCGAGCATCGCGTCCCGGCGCCGCTGCGCCGCGGTCCGTGCTGGGTACGGTTGCCTCGTCATCCGGTCGCTGACCGTAGTGTCGGGCGGTCAGAACGGTGTAAGACGAACGTGAGAATCCTCACGATGTCGCTGCTGAGGCCCGTCTGTCCGCGCTCACCGTCGACCTCCGCCACTTCCGCGCGGCGCCTCCCGCCCACGGCCACCGGGAGCTCGTGATCGACGAGCGCCGCGACCAGCGACATGCGGAACCCTGACCTGTCGGCGAGTGGGCGATCCAGGACTCGAACCTGGGACCTCTTCCTTATCAGAGAAGCGCTCTAACCGACTGAGCTAATCGCCCTTCGCCTGCAAATCGCGCACTTCCGCAGTCGTTGCCATGGTCGCCGATCGACGATATGGCACTTTGATGGCACTGTGGTCGCGCGCGAGATGCATGGACACGGGGATGGTAGCGCCCGACTCATCGCAGGTCAGGCGGTGACTGCGGCGGCTTCGGCGGCGGGCCAGATCTCCGAGTCGGGGCCGGGCCACGTGCGGAGGATGCGCTCGGCGAGATCCCCACCGCGAGCGTCGATCCGTTCCTCGTCCCAATGGTCGTGACGGACGAGCTGCTGGTTGATGAGCAGAACGCTGCGCTTTGCCAGCTCGTCCCGCTTGCTGTAGTCGCCTTCCTTGCGGGCGACCCAGGGAGCGTTGGAGAGCGAGGAGTTGAGCGGCTGGGTCACGAGCGTGAGATTGCCGAGCCGGTTGACGTGCGCCCACCGGGCGGCGGCCGCCTTCTCCTGATCGACGCCATCGGGCAGCGGCCAGTTCTCCTCCCAGGATTGCGGGAGCGCGTGCTCAATCGACAGCCCCGCGGGAAGGGCGATGGCCTCGGTCTTGGCGGGATCACGGACGTCCAACTCGCAGGCTTCGAGGAGCATGCGCACCCGCGCCTGCCCGACGTAGCCATAGAGGTCGCCTTCCACCAGCCGGGCCCGGATCGTCGCATCCGCCGGCCACACCGCGGTCGTGGCCTGGGACGAGCGCAGCTCGCGGACGATGGCCTCGTCCGCATTGGCCGCGTCGCCCTTGATCGCCTTCAGCAGGCTGGCCAGCGTGCGGTTGTAGTTCTTCGCGGTGAGGCGGAGGATCGCCCTACGGACGAGCCAGCTCTCCAGCGCGGCGAGGGCCCGCAGGCGACGCTCGGCGCCGAGCTCGCTCGACCGGAAGAGGAACAGGGCGACGGGCAACATGGTCGTGGTGTCCATCGCCTCCAGGCGGGCGAAGAAGAGCTGCTCCGGTGTGCCCGGCGCGAAGTCGTCGAATGAGCGCAGGATCCGAGCGTCCTCGCAGAGGCGGGGCACGAGCTGCTCCACCTGCAGGCTGCCGGCGCCGTGGAGGATGCGCTTGCGGAAGGTGTCGAAGAGCTTGTCGGCGCGGACGACGTCGCCGAGCTCCATGGCGAGCCAGTGCATCAGGAACCAGTCGGCGCGGACACGCTTCTCGCGTCCCTGGCGGGTCTCCTCCAGCCAGTAGTCGTCGCCCTCGAACGTCGGCTCCCAGAAGTCGTCGTGCAACCGGTCGGTCGGGGCCTTCTGGCGCTCGCCCTGGAGGAAGACTGCGTTCTTGACCAGGTCGAGGGCGCCGAGGCCGGTGCCGCGGGCGTTCAGAGTCTCGAAGATCACCTGGGCGTTGTCGCTCTCGTCGAGGTTGATCGAGACGACGTACATGAGGTCTTCGAGGCAGACCTGGAGCGCTCGCAGTCGGTTCGCCTGCTGCTCGGTATCGGCATCGCCCTCGTCGCTGACCCACTCATCGATCCGATCGTGGAAGTACGCCCAGGCGGCGGGGATGCCGCTGGCAGCGCCGTCCGCCGGGCCGCTCTCCATGGTGGAGAGGAAGGCGGTGCGGTCCCGGCGCGAGGGCCAGACCTTGAAGCGCAGGTCGCCCTCGGCCGCTCGGCCGTGGTTGGCGGTCAGCTGGGCGAGCTCGTCGGCAACATCCGGGTTGTCCCGCTCTCGCGCCACAGCCGAGGCCGCTGCGAGGATGACTTGGAGGGTGGTCAGCCGCTGCTGGCCGTCGATGACGAGTCGAGGATCGACGCCACCGGCCGCGGATGGTTCCTGATTGAGGACGATGGGACCGAGGAAGTGGCGCTGCGGGGTCTTGGCCTCGGGATCGTCGAGGTAGCGGTTGACCGTGTCGGCGATGTCGTCCCAGAGGATTGCCCAGTTTTCCGCCTCGTTCCAGACGTACGCCCGCTGGTAGACCGGCACCTGAAACTGGATGCGGCCGTTGAAGAGGTCGTAGATGGTCTGGGTCGTGGGCTGCTGCACGGGAGCCGGAGGGTAACCCGTGTTCCGACGCTCGTGCGGCCCGCTCGGCTTGATGGACCTGGCCACCCTTCTGCCGGCGGCCTCGCTCGAACTGGTGGCGACGCCGGTCGTGCCCGACCTGCTATGAGTCCCCTGACGTCAGTGCAAGCTGCTGATGCGCGCTGTGGGTGTCAAACGCGTGGAACCGGTCGAGATAGCCGTTGCCATAGCAAGCGCCCTGAGAGGGCGCAAAGTGGCAGCAAGCGGCGTTGACAAATTCACAATCCCGGGGACGTAGCTCAGCTGGGAGAGCGCTTGCATGGCATAAGCGCTCCCGCGCCAGACGAGCGGGACGCGTCACGATCGGAGTTCGATCAGGGCTCTTTCGTGTCGCACAAGCGGTCTTGCATTGCTGCTTCGAGAGAGCCTAAGGTTGCCGTAGCAAGCGCCCCTCAAGGGCGCGATCTATCAGGCAAGCGCCGCTTCAGAAGCGCTCTCACTGGAGGCCACCAATGGCCGATCTCACTCTCGTCCGGCCCGGTCCTCGGACGGCGCTGGAACGGCTCGTCGAGGATTACCTCATGGCGTGCCGGGCCCGCGGCCTCTCCAAGAACACGATCGAGTTGAGCTACGGCTATCCGCTGCGGGCGGTCTTCTTGCCGTGGTGCGCCGAGCAGGGCATGACCGATATCAGCCAGCTCGACCGCCGAGCGGCCGACTCGTTCTCGGTGGCCCTACGGGAGATGCGGAGCCGCCGTGGAGCGCCGCTGTCCGTGACCACGGTGCACGCCTACCTGCGCTCGATCCGAGGGTTCCTGACCTGGTGCGAGCGCGAGGGCGAGGGGTCTCCGGTGCGCCCGCCACTGCCGCGCCTTCCCCGCCGGGTCGTCCACGTGCTGGATCGAGAGGAGGTCCGTCGCCTGGTCGCTGCTGCGCCGACTGAGCGCGACCGCCTGATCCTCGGGATCCTTGCCGACTGCGGCGTCCGGAATCAGGAGGTCTGCGCACTCCGGACGGACGATGTCGTTCGCCACGACCGGCAGTCGTTTCTTCGGATTCATGGAAAGGGCTCGCGAGACCGGCTGGTACCGCTCCCGCCGGCGCTGCTGCGCGGGATCGAGCGGTACCAACGTCACGGACGTCCCGCGGACACTCGCTCTGACCGCCTCTTCGTCAGCCTACGCCGCGGCCTGTCAGGCGAGTACGAGCCTCTGACGCGGAGTGGGGTGCTGAAGCTAGTGCGCTCGGCTGCGGAGCGCGCCGGGATCGCCAAGGACGTCTATCCCCACCTCCTCCGCCACAGCTTCATTACCAACGCCCTCCGCGGGGGGATGGACTCCATGGTCGTGGCCCAGATCGTCGGGCACACGTCGCTGCGCATGATTGAGCGGGTGTACAGCCACCTCAACGCCGGCGATGCATACCACGCACTGCTCGTCCTTCTGTCGCAGGACAGTGACCGATGACGGAGCAGGTGTGAGATTCCGTGCGGGTCATACGTATAGGCGGCCTGAATCGTTGAGTTGCCGTCGGTCAGCAGACGAGTGGAGCCGAGTTGGTCGTGGTGGTAGAAGAGCGTGCCGGTGGTGGAGACCTGCTCGACCGGAAGCCCGCCGGGACCGTGGATGTATACGGTCCTGGTGGTGTCCGCGTAGGGGAGCCCGACGATCGCGAGTGACTTTAAGGTGCTCGCCGCGCGCCTCGCGTGACCCAGAGGCTCCTAGCAGCGCTATTTGGTGAGTTGCAGGACCGCGACCAGGACGAGGCCGTTGCGGCTGGCGCGCTTGCGGCGGTTGTCCCTCTCGGGGTCGCTTCCGGGCGAGCCTCGCTGGTAGGTTCAGCGAGTCGTGGTTGTCGACTCCTGGTACGCGTACCTTATGCCCGCGATCGACCGCGGCCCAGTCCGTTTCGAGCACGCCGTTCACAAGGTGGGCCTTGCCCTCGTTGTCCTCTCCGAGACGGCATCGAATGGCGGAACCGTGGTGGCGAAGAGTGCGGAAGTCGGGACGCTCGCGGGCCGCTTCAACGGCGGTAGATCCCTTCACCCACGAACGGTGCAGCGGGCGCTGGCCGCGCTCTGCAAGGCCGGACTGCTGGAGCGGGGGTCGGCCCCACACAGCCTTCGCCTTTCGCAAACGTTGCTGGCGAAAGGCGAATCGGAAGGAGATCTCTGGGGAAAGTTCGCATTCAGCGACGCATCCGCGGGTCCACGCTCGCAGCCACCTCGCCGCACAGGGCGGGCAGGCCGGCCACAGGCCTCGCGGGTCCATGGATGAAGGGCGCCGCTCTCGTCCGCCCCACTGTCTTGGCCTCGCCTGAGGTTGCGAGCTACACCGAGCGCCTGCGCCGGATACGCTCAAGCGCCTTCTGAGCCACGGTAGCGGTTTGAGGCAAGCCTGCTCGTCCTGCCGCCGCCTCCTCTAGGGCTTTGGAGACCCCTGGAGCATCTGAAGGAATCTCTTCTGATAGAGCCCACACCGCAGAGAACTGAACCTCGGGATCCCTGTCCGCTGCCAGCTGCAGGAGCGCCGTTAGTACATCGGGATCAGGCGGATCCATATCACTGACATTCGTGAGATTCGAGGCTACTGCGTTCCGAATTTCCGGATCTGGATCCGTTGCCCGGGCTAGCAAGAAGTCCCGGTCCACCTTGCGCCCTTGCCACCCGAGCGCGTCTAGCGCGATCCGTCTCACCTCTTGGTGGGTGTCCGACTGCGCCAACGAAGCGAGTATTGGGCTTGCCCTATCGGCGAAAGGTCGTCCGGTGCCGGTTCCTAGTTCCCGCAAGATCTCACACCCGAGCTTCCGATCACTGCTGTCGGCTGAGCGACATAGACGCTCCGCGGCTTCGAACACCTCGTCGCTGGGTGATTCCTGTAGGCGGACAAGGGCCGGTCGAGCGTCAGCGACCCCGGCGGAACTCTCAGCCTTCGCCTGCTTCACCAACGATGCGATTTCCTCAGTAGTGAGTGTCATGACAGCCTGCCCTCAGCCCTTAATTGTGCCGCGGTCGAGGCCCTTCCGAATACGGTTGTATTCGGTTCCCGGGCCCGCCTTCCAGTTGCCCTTGCCGTACTTCGTATTTAGGATCCGAGTGACGTATGCCTCGTCGTCTTCGGCCGGCAAGCGCGGGTACCTTTGCGCCCACTCTGGCCACCAACTCGGAGGTCCGGTCCCGGCGGCAACGATGTGGGGGCACATATCGCCGGCCGTCGCTGACTTATTGGCGGCGACCCAGGCGTCACCGTACGTCAATTCATCCTCCTGCGCCGGGGTGAGGGTGTCCCCGGGTCCGCCCACATCCTCCGGCCACAGCGCAATGACAACAGCGGCGGCAGGAGCAGCAGCGACCGTGGCAGTGCCCACAATGCCTACCTCGACGCCTGTTCCGGCTGTTTCGGCAGCCGCGGCCGCCGCGGTTGGAAGAAACAGACCCGATGGATCCACACCGTTGAGTGGACTACCCTCAACGTACCCATATGGGCTGAGCGTGAGTGCGATCGCAGGGTCACGCGTCAACCATTGCGCGGTGGTTGGGTCATACCATCGGGCACCCATTCCGTAGAGCCCCGCAGTAGCGTCCAGGTACTGGCCTGCGAACTGGAGCGGGTTGGTGACCGTACCCGTGCTCGAGGTCGTCGTCCCGTACGGGCTGTAGGTATAGGTGGCCTGCACGACGGAGTTGGCGTCGGTCAGCAGGCGCGTGGAGCCGAGCTGATCGTGGTGGTAGAAGAGGGTCCCAGTTGATGAAACCTGCTCCACGGGAAGGCCGCCCGGTCCGTAGATGAACGACGTGGAACCGTCCTTGACGAGGAGCGGCAGCCCTCCGGAGACGTCCCAGAGGTAGTTGCTCATGCCTCCGGCGGTCTTGCTCAGTCGAAGGCCGTCGGCACTGTAGGTGTAGCTCGCGGTGGTGCTGCCCTGGGTCCAGCTGGTCAGGCGGTTGGCTTGGTCGTAGCCGAGCGTGGTGCCAGAGCCGCTGGAGGGCGTGACGCCCGTGCGGTCGCCGCGCGAGTTGTACGAATACGTGGTGGCGCCGGTCGGCGTGGTCGGGCAGGTCGATGAGGTACTGGTCGAACCCGTGGCGCCAGCAAGGCTCCAGCAGAGCTGGTCGGCGGCGTCGAAGCCCTGGCCGACGCCGTTGTCGCCGATCAGGTTGTCTGCGGAGTCGTAGCTGTACGGGAGGGCCGGCGATCCTGACGTGCAGGTGTTGCCGCTGGCACCGGCGTTGCACAGCTGGTTGAGCACCGTGTACTTGTAGGTCCCATTGCTCGACGGCTGGCTGCTGTCCGACGTGAGCTGGTTGGCGCTATCGCGGGTGTACGTCGCCGAGAAGAGCGTCGACGGCGCGTTGGTGGTGTCGGAGACGCTCATCATCCGGTCGGCGGCGTCGAAGCCGAACGTGTCGGTGGCCTGAGTGCCGGAGCCGTTCGCGGGGAAGGTCTCGGTTGTCAGGTTGGAGTTGGCGTCATAGCCGAAGCCGACCGTGTTCGCCGGGTTCTGCCAGTCAGAGACGGATGTCCAGCGTCCGGCGTCGTCGTAGCCCCGGGTCACGGTGAGGCTGCCCGGATAGTTGATCGCGGTGACGAGGTTGCGGAAGTTGTACTGATAGTTCAGGGAGACGCCGTTCTCGTCGGTCCTTCCGGTGAGCCGGCCGAGGCTGTCCCAGCTCCAGCTCGCCGTCGCTGTGCCGTGAGTCAGGCCGGTGCGGCGGTTGTCGTTGTCGTAGGTGACGTTGCTGACGTTGGGCGTGACGCCGTCCGAGTAGGTGATGCCGGTGAGCCGGTTGGCGTTGTCGTAGCTGTCGGTCGTCACCTGGCCGGCCGGGTCGGTCAGCGTCTTGAGGTTGCCGACCCCGTCGTAGGTCAGGGTGGTCGACCGCAGGTCGCCATCCTTCTCGGTGACGACGCGCTGGAGCGGGTCATACGTGTAGCCCAGCGTCGTGTTCCCGCGGCCGTCCTTCTGGTCCGCCACCGTCCCGTCTGCATTGAAGTCGGTGATCAGCGTTGTGCCGTCGGCGCGGGTGACGGTGGTCTGCTCGTCGTCGAGGTCCCAGGTGTAGGCGGTGCACTCGCGGTTGGAGCCGCTCGTCTGGCAGGTATTGCCGGACTGGTTGCCGTCCTGGAAGGTCAGGAGGTTGCCGTCGGCGTCGTAGGTGTTCTTGGTGACGTGGCCGAGCGGATCCGTGGTGTTGAGCACCTGGGCGCGGGCGTTGTATGTGTACTGCGTCAGGTACGTGTTCGCCGTCAAAGGGTTGGCGCACGCGTACGGAGCCCCCTTCGGCGTCACCGTCCCGATCAGCTCGCCGATCGAGTTGAAGCAGTCGGTGGTGACGTTGCCGAGCGGATCCGTCGCCGTCTGCAGGTCGCCGTACCCGTCATAGCCGTAGGACCACGACTTCCCGTCCCCGTCGATCGTCTTCGAGAGGTCGCCGGGGTGGGAGGTGTCGTTGTGCTGGTACTGGATCTCCTCGTACTGCAGCGGGCTCGTGCCCTGCAGAGGCCGCTTGGTGTCGGTGAGGTTGCCGTTGGCGTCGTAGGTGTTCGTGGTCACCTCGGGCGTGGCCATGGCATCGGTGATGGTCAGCGGCTCGTTCAGGGAGTTGTACGTCCAGCTCCAGGCGTGCCCGAGGGCGTCGGTCGCGCTCAGGCGGTTCCCGCGCGAGTCATAGGCCGCCGTCTGGCTATGCCCGTTGGGGTCGGTGACCTTGGTGACGCCAACCCCCCGGGGGTCGTACTGGTACTGCCAGGTCGCGGCGGAGCTCGTCCCCAGTCCATAGGTGACGCTCTGGAGCAGCCCGCCCGCGTAGACCTCCTGAGTCTGGCAACCGCTGGAGCAGTTCGGGGACACCGCCGGCGCGGTGATCGTGACCGTCAGCCCATTCGTCGAGGCCGAGTAGCTGTATCCGGTCACCCGGCCCAGGTTGTCCGTCTGCTGCGTGACGCGGCCGAGGCTGTCGTAGGTGTTCTGGATGCCCTTGCCGCCGTCGCACGAGTTGCCCGCCGCATAGCAGTTCGGCAGCCGCATGGTGCGGAGCAGGTGGTCTGCCGTCGCCGCCGTCGGGTCATAGGTGAACGCCGTGGTCCCCCCCGCGATATCGACCACGCTCGTCAGGTTGTAGAGGCTGTCGTAGTTGTAGGTGATCGACCGACTCCCGGCCGGGTCCGAGATCTGTGTGATGACGCCGCCGGTCCAGGTCACGTTGAGCGACCGGCCGCCGGGATCGGTGACCGAGCTGAGGCACGTCGATTGGCTGAACGGACAGCCCGTCGTGTTGTTGTACGCATAGCTCGTGGCGTAGGGCGTCGTCGCGTTGACGGCGTTGAGGTCCTGGGCCTTCGTCAGCTTCCCACTGCTGCCGAAGGTGTAGACCTGGTTCCCCTGGCGCGTGAACGTCCAGGTGCCGTCGCCGTTCTTGACCAGCGCCGCTGGGACATCGCGGGCAGGCGAGTAGGTGCCATTCGAGGGTACGAAGGCGACAGTCGAGCCGTTCTCCTGTGTGATCGTCACGATGCCCGAGTTGGGATCGCTGCTCAGGGACATGAAGAGGTTCGAGCCCCAGCCCCAGCCGAATGGGCCGAACACGCTCGCCATCGTCGAGTCGTAGGTCCGGGTGACCGCGAAGGGAAGCCGGCTGGGGATGGCGATGTCAGTGAAGGTGTGGAAGAACGCGCCCGTCGCCGGCGTGATGGGACTACCCGACGCCTCCTGCTGTTGCTGGTGCTGAAGCGCGCACGGCGCGCAGAAGGGCTGGTCACCGATGAGATCCCAGCCGGTGAGGGGCCCCCCGTACCCCAAGCCCGCCCAGTTCACCGTGTTGAGGAAGTCCTCGGTCAGGGCGTTGCCTGGCCAGCCTCCCTCCGTCGCAACGAAGTCGGGCTTGCCGTCACCGTTCATGTCGCCGAGCGCGAGACCGCGCGGGTTGGTGCTGGTCAGGCTGGTGTCGTAGCCGGTGAACGTCCCGTCGCCGTTGCCGAGATAGACGCCCAGTGCCGGCCCGCTCGTGGCGCCGATCATGACGATGTCGGAGATCCCATCGCCGTTGACGTCGGAGATCCATCCCTCCGTGACGCTGCCCAAGGTGGCGTTCACCCCGGTCACCGTGCTCGGCGAGCACCCTGGGTTTTGCCCGAGCTGGCCGTTGCCCGTCCCGGGCCACCAGTACACGAACTGGCCGTCGTCCGCCACCACGTCGAGAGAGCTATCCGACGCCTTGAGGCGGCCGGCGGTGATGAAGTTCAGGGACCTCTGGCCGATCGCGCCACTGGCGATGCAGAGATCGGTCTCGGTACCAAAGGTGCCGTCGCCGTGACCGTAGAGCACGACCGCGTTCTCGTTGACCGTGTGCCCGGCGGCCAGGCCGAGGATGTCGAGCTGCCCGTTCCCGAGGTCGACGAGCTGGACATCATGAAAGGCGCCGGAGTCGTTCGTCGCCTGCACCGTGTTCGTCGCTCCCACGGTGAAGGTCCCCGAGCCGGCGTTGGTCAGGAACCAGTACGCGCCCCAGTTCGCCGAGTGGCTGCGGCCGCCGGCGACGAGATCGATCTTGCCCGTGTGCCGAACGTCGCCCAGCGCGATGGAGTCCGCTGCGTCGCAATCCGAGATCGTTGTCAGGACCGGTGCCTGGAACGTGCCGTCACCGTTGCCTCGATAGACCGCGATCGTGCACGGCGTCGAGTTGGTCGTGGCGCTCATCGTCACGACATCGAGCTTGCCGTCGCCGTCGACGTCGCCCACCGCGACGGCGGCGCTGGTTTCGCCGCTCACGGCGGCCGTCTCGATCGGCGCCCCCAGGGTGCCCTTGCCGTCCGTATTCTCGAGCACCGCGAAGCCCCCGCCCTCAGTGGTGACGACGTCGGGCACCCCCTTGCCGCGGAGGTCGGCCGTGACCACGGTTGTTGGGTAGCCGCCGAAGCTGTCCGAGTAGGGGTCCTGGTATCCGTGCGAGGTCATCGACGGCATCGGCGCGGGAGCGGCGGCCGTCGCCACATTCGAGGTGGAGGCGGCGCTGGCGTCGGCGCTTCCGCTCCCGGTGTTCGCGGCCACCGTGGCCCGGTAGTTTGTGCCGTTCGTCAGGCCCGTGATCTGGGCAGCCGTTGCGGACCCGGCAACGGTCACCGGGCTACCAACCGCGGCCCCCGTCGAAGCGTTGTACGCCTGCACCGAGTACCCCGTGATCGCCGACTGCCCCGTCACCGGCGTTGCCCAGGTCACGTTCATCAGTCCGTTGCCCCCAACCGCCTGCACCTGCGTCGGTGGCGACACCGGGGTGAACGTCACCGGCGAATTCGCCGGACCCGTGCCGGCCGTGTTGGTGCCGGCGACCGCGAACCCGATGGACTGTCCCACCCATGGGCCGGGCAGGTCGAAGTTCGCCGAACACGGCGTTCCCGTGGCGGTGCAGCTCGCCGAGCTGGACTGCTCGTAGGAGCTTTGCAGGGTGCTGCCGAGATAGGGGTAGATCGTCCAGCTGGTGGCGCTGCCACCGTCGGGGTTCTGCAGCCAGCCGAGTGAAGCCTGGTTGCCGGACTGCACCGCCGTGACCGATTGCGGGACGCCGGGCGGCCCCAGACCCGCCTGGTTGCCCGAGGCGAGCGTCGTGCCGTCGACATCGAGGTTTCGGCCCGTCTGGTTGAGGTAGATCTCGACCCGGATGTCGTTGTGCCCAGTGTTCTGAACGTCCAGCGGTGCGCTGATGTGCGTCCAGCCGTACCCGACCCCCGTGGCGCCGGCGGTGAAGTTGGTCTGGGACGTCTCCATCGTTCCGCCCAGGCCGAACATCTGGACCCAACCGCTCAGCGGTTGCCCGTCATAGGATCGGACCCACGCTGAGAAGGTCCAGCTCTGCCCCGGGCTGATGGTGACGCCGCTGTAGTCCTGGTAGATGGAGGCGCCGACTCCGGTCTGCTGAATGTTGAACTCGCCGTACCACGACCCGTCGAACGCGCTGTAGTAGGTGCCATTGCGGGATCCCGCCTGATACGCGGCCATCGAGGTTGAGGACGCCGCCACCCACTTCTGGTAGGAACCAGACGGCTGGCCGAAGCTGGCGTTCTCGATGCACGCGTTGGTGAGCTCGGCGGCGTCGACGTCGAGCAGGTGGCCCGGGGTGTTGTCGTAGAGCTGCACTTGGAGGTAGGTGTGGCCGGAGTACTGAACGTCGAGTGGCGCCGCAACGAGTGACCACGTCGATGTCGCGGTGAAGGCCGTGTCGCCCTGTTCCGTGGTGCCGCCGATGCCGAAGAGGTTGAGCTGTCCGGAGATACTCGTGCCATCGTCCGACCTCACCCAGATCGATGAGAGGAAGCTCGCGCCTTGCGGGACCGAGAGGCTCTCCGCCTGGTAGACGGAGCCGCCGGCGGTCGTGACCGAGAGCTGCCCGTAGCTGCCGCCCTCGTGGGCGGTACTGCCGCTCTTCGTCGTGAACGTGGTCCCGCTCGGAGGGGAGTAGATAGTCCAACCGGTGGGTGGTGTGCCGCCCTGCTCGAACCCGGAATTGCTGAGGCCCGAGAACTTCATCTGAGTCGCGTCGACGTACAGGTCCCGGTTCGTCGTACTGAGGTAGATCTCGCCGCGCAGCGAGGTGTGGCCGGAGTACTGAATCGGCAACGTCACCGACACCTCGGTCCAGCCCGCCCCAACCGTGAAGTTGGTCGAGTTCGACTCAACCGGGTTGGTGCCGCCGAGGGCCCACATGTCCAGACTGCCGCTGAACCCCTGAGGGATGGTGTCGCCCACCTTGAGCCATACGGAGAAGACCCAGTTGTCCCCCACCGATGGTGAGCGGCTGACCGTCTGCGCCTCGGAGGTGGCCGCGGTGTTGGTCTTGAGGTCGAGGTAGTCGGAGCCCTCCTCGGCGACGGAGGAGTTGTTCACGACCGTGTGGGTGGTCATGTCCGCGGCCTGGTTGTTGGGCGCCCACGGGTTCTCCGAGCCGGTCTCGAAACTGCCGTTCGTCAGGAGGTCCTGCGTGCAGCTCGTCGAGACCGTCGGGACCGAGGGCAGGATTCCGCTGGAGGCCCCGAGGTCGATCGATCCGACGCGCCCCGCGGGAGAGCCCTGCGCGTTGATCGCGGCGCTCGTGGACGGCGGCAGGCCCGCGCGAGCGCCTGCCCGTGGCGCCGCGGCGGCGGGCACGGGGCTGGCCATGGAACCGACCAGGGTGAGCAGGATCGCCGCGACGGCAGCGCGGAGGTGACCGACACGAGGGCGCACTGGATCTGTCTCTCGAGGCCGGCGGAGATCCGGTCATCACCTCCGGCCGGACGGCGAGACGCGGCCTCGTGCGATGGGCACGAGCGGCGGGATGGTAGACGGGTTCGGTGCGCAGCGACAAGGGCGCAAATGCACCACGCGTGGTGCAAATGCACTATCACGGTGCGGTTCGGCTTTGGAGATCGTCTCGTGACGAAATTCAGCGTCGCCGGTAACAAAGCGATGGCGACGTGACCGTTTGGCGCGATTCGAGTCACAGTGAGCTCGGTCGGGTGTCGCAGAACCCCCGACTAGCGCGGCACCCGACCTCCAAGAGAGCGAAGGCGATGGCCGCAACGAGAACGGTCCCCAGACCGGCACCAAGGACAGGGCGGGCGACTGTTCGGCGAGAAGCCGACCTCAGCGCGGCACTTGGCGGGACCCTGGATGCCATCGCGAGACGGAGGCCGCGGCCCTGGCTCGGTCTCCTCGGCGTCCCGCTCGCCCTCACGGCGGCGCTGGCGAGTGGGCTGTGGTGGTGCCTCCTCCCGTTGGGCCTCTGCGCCTGGTGGTGGGCACCGCGCCGCCGGGGTTGGGAGTGGCTCGCCGCGCTCCAACTCGGGATGGTTGGAGCTGCGTGGACGACGATCGGCGCAGTGTCATTGGGGACATGGCCCGAGCACCGTTCGGTGATCGCCGCGGCGTGGATCGCGAGCGCGCTCGCGCTTGCCGCGGGCGGCGCGGTCGGCCGCCGCGGCAAGGGAGAGAGGTGACGTGGGCATCCTCATCAACGCCGCGGCGCTGGAGCGCGAGCTGGCCCGCCGCGGCTGGACGAGCCGCGACCTCGCTCGGGCAGCCGGGCTCTGCGACGCCACCGTCTCGATGGCACGCAGCGGACGACCCGTCTCGCCGGCGACGCTGCGGTTGATGGCAGCCGCTCTGGCGAAGGCACCGGCGCTCGCGGAGATCGACTCGCTCCTGCTGTAGCGGCGAGTCGACGAGGACCGCGCGTCCGCCGGTGACGTCGTCACCGCGCCGTCTCCGACCTGGATTGCCGGGAAGTCCTCCGAGGGTTCGCCGACTCACCGCGCCCGATGAGCGCTCGTGCTTCAACCCCTGGAGCGTGCTCGCGGTGCTCGGGGGTGTTCCGCGCGGGGACGAGCTCCTCGGGGCCGGGACGTGGCGTCGAACCCACGTCTCGGAGGAAGCTCCCATGGCACCCACAGCTCGGCGATGCCGGCACGGCGGCCGCCGTCACCAGGCGGACGCGCAGTGGCTCGTCGCCGTCGCCGCGCAATCCGCGGTCGAGGTGGCTCTCCTGCTCGGCTGGCGGCTCTCGCCGGTGAGCGGGCGCAGCCCCGCGATCGAGGCCGCGTGGCTGGCGGCGCGCATCGTCGCCGGCGAGCTCATCGCCCGCGCGGTGGCGCGGCGGCTCCGCTGACGTGCGGCTGCACCGCGGTCGACGGAGCGGTGGCGTGACGGCCCCAGTCGTGGAGTGGGCCGTCCTTGGCGAGCAGCACGCCAGGCGTCGCGACCGCGGCGCCAATGGCGAGAGCGATCAACAACCGGCGGATGGGGTGACGCCGGCGACGTGCCGCCGGGACGTCCGGCTGCGGCGCGATGTTGATTGGCTGCGCAGGAGGCGGTCCCTGATAGCTGGCGTACACCACGGTGATGGTGACGCGGGCGACCTCGGCGCGGACGGCGCCGGGCTGCCCCGGGTAGGGGCTGGAGCTGGCCGTGCGGATGCCACGATATGTGGTCGGCCACGCGGAGCCGAAACCGGCGCCGTACCCCGCACCGTAGACGTCGCTGCCGTCGCTGTTCGGTGAATTGGTCATGTCTCACAGCTCCTCTGAGTGGTCTCGATCACGCCACCGGACCGCAGGGAACGAGCGCACCGTCAAAGAGAGCGAATGCGAGCGGGGTTGAAAACCCTTGCGGTGCAGAGCGAGTCCCTGCGACGGTCAGGCGCGGAGAGATCGCTCAGGGGGTGCGGGACTTTGGCCGGCGGACCGGACGCGGCGGCGTGTCGGAGGTGCGGGAGACGGGCTCCCCCGTCGCCGCGGCGAGTTGCTCAGACGGCGTCTCCAGCCGCTCCAGGCGCAGCTCGATCGGCGGGTGCGTCGCGGCGATGGCGTCCTCCCACCCCGAGCGTGGCTGCTCCCACATGGAGAGCTCGGCAAGAGCGCGGCGCAGACCGAGGCGGTACTCCTCGCTGATCCTCGCCGCGGCGGCATCCGCCTCGTACTCGTGGTCCCGGTCATCCAACGCGACGAGTGGAGCGAGGACGAGCTTGATGATGACCCAGGCGGGCCAGAAGAGGAACCAGCCGAGGGCGGAGGCGAGGCGGCTCGGCGAGACGAGGCGACCGGGGGCGAAGAAGCGGAAGGTCGACCCGAGCCAGCTGCCGATGTTGAACATGAGGACGAGCGGGTACGAGCACGCCCAGATCACACGCAGGCTCACCGAGTCGCCGCTCTTGTAGTGGTGGAGCTCGTGGGCGATGACCGCGCCGAGGGCTGCGTCATCGAGGACGCCGCGTGGCGGACGCTCGGTGTCGTCGATGTCGCCGAGGAGGCCGCGGCTGAGCACGATGGCGTGCATGTGCGCCCATGCCGCCGGCTTCGGCAGGTCGGCGACCCACACCTGCGGGACGACCCTGAGGTCCATGCCCTTCGCCGCCGCGATGACGAGCGGCGCGACCCGCTCGGTCTCGCGCCGGCTCATGCGCCGGTAGCCGCGCAGCCGAAGTCCGATGTGCTCGAAGGTGAACATCACCATGACGACGACCACACCGATGAAGACGCCGCCCAGCGCCGCCGCGATGAAGGCGATCGGCGGGTTGATGAGCTGGTTGTAGACGACGCGAAAGCCCTCCCAGGCGCCGACGAAGAAGCCGAGGATGGCCCCTCCCAGCCCCACCGTCTGGTTGATGTGGAGCTCGTGGGCAAGCGGGACCTGGGTGGAGCCGACGACGCCTGCAACCGCTCCGGCGATGGCGCCGATCGCCGCCGCCCAGAGCGCGATGGGAAGCCCGGTCCAGGCGAGGACGGCGCCGACCAGTCCGGTGACGCCGTGGCGATCCGCCGCCTCGAGCACGAGATTCCAGAGCCCGCGGAGCAGCGGAGGCCGCGTGGCCGGAGGGGGCTGGAGCTGCGTCTGCGTCGTGGTGGTGGGCGGTGAGGGCTCCATGAGGTTCAGTCCGGGTCGCGGTACACCCGGACGATCGTGTACCGCTCGCGGGGCACCGAGCGGAGCGCCACCTGCCCCACCTTGAACGAGCGCAGCTCGTTGGGGTGGACGTTGTACCGCTCGACGCGGCGGATGCTGCCCTTCTCCGAAAAGCCCGTTTCGTAGTCCACTTGGTGGGTGACCTCGCTGGCGGTGCGGGTGCCGAACTGTGCGGCGATCGCCTCGGCGTCCTCCGCCTCGACGCGATGGACGACGAGCAGGCCCGCGCTGAGGCAGGACTTCCGCAATGGCACCGACTCCGGCAGGTACTGCGTGGCGATCACCGTCGGCATCACCGCCTGGCGAGCCTGGAGCAGGAGGTCGACGAGCTGGTCCGCCTCGTTGAGAGCGGCGAACTCGTCGAAGACGGTGAGCACCGGGACGAGCTGCTCTCCCCTCCCCTGCGCCCGGATGCGTGCGCCCGCAACCTGCTTGAGGTCCTGGGCGATGACCCGGCCGAGCAGCTCGACGTCCTCGCTGCTGGCGAGGGTGGAGAGCGCGATGTACGTGATCGAGGGCTCGGCGAGCGCCTTCTCCCAGTCCAGGTACTTCTTGGCTCGGAACAGATCGCCGAACCTGCCTTCGAGGAGCGCGCCGATCCGGTACTGCATGCCGGCGTAGCCGCCGCGACCGACACGGTCGCCGTTGCCGCCCCCGGAGAGATCGAGGAGGCGGCGGCGCAGCCTGTCGTCCTTCCCCTCGGGGATGTCGTGGGCGATCTCGGCCATGCCACGCGGGCCGAACGCCTCGTAGAGCGCCTCCAGGGTCACCGGCCTCTTCGCCGCCTGGAGGCCGCGCACCACGACGGGGATTGCCTCCATGGCGATGTTCTTGTAGATCTCCGCCTGGGGCGAGTACGTGAACGCGCCCAGCAGCTTGTTGGCGACCGACGCGGCGTCGCCGGAGCAGGGGTTGTACCCGAGCGACTTCGGCGCGTCGGGATCGACGAGCTGGAACGGCATCTCGTAGCGCTCGGCGAGCTTGCGCGCCACCTCGCCGAGGTCGCCGCCCTTGCAGTCCACGATGACGATGCCGTACCAGTTGGCGATGGCGCCGCTCATCAGGCGCATCAGCGTGGTCGTCTTCCCCGAGCCCGAGGCGCCGGGGACGAAGACGTGCGTCGCCAGCTCGGCCGGCAGCTCGAGGTCGAGAGGACGGCCGGTCTCGGCGTCGGCGCCGATGCGGATGGCACCGGCGGGGTGGTCGAGCGGATTCGGGGATGGAGCTGTCTGGGGATCGGGCAAGATCGCCTGCCGGCGTCCGGTGAGTGCCCTCCACCGCCTCTGGTCGAGGCGGTTGTCATGGAGCACCTGCGCCGAAAGCCTACGCCGCACCACAGCGGCGGAGAGCACCATCGCCTCCAGCCACAACGGCCCCGCAAGCGCCTCGACGTAGACGCTGTGCGTGACCTGCGGCGCATCGACGGCACCGAGGTGCAGGAGAGGCGCGAGAAGGGACCGCCAGGGCCAGACGATGGCGAGCAGCGGGCAGAGCGGGACGAGCAGCACGGCGCAGGCGATGGCGCAGCCCACGCGCAGCCCCGCCGGCGGCCGTTGCAGCCACCGCCAGCTCGCGGCGAGCGCAGCTCCGGCGAGGATTCCGGGCTGCGCGAGGGCGATGAGCGCGAGCCCGCCGATGGCGAGACCGATCGTCTCCTGGAGCGAGGTCTCGGTCGGTCCCTGGACGGCGGGAGCCGCCTGGGACTCGATGTTCAGCCGCGCCACTCGCGGATCTCGATGCGTCTCTCAGCGCGCAGCGACCGCACGACGTCGCGCACGCGCTCCGCCCGCCTCGGCGAGACGTACCACCAGACCCGGTCGACGTCGAGCTCGTGGTCGTATGCCAGGATGATCCGCTCCAGGGCGCGGCGGTCCTTGCGCGTGATGTCCACCTCGATGGCGATGGTCTCGGTCGTGCGCTTGGCGTCCTTCTTCGCGAGGCGCAGGATCGCATCGGGCGTGCGCCCCCGCCCGACCGGGCGATCGCCCTCGCGCCGTTCGCGGTAGCGCTCGGCGCGCAGCTCGCGCTCGGTGGTGATCTCCGCACCGGGATGGTCGCGAGCGAGCTGCTCCACGACGCGCACGACCGCGAGGGAGTGATTCAGCTCGGAGAGCACCAGCGGCGCCGGAGCGATGCCGACGTCAGCCAGGCGCGCTCCCTCCCTGGTCACGCGGAGCACGGTGGGGCGGTTGGCGAAGGGCTTGTCGCTGAGGATGAGACCGAGCCAGCGCAGCGCGGAGATGCGCCGGTATGCAGCCCAGATACCGGGACGGTTCTGCTCCTCGCGCCAGAAGAAGCGCGTCGCCACGTCCTCGGAGGTGACGACGCCGTGGCGGGTGATGAAGCGGACGATCTCCAGGTCGCGGGCGGTGAGTTGGGGACCCGGAGCGCGCCGGCTGAGGCGCCGAAGGCGCGGTGCCCGTCGAACCGGCCTCGTCTGCCGTCGGTTGGGGACCGGCGCACTCACAGGGTCCTGTTCCAAGCCCCGTCGCCGCTTGGATGGCGTCCCGACTGCTCCACCAGCATGGGCTGATAGCCCCGAGGGAGCAATCGCGAACTGGCAACGATGCTGCGGCTCTCAGGCCACTCGCTCGGCGGCGAGAAGGGCGTGGATGAGTCTCCGGCGAAGGGTGATGAAGTCATGCCCGCGGGTGCCTGTGTCTGGCCACAGCTCGGCGGCGAAATCGTAGAGGGAGCCTCCCCGGCCGCAGCCGTAGCAGTACCAGCCGCGCTCCGGCTCGTCATAGACGTGGAGGCTCGGGGTGCCGTCGTCGTGGAAGGGGCAGGCGATCTTGCCATGCCGTGGGACGGGGACTCCCGCCAGTTGCTCCACGTACCGGCGCGGGGATATCGTCCGGAGCACGTCCGCCGCTGGCCACCCTTCCGCCGGCGCGGACGCCCTGCTCATCTCCGGCACGCCGCCGACGATGTCCGTCAGCGGATGGCGATCACCGGCGCGGCAGCGCTCGACGACGACAGGCACCGGCGGCCGCCGCTTGTGGTTCAGCGACGTTGGCGGCCGTAGGATGCGAGCGGGATCCGTACAGGACGAGTCGGCGCCGAGCGCGGCGGCGATGCACCGGTTGGCGTCGTGGATGTCGTCGAGGGTCGCGGGCGCGCTGAGGCGCCAGTACCCATGACAGCCGGTACCGGAGGCGACGACGAGCGCAGGCGCTGGACGGAACGCCCGCAGCGCGGCGACGGACTGCGGCGTGTCGCAGTCCGCCCAGAGGACCGCGCCACCGCGGACGAGATCGTCGCGACCACCGCCACGGCGCAGGCGCGGCAGCACACCGACGTAGACGTCGGTCGCGACCGAGCGGCGGGCGATGATCGCGGCCACTCGCTCGTGGTCCGCAGCATCGACGAAGGCGCGGCTCATTCCGCCGCCGTTGCGCCAGCGCACCTCAATGAGCGAGCCACGCGGCGCCTGACCGAAGAGCGCAGCGAGGTACGGGCGGAGGCCTCGGCACTCAGACATTGGGATCGAAGACGTAGACGGTGTGGTCCGCCGAATCGACGACGTCGAGCTCGATCTCCAGGTCGCGCTCCAGCATGTCGATGTCGACGACGACGTACGGCGAGCCCGCGCGCTCGACCGCCTCGTAGAGCCCGATGTCGTCGGCGAAGCTCTCGGCGTACTTGCGCAGCGTCGGCCACTCACCGCGGTACGCGTCGGTGAAGGCGTCGAGGTCGGCGGGGTCGCGCGAGTCGTCGCCGGCGAGCCAGGCGGCGAATGCCGCGCCGTGCTGGGTAATCCCCTGAGCGATGGCCGCAACCCGCTCCAGCGACTCGTACTCCGAAAGCTGCAGCGGTCCGAAGCCCTCGTGGTCGTGGATCGCCCACTCCTCGGCGCCGGGGATCGGCGAGGTGCGGAGCACCTCCTCCACCTCCGACCAGAGCGCGTCGGTGTCCTGATCGGCGTCGATCCAGGCGCCGTGCAGCCGGCCGGCGTTGTACGCGGCGAGGCAGGCGACGTAGATGCGTGGCGTGGTCATGATCCGCCTACCCCAGTGGGGCGGCCGTCGGGCTGGCTCGCCTGTGCCATCTCAGCGCGCCGCTGCGCGTTGCTCGGGACCTCGGCGCCGCAATAGAGGCAGCAGCCGGCGTCGGCGAAGGAGCGCGGCAGGGTGAGAAGGCCGTGGCGGCGATCCTCGCGGTAGCCGTCGTGGCAGAGCCAGCCGCAGAAGCGAAGCCGCCCGGGCCGGTGCACGGCTGGGCGCTCCATCGCTGCGGGCTTCACAGGAGATCGAGGGCGTCGAGCCATCGGAGCACCTCCCTGGCCGCGCGCGTCTCCGCGCGCGGCGAGTGTGTGGATGCGGGAGCGAGAAGCGTCATGCGGCAGTGGCGGGCGAGCGCGTGCGCGGCGGAGACGAGTGCGTCACCGCGCGTCGGCTGGGGCGCAGTGCTGCCGCTGGTGCCGGTTCCCGCGACGATGAGGTCGTGGTGGGCCGTCCAGGTGCCGGAGTCGGTGCGCTCGACGTCGATGCGCACCCGGGCGATGCGGCCGCGGGCCCGCAGCGTCGGGCCGCCGAGGTCGACGAGATCGGCGTCGTCCCAGAAGGGCCGCCGCTCGGTGCGACGGTGGCCGCGGGACACCAGCCGCAGAACGAGCTGCACGGGTCGGTCGATGACGGCTGCGGTCGTCATGCCGCACGCTCCTCGATCGCGTCGAGGGCCGTCAGGATGGCGTCGGCGGTGCGCTGGATGCGCGAGCCCGACGTCCGGATGGCGGCGATCGCCTCCGAACCGCCACCGGCCCAACTGGCCACGTAGCCGAAGGAGTAGTCACCGGAGTCGATGCCCAGCGCAGACATAACTACGAACGCCGTCGACTCCGCCTCCAGCTCGGCGAGCTCACGCGAGCCCTTCCACCCGGTCTGCGGGTCATGCAGGAGCGCATGCGCCACCTCGTGTCCGAGCGACTTGCACTGCTGGCGCTCGGCGTTCCGCACCTCGATGCGGATGCGATGCGCGGCGAAGTCGCACTCGCCGTTGCGCCCGCCGGGGAGGTAGTCCTCCTCGACGATGTAGCCGAGTGAATGCGCGACTCCCACGAGTGCCGTGTAGCAGTCCCCGGGCGCACCGCCGTCGAGACGGCGGCACGGCTCCGGCAGCGGCTCTCCGTCGGTGTCCTCGTAGGCGAAGACGTAGCCGATGCGGAACCTCGCCGGACTGCCGACGATGAGCTGCTCCTCGCCGGTCTCCTCGTCGCGCACCCTGGTGCGGGACACGACGGGGCAGAGAATCGCGATCCCCTTGGATCCCTTGCGCACCTGACGACCCATGGCCTGCCAGGCGCGGAACCCTGCGACGTGGGCCGTATCCGGCCGGGCGCGGAGGATCGCGAGGGTGTTGAGGAAGCTGTACGCATGAAAGCGGGACTGGGCCTCCAAATACCGGGCCCACTCGTGGGAGCTCGTGAGCTCGGCGATTCCGGCGGTGAGCTGACGGAGCAGCTCGTCGTGCTTGGAGGGAGCGGCGAGGGCAGTCACGCGACTGCCCTCTCGCTCTCGGCCTGGGGCTCGGACGCAACGCCTCCCGGCAGGAACTGGACGCGCGAGGCGACGACCTCGTCGGTCTGGGGCTCGGCGCCATCCTGACCGACCCACGAGCGCTGGCGCTCGCGACCTGTCACCTCCACGCGCCGTCCGCTGCGCAGGAACTCGGCGCAGACCTCAGCGGTGCGGCCGAAGCACACCGCCGTCAGGAAGCGGCTGTCCGGACCGCCGGGAACCGCGAGTCTCAGGTTCGCGATTCTGTGGAATCTGTCTGTCAAGTCAGCGGCCTCGTGCGGTACCCGGCGAGGAGCCGGCGAGCCCGAAGGCCCGTCGACTCCTCCGAGGAGGCGAGGCCGGTGCGAAGCGGCGGCAGTCATGCGAGCTCCTTCTCGGCCTGCGGCTGCTCCTGGCGACGCCCGGCGATGAACTGCACGCGGTACGCGCTGATCTCCTCCGTGCGCCGCTCGGTGCCGTCCTGCGCAGTCCAGCTGCGCTCCTGCGGACGGCCCTCGACCTCGACGAGACGACCCTTCTTCAGGTACTGGCAGACGACCTCGGCGGTGCGTCCCCACACGACCACGTCGTGGAAGGTGGCGGCGCCGTCGGGATGGTTGACCGCCAATCTGAGGTTGGTCACGGCTCGCCCCGACGATGTGTGCCGGAGCACGGGGTCGGCACAGAGTCGACCCCTGAGCGTGGTGCGGCTGTCCGCGGGCTGATCCGTTGCCGAGACGGGCGCGGGAGCGCTGGCCTCGGGAGCGGCTGCGGTGGTGGACTTACGGCGTGCCATCGATATGACCTCCGGTGCTGCTCCATTTGCAGTCAGTCGTCCACGCTGGAGCGGGAACGTGATCGACGCTGCGGGCAGGAGCAGCACGACCAGCGGTGTCAAGGGGCTCGCCGAAGGCGAGGGGCGAGCATTCACGAACGCGCAGCCCGTCCCCCTTGACTCCGCATGAGGGCGTGCTGCTTTGCTCAAGCAGCTAGATCGACGAGACCGGCCCTAGCGTGGTTCTGACGGTGGAACAGTGCCGGGGATCGAGGGCGCCGGATGTTCCTCCCCCGCCGGCGCTGCAGAGGACGCCGACTGCGATCCATCGGTCATGGGAAGCATGACGAGCGGACGAGAGGCATTGAGCACCCGCGGGGTTGCTCCAGTCGGCGTTGCAACATCGGCGAGCCGGGCGAGCAAACGTCCGACGGCTTCGTCATCTCCTTCCACGGCGGCACGTTCGTCGTCGGTGAGGGGGATCTCAAGGAGCATCCGCTGGAGGTTCTGCTTGGCGGCGAGGAGCTGGGCGCGGGCGGACGCCTTCGGGACGTAGAACTCGCAGCGAGCGCACGCCATGCGATGAGGGCAGCGCTCGAAGAAGTCGTAGGTGCAGTAGCCATGGCCGAGGTCGAAGTGCTGCCAGGGCTCGCCGGCGCCGGCAGCACCGCTCTCGACGGCATCGCGATCGACGAGCACCTCGATGACGCGGACATTCCGCGCGAAGTAGCCGGCATCGCGGTAGGCCCGGGTGAGGGTGGTCGGCGTGATCTTCGCGTAGTGCTGCGTGCTTGTGGGACTGCGATGGCCGAGCCAGGCTTGCAGCTCGAAGAGCGTCATCGGGTCCTTGGCGTTGTAGAGCTGGGTGGCGATCGTGGATCGAGCCCGATGGCTGGTGATTCGGCCGCGAGCGTCGGCCATGGGGATGCCGGCCTTGTGGCAGAGCGCGGGGATGATGGCGTCGTTGATGTAGGAGCCGGAGATCCTGCGAGCGCGGAAGCAGAAGAGGAGGTCAACGAGGGTCCCGGTCTTCCGGTCGCGCAGCTTCGGCTGCTGTGGACGAATAGCCTCCCACGCGGCAATGGCCCGTCCCACGAGCGGCTCGACCGGTTTCGTGAAGGCCGTGCCCGTCTTGTTGCTGGGAATGTCGAGGAGACAGATGGGATCGGCGGACGAGCCCTCAGGGTCGTCCGAGGTGCTGGGCTGCCATCGAATGCAGCCGACCCTGAGGCGGGCGATCTCGTCGCTGCGCAGCCCGGCGAAGAGCCACGTCAGCGTCAGCGCTCGGAGCATCTCGATGGGGTAGAAGGCACCGGATAGACCCTTGGGAAAGTCCTCGATGGTGACGTTGAGCCCGGCCCAGATGAGCTTGGCCCAGAGCTTGTCGTCGATCACCCGAGGATCGGGGCCGATCAGCGCCTTGAGGGTGGGCGGAGTCCTGAGGGCGCGGCCGGGATCGAATCGGCGAGGGAGCCAGCCCCACTCCTGACAGTCACGGAAGAATTGACGCACTGCGTACAGGTAGCCGGCCTTGGCGTTCGGAGCGAGTGGTTGCCCGATGCGTGAGGCGATCAGCGAATTGCGGTTCGCGGTGTAGTCGCCATAGCGCATGTCGGCGGCGTGAGCCACGAATGCCGCGCAATGCTGCCGCGTCCAGTGACGGGGAGAATCGACGTCCGGGTGATGCTCGGCGAGCCAACGCCCGAGTCGGAAGAGGAGACAGCGGTTGGCACGCCGAGTGCTGAGCGTCAGAGTCGACGTCATGTACCAGCGGTCGATCCACTCCTTCCACTCTGCTCCGACGCCTGAGCCATCGGCGACAGGGGGAGCGTCCCGCCAGACGGTGGGCGGTATCAGACCGAGGGTCACGAGCGCCAGCCGGAGCCGGTAGAACAGGCTCCGGCGCGCACGGCTGAGGCCCGGCGCGGTACGAAGCCTGTCGATGAACTCGGCGGATAGATCGGCGAGGTCCGGGCTGCGGCGGACGATGAGCGCCTCGCAGGTGAGGTTGGGCAGCTGCCAGCTGGCCGTGGTTCCGTATCCCCATCCGTTGACGGCGCCGATGACGCTGTCCAGTGCGGCCCTGACGGCATCAGGCCCGAACATCTTCTCGGCGAGAATTGTCCGGAACATCGCGCCTGGTAGTGGCTCTGTGAAGTCGCCGAGGAGATACGCCAGTGCCATGACGTGATGGCGTGATCCCTGGTACGCCCACTGAGGACGGCGCTCGCGCCAACCGCGGCCGGTGTCACAGACGTGGACCCATGTCGCGTAATCCCATTCCCAGAAGGTGGTTCCCTGCTCGAGGCAGTGGTGGAGCAGGTTGGCGACGGCGAGGAGGGCCGACCACCTGGCGGTGTGATCGGGCAGGTAGAGGGTGGCATGAGCGTCGCGGAGGGGCTTCAGAAGCCGCTCGATGGCGGACCACTCCTCACCCTTGCGACGTGGGCGCTGCCATCGCTTGAGGCGCGGACCGAGCGTGGCAATGGCGGCTCGCTCGACGTCGGTGAGGGGGGAACAGTCGTAGCGCCGGCGATCTGGCGGCCATCTCCAGCGAAGCTGCGGGGCAGGATCACGTTCGGCGGTTGCCGAGGTGGGAGACGTCACGGCTCGGGAGCCGGTGATGATGGTGTGACCAGCTGTAGGACGCGGTCCTCGTGCAGCCGGCTCGTGGCCCGTCGAAGCCGCTCGGCGAGATCTCGGCCGGAGAGGTGGATGTATTGGAGGGTGGTGGCGGTGTTGCGGTGACCGGCGAAGCGCGCGATGGCGTGCAGCTCCCAGCCACAGCGAGCCAGGTCCGTGAGGCAGAGGTGACGCAGGGTGTGGGTGCTGAAGCGAGGGAGACCGGCTCGAAGAGCCAAGTCGCGGATGACTTTGGACCAGGTCCAGATGGTGATCGGCGTCGCCCGGTTGCGCCGGGACTCGGAGAGGAAAAGTGGTCCCCGGGCACGGCTCAGGGTTCGCCGATGATCGAGGTAATTGCGGAAGAGCGTCGCGGTTGCTGCGGAGTAGGGGACGACCCGCTCCAGGCGGTTCTTCGACGTTTCAGCGCGAATGCGGATGGTCCGAAACGCCGGGTCGACGTCGTCGCTGCGCAATTGGCAGAGCTCTTCGCGTCTCAGGGCTGCGTCGTAGGCCAGCGCGAGCATGAAGCGGTTGCGGATGGGCTCAGCACGGGCCGTGTCGAGGAGCGTGAGCCACTCGGCGTCAGAGGGGATCCATGGAAGCCGTGTGAACCGAGGAACCAGGCCGCGCTCCGGGGGCCCGTCGGAGGGCTTGCCCGCGCTGTAACGGCCCCGGCCGACGGGGTTGCTGTCGCGGATGCCCTCCTCCACCAGGTGGTCGTAGAAGAGACGGACGGCGACGAGGCGCTGCCTGATGGTGGCGTTGGCGAGACCGGCGCCGGAGTCGAGCGAGATGACGTTTGCACCTCGCGGGTGCGGCCGGGACGTGAGATCGCGGACGTACCGAGCGACGTCGGCGCGGCTGGCATAGATGAGATCGATGTTCTCGCGGTCGCAGACGGCGACGTAGTCGGCGAGGGCTCGACCGTAGGCGTCGAGGGTCTTGGGGGCCAATCCGAGGTCAGCCTCGAGCCTGAGCCATGCCCGCAGCTCCGGATAGCGTTCGAGGCGGGAGTCCGGGCGCGTGCTGGTCGCGGTGATGTGCCTTCCTCCGTTCTACGGCGGAGACAGGCTCCTCGTCCCAGCTCCCCCCGGGCGACTCTACGGCTTTGGCTCTGAGAGACACTCCACCTAACTTAGATGGCGACGCCGGACTTCGCCTGGCGGAGCACCGGCTTGGCGCAGAGGCGGCCGGTGATGGTGATGCGCTCCTCGTTCTGCTCGGGCTCCGGCTGTGCCGGCGCCGTGGCTGCCGTGGTGGCGCTGGGGGTGGACTTCGTGGTGCGGCGGGACATGGATTGACCTCCGTGCTCCTCGTTTGCGGTTCGCCGTCCACGTCGGAGCTGGACGTGTCGACGCCGCGAGGGCAGCGGGCCGGACCGAGGTGTCAAGCAGCCGCCGAAGGCGGGCGCGAACCCTCATGAGCGTGCAGCGCGAACTGCTTGACACCGACACGGGCCGGTCCGCTTCCATCAGCGGCGGGCGACAACGACCAGGGATCTCCGACGTGGCCGAACCGCAGGAGCACCGAGGTCATATCCCGGCGCACCTCTACCCCGCATCACGGAGCCACCCCGCCCCGCACGCCGAGACTGACGCGAGAGCGCGACCGGGCGGCTCAGAGGATCAGGTCAGGCAGGCAGGCGGCGCGCCGAGTGGCTGGCCCACCAAGCGATGCGTCAGCCGAAGCACATGTGACAGCCGGCGGGGTGGTGCCACCGCCGCCCGCGAGTTGGGCGGGATGCGGCGCGGCGCGCCGACGCGCCGGACTGGGGTGCGCTCAGCGAGGCAGCTCGCGAAGACGCTTGCGGGCCGCGTCGAGCGCGGCGACGACGTCGTCGACAGCCTGGCGCAGCTCCTCCGCGTCCTCGATCGCCGGCACCGGCTCGTCGTACTCGTCGACGGTCTCCTCGCCCTGGGCCCCGACCTCCTGCTCCGCAGGAGCGGGCTCGCCCCCGAAGAGGTCGCGACGCGCACCCGTGACATGCACCTGGAGCGTCATCACCGCCGCAAGCCGGGCCTCCGAGACCGGGTCATCGGGACTGGTGACCGCGCCATAGAGGGAGTCGGCGCCGGATGGGTCGACTGGCGCAGGGCCGGCCATCTCTTCCAGGCGACGACGCACGAAACCGAGGCGTTCGTCGACGAGCTGTAGCTCATCGTCGATCTCGGGCGCCATGTCGCGGGCGCGCATGGCGACGATCATCGCCTCGGCGATCTCGTCACGAGCTGATGCGATGCGAGAGTTCATGGCGGCATTGGCGGCTGCAGATGCCGCAGGGAAAATAGCCGTACGGGCGGCGTCGTGCGAGGTGACCGGTGGCGTCTGTCGCTGTTGGGTTCCTGAGCCAGGCGGTTTTCAGCAGGCGCCGCACGGCGCCGGAAGCCAGCCGCCTGGCAGCAGGTCCGCGTCCTGATGCGGGAGCAGACCATCGAGGGCGTGTGGCGGTGACGAGGTTCGCGCACGACGGCGTCTCCCGGTCCGGGACGCGTCGCGTTGGGACGACCACGGGTGGACCGAGTCGCGGCGAGCGACGACGGGCCAGGTCGGTGAGCTGGCGACATCGGACGGCTTGACGAGGTGCGGGGAGGCGGTGTGCGTTGGCGGCGCCCGGAAGAGCTCCGGACGCCCCAGGGAGTGAGCGCCGTCACCAGCGGTGGCCGGGAAGCGCGGCACATGCCGGGCAGCGCTCGATGGTGCATGGCTCGACCTCGAGGGCGGCGCGAAGGGCGTAGCCATCGTGAAGAGCGATGGCCGAGCCAACGGGTCGTCGGCTGAGGCCGTCGGCCGCAAGCCGCTGCGCTGCGCGCTCCATGGTGGCGACCGCCTCGCGCTTCGACCGCCGCACGGCGAAGACGGTGCGCCGGCCGTCGGGCAGCGCGTGCACGACATGCCAGGTGGACGGAGTGAGGCTGGCGCGGTACCAAGGACGGAACATCGTGAGTTCTCCGTGTGAGCTGTGGCGGGCCGGCCGCCGATGTCGACGACCGGCCGATGAGGACGAAGGTCAGTCGTCGATGGGGAGGTCGGCGCGGACGGTGGTCACGCGCCGGCAGAGATCGGTGTCGATCTCGACCCAGGCGCGCCCGATCGGGTAGGAGGAGCGGACGCCGGGTCCACTCCAGAGTTGAGCCCTGCCCAAGGTCCCGGTGACGGCGGTGTCGCCCAGGTCACCATCGAGGTGGCTGGCGAGACAGTCCCAGAGCTGGACGCCGCCGTCCCGAAGGACCTTGGCGGCTTCCGGGTCGACGACGATGGTGCCGAGGAGAGGATGCATCGCCATGTCAGCGGATCTCGAAGCCGCCGCTCGCGGCGACGAAGTCCCGGAAGGCGGCAACGTTCTCGGCGGAGAACGGGTACATGGCGGCCCAAGGTCGGTGTGCGCCCTTGCCGTTGCAGCCGTTGCAGTGGCCCCGCTCGGCCATGCCCAGTTCGATTCCGACGGCGTCCCGGCGCGTGCCGGTTCCCTCGCAGAACTCGCAGCGCTCGTCCGCAAGCGCGGCGAGTCGCGCTGTGTATGTCGCTTCGTACTCGGTGGTCCGGCCGCTCTCCAGTTCGCGGGTGAGAACGGCGGCGAGCTTGGCGGCGCCCTCGGCGTCGAGGCCGTCGCCGTCGTTGGAATGGCCGCTGGCAACCGCGCCGGTGGTGTTCGGTGCCACCGCGCAGCAGTAGTCCCAGAGGGGGTGCCACCCCCAGACGCTGTTGCCGAAGTATTCGCCGGCCGGAGCGCTGGGGTTCCTGCCGTAGACGTCCATGCCCATGAGTGATCTCCTCGCTCACAGCAGCCGTCCATCTGGCTGTCCAACCGTGAGCTCCGCTCACACCCCGAGCCGTGGCTGGCTGTCCAGGCCGAAGAGGTGTCACGGATAGGTGAGGTCGCCCCTGGCGACCGCACGGCTTGACGTCACCGGCCGTGACACCGTGCCTTGACGGCCAGTCGCGGCGGCTCGGGACAATGCCCGGGTGGGGTGCGGGGAACCGTCCCCGCTCCGCCGTCGCGCCGTCGAGGTCAGTGTTGCGGACATCGCCGGCTTGTGAGGGCTGGACAAGACACAAGACACCCCCGAAGGCCGGCTCCGTCCCCGAAGCTGGACCAGCGACCTGCTCCAGAGGCTCCGTAGTCGCTTGTCGCTGTGCGTGAGCTGCTGCACCGCCCGGTGGGTCGCGCGAGATCGGGCTCCGTCAGCTCGCACTCTTCGACCTCGGTGTCGAGCGGCAGGGGGTAAAGGGGGTCCGGGGGAATGGGGGATGCCGCTCGACGAACCCGCGCCAGAAATACGCGTCCCTCATTCCCCTGGTTGTGTCTCACATTCCCCCGGCACAAGGAAAGAGATCCCAACGAGATGCGCATGCGCACCCGAGCCGCCCGAAACAGATGTCACTGCCACACGCCCCAGGTCTGCTCCCGCATCCCAATGTCACAACTACGTTGTGGCGGTGGGATGCGGGAGCGAAAGGGCGTCCAACAGGACGACCGCAGAGACCTGGGGCGTGTGGCGGATTTGCAGGGGAAACGGGCGGGTCGGGTGCGCACGGGAAGTCGCGAAGTGCCGCTGGCGACCCGTCCAACGGCACGCAATAGGTCCATGGACACCCTGGCGGTGAGCTTCGACACCGCTGCGGGCCGCCCACCGCGGCATGGGACGCCGGTCCGAGAACCCTACACGCGGCAGCGGCCACAGCCGCATGCCAGCTGGTCACGTCAGCGACGGTCCCGGAGACGCCGGCCGAGGCAGGGTCGCCCTGGCCACGCGCACGACGGCAGGTAGGTGGAGCCGACGGCCGCCAAAGCGACGAGCGGCGCCGCGGAGTGGCTGGGGCTGCGTGTGCTCGGTGTCGGCGGGCGCTGACGGAACCCCAGCGCGCGACTGTGAGGGAGACGGCCGCTGCCGCACCGGGAACGTGGGAATGGGTTTGACGATGACGCGGTGCTCCACCCGCAGCGAACGGACGATCTCCTGGAAGCGGGGCACGCTTCCCGGCGTCACGTACCACCAGACCTGGTCGATGGTGAGGTCGCGGTCGTAGGCACGGATGAGGCGCTGGAGGGTCCAGCGATCCTTCCGCGTCAGGTCGAGCTCGACGGCAACGACGAGCGGTCTGCCGTCCCTGCCCTGGCCGGGAATGACGTAGCGGGCGTCGGGGCAGCGGGGCCGGGCGGCGGTGCGGAGGTCCTCATCGCGCTCGCGAAACCGCTCCGCGAAGAGCTGGCGCTCGAACGTGATCTCGACGCCGGGGATGTGCCGCGCATTCCACTCGTTGAGCCAGGCCAGCTGGAGGACATGGTTGAGCTCGCGGTCGGGGATCCTCGCGGCCGCGACTCCGACGTCGGCGAGGAGGGCTCCGCGCGGGGTCACGGAGATCGCCGCGGGCCGGTGGGCGAAGGTCTTGCTGCTGCTCAGCAGGCCCACCTCCTTGAGCGTGTGGATCCGCTGGTACGCAGCCCGGTAGCCGTAGGTGCCGCGCTCCGGGCGCTCGAAGAGGATGTGGGCGATCAGGTCCGCGGTGACCGCGCCGTTGCGCGCGGTCATGCGGAGGATCTCCAGGTCGCGCTCGGTGAGCTGGGCTCCCCGGCCGGGGCGACGTTGCAGGCGGAGGTTGGCGGTGCTCGCCTCACTGCGAGCCGGCTGAATCATGACCGAGGCCAGCTACAGGACCGCGAGGGGTCGTGCCTGAGCCCGACGGGTGGCGGCGTGGCGACGACGGCGGGCATTGCGAATCGGCCAATCGGCCAGGGCGGCGACGCGAGCCCGCTGTGGGGGAGACATGCCCGGGATCGTGCGGGCAATGTCGAGCACCGCCACGGGATTCAGCGGGACTGTCAGGTGCTGGTTGCAGTCGGCGACGGCTCGGTAGAAGCGGTCTCCCAGCCCGGCGAGCGCGGCGACGACCAACCGCTCGGCATCCTCGACAGCACGGCAGACGGTGTCCTGGGACAGGCCATCCGGTGACAGTGGCACATGCGCAAGCAGCCGCCGTCCGACGCGCGCGATGGCCGCCTCGATGCCGAGGTGGAGAGGCCCGTACCAGTGCCCGTCCTTGTCGTAGGCATGGCCTCGATACCCGTTGAAACGGCCGGTGATGGCCATGACCTGACGGGTGGTGGAGACGATCGGGTCCCAGGCGGCAAACTCCCAGCCGCCGGCTCTGTCCAGGGCGCGGAGGAGGCGCAGCGGGTCCTGGCCGGTGGATTCGCAGAGCTTCACCACCTCCAGCCCGTCGCCGCGGTCCATGGCGGCGAGGATGTCCGGGTTGGCGTCACAGAGGCGCTTGAACGCCTCCCAGTTCGGTGGGTCCGGGCGGCGCATGTCGAGACGTCCTCCTCACGCCGGAACGCCCGACTCGCCTGGCATCACCAGGATCGATCAGCGGTGCTGGGCGAAGCCACGACAAGCTGGTCACAGAGCGATGACGGCATGGTCGATCAGATGTCGGGCCTCGACTCACATGAGCCGCTCAGCCAGCTCGCAGATGTCCGAGGACCCATAGGGCACCGGCACCGGCCGGGCTCAACAGCTCCTCAGCTATGGGTTTTCGTCGAGGTCGGAGAGGGAGGTGTGCTGATGGTGGACTTGCACTCACCCCTGCATCCGACCCTGCACTCGACCGCGCACTCGCCCGAAAGAATTCCTCCCCTGCACACGCCCCTGCTGTCCCCCGCTTCCCTATGGCACAACTTTCTACGTTGTGGCGGAGGGAAGCGGGGGCGAGAGGGCATGCAATCGGCAGGCCGTCGAGTGCAGGGGCGTGTGCAGGGCTTCTGAATTCAGAACGGGCGAGTGCGCGGACCCACTTCAAGTGGGTGCTTCAGGGGTTGCACTGACTCGTAGGGGTGAGTGCAGGATCGATCGCAAGGCCTGACCGCCATGTCCGTCCGTGGACGACGTGTTCAACATCGCAGACGCGAAGCCGCCGCGCGGGGCCTCGCTAGAGCTGCTCGGTGAGCAGCATGCTGACGAGCACGTCGAGGTCGTCCGAGTGCTCGACGATCGGCTTGAGGTTGGGGCGGCCGACGACGAGGCTCCAGCCCTCCTTCCCCTCCCGGGATCCGGTGCCGAGGTCGACTCGGCCGCGCACCACGAGCGCCATCCGCGGCGTCTCCAGGGCGACGAGCTTGCCCCGCACCTTCTCGTCGAGGAGGTGGCGGCCGGTGGTGTCCACCGCCCAGCAGACGTCCTTCTTCCAGATGAGGAAGTCCGGGTAGAAGGTCGAGGAGTCCCCGACCTTCTTGGGCAGCGGGATGCCGAAGCCCTGGCTCTCGGTCGCCGGGTTGCGCACCCAGGTCACGCCCTTGATGCGGTCGATGGTGCGCGCGAAGACGAGCTCGTCGCTGTTGAAGTCCGCCTTGGAGTACTGGGCGTGGGCGGCGCGGTCGAAGTCGAGCATCTCCTTCCCCCGCGGCCGGTACTCGTCGACTCGCCACGTCGTGCGGTCGGGGTCGGGATCGTCCTGGTAGCTGACCCGGTCCTCGAAGTAGTCGACGATGTTGGCGGCCAGGGTGGTGAGCTCCTCCTGGGCCTGGGAGCCGTGGCAGCTCATCTGCTCGAACGCGGGCCCGCGGAAATGGTCGGGGTGGATGGCGTTGACGCAGGCGCGGTTGCGCTGGAGGAGACGGCGGCGGAGGAAGACGCGGTTCTGGGTGCGCGCGCTGCGCAGCACCTTGACGTAGTCGTACTCCTCGCCGCCCGTCTCCAGCGAGACGACTGCGCGGCGTCCCGTGCCGGGAGCGTCGAGGGCGTCCTGCGGCCAGGGACGCTCGGCCACGCTCTTGAGGTCGCGCTCGACCTTGGCCATGCTCGGCGCTTTGAGGGCGCGGCGCGGGAGGCTGAGCTTCTTGGCGCCGCGCTTCACCGGCACCGGCTCCAGCGGGTCCTTGCGCGTCTTCACCCGGATGGTGGCGAAGGCGGGCTCGTCCTCGGGCGCGTACAGGCGCAGCTCGGCGCGCAGCTCGGAGACGACGGTCTCGTACGCCGACGCCGGCGTCTGGAGGATGATCGTCGCGGTGTTCAGCGCCTCGGGCGCGTAGCGCCGGGCGCTCGGCTGGCGCAGCACTCGGCCGACGATCTGGCGGATGCGGACGAAGGACCGGGTGACGCCGTCGAAGTAGCAGACGTACGCCTCGGGGTCGTCCCAGCCCTCCTGGAGGGACTGGTTGAAGATGATGTGGCGGTAGCGGGGGTCGAGCTGGCTCAGGCTGGTCACCCGCTCGGCGTCCTCGGGGAGTGTCTTGGTGTCGGTGAAGACGGCGATCTCATCGGCCGGGACGCCGCGCTCGCGGAGGTGGCGCCAGATCGCCACCGGCCGCGCCTCCTCGTGGGAGCCGCGTGGCGGGTTGCTCTTCTCGACGACGTAGATCGCCCGGGGCGTGACCTCGGCATCCTCCTTGTCGGCGGCGTGCTGCACGCGGGACAGGGCGTCGAGCGCGCCGTCGAGACTCTCCTCCGCTCCACTGCGGTAGTCGATGAGCTCGATGGTTGTCTTCAGCAGGTTGGCGTCGACCACGTCGCGGGTCGAGACCGGCACCTGGGCGCGACGCAGGAGATCCTTCGTTTCGCCGTCCTGGTTGAGGGCATCGGCCCACTTCGTGAAGAGCTCGTTCACCAGTGGGGTCGCCGAGGCCATCAAAAACCCCTTGGGGCGCAGCGCGGCGAGCTGGTCGAGCTGCACCTCGCTCTGGTTGTGGCTCTCGTCGGAGACGATCCAGAGCGGCCGCTGGAGCTTCTCGCGGAGCTGCTCCCAGGGTGAGCCCTCGCCTGCCCAGTCCGGCTGGGCGCGGCGCAAGCGCAACCGGGCATCACCGTTGCCGCTGTCCGCTTCCGCCTCGTTCCACGAGGCGACGGTGAGCACCCAGATGGTCAGGCCGGTGCTGCCGTCGATGAGGTCACGCCAGACGATCTGGCTGGGGATGTCCCGGAGGATCTGCGTGTTCGGCGGCAGCAGTGGGCGGTAGCGGCCGGTGAGGTTGGCGAAGGTCTGCTCGACAACGGCGCTGTGGCGGGTGGTCCAGAAGACGACGGCGTCGCCGAGGCCGCCGACGGTCTGGGCCAGGATCGGCGTCTTGCCCGAGCCGGTGACGGCCTTGAGCTGGCCGAGGAAGGGGATCTGGGTCGGGCCGTACTTCGGCGGCCCGTTGCGCACCGCGTAGTCCACCCAGGCGAGCGCGGCGTCGCGCATCGCCTGCGCCGCCTCCTCCTGGAATGGGAAGAGCCGGAAGCTATCCGCCGCCATCGGCGGAGGTCAGCGCCGCGGCTTCGAGCAGCTCGGTGGCGTCGGGGTCGCCAGTGAGCGCCGGCTCACCCTCCTCGATCTGGAGGGCGGCGAGGATCTCGTCGGGGATCTGGCAGAAGCGGAAGGACTCCGACTCCCCGACATCGCAGGTGGCACCGTAGACCCGCAGCGGCCGGCGCAACCCGCGCTCCTTCGCCTCCTCGAACATCGCCACCAGAACGTCGCGGGTGATGTCGCTCTTGGTCCGGCCGCTCCAGCAGAGGCAGATCGCCTCGTGACGCGGGTTGTGGCCGATGACGTAGGTGCCGGAGACGCGGGTGATGCCCCGGCCCTTGCCGGTGGCGTCGGTGTGGATGATGAGGTTGGCGATGGCCTCGCGCTCCAGCTCGAGGATGGCGTCGCGGTTGAGCCGCCGGCCCTTGGCCTCGAACGCGAAGCCTCCCTGCAGCCCCTCCTGCTCGATGGCGGCGACGAGCCGGGGCGCGAGCAGCGTCCGGCAGTACCGGTCCTCGCGGGTTCCCTCCTCGATGAGGATGAAGCGGCGGCTCCCACCGTCTGCGGCGTTGAGACGCAGCGCCGCATGGCCGGTCGTCCCCGAACCGGCGAACGGGTCGAGGATGAGCGCGTCCTCATCGCCACCAAAGGCGAGGAGCTTCATGATCAGCTCGACCGGCTTGGCGGTGTGGTACCGGGCCGTGCGCTGACCGGGAAGCAGCTTCTTGAGCAGGTTGGCCGCGGCGCGGGCGTCGAGGTCGATGACGCTGCGCAGCGGCTCCTTGACGTCCTTGAGGTACTTCTTCAGCTCGATGAGCTTCTTGTGGTCCTTGCCGAAGACGATGAAATCGTCGGCGAGGAGCTGGCGCATCTTCTCCTCGGGGAAGCGGTACCCGGTCGCCGGCTTGGCACAGGGCTGTCCCGTTCCCGGGTGGACGACGTCGTAGAAGTAGCCGGGGCGGCCGGGGTTGTCCGTGTTGCGGATGGCGGCGTAGGCGCCGCGATCGTCGACGTGGTGGTATCGCGCCAGCGCACCGAGGTCGATCGCATCGTCACCGTCCCCGTTGGCGACCGCATGCTTGTACGCGGCCACCTGCTCCTTGATGGCGGCGCGCCACTCCCGCGCCAGCTTGGCTCGATCCGGCTGTGCTGCCTCCAGGTCCTCGAAGCGGGCGAGCATCCACTCCTTCGCCTGGCTGTGCCCCTGCCAGGTTCGCGGCACATCCTCGATGCGCTTGGCGTAGCAGAGGATGTACTCGTGCTCGACGGCGATGCGGGTGGGATTGTTGTCGGTGCCCTGCTTCCAGATGATCGTGCCGATGCGGTTGCGCTCGTCGAAGATCTCGTCCATGAGCATGCCGAGCCGGAACAGCTCGATGTCGCTGATGGACACGAAGCACACGCCGTGGTCGGCGAGGAGCTGCCAGACGAGCCAGAGCCGGGGCCCCATGAAGTTGAGCCACTTCGTGTGGCGGCCGCCGTCCTCGTTGTTGACGTAGACCATGTCGTCGGCGTCGGCGTTGGGATCGTGGAAGCGCGCGTCGGAGTACGCGAAGTCCCGCTTGCCCGTGTTGTACGGAGGGTCGAGGTAGGCGACGTCGATGGCTCCCTGGTAGTGGGAGCGCAGCGATACCATCACCTGGAGGTTGTCGCCCTCGATGACTCGGTTGGCGCCGGGCTCGCCGTAGGAGAGCTCCGGAACCGGCTCCAGCACCCGGGGTGCGGGCATGCGCGTCCGGTAGCCCTTGCGCCCCTCCCAGTGGAGGTACATCCCGGCGCCGCCAGGGCGGGTCGGCGCCCCGGTGACCGGGTCGATGCCGCCGCCGTTGGCTGATGAGGAGGGGGACTGTTGACGAGCCCGCGCGATCTACCGATTGTTGCGGATTGCGCGGCGGGAGGCGTGATGACCTGCCGCGGCCCCGGCCAGGGTCA
>DATGKS010000072.1:0-90060 GCA_035294545.1 Solirubrobacteraceae bacterium | reverse complement strand
GAGCGGCGTCTCGTGGCGACTCGTGCGCGCGATCACGGGCGGCAGCAGGCCGTCGCGGGCGAGGGCGAAGAACACGCGCGAGCCGGCGACGACGAACGCGACCGCGACCGACAGCGAGTCGAGCAGCACGACGAGGTCGATGAGCGTCGACAGGCCCTTGCCGACGTACTGCTGGGCGAGCGTGCCCATCGGCGAGGGATCGGCCGGCCACGCGGTGGCGGCGCCGTGCGGGCCGAAGCCGACAGCCGCGGCGTACGTGACGAGCAGGTAGAAGACGCCCGCCAGGAAGACCGAACCGACGAGCGCGATCGGGATCGAGCGGTGCGGGTCGGCGGTCTCCTCGCCGATCGAGGCCGCCGCCTCGAAGCCGATGAAGAGCGTGACCGCGAACAGGATGCCGTGGAAGACGCCGCTCGTCGTCGAGTGGGCGGTGCCGAACACCGCGAGCGTGTTGCCGTGCAGGCCGCCCTTGGCGATGATCACGATCGCGAGGATGAGGAACGGGATCAGCGAGAGGCCGGCCATCGCCAGCACGCCCCGGATCGCCAGCCGCGCGCCGAGGTGGTTGAGCCCGACGGCGAGCACGAGCGCCGCCGCCCCCCAGATCCACCAGGTGACGTCGATGTGCAGGTGGGCGGAGAAGAACGCCTGCGCGAGGAAGCCGTTGGCGATGAACACCCCGCCGCCGCCGAGGAACAGGACGCCGAGCCCGTACAGCCCGGCGCCGAACACGCCGACGCCCGGATGGGCGCCGTGCACGAGGTACTCGTAGATCGCGCCCGCACCCGAGAAGCGCCGCGCGAACACGGAGATCACGTACGCGAGGCAGAGCGCCCCGACCGCGCCGAGCACCACCGACAGCGGCGAGCTGAACCCGGCGACGCTCGCCACGAGGCCGGTGAGCAGGCCCGCCGAGAACATCGGTCCGATCGCGAGCGACTGGCCGATCGCATGGATCGTCGTGAGCCGGCGCTCGCCGAGGTGTCCTTCGTTGCCGGGCGACCGGCCGCCCGCCGTCTGTGTCTGCTCCATGGATCCTCTCCTGACAAAGAAATCGATGTGTGGCGCGCCCTCCCAGGGCGCCCGGTCCTGCGTCGTGAACTCGTTCTGGCCTGCGCTAACTCGTCACGCCACGCTCCCGTCGAGGATCTGCAGGGTCTTCAGGTCGGAGTAGAAGTCGAGGGCGTAGTCGCCGCCCTCGCGCCCGATCCCCGAGTTGCGCGCGCCGCCGAACGGCGCGGTGAGGTCGCGCACGAGGAACGTGTTGACCCACACGGTCCCGGCGCGCACCGCCCGCCCGACGCGGTCCGCGCGGCCCATCGATGAGGTGTAGACGATCGCCGACAGGCCGTAGTCGGTCGAGTTGGCGAGGGCGACGGCCCCCTCCTCGTCGCGGAACGTCTGCAGGCACAGCACCGGGCCGAACACCTCTCGCTGGACGATCTCGGCGTCGTTCGATGTCGGTTCGATGAGCGTCGGCTCATAGAACAGCGGCCCGACCTCGGTCGCGGGCCGGCCCCCGCGCACGATCCGCTGCCCGTCGGCGCGGGCGCGCTCGACGAACCCGGCGACGCGCGCGAGGTGCTCTGGGTGGATGAGCGGCGAGATCGTCGTCGCCTCGTCGGCCGGGTCCCCGAGCACCTGGACGTCGACGGCGGCGTGGAAGCGCTCGAGGAACGGCTCGAGCACCGACTCCTCGACGAGCAGCCGGGTCCCCGACAGGCACACCTGGCCGGCATCGTCGTACTGGCCGGCGGCCTTCGCCGCGGCGGCATCGAGATCGGCGTCGGCGAACACGATCAGCGGGTTCTTGCCGCCGAGCTCGGCCGTGAAGGGCACGATGTTCGCCGCGGCCGCGCGGCCGATGTGCCGCGCCGTCTCCGTCGAGCCCGTGAACGAGACGCGCCGCACGAGCGGATGGGAGACGAGCGCGGCGCCGGCCTCCTCGCCGATCCCCTGCACGACGTTGAACACGCCCGGCGGAATTCCCGCCTCGTCGGCGAGCGAGGCGAGCAGCGAGCAGGAGAGCGGCGACCACTCGGCCGGCTTGAGCACGACCGTGCAGCCGGCGGCGAGCGCGGGCGCGGTCTTCCAGGTGGAGAGCATGAACGGCGCGTTCCACGGAGTGATGACGACCGCCGGGCCGGCGGGCATCCGCTGCACGCGGTTCCAGGTGCCGCGCGAGCGCCAGTCGCGCTCCTCATAGGCCTGAGCGAGGTCGGCGTAGTTGCGGAAGTTGAGTGCGCCGCGCGCGATCACGCGCGCGCGCAGCGAGCGCAGGAGCATCGCCATGTCCGCGGACTCGACGGCCGCGAGCTCCTCGATGTGGGCATCGATCAGGTCGGCGAGCCGGTGCAGGTGCGCCGCGCGGCCGGCGGGCCCGAGCGCCGCCCACTCCGGGAACGCGTCGTGGGCGGCGCGCACGGCGAGGTCGGCCTCGCGCTCGCCGCCGCGCGCGACCTCGGCGAGTACGCGCTCGTCGAGCGGCGAGATCGTCTCGAACGTCGCGTCCGAGCCGACACGCTCGCCGCCGATGTAGTGGTCGGTCGGGACGTCGATCCCCGCCACCGTGGCGGTCCTCACAGCGGTCGTGGACATCTACAGCTCCTTCACGGTCTCGAGGTCGTCGACGGTGTAGCCGAACGTGAACCGGTACCCGCGCACGACGTCGAGGGGGGCGAGCATCGTGTGCTCCTCGCCGGGCGCGTCGAACAGCCTGAGCTCCGCCTCCCCCTCCCAGATCTCCGACACGGCGCGGTCGCGCGAGCGCGAGCGCACGAGCTCGTTGACCTGCGGGTCGTCGTGGCGGCCGGCGGCCAGCCGCGGGAAGTACCGGACGTTGACGATCGGCGGGGCGGTGTGGAGCGACCCGGACGCGCTGCGCTGCGACACGGTCAGCTTCGCGCGCGCGACCTCGCGCCCCCGGGCCGAGCACGTCGCGCCGAACGCGCTCCCGGGCGCGAGCTGCGGGGAGGCGAGGCAGTCGAGGTCGTACGTGCGGGTCATCCACACCTGCCCCAGCTTCTTGGGGAACCCCTGGATGTGCCCGCGCGTGAGCGCGAAGTCCTGGTCGACCCAGATGAACGTGCAGAGCGTCACCGGCTCGCCGTGCAGCCGCGCGCTCACGACGAGGTAGCACTCCTTGTACTGGCCCCGCACCGGGTCGGTGAGCTCGTCTCCGCCCTCCGAGAACGACTGCCAGTCCGCGAACACGCAGGCGCAGCGACCGGGGTCCTCCTCGAACGGCTCAAGACCGTCGGGCAGCAGCGACACCGCCGCGTCCGGGTCGGCGTGGAAGTCGACGACGAGGAAGTCGCCGACGTAGTGCCACGGCGGCGGCGGCACGAGACCAGCGCCCCCGGTCGGGGTGCGCGGTGTCGTGTAGCCATGCAGCGTCATCGCGCTCCTCCTTGGACATTTCGTCGCTCGCGGATCGGCCGGCGATCAAGCACACTCAAGCGATGACCGACCTTCCCGCCTCTCCGCGTGTCAAGCTCCGCCGGGAGCCGAGCCGCGGTCGCCACGACCGCGCGACGATCGAGGCGATCCTCGACCGGGCGCTCGTCGCGCACATCGCGTTCGTGGACGACGGTCAGCCGTACTGCATCCCGACGCTGTGCGCGCGGATCGACGACCGCGTGCTCATCCACGGCTCGGCGGCGAGCCGGATGCTCCGCACGCTCACGACCGGCGCGCCGGCCTGCCTGACCGCGACCTGCACGGACGGGATCGTGCTCGCGCGCTCGGTGTTCAACCATTCGATCAACTACGCCTCGGCGATCGTGCTCGGCGAGCTTGAGGCGGTCACAGACCCCGGCGAGAAGCTCGCGGCGCTCGAGGCGTTCACCGAGAAGCTCGTGCCCGGCCGCTGGGCCGAGGTGCGTCCCCCGTCGCCCAAGGAGCTCAAGGCGACGGCGATCCTGCAGATGCGGATCGAGGAGGCGTCGGCAAAGCTCCGCACCGGCCCACCGTCCGCGGAGGACCCGGAGGTCGAGGCGTGGGCGGGTGTCGTGCCGATCGTCACCGCCTACGGTGAGCCGATCCCGTCGCCCGAGCAGGCACCGGACCTGGAGCTCGCGCCGAGCGTCGCGCGGCTGCTCGCGGGCTGAGGCGGGGCGGCGCAGCGGGCCGACCCCGGCGCCCGAGCGGGCGTCGGTCATCGTGCACCCCCCTCCGCGGGTGACGCGGGGAAGGTTGCTCGACCTGAGTTCGAAGCACGTTCCCCGCGATCCGGCGGGACCGGCGGCAGCGGGACCCCCCGCATCTCAAGCGACTCGCGCTCGGACTCGACCGCCGCCGCATCGAAGCGGAAGTAGGAGCGCGGCGGCAGCGGCCCCCACGTGTTCGACGAGTAGCGATCGTCGGGCCAGCGACGCGGCTCGTGGTCGGGCGCGAGCTGCTCCATGTCGCAGTAGAGCTCGACGAAGCACTCCTCCTCGACGATCCGCACGTAGGAGGCGATGTTGCCGCCGACGCCGTGGCGGGTCGGGCCCCAGCCGAGCCAGCGGCCATGACGGCCGAGATGGTCGAGCGCGTCGCGCATCTGGCCGATGTCGACGACGTCGAACGCGAGGTGGTGGAAGTGGGAGTGGGGGGGCGGGTTTTGTGTCTGCACGAGCGCCATCACGTGGTGTTCGGAGCCGATGTGGAACCACACGCCACCGTCGCCGAGCCAGTCGGTGAGCCGCATCCCGAGCACGTCGACGTAGAAATCCTTCTGGCCGTGGATGTCGGCAGTGAGGAAGTTGACGTGCCCGAGCTTGCGCGGGTGGCCGACGGGCAGCCCCGGTCCCGGCGGGCGGGCGTGGGCGACGAGCCGAGAGCCCGGCGTGCGGTACGCCAACAGCTGCAGCGGATTGCCCTCGAGGTCGGCGAGCGCGAGCCGGTCCGGGCCGCGCTCGTAGGCGACCCCGAGGCCGTCGAGCCGCGCGGCCGCCTCGTCCAGCGAGCAGTCGCGGGCGAGCTCCCAGCCGACGCGCGCACAGCCGGGGTGCTCGCCCGGCGCGCAGGCGATGAGCTCGAGCGCGCGCGGCTCATCGTCGCAGCTGAGCGTCGCCGTGCCCTCGCCCCGGGCGCGCAGCGTGAGCCCGAACTGCGCGGCCCAGCGCGCCGATGCCTCGTCGAGGTCGGCGACGCGCAGCGCGACGTGGTCGAGCCGGCCGATCACGGATGACTCCCCGAGCACGCGCTCACGACCCTCGCCCCGGTCGCACAGGACACCGCCCCGGTCACGGCAGCGTCACCTTCACCGGCAGGCGCTTGATGCCGTTGAAGAAGTTCGAGCGCAGCCGCTCCGGGGGACCGGCGAGCTCGATCGAGGCGACGCGCGGGAGCAGCTCCTCGAACGCGATCCGGACCTCCATGCGCGCGAGATGGGCGCCCATGCAGTGGTGGATGCCGCCCGGCCCGAACGCCATGTGCCGGTTCGGGTTGCGCGCGATGTCGAACACGTCCGGGTTCTCGAACACGGTCTCGTCGCGGTTGCCGGAGACGAACCAGGTCGTCACCTTGTCGCCCGCACGGATGTGCTTGCCGCCGAGCTCGGCGTCCCTCGCCGCGGTGCGCCGGAAGTGGTGGACCGGCGTTGCCCACCGGAGCATCTCCTCGGCGGCGGACTTGCGCAGCGCGAGATCGTCGCCCGCGTCGCGGAGCTTCTCCATCTCGTCGGGATGCTCGAGCAGCGCGAGCAGCCCGTGCGTGATCGTGTGGCGGGTCGTCTCGTTGCCGGCCGTCGCCAGCAGCACGAAGTAGACGTCGAACTCGCGCTGGGTGAGCGGCTCGAACGCGAGCTGGGTGATGATGTCATCGCGCGGGTGCTTGCGCCGCTCGGCCGCGAGACGGCGGCCGAACTCGAACATCTCGAGCGCCGCGGGGCTTGAGAACGGCAGGTTGCGGTGGGCGCTGTCGTCGGAGTTCGAGCGGTACTCGGGATCCTGGTTGCCGAGCAGCCGGTCGCCGATCTCGATGATCACGCGCCGCTCCTCGTGCGGGATGCCGAGGATCTCGGCGAACACCTGCATGGGGATCTCCGAGGAGATCTCGCGCACGAAGTCGAACGGGCGGGTGGGGTCCGAGAGCGCCGCGTCGAGCACCTCGCGGGTGACGGTGCGGACCTGGTCCTCCCAGACGCCGACCGCACGCGGGGTGAAGCGGCGCGCGATCAGGCCGCGCAGCTCGTCGTGGCGCGGCGGGTCCATGTCGATCATCGACTTGCGGGCCTCGACCTGCTCGGGGTCGAGGTCCTCCAGCGAGGTGCCGCCGATCTCCGAGGAGTACGTCTCGACGTCGCGGTGCACGTGGCGGATGTCCTCGTACCGGGTGACCGCCCAGAAGCCGGGGCCATCCGGCTCGGGGTTCCAGTGGACGGGGTCCTCGGCGCGAAGCTGGGCGAAGGCGGCGTGGGGCACCGCTTCCACGAACGCGTCGGGATCGGAGAGGTCGATGAAGGTCGTCGTCTCGGTCACGGCTCCCGCTCCCTACAGGTGGTGGATGTACTCGGCGATATCCCAGTCGGAGACCCACTCGCGGTACCGCTGGATCTCGAACCGCTTGACGGTGAGGAACGTGTCGACGATCGGCGCGCCGAGCGCCTCGGTGAGCACCGCGTCCTGCTCGAGCGCGTCGATCGCCGCCTCGAGCGTCGCCGGCAGCGGCGCCCCGGCGATCTCGGGATCGGCGTGGTAGGCGTCGCCGGCCACCGGCGGCGGCGGGGAGAGCTCGCGCCGGATCCCGTCCGCGCCGGCCGCGAGCGTCGCCGCGATCGCGAGGTATGGGTTGGCGGCGCCGTCGCCGACGCGGAGCTCGATGCGGGTCGCGGCCCCGCGCTCGGGCGGGATGCGGATGAACGTCGAGCGGTTGTCGTAGCCCCAGTTCGCGTGCGTGGGCGCGAGCGAGTCGGGCAGGATGCGGCGGTAGGCGTTGATCGTCGGGTTGAGGAACGCCATGAGCGCGGGCGCGTGCGCGAGCACGCCGGCGATGAACTGGTGGCTCTCGGACGCAAGGCCGTCCTCGGCGGTCACCAGGTCGAGCGCGTTTGCCCCGTCGCGGTTCAGCGATACGTGCAGGTGGGTGCCCGAGCCGCCCTGGTCGTTGAACGGCTTGCCCATGAACGTCGCGATCAGGCCGTGCTGCGCGGCCATGTCCTTGATCGCGGCCTTGAGCAGGAACGCCCGGTCGGCGGCGGACAGCGCACCGGAGTGGCGCAGGTTGATCTCGTACTGGGAGTTCATGAACTCGTGGTTGACCGCGAACGCGTCGAGCCCAAGCTCGGCGAGGTGCTCGCCCATCCGCCGCACGAGCCCGTCGGGATCGGCCTGCTGGCCGACCGTGTAGACCATGCTGAGGTTGTCGACGATCCGCGCGATCCCGTTCGGCGCCGCCGGATCGGCGCGCACGAGGAAGAACTCGAGCTCGGGACCGACGATCGGTTCGACGCCGAGCGTGCGCAGCGACTCGACGACTGAGCGCACCGCGCCGCGCGGGTCGGCGATCGGCGCCGCGCCCTCGGCGGGCGAGAGGTCGGCGAGGCACACCGCGACCTCCGGATCCCAGGGGAGCGTCGCGATCGTCGCGAGGTCCGGGCGGGCGATCAGGTCGGGGTAGCCCTCCTCCCCGCCCCACACCGGCGTGTGGCGCAGATCGGTTCCCATCACGGCCGCGCAGAAGCACAGGCCGCTCTCGACCACGTGGTCGAAGTGCGAGACCGGGATGTCCTTGCCGCGGGCGACGCCGTGCAGGTCGGGGTAGAGGACGCGCACCGATCGAGCGCCGTCGAGAACGGGATGGGTGAGCCGGGGCTCGGTCGGCGCGGCGGGCTGGGTGTCGGTCTGCATGTTGGTCTCCTCCCGGGGCGTCAGGCGGTCGCGGCGCCCGGTGCGGGCGTCGCGGTGGTGGTGGCGGTGGCGAGACGGCGGCGGTACTCGGCGAGACGGCGGGCGTGGTTGAAGGCGACGGCGCCGATCAGCTCGCCGTCGGCGGTGCGGGCCTCGGCGACGAGCCGGACGACGCCGTCCCCGCCCGCCCCCTCCTCGACGATCTCGATCCGGTCGGCCCGGGACGGGAACCCAACCGACTGGATCTTCACGTCGTACTGGTCGGACCAGAAGTACGGGGGCGCGACGTGGGCGACGCGCTCGGCGGGCTCGCGCACGGCGTTCTGCCCGGCGAGCCGCCCGTGCTCGGCGGCGGTCGTCCAGTGCTCGACCCGGACCCGCTCGCCGGATATCGGACCCCCCCCACCCAGCGGCCAGCACGCGACGTCGCCGGCCGCGAGCACGTCGGGGTCCGACACGGACGTGAGCGTCGCGTCGCAGACGACGCCCCCGTCGGCGGTCAGTTCGATGCCGGAGTCGCGCAGGAAGTCGGTGTTCGGCGCGGCCCCGACCGCGATCAGCACGAGGTCGGCAGCGATCCGGGTGCCGTCGCTGAGCAGGACGGCGACGGCCGCTGTGCCGTCGCTCCTCAGCTGACCTGCGGCGGCCGCTGTGCCGTCGCTCCTCAGCTGACCCGCGGCGGCCGCAGCCGACGGCGGGGAACTTTTGTCCGGCTGAGGAGGACAAACCTTCCCCGCGTCCTCGCGCGCGACCTTCCCGGCGTCCTCGCGCGCGACCTTCCCCGCCTCGACCCGCTCGATGCTCGCGCCCAGGTGCAGGGCGACGCCGTGCGCGCGGTGCAGGTCGGCAACGCGCGCGCCGAGCTCAGGCCCGAGCGGGAGCAGCGGCTGCGGAGCGAGGTCGACGAGCGCGACGTCGATGCCCCGGTGGCGTGCGCTCGCGGCCACCTCGCAGCCGATGAAGCCGGCGCCGATGATCGCGAGGCGCCGAACGCCCTCGAGCGCGTGGCCGAGCCGCTCCGCGTCATCGAGGCTGCGCAACGTGAGCGCGGCGTCGGCGCCCGGCACGGGCAGCTCGCGCGCGCGGGCGCCGGTGGCGAGGATCAGGCGCTCGTAGCCGAGCGCCGTCCCGTCGGCGAGCGTCACCGTGTGCTCGCCGGTGTCGACCGCGGTGATCGGAGTGTCCAGCCGCAGCTCAGCCTCGAGCGCGTCGAGTCCCGGGAACGCGCAGTCCGCCGCTGTCTGCTCGCCCTTGAGGAGCTCCTTGGAGAGCGGCGGACGGGTGTACGGGGGGTGCGGCTCGTCACCGGCGAGCACGATCTCGCCCTCGTGGCCGGCCGCCCGTGCCGCCTGAGCGGCCCGCAGCCCGGCCAGCCCGGCACCGGCGATGACGAGGCGGCCCCGTGTCACCGCCGCCTCAGTCCTCGATCCGGATCGCCATCATCGGGCAGACGTCGACCGCCTGCTCGACCTCGGCGCGCTTGGACTCGTCGACCTCCTCCTGCCAGGTGAGGACGTCGTCGTCGCCGAGCTCGAACACCTCGGGCGCGGCGAGCACGCACTCACCGTGGCTCTGGCAGAGGTTCATGTCGACATGGACCTTCATCGCGTGGGCTCCTGTTCGTTGACCATGCGCTCGGCCTCCTCCTCGGGGACCGCGAGCGCGACATGGAGAGTGTTGGCGGACGTCTGCAGCTGCTCGCCGGCCTCCGACAGATCGACGTCCCAGTCGACGATCGTGCTCTCGACGCGCGCCGTCGAATCGCCGCTGTGCACCTCGACCGCGACGAGGTCGCCCGGCTCCATCGGCCGTGAGTTGGCGGGCGTGCCGGTGAGCACGACGTCGCCGGGCTCAAGCGTGATCAGCCGGCAGATGTCGGCGAGCTGGTAGGCGACCGGCCAGATGAGGTCCTCGGCGCTCGCGTGCTGCACGACCTCGCCGTTCAGCGTCGTCGTGAGCGTGAAGTTCGCCGGATCGAACTCGTCGGCGGGCACGATCTCGGGCGAGAGCGGCAGGAAGCCGTCCTGCCCCTTGACGCGAAACATCGCGCCGCGGTCGGCGTGACGGAAGTCGTGCAGGCCGACGTCGTTGGCCGCGAGGTAGCCGGCGACGTGGTCGAGCGCCCGCTCGATCGGCACGCCCTTCATCCGCTTCCCGATGACGGCCGCAAGCTCGCCCTCGTAGTTGAGGAAGCGCGCGCCACGGGGGCGGTTGATCGTGCCGCGGTGGCCGTTGAGCGCGCTCGGGGGTTTCATGAAGTACGAGGGCTCGGCCGGCGTGCGCGCCTTGTACTCCTCGATCCTCGAGCGGTACGTGAGATGGACGGCGATGATCTTCGACGGCTGGACCGGCGCGAGGTACACGGCGTCGCGCTCGGCGAGCGCGCGCCCGTCGTCGAGCACGATCTGATCGCCCTGGCGGCGGCCCGTGCAGGCGGTGCCGTCGACGGCGATGCGGACTCTCCTCGGCTCCGTCATCTCATCGAATCCTGCGCCAGCGGCGGGCCGCGCGCAACAGTGTTTTGCGCACGATTGTGCGCGCGGCGAGATAGATTGCGTCGCGCGATGGATCTGCGCCAGCTCCGGTACTTCGTCGCGGTCGCCGAGGAGCTCCACTTCTCCCGGGCGGCGGCGCGCCTCAACCTCGCGCAATCGGCGCTCAGCTCGCAGGTGCGCGCGCTCGAGCGCGAGGTGGGCGGACCGCTGCTCGTGCGCTCGACCCGGCGGGTCGAGCTCACGCCCGCCGGCGAGCGACTGCTGCGGGACGGGCGCGAGGTGCTCGCGGCCGCCGACGGAGCGCTCGAGAGAGCGCGCGCGCTCGCCCGCGGCGAGGCGGGCACGCTCGTGATCGGATCGATGGGGCCGGCGGGCGGCGGGCTGCTCGCGCCCTTGCTCGCGCGCTACTCGAGTCGCCATCCGGCCATGCGCGTCGAGATCCGCAACCTCGACTTCTCGGACATCGTCGACTCGGTCCGCGAGCGCCAGGTCGATCTCGCGTTCATCTACCTGCCGCTCGACGAGCCCGACCTCGAGTTCATCCCGCTCATGAACGAACCGCGGGTCGTCGTGCTGCCGCGCGGCCACCGGCTCGCCGGCCGCAAGCAGATCCGGCCCCGCGACCTGCGCGAGGAGACATTCATCATGCAGCCGGAGCACGTGCCGGCGATCTGGCGCGACCACTGGCTGCTCGTCGACGACTTCGGGGAGCGCCCCCGCATCAGCCCGCGCACGGCGGACAAGCTGGAGGACTGGCTGACGCTGATCGGCCAGGGCGAGGGCGTGGACACCGCACCCGCGATCATCGCGCGCTACTACGCCTGGCCCGACGTGTCGTTCGTGCCGCTCGTCGACTCCGCGCCGGCGACGCTCGCGCTCGCCCGGCGTCGCGGCGAGTCCGAGCCGCTGCTCGACGAGTTCACCGCGCTCGCGCTGGAGGTGGCCGCCTCGGCGGGCGAGGGGTAGGGGCCGCGGGTGACCGCCGCCGCCGCGGGTGACCGCCGCCGCCGCGGGTGACCGCCCGACGCCTCGGCGCCCTCCGGGCGTGCGACCCTTCCCCGCGCGCGACAGGTAGTGTCCGCGGTCGATGTACCTGATGCGGATCGGCGAGCGCGGCGCGGAGACCCCCGCGGCCCGGGTGGACGAGGCGACCTACGTCGACCTCGCCGACGTCGTCCAGGACTTCGACGAGGCGTTCTTCGGCGCCGACGGCGTGGAGCGCATCCGCCCGATCGTCGAGGAGCGGATCGCCTCAGGCCAGGTCTCGGAGCTCGGCGAGCGCCGCATCGGCGCGCCGATCGCGCGCCCGCACCAGATTCTCTGCATCGGTCTCAACTACTCAGACCACGCCGCCGAGACCGGCGCGGCGCCGCCCGAGGAGCCGATCCTGTTCACGAAGTCGCCGAACACGCTGATCGGCCCCCACGACGAGGTGCGGATCCCGCGCGGCGCGGAGAAGACCGACTGGGAGGTGGAGCTCGGGATCGTGATCGGCCGGCGCACGAGCTACCTGGACTCGGCGGAGCAGGCGGCGGAGCACATCGCGGGCTGGTGCGTCACCAACGACGTGTCAGAGCGCGCCTTCCAGGCCGAGCGCGGCGGCCAGTGGACGAAGGGCAAGTCGGCGGAGACGTTCAACCCGTGCGGCCCGTGGCTCGTCACCCCCGACGAGGTCGACGACGTGCGCGCGCTCGACATGTGGCTCGACGTCAACGGCACCCGCCGGCAGACCGGGTCGACGGCGACGATGATCTTCGACCCGTTCTTCATCGTCCACTACCTCAGCCAGTTCCTCGTCATGGAGCCCGGCGACCTCATCAACACCGGCACCCCGCCCGGCGTCGGCATGGGCCACAACCCGCCCGTGTTCCTGCGGCCGGGCGACGTGATGGAGCTTGGGATCGAGGGGCTCGGGTCCCAGCGCCAGACGGTCCTCGCGCCGCGCTGATGTGACGAAATGGCGTCCCGCGCGTAGTGCCCGCATGATTGATCGCTCCCGCCGGGACCCGCGTCCCGCTCCTCGCCTGACCCGGACCGAGCGCCCAGCCCACACCCGTGCGCCCAGTCGGATCGCGCGGCCGCTGGCCGCCTCACTTGCCGTCGCGGCCGCGCTCACACTCGGCGTGACCGGTGCCGCCCGGGCGGCCGCCTCGCCGACGACGGCCAGCTCCACGACCTCCGGGACGCTCTCGGTGCTCGGGCAGGGCCGTGTGTTCGTGCGGCCGAACGTCGCCCACGTGAGCGCGTTCGTGCGCTCGGTCGCCGGCACCGAGGCCGCGGCGAGCGCATCCGCGGACCGGCGCGCACGGGCGGTGCTCGCCGCGATCGAGGCACAGGGTGTCCCGGCGAGCGCGCTCACAACGCCGGCGATCTCGGTGAACCGCGAGGTGCTCCTCCGCCACCACCACCGGCTCGTCCGCTGGGCGGCGTCCGAGCGCGTCGAGGTCCGGCTCACGAACCTGAAGCTCGTCTCGCCGGTGCTCGCCGCCGTCACCCGGGCGGGCGCCGACCATGTCTCCGGGCCGTCGTACGGCTTCTCCTCGCCGGATCTCGGCGTTCAGGCGGCCGAGCACGCGGCGCTCGTCGACGCGCGCACGCTCGCCGACGCGGCGGCCGCGACCGACGGGGTGACGATCCTCGGCGTGCAGTCGATCGACCTCAATCCCGAGAGTGGCGTGTTCTCCACGGGCTCGTCGGGTGCCCCGGCGAGCACCGCCGCCCCGAGCCAGCGGGCGCCGCAGCCGCCGGCGCGCGCGGGACGCGTCGAGGTCGACGCGACGGTCGCGGTCGTCTACCTGATCGCGCCCGGGGGATAACCCGAGTCGCGGCCCTCCGGGCCCAAGCCGCGACGCCCCGGGTCCGAGCCGCGACGCCCCGGGTCCGGGCCGCCGTCCTCCGGCGGCCGGCCCCCTCGCCCGGGCCGGGATGTCTGCCGCGGCTGAAGCGCGCCTCGCACCCATTCCTCGACGCCGGAGACGTGGACCGTCGCCCAGCTGCGCGCGAGCTCCGGGTCGCGGCGGTGGAGCGCATCGAGGATCGCGCGATGCTCGTCGAGCGTGCGCTCGACGACGCCCTCGACGACCAGGCCGCGCCACACGCGCATCCGCAGGGTCGGGCCCGAGATGCTGTCGAGCATCGCCGCAAGCGCCGCATTGCCGGCGGTGGCCGCGATCAGCCGGTGGAATTCGACGTCGCGGGCGACGAGCTCCTCGACCGTCGGCGACGCACTCGTCGCCGCGAGGAGCCGCTCGAGCTCCTCGAGCACGGGCTCGGTGATCCGTGTCGCGGCCAGGGCGCTCGCGGCCGGCTCCAGGATGCGGCGCACCTCGATCACCTCGAGCATCGTCGCGTCCCCGTGAAAGTCGACGACGACCCCGAGCGCCGCGGAGAGCGTGTCCGCGGCGAGCGCCGTCACATACGTCCCGTCGCCCTGGCGGACGTCGAGGATCCGCAGCAGCGAGAGCGCCCGCACGGCCTCGCGCAGCGAGCTGCGCGAGACCCCGAGCGACGTGGCGAGCGCACCCTCGGGGGGCAGCCGGTCGCCCGGCGCCACCTCACCCGAACGGATCATCGCCTTGAGGCGGTCGATGGCGTCGTCGGTGACGGACATTGAGGCAAGGCGCCGCCGGCGGGCGGCCGGACGTGTGGGCCAAGCGTATCGCTCCGGAGGAAAGACATCCGATCTCTGACCCCTGCAGAATCGATCTCTTCGCGTTTCGGATCCAACTTACGGGGTATACGTCCGATGACCACAGGCAGGGGAGGTCAGCGGCACCCGTGAATAACAGGAGGGCTCAGGCGGCGAGCGCGCCGTCCCGCGACCGCGACGAGGTGTTCGCGCGCTTCGAGCTGGCTGACCTGCGTTTTCCGACGTCGGCGCAGCTCGACGGCTCCGACGCGATGAACCCGGATCCCGACTACTCGCTCGCATACCTGACCGTGCGCACCTCGGCGGGCGAGGCCGGGCACGGGTTCGTGTTCACGATCGGTCGCGGCACCGAGGTCGCCGTGGCCGCGGTCCGGGCGGTCGAGGAGCTCGTGCTCGGTCGGGCGGTCCCCGACGCCCTCGCCGACATGGGCGCCTTCTCCCGCCGGCTCGTGCACGACAGCCAGCTGCGGTGGCTCGGCCCCGAGAGCGGGGTCGTGCACATGGCGATCGGCGCGGTCATCAACGCCGTCTGGGACCTCGCCGCCCGGCGGGCCGGCAAGCCGCTGTGGAAGCTGCTTGCCGACATGACCCCCGAGGAGCTCGTCGCACTCGTCGACTTCCGCCACATCACCGACGCGCTCACCCCCGAGGAGGCGCTCGCCCTGCTGCGCGACGCGGCGCCCGGACGCGGAGAGCGCGAGCGTGCGCTCCTGCGCGACGGGCTGCCCGCGTACACGACCTCGGCGGGGTGGCTCGGCTACTCGGACGAGAAGGTCGCGCGCCTCGCCGGCGCCGCGCTCGAGGACGGGTTTCGCCACCTCAAGCTGAAGGTCGGCGCCGACATCGACGACGATGAGCGCCGGGTGGCGATGGTGCGGGAGCTCGTCGGCCCCGACGTGCTGCTCTCGATCGACGCCAACCAGCGCTGGGAGGTTGCCGAGGCGATCGCCGACATCGGCCGGCTCGCCGCGCACGGCGTGCACTGGGCGGAGGAGCCGGTGAGCGCGAGCGACGTGCTCGGCCACCGCGCGGTTGCGGAGGCCGTCGCGCCCGTGCGCGTCGCCACCGGCGAGCACGCCGCCAACCGCGTCGTGTTCAAGCAGCTGCTCGCCTCCGGCGCGATCGGCGTCTGCCAGATCGATGCCTGCCGCGTCGCGGGCGTCAACGAGAACCTCGCGATCATGCTGCTCGCCGCGAAATACGGCGTGCCGGTCTGCCCGCACGCCGGCGGCGTCGGACTCTGCGAGGCGGTCCAGCACCTCGCGATGTTCGACCACGTCGCGCTCGCCGGCACGGAGGAGGGCCGCTGGATCGAGTACGTCGACCACCTCCACGGGCATTTCGTCGATCCGGCGATCGTCCGCAATGGGCGCTACCGGGCGCCGCTTCAGCCCGGGGCGAGCACCGAGCTGCGTCCGGGGACGATCGAGGCCCACGCGCACGGGGCGCAGGCGGTCGCCGAGGTGACGCGATGAGCCGGCGGCTGGCGAGCGCGGTCGCCTGCGGGCTCGCCGCAGCATGCACGGCCGGATGCTCGGTGACGACCGGCGCGGGCAACTTCGCGGGGGCCTCCGGAACCCCGGATCGGCACCCCGTCTCGGCCCATCGCACGGTGACGATCGGCGTCGACCTCACGCTCGACAACACCGACTTCTGGTCGGCCTACATCGGGTATGAGAGGCAATACGCCAGACAGATGGGAATCAGGCTGCTCGGGCCCGATATCGCGGGCACGAACGCCGCCACCCAGAACCAGCAGATCCAGGAGCTCGTCAACGAGGGCGCGAAGGCGATCATCGTCAACCCCGAGACCGCGACGAGCCTCGGGCCGGCGATCAGCTATGCGAACGCCCACGACGTCAAGCTCGTCTCGGTCGACACGGTCGTCGGCGTCGGCAAGGTGTACATGGTCGTGCGGGCCTCGAACCTCGCGTACGGCCAGAACGCCTGCGCGGAGATCGCCTCGAAGGTCCATTCCGGCTACGTCGAGGATCTGGAGGGCGACCTCACCTCCTCCAACGGCGCCGACCGCACGAACGCCTTCGACGCCTGCATGAAGGCCAACGACCCCAAGGTGCACGTGCTCGGCAGCCCGACGGTGTGGGTCGACGGCACGGCGGTGACCGACGCCCAGAACGCGATCAACGCGCATGGGAGCCAGCTGAAGGCGATCTACTCGCAGTGGTCGCCGCCCGACACGGGCATCCTGCCGATCCTCAGGAGCAAGGGCCTGCTCGGCAAGACGATGCTCGTGTCCGACGACGGCGTCCCGTTCGAGATGTGCGACATCCGCAAGGGAATCCTCGCGGCGTCCCAATCGCAGCCGGCGACGCTCTACGCCCGCGACGCGCTCGTCTACGCCAGGGACGCCGCGACCGGGGTGACCGTCCACGCCGGCGAGCGCGCCCGCGGCGGCGGGAGGATCGAGAGGATCACCTACCGCCACGACACGAACCTCACCGATCCGGTGAACGCGCCGTTCGTCACCCGCAGGGCGACGACGCTGAAGGTCGCGCACCCGGTCGACGGCCTGCCCGGACGCATCCACACCGTCGCGGTCACCGACAGGTCGCTGTGGGGCAACCAGTACGGCGCCAGGCACGGCGGCGTGTGCAAGGTCTCATGAGCGGGAGCGGGCGATGAACGCGAACGGCGAGGCGCCGGTCCTGCAGGCGGAGGGGATCTCCAAGCGCTTCGGATCGACCCAGGCACTGCGCGAGGTCGGCGTGCGGCTGCAGGCGGGCCGCTGCCTCGGGCTCGTCGGCCGCAACGGCGCCGGCAAGTCGACGCTCGTCGCGATCCTCAGCGGACTGTTCGCTCCCGACGGCGGCAGCGTGCGCTTCGACGGGCGTCCCGCGCCGAGCACGCATGACGTCCGCGCCTGGCGCGAGCGGATCGCCACCGTCTACCAGCACTCGATGGTGATCCCGGCGCTCACGGTCACCGAGAACGTGTTCCTCGGCCGCCCGCGGACGCGGTCCGGTCGCGTCGACTGGACCGGGATGCGACGGACGGCCGCCCAGATCATGGACGAGTGGGGATTCGACATCGACCCCACGGCCCGCTGCGAGGAGCTCGCCGTCGATCAGCGCCAGGTGGTGGAGATCGCCCGCGCGCTCGCCGCGGGCACCCGCTGCCTGCTGCTCGACGAGCCGACGGCGGCGCTCGAGCGCTCGGCGATCGGCACGCTGTTCGAGCGGGTCCGGGCGCTCACCGAGCGCGGGGTCGCGGTCCTCTACATCTCCCACCACCTCGAGGAGGTGTTCGAGATCTGCGACGACATCACCGTGCTGCGCGACGGCGCGGTCGTCCGCGACGCCGTTGCCGAGGAGCTCACCAAGGACGAGCTCGTGAGCCTGATGGTCGGGGACGCCGCGCCTGCGGACGGGTTCGAGGGGACGGACGGGCTCGAGGGAGCGGACGGGCGCCAGCAGCCCGAGCGCCCCGACACCGACGCACGACTGTCGGTGAACGAGTTGACGCGGGGCTCGCGGCAGGGATCGGTTCGCGGCGTCTCGCTCCGGGTGGCGCCGGGCGAGCGCGTCGGGGTCACCGGGCTGCTCAGCGCCGGCGTGGGGACGCTCGGCCGCGTGATCGCCGGCATGGAGCCGGCCGACTCCGGCGAGGTCGCGGTCGACGGCCGGCGGATCCGCGCAGGCGACCGTGGCGCGGCGCTGCGCGCCGGGATCGGCTACGTGCCCGCCGACCGCGCCGCCGAGGGGTTCGTGCCGATGCTCAGCATCGCCGAGAACGAGACGCTGTCGATCGCTCGCCGGCTGTCGAGTCGCCTCGGGGTGCTCCGCCCCGAGGCCCGGCGGCGGGCGGCCGCTCCCCTCGCCGAGCGACTCTCGCTCGTCGCCTCCGGCCTCGACCAGCCGGTCGGCGAGCTCTCGGGCGGCAACCAGCAGAAGGTGGTCGTCGGCCGCGCGCTCATCCACGGGCCGTCGGTGATCGTCGCGGTGACGCCGACGCGCGGCGTCGACGTCGCCGCCAAGGCGCTGCTGCTGCAGGCGCTCGGCGAGGAGGCGCGGCGGGCCGGCGCGGCGCTCGTCATCTGCTCCGACGAGCTTGACGACGTGATGGCGATGGACCGGATCGTCGTCCTCGTGCGCGGCCAGGTGGCAGACGAGCTCACCCCGCCGTACGACCGCGAGCGGCTGATCGCGGCCACGGAGGGCATCGAGGCACACGATCCAGGCAACGGGAGGGCAGGCGACGAACACGATGACTGACATGCAGAAGACAACCGAGAGCGGGGCGGGAGCAACGCGGGCGCTCGCGGGGCCGGGCGGCATGCTTGGCGGGCTCGGGCTCGGCGGCGCGACAGTCAACCTCGTGCGCGAGGTGGCACTGCTGCCGGCGCTCGTCGTGCTCGTGATCGTCGGCTCGATCGTCAGCCCCGCGTTCCTCACCGGCTCGAACCTCACGGGCATCGGCCAGCAGATCTCCGCGCTCGGCGTGATCGTCGTCGGCGAGTCGCTCATCCTGCTCACCGGCGGCATGGACCTGTCGCTCGAGTCGACCTACGGCTTCGCGCCGATGCTCGCCGGCGCGCTCATCCTGCCCACCGCCGACTTCGGGTTCGGCACCCAGATCGCGCCCGCGCTCGGTCTGGTCGTGCTCGTGGCCGTCGGGATGATCGTCGGGCTCGTCAACGGGCTGCTCATCGTCAAGGCGCGGCTGAACGGCTTCATCGTCACGCTCGCGATGGTGATCGTGCTCGAGGGGCTGCAGAACGGGATCGTCAAGGGCCAGTCTCTGTTCTCGTTCCCGGCGTCGTTCACCGACCTCGGCGCCGCGCAGATCAACGGCTTTCCGGTGTCGCTGATCGCGTGCGCGCTCGTGTTCGTGCTCGCCGGCCTGTTCCTGCGCTATCACCGCCACGGCCGGGCGGTCTATGCGGTCGGCGGCAACATCAACGCCGCCCGCGCAGCCGGCATCAACGTCGACCGGATACGGATCGGCTGCTACGTCGCGGGAAGCGTGCTCGCCGCGATCGGCGGCCTGATGGAGGCCGGGCGCGTCTCGGCGGTGACCGCCACCCAGGGCTACGGCGAGGGCATCATCTTCCCGGTGTTCGCCGCCGCGGTGATCGGCGGCGTGTCCCTGCGCGGCGGGCGTGGCAACATGGTCGGCGCCGCGAGCGGCGTGATCCTGCTCGGGATCGTGCAGAACATCCTCAACCTCGCGAACGTCTCGAGCTACTGGATCGACGCCATCAACGGCTCCGTGATCCTCGTCGCGCTCGTCATCGCCCGGATCGTGGGCGGCGCCGAGACCGTCGAGTGAGGGCCGGACGGCGTCTGACCGGGCGACCGCAGGCGTCGGCACCACACAACCCCATACGGCGGCGCGCTCGCCACGACCCCGGCCCTGCCCACGGCGGCGCAACGCATCACGACCCACAAACCCACGACCCGGAGGACATGGAGATGGCAGAGATGGACGGCCTGCGGGCCCTGGTGACGGGCGGCGCCTCCGGCATCGGCCTGGCGACGGCGCGACGCCTGGCTGAGCTCGGCGCCGCGGTCGCGGTGCTCGATCTCGCCGAGCGGGCGCCGGAGGGGTTCCGGCTCGTCCGCGCGGACGTCGGCGACGACGGCGCGGTGCGCGGCGCCGTCGGGGAGGCGGTCGGCGCGCTCGGCGGCCTCGACATCCTCGTCAACAACGCCGGCATCGGCGCGCAGGGCGGGGTCGAGGACAACGACGACGATGAGTGGCACCGGGTCTACGACGTCAACGTCGTCGGGATGGTGCGGGTCGCGCGAGCGGCGCTGCCGGCGCTGCGCGAGTCCCGGCATGCGGCGATCGTCAACACCTCGTCGATCGTCGCGACCGCCGGCCTGCCCGACCGGGTGCTCTACTCGGCGAGCAAGGGGGCGGTGCTCTCGATGACGCTCGCGATGGCCGCCGACCTGCTGCTCGAGGGGATCCGCGTCAACGCCGTCAACCCCGGAACCGCGGACACGCCATGGATCGGGCGCCTGCTCGAGCGCACCGATGACCCGGCCGCCGAGCGGGCGGCGCTGGAGGCTCGACAGCCGCACGGGCGGCTCGTGTCCGCCGAGGAGGTGGCGGACGCGATCGCCTACCTCGCCTCCCCGCGCTCCGGCTCGACGACCGGCACCTGGATCGCCGTCGACGGAGGCATGTCCGGCCTGCGGCTGCGCCCCCGGGCTCGGTAGCCGGGCGGGCCGGCCGGCTCCGGCGGGCGTGAACGGCGCACGATGCGCGTCGACGGCCACGTCCACGTCTGGGACCTCGCCGTGCGCGAGCAGCCGTGGACGGCGTCGCTGCCCGCGCTGCGACGGTCGTTCGGGTTGGCCGACCTCGGTCCCTCGCTCGACGCACACGGGATCGACGCCGTCGTGCTCGTGCAGACGGTGTGCGTGCCGGAGGAAACGCCCGAGCTCCTGTCGCTCGCTGCGACGCACGGCGAGGCGGGGACCGCGGCCCACGACGAGGGGCGCACGGTTCGTCTCCTCCTCGAGGGACGAGCGGGTTCTCGCCCATCGGCGACCGGGCGGGTGGCGGGCGTCGTCGGCTGGGTCGACCTGTGCGCGGCCGACGTGGGGGCACGGCTTCGCTCGCTGCGGGCGGGCGCGGGCGGCGCAGCGCTCGTCGGCATCCGCCACCAGGTGCAGGAGGAGGACGACCCCCGATGGCTGTGCCGTCCGGACGTGCGCCGCGGCCTCGGCGCGGTCGCCGAGGCGGGGCTCGTCTACGAGCTCCTCGTGCGCCCGCCGCAGCTGGCGAGCGTGATCGAGACCGTCGCGGCGCTCCCCGAGCTGCGGTTCGTGCTTGACCACGGCGCCAAACCGGACGTGTCCGCGCCCGTGTCGGACGAGTGGCGCCGGGCGATCCGCGCGCTCGCGCGGCATGACAACCTCGTCGCCAAGCTCTCGGGGCTCACGAGCGAGGCGGGCGGCACCGACTGGACCGTCGAGTCGCTGCGACCGTTCGCGCGCACGTTGATGGAGGAGTTCGGCCCCGAACGGCTCATGTTCGGCTCCGACTGGCCGGTCTGCCGGCTCGGCGGTGGCTACGACGCGACGATCGCGGCGACCGAGGCGTGGCTGGCCGAGTGGGGGCCGGACGAACGCTCACTCGTCTTCGGCGGGGTCGCGGAGCGCGTGTACGGGCTGGGCGCGACCCGCCGATGAGGTCGCGAGGCCCGGGCCGGACGGCGGCGGGGCGGTCGTGAGAACGCGGCCGCTCGGACGCACGCGGGTGCGGGTCAGCGAGCTCGGCTTCGGCGCGGCGCTCCTCGGCAACCTGTACGAGGCGCGCAGCGACGAGCAGGCCACGGACGCGGTCGACGCCGCCTGGGAGGGCGGTGTGCGCTACTTCGACGTCGCGCCCCACTACGGGCTCGGGCTCGCCGAGCGGCGTCTCGGCCGCGCGCTCGCCGGTCGCCCGCGCGAGCAGTTCGTCGTCTCGACGAAGGTCGGGCGGGTGCTCGAACCAAACCCGGCGCCGCGCGGCAGCGACCTGGATATCGGAGGCTTTGCGGTGCCCGACGCGCTCCGGCGCCGGCGGGACTACTCGGCCGAGGGCGTGCGCCGCTCGCTGCACGACAGCCTCGAGCGGGCCGGGCTGGACCGTGTCGACGTGCTCCTCGTCCACGACCCCGAGGAGCACATGGAGCAGGCCGTGCACGAGGCGGTCCCGGCGCTCGTCGCGCTCCGTGAGCAGGGCGTGATCGGCGCCGTCGGCGTCGGCATGAACCTCGCCGAGCCGCTGCGGCGGTTCGTGCGTGAGACCGACATCGACGTCGTGCTCGCCGCCGGGCGCTTCACGCTCATCGACCGCACCGCGGCGACCCTGCTTGACGAGTGCGCCGCGCGCGGCGTGTCCGCCGTCGTCGCCGCCCCGTTCAACTCCGGGTTGCTCGCCTCGGCGGACATCCCGGCGGACGCGCGATTCGACTACGCCAGGGCGCCCGCCGACGTGATGGCGTGCGCCCGCGCATGCGCGCGGATATGCGCACGCCACGGCGTCGCGCTGCCCGCGGCGGCACTCCGCTTCGGGCTGCGCCATCCGGCGACCGCGTGCGTGCTCGCCGGCATGGGGAGCGCCGCCGAGGTGCGGCAGAACCTCGCCTGGCTGCGCACGCCGATCCCGGACGACCTGTGGGCGGAGCTGCCCGCTCCGGCGCGGGCCTGAGCTCGGCGCCCGCCTGCCGACCGCGGCGATCAGCCTGCGACGAGCACGAGCAGGCGCCGCGGACCGTGAACGCCCTCGACCCGCTCAAGCTCGATGTCGGAGGTCGCGGAGGACCCCGAGACGAACGTGACCGGGGCGCCCTCGGCGAGGACCCGCTCGCGCAGGGCGCCGATCGCCTCCGGGACCCGCTCCACGATCTGCTCGGCCGACACGACGCAGATGTGGCGGTCGGGCACCAGCGTGAGCGCACGCCGGCCGCACGGCGGGCGACCATCGAGCACGACCGTCCCGGTCTCGGCGATCGCCAGCGCGCAGCCGGTGAGCACGCCGTCGACCGCGTCGAGGGCGGCGGCGGGCCGGCCGTCGTCCTCCTCGGCCCGCGGTCGTTCGTCGTCCCCGGCCAGCGATCGGTCGTCGCCCTCCCCCGCACCGCCAGGCCACCAGGTCCGCGGCACACCGGGCGCAACGAGCAGGCGTCCGATGCCGAGCCGGTCGCACGCGTCGCGCACCCCACGCCCCACGTCAGCGACGGCGACGGGCTCGGCCTCGGCCGCGTAGTCGCGGATCCGCTCGACGAGCAGCTCGACGAGCGCGCCCCTGTCGAGCGAGCCGCCCCGACCGTACTCACGGGGGATCTCGACGCGCGCGTCATCCTGCTCGACGTCGGCGAGCGCGGCGCGAATTCGGCCGAGGATCTCCGCTCGGGCGTCGCTCACGGGAGCCGCCCGCTCATGGACTCCATCGCTCACGGGCGGTTGCGCCTCCACCACTCCCGGAAGCTCGGCTGCGGCGGCGGCAGGTCGCGCCCCGCGTCCCCACCGCCCGGCGCGCTCGTCCAGCCCCGGAGCGGCCCCGGCAGACGCGTGATCGTCCGACCCCGCCGCCGCAACGGCGCGGTGAGGAGCGCGGCGAGGCGCTGCGCGGCCGCGTACGTCCGCGGGTGGTCGAACATGCGCGCGAGCGCGCTCATCGCGACGCGTTCGCCGGGTTCCCCGTGCGCCCCCTCGCGCACCACGCGGCCGCGGAGGTGGACGAGCACGCGCGGGATGTCGATCTTCACCGGGCAGACCTCGTAGCAGGCGCCGCACAGGCTGGAGGCGTAGGGGAGCGTCGCACCGGCGCGCAGATCGGTGAGCAGCGGGGTGAGGATCGCGCCGATCGGCCCCGGATACGTCGAGCCGTAGGCGTGGCCGCCGGTGCGCTCGTAGACCGGGCAGACGTTCAGGCACGCCGAGCAGCGGATGCAGTGGAGCGCCTGGCGGCCGACCTCGTCGGCGAGCGCGGCGCTGCGGCCGTTGTCGAGCAACACGAGGTGGAACTCGCGCGGTCCGTCCGCCGGGTCGACGCCGGTCCACAGCGTCGTGTAGGGATTCATCCGCTCGGCGGTCGAGGAGCGGGGCAGCAGCTGCAGGTAGACCTCGAGGTCATGCCACGCGGGGATCACCTTCTCGATCCCCATCACCGTGATGAGGACCTCGGGCAGCGTCGTGCACATGCGGGCGTTCCCCTCGGACTCGACGACCGCGACCGTCCCCGTCTCCGCCACCGCGAAGTTCGCGCCGCTGATCCCGACGCGGGCGCGCAGGAAGAGCTCGCGCAGGTGGACCCGCGCGGCCTCGGCGAGCGCGCCGGGGTCGTCCGACAGTTCCGGGCCGGCGCCGGGCAGCTCGGCGCGGAACAGGTCGCGGATCTGGGCGCGGTTGCGGTGGATCGCCGGTACGAGGATGTGCGACGGGGTGTCGCCGGAGAGCTGCACGATGAGCTGCGCGAGGTCGGTTTCCCAGGCGTGGACGCCGCGCGCCTGAAGCGCCTCGTTCAGGCCGATCTCCTCGGTCGTCAGCGACTTCGCCTTGACGACCTCGGTCGCGCCCCGGGCGGCGATCAGACCGCCGACGATGCGGTTGCACTCCTCGCCGTCGCGCGCCCAGTGCACGACGCCGCCGGCGGCCGTCACGGAGCGCTCGAGCGCCTCGAGGTGCTCGTCGAGGTGGCGCATCGTCTCGGCCTTGATCGCGCGGCCGGCCTCGCGGAGCGCCTCCCAGTCCGGGAGCTCGGCGACCGCCGCGGCGCGCTTGGCGCGGATCGAGTGGGTGACGTGCGCGAGGTTGCGGCGCAGCTGCGCGTCGCCGAGCGCGGCGCGCGCGGCCTGCGGGAACTCCGGTCCGGCGGCGAGCGGATCGCTCACCCGGTCGCTCCCGTGCGGGCGAGCAGCTCGGCGAGGTGGATCGGCCGCGGCCCGAGCCGCCGCCTTCTCAGGATGCCGCCGATGTGCATGAGGCAGGAGCTGTCGACCGCGACGCAGTACTCGGCGCCGCTCTCCAGGATCGCCCCCACCTTGCCCTCGCCGATCGCAAGCGAGGTGTCGGCGTTCTTGACGGCGAACGTGCCGCCGAAGCCGCAGCACTCGGCGGCGCGGGGCAGCTCGCAGAGCTCGAGGCCGCGGACCGCGCGGAGCAGCCGCAGCGGCCGGTCGTCCAGCCTCAGCGTGCGCAGCGAGTGGCACGTCGGGTGGTAGGCGACCGCGTGCGGGAAGACGGCCCCGACGTCGACGACGCCGAGCCGGTCGACGAGCAGCTCGGTGAGCTCGAGCACGCGCGGGCCGAGCGCCCGCACCTCGCGCTCGAGTCCCGCGTCGCCCGCCTGTGCCGCAAGGCGCGGGTACTCCTCCCGCACGGTGGCCACGCACGACGCGGAGGGCGCAGCGATCAGCTCGGCGTCGGCGAACGAGCGCACGAAGCGCCGCACGAGTGGCAGCACCTCGTGCCCGTAGCCCGTGTTCACATGCATCTGCCCGCAGCACGTCTGCGCGGCGGGGAAGTCGACGGCGACGCCGAGGCGCTCGAGCAGCGCGACCGTCGCCCTCGCGGTGTCGGGGAACAGCGTGTCGGCCAGGCAGGTGACGAAGAGCGCGACCCGCATCAGCGGTGGTCGCCCGCCAGGGCCCCGCCGATCGCACGCGCGACCTCGACGATCGTCGGCACCTCGTCGGCGCGCGTGCGGAAGTTGACGAAGCAGGCGCGCAGGCAGGTCATGCCGTCGATCGCGGCGGGCGCGAGGAAGACGCGCCCGTCGGTCTGCATCGCGCGGCCGAGCCGGCCATTGTGCGCGTCGAGGTCGGTGACGCCCGGCGGCACGTGCCGGAAGCAGACCGTCGAGAGCATCGGCTCGTGGAGCAGCTCGAAGTCGTCCGACCCCTCGATGAGGCGGACGAGCTCACGCGCGTGGCCGAGCGTGCCCTCGATCCAGCGGCGGTACTGGTCGGCCCCGTGGATGCGAAACGCCATCCACAGCCGCAGCGAGCGCAGCGGCCGCGAGTACTCGAACGTGCGGTCGACCGGATTCGCGATGTCGCCCTCGTGGAGCATGTAGCGCTCCTGGTGGCCGAACGCGGTGACGAGCGAGCCGCGCTCGCGGAACAGGACGGCGCTGCAGCTCTTCGGCACCCCGAGCCACTTGTGGGCATCGACCGTCACCGAATCGGCGCGCGCGACGCCGGCGAACAGCGGGCCCGCGGTGTCGGTGGCGGCCGCCGGCAGGCCGTAGGCGCCGTCGACGTGCATCCACGTGCGGTGCTCCCGGCAGAGGTCGGCGACCCGATCGAGCGGATCGATCGCGCCCGTGAGCGTCGTGCCCGCGGTGGCGACGACCGCGACCGGCACGACGCCGTCCGCACGGTCGCGCTCCAGCGCCGCGGCGAGCGCGTCGGCGCGCAGCCGCCGCTGGGCGTCGATCGGGATCCGCCGCACCGAGCGGGCACCGAGGCCCGCCGCCTCGACCGCGCGCACGACCGAGTAGTGAGCCTCGTCCGAGCAGTAGACCGCAGCGCGCCGGCCGGACAGGCCGTCCGCGCGTGAGCCGGGAAGCGCCCGCTCCCGGGCGACGAGGATCGCGGTGAGGTTCGAGGTCATGCCGCCGCTCGTGAACGTCCCCTCGCCGAACGGGTAGCGCACGAACTGGGCGAGCCACTCGAGCGTCTGCTGCTCGATCAGCTCCGCCCCGCCGGCGGCGGCGGCGAGGTTCGTGTCGTACGTCGCGGCGAGCGCCGAGGCGAGCACCCCGACCTCGAGCCCGGTCGAGCCGATGTAGGCGAGGTACAGGGGCCGCGACGGCGACACCGAGGCCTCGAGCGTGGCCACCGCGTCGGCGAGCGCCTGGTCCTCCTCGCCCGGCTCCTCGGGCAGCGGCGTCCGGAGCCGCGCGGTGAGCTCCGCCGACAGCTCGGGCTCGGACACGCGCGGCTCGTCGAACGAGCTCCACGCCTCGTCGATCAGCCGCCCGAGGTGGGCGAGGACCGTCGCGCGGTCCGACAGGCCGGGGCGCGGCGGGGTGCTCTGGAAGTCGCTCACCCCCCCATGATCGACGATCGCGCCCGGGAGCGTCATTGTCAGTGAGATGTCAGAATTCTGACTCAATCGCCGCTCAGGGTTCCGCGGCTGCTGCCGAGCACCGTCGGGTGAGGACTCACGTCAGCCTGCGAACCGGCCCGCCGCTCCCCGAGGACGAGTTCCGCACGCGCCACCGGGGCCTGTTGTGGCTGCTGGCCGCGCATCTGATCGCGCTTCCGATCTTCGGGATCGGCATGGGCTGGCCGCTGTGGAAGGCGCTCGTCGTCTGCGCGCCCGCGGCTCTCTTCGGGCTCTGCGCGGTGCCCGTGCGACTCGGCAGGACGGTGCGGGCCTCGTTCTGCGCGCTCGCGCTGCTCTCGTGCTCGGCCGCGCTCGTGTGGCTGTGGCACGGGACGACCGAGGCTCACTTTCACTACTTCGTGATGGTCGGCGCGCTCGCCCTGTACGAGGCGGCGCTCCCGTACGCGCTGGCGTTCGCCTTCGTCGTGCTGCAGCATGGCCTGATGAGCGCCTGGGCGCCCGGACGGGTGTTCGGGAGCATGGCGGCGATGCACGACCCGTGGCTGTGGGCGGGGATCCACGGCGGGTTCATCGCGGCGCTCGCGCTCACGCAGCTCGTCGTGTGGCGCGCGTCGAGCCGCGCCCGTGCCCGTGAGCAGGAGGCCTCCGAGCGCGCGCTCCAGGTCACGCGCCGGTTCCAGCGCGCGTTCGACAGCGCGCCGAACGGCTCCGCGCTCCTTGACCCCGACGGGGTGATCGTCCACGCCAACCATGCGCTTGCGTCCTCGCTGCGCACCACCCCGGCCGAGCTCCTCGGCCGACCGTGGTTCGACTTCCTGTGCGACGAGGACCGCATCACCGCCCGAGGCGAGTGGGCGGAATCGATCGACGGTCCGGAGCGCGAGCACCAGGTGATGCGCGCGAACGGCACCCGCGGCTGGCTGCTGTGCAAGCACCTCGAGCTCACCGACCTCGGCGAGGGCGTCGCCGCGATCCTGCAGACGGTCGACGTGTCGCGCCGGCGCGCGGCGGAGGCGAACCTCATGCACCAGGCGAGCCACGACGCGCTCACCGGGCTGCTCAACCGCCGCTCGTTCTCCGAGCAGGTGAAGAACGAGCTCGCCGTCGTCGAGCCGGGTCAGACGGCCGTGCTCTTCATCGACATCGACGACTTCAAGGTCGTCAACGACTCGCTCGGCCACGGCGCGGGCGACCAGCTGCTCGTGGCGATCGCCGACCGGCTGCGCTCGGTCACCCGCTCGACCGACCTGCTCGGCCGCTTCGGCGGCGACGAGTTCGTGTGCTGCCTCACCGAGGTCTCCTCCGCGACCGTCGAGGAGGCGGCGCAGCGCGTCGCCGGCGCGCTCGAGGCGCCGTTCCGGCTCGGCGGGGTCGAGCGGCAGATCACGGTGTCGATCGGCCTGGCGATGGCGGACGCGACCGGCGACTCGATCGAGTCGCTGCTGCGCGACGCGGACCTGGCGATGTACGACGCAAAGCTCGAGGGCAAGGACCGCACCCGCTGGTTCGACGCCCAGATGCGCAGCGAGGTGATGGAGCGCCGCGCGCTGGAGGCCGACCTGCGCCACGCGATCGAGCACGGCGAGCTCATCGCCCACTACCAGCCGCAGGTCGACGTCCGCGACGGCCGCGTCGTCGGCTGTGAAGCGCTCGCGCGCTGGAGCCATCCCGAGCGTGGCGAGATCCCGCCCTCGACCTTCATCCCGCTTGCCGAGCGCACCGGCCTGATCGGCGCGCTCACGACCCACGTGCTGCGCCTCGCCTGCCGCGAGGCCGCCGCGTGGCGTCGGGCCGAGCCGCCGCTGGCGGAGCTCGTCGTGTCGGTCAACCTGTCACCCCAGGCGATCGACGACGAGCTCCCGACGGTCATCGAGCAGATCCTCGAGGAGACCGGCATGCCGGCGCGGCTCGTCTGCCTGGAGGTGACCGAGACCGCGGTCGTCGATCGCTCGGCCTCCCACATCACGCTCGACCGCCTCAAGCGGATCGGGGTGCGGCTGGCGATCGACGACTTCGGCGTCGGCCAGTCCTCGCTCTCGCAGCTCGCGCGCCTCGGCCGACTGGACCGGCTGAAGATCGACAAGGCGCTGATCGACGAGATCTGCGAGAGCGCCACCGCCTCGCGCGTCACGCAGGCGATCATCGACGTCGCCCAGGGCGACGGCCTCGACATCGTCGCCGAAGGGGTCGAGCATCCCGAGCAGCTCACCCACCTGCGCGAGCTCTCCTGCCCGATCATCCAGGGCTGGCTCTACTCGAAGGCGCTGCACCCCCGCGAGTTCGTCCGCTACGCGACCTCCGGTCTATCGTCCGGCGCATGGTCAGCGGAGCCCGCGCCGGCGCTGCCCGAGCCGACGACGACGCCCAGATGAGCGCGGCGGCCCGCGCGGCCGCCGAGCTTGTCCCCGACGCAGCGATCGTCGGCCTCGGCACGGGCACGACCGTCGCGCACCTGCTGCCGGTCCTCGCCGAGCGCGCGGCCGGCCACACGTTCGTCGCCACGTCGGACTCGACCGAGGCGCTCGCCGCGCGGCTCGGGATCCCGATCGAACGCTTCGACGACATCGCCCACCTCGACGTCGCGATCGACGGCGCCGACGAGATCGCCCCGGACGGCTGGCTCATCAAGGGCGGCGGCGGCGCCCACGTGCGGGAGAAGATCGTCGCCGCGAACTCCAGCCGCTTCATCGTGATCGGCTCGGCGCGCAAGGAGGTGAGGCGGCTCGGGCGCGCGGTGCCGGTCGAGGTGCTCTCGTTCGGCGCCGCCGCGACGCTCGAGGATCTCCGCCGGTTCGGCGAGGTCGTGCTGCGCTCGCCCGAGCCGACGCTCAACGGCGGCCTGCTCGCGGACGTCCATGCGCGGTTGTCGGATCCGCGCACGTTGTCCGATCAGCTCGACGGCCTGCCGGGCGTCCTCGGCCACGGCCTGTTCGGTCCCGAGCTTGTCGACGACATCATCGTCGGCCGCGCGGAAGGGGTCGTGCACCGCACGATCGACCACGGTCCGTCCTCGCCGCACAGCGACCGGGACCTGCCGGGCGCGCAGCCGCAGAGCTGACGCAGGCCGTCCCGGCCACACCGCCGTGCCGGCCCCAGGACGTACAGTGAGCGCATGAGCTGGACCGTCGAGCTGGCGCCCGTCCTCGAGCCCGAGCACGCGCCGCTGCCACCGGCGTTCGCGGGCGCGGTCGCGGACGCGCTCAGCCGTCCCGCCGCCCAGCAGCCGACGTGGCCGGACGCCGAGCAGGCGGCCCGCGTGCGCCACGTGCTCAGCGCCGTGCCGCCGATCGCGGTCGCCACCGAGGTCGACACCCTCCAGGCGCGGCTCGGGGCGGTCGCTCGGGGCGAGGCGTTCCTTCTGCAGGGCGGCGATTGCGCGGAGACGTTCGACGACAACACCGAGGCGCGGCTGCGCGGCACGATCCGGACGCTGCTGCAGATGGCCGTCGTCCTCACCTACGGGACCGAGATGCCGGTCGTCAAGGTCGGCAGGCTCGCCGGGCAGTACGCCAAGCCGCGCAGCGCCGAGCACGATTCCGACGGGCTGCCCTCCTACCGCGGGGACATGATCAACGCGCTCGCGCCCACCGTGGAGGCCCGCCGCCACGATCCGGGGCGGATGATCCGCGCCTATGCGAACGCCGCCGCGGCGATGAACCTCGCGCGCGCGGTCACGGGGGCCGGCCTCGCCGACCTGCACCACCTTCAGGAATGGAACATGGACTTCGTTCGCCGCTCCCCCGCCGGCGAGCGCTACGCGCGCGTCGCCACCGAGATCGACCGGAGCCTGCGCTTCATGTCCGCGTGCGGCGTCGACGACAGCTCGCTGCGCGGGGTCGAGCTCTACGCGAGCCACGAGATGCTCGTGCTCGACTACGAGCGCGCTCTGCTGCGACCCGAGGGCCAGCGGCTCTACCTCCTCTCCGCCCACCTCGTGTGGATCGGCGACCGCACGCGCCAGCTCGACGGCGCCCACGTCGCGCTCGGCTCGCTCATCGCCAACCCGGTGGCGGTCAAGCTCGGGCCGACGGTGAGCCCCGAGCAGGCGGTGGAGCTCGTGCGGCGCCTCGATCCCGATCGGGTCGACGGCCGGGTGACGCTCGTCTCGCGCATGGGCAACGACGCCGTCCGTGATCGCCTGCCCCCGATCGTCGACGCGGTCACCCGCTCCGGTCACCGCGTCGTCTGGCAGTGCGATCCGATGCACGGCAACACCGAGGAGTCCCCGAGCGGGCACAAGACCCGGCGCTTCGAGCGCATCATCGACGAGGTCGAGGGCTTCTTCGAGGTCCACCAGCGCCTCGGCACCCACCCGGGCGGCATCCACGTCGAGCACACCGGCGAGGACGTCACCGAGTGCCTGGGCGGCGCCCAGATGATCACCCACAGCCAGCTCGCCTCGCGCTACGCCACGGCCTGCGATCCGCGGCTGAACACCGAGCAGGCGCTCGAGCTCGCGTTCCTGGTGGTCGAGATGCTGCGCCGGACGGCCGCCTGAGCCGGGCCGCCGGCCAGTGCGCCGGTCGCGACCGGTGAGCTATGCGGTCAGGCGCGCGGTCCGCGCGACCGCCTCGCGGCAGACGGCGCCGACCTGCGAGATGTCGTCGGTGAACTGCGAGGGCTTGAGGCAGAACGTGCGAAACCCCTGGCCAAGTTGGCGGGGGATGCTCTCGAGCGCCTCGGCGAGGTCGGCGACGGCGTCCGGAGCGGGGAAACGCCCGCGGACCCCGCCGACCATCTCGACCTCGGCCCAGTCGCGTCCCGCGGCGTCGAACGCCTCGCGCAAGCGGGCGAGATCGGAGTCGCTGACCGGGCCGAGGGGATTGAACCCCGAGCCGTAGCCGACCAGGCGCTCGACGAGGCGGCGGTGCACCGAGCTGCCGCCGAACCACATCCGCGGTCCTTCGGGCCGGTATGGCCCCGGCTCCAGGTAGACGTCGTCGAAGCTGTAGTGGCGCCCATGGAAACTCGCGGGCGTGCTCCGCCAGACCTCGCGCCAGGCGGCGAGGTGCTCGTCGAGCCGCCGCCCGCGCTCGCCGAACGGCACCCCGAGCGCCCGGTACTCGGCCGCGTGCCAGCTCACCGTCGGCTGGACGACGAGCCGCCCCTCGCAGAGGCGGTCGAGCGTCGCGAGCTCCTGGGCGTGGAGCAGCGGGTGGCGCAGCGGCGGGATGATCGCGCTCGCGATCAGGCGCAGCTCGCTCGTCACCGTCGCGATCGCGCTCAGCAGCAGCAGCGAGTGCGGCCACGGCGTGCGCGGATCCTGGTTGCCGGGCAGCGCGTACTCGCGCGGGTTCGCCATCAGCCCGCCCGCGTCGGCGCCCGCGCCGAGGACGACGTGCTCGCTGATCATGACGCCGTCGAACCCCGCCGCCTCCGCCTCCTGGGCCATCCGCACGAGCGCGCGGAGATCGCCCGGCGCCACGAGCGTCCAGTTCTCGCTCAGCACGAGCACCAGCCGGACCTGGCGCTTTGGCGTGGCCGGCGCGTCCGTCATGCCGCGCGCGCTCGATTCATCGCAAGAGACTCTGTCAGCTCCGCTCGACGCACGATGGCGCGCCGGTCACCGGGCGCCTGCCGCAACCCTCACTCGACATGGGCGTTGCCCGGCGACGCCGCCCTGGCGCCGGCGGCGAGGGCGACCGGGTCCGCCGATGGGACGGCGCTCGGACGGTGCTCGGCAATCGCCTCGGACTCGTCGGAGCGACGCACGAGCAGCTGGTGGATCACCCCGAGGATGAGCACGGCGCCCACGACGATGATCGCGCTGTACTGCTGATACCACGCCGTGCCGTAGTACTCCCGGCGGGGCCAGCCGAAGTTGACAACCCCGATCACCAGCCAGACACCTCCGGCAATCGCCACCGCAGGCCCCCAGCGTCCGAGATTGAAGTGTGCCCGGTCGGGCTCCCAGCGGTTGGTCACCCGTGCCCGGATCGCGGGGATGACGACCCCGAGATAGCCGACGTACACGAGCACGGTGCCGATGCCGATGATGGCCTCGAAGACCTTGGGGTTGCCGATGTTGACCGCGAGCAGCACCAGGGCGAAGAGGAAGCTGAACGCGATCGCGCCGCTCGGCGTCCGGGTGCGCCGGTCGACGTGCCCGAGCATCCGGCTGCCGAGCAGCTGGCCGTCGCGCGCCACGGAGAACAGCATCCGCGACGTGATCGTCTGGCCGGCCACGCCGGCGCAGATGAGCGCGATCGCCACCATCGCGAGGACGGCCTTGCCGACGGCGTCGCTCGACAGCGAGACGATGATGTAGCCGATTCCGCCGGTGCCGATGTTGGGATCGTCGACCTTCCCGACGGCCATCGGGATGAAGAGGCACAGCAGGAACGTGAGCAGCGCGCTGAGTGCAAGCGCGCGGACGATGCTGCGCGGCGCGTGCCTGCGAGGGTCTGCGCTCTCCTCCGAGAGCTGCGCCGCCTGGTCGAACCCGAAGAAGTTCAGGAACGGGAGGTATCCGGCGACGAGCAGCGCGCCGAGGTAGCCCCAGGCGTGCCCCTTCCCGAGCCCGAGTGAATGGACGTCGACGGCGGGTCCGCGGCTGATGTGGGCGAGCGTGAGCACCAGGATGGCGGCGACGCCGAGCAGCTCGGATGCGAGGCCGATGTAGCCGAGGATCGCGACCAGCCGGATGCTGAGGTAGTTGATGACGGTGGTGAACGCGAACAGGATCCCGCCCAGGATGATCGCGTTCTCGGCGAACGCCTTGTCGAAGATGCCGGGGACCCCGTGGCCGATCAGCTCGAACGTCGGCGAGATCGCGGTGAGCGTCGTCTGCAGCCCGGTGGCCACGGCGGGGAAGAGGATCAGCCACGCACCGATGTAGATGAACCCGGTCATCGAGCCCCAGCGCCTCCCGCCGAGCCGCTCCGACCACTGGTAGATCGATCCCGCGAGCGGGAAGCTCCCGGCGAGCTCGGCGAACAGCAGCGCGACCGGGAGCATCCCCAGGAACACGACCGGGACGGTCCACACCAATCCGGGACCGGCGAACGTGTACGAGAGCCCGTAGAGCGCGGTGAAGCCGACGAGCACTGAGAGCAGCGCGAATGTGGACGCGAACATCGCAAGGCCCCCGATCGCCCGCCGCAGCTCCGGTCGATAGCCGAAGCTCTCGAGCTCGCTCTCGTCCGGCGCGACCCCCCGCTGCGATGGGTGTTCCCGGCCGCTTTCGATGCCGCGGCCGCCGGCGCCTGGGTCAGTCATCCTCTCCTCCAATTCCGAATCTGTCGATGGCCGTCACGCGACCATGTAGGCCTTCTTGAACGGCGTGGTCAGTCGGAGGGTCGCGTGCCCGCCTCGGGGGAACGCGCCGATGTCGCCCGCCGACAGTGTGTACCGGCGACCGTCCTCGTAGGTGACGTCGATCGCGCCCTCGAGCACGTGCCACAGCTCATCGCCATCGAAGCGGTAGTCGATCTCCGCCGGTGCGTCGCCCGGTTGCACCCGCCAGACCGTGGCGACCGGACCGCGGGCGTGCTCGGATGGCGGGCGCAGCCAGTGCATGTCGCCCATGCGCTCGCCGTCGACGTAGAACGGCTCCCACTGCTCCTCGCCGACGGTGACCACGGCCGGATCTGCTGACATGCTCATCACGCCACCGCCTGTCCCGCGATCGTCGGCCGGCCGATCGCCTCCAGAACGGCGTGAGCGGCGTTGTGGCCGGGCGCGCCGGTGACCTCGCCGCCCGGGTGGGTACCGGTGCCGCACAGCCACAATCCCGGAACCGGCGAGGCGTAGCCGGCGTCGGGCAGCGGCCGTTGGTCGTAGAGCTGGGACGAGATCATGTCCACGTGACGGATACAGCCGTCGGTGATCGCGGTCCGCCGCTCGATGTCGGCCGGGGTGTACAGCCTCCACTCGCGGAGGTCACGGCGGAACGACGGCAGGAACCGCGTGACGTGGTCGATCAGAGCCTCGCCGACGCGCTCACGGCGCTCGTCCCAGGTTCCGTCTGACAGGTGCGGCGGCGCGTAGAGCGCCCAGATCGACACCACCTCTCCGTCGCCGTCGGTGAGCGTGTCGTCGTACGCGGTCGGCACCTGCAGATGACAGACTGGCTCCCGTGCCGGCTCGCCTCGCCGCGCGTCCTCCCAGGCGGTGCGATACGAGTCGAAGCCGTGGGGCGCGAGTGTCACGTACGTCGAATAACGGGGGTCGAACGTATCACCGAGGTACGGTGAGAGGTCAAGTGGCCGGTCGAGGACCGCGTGGAACTTGAGATATGACGCCTGCGTGGAGATCCGCTTCACCCGGGAGCGAAATCCGTCCGGAAGATCGTCAGGCGCGAGGAGTCTCAGGTAGGTGCGTTTCGGATCGGCGTTCGAGAGCACCACCGGCGCGGTCAACTCCTCGCCTCCGGCAAGGCGAACTCCGCAGGCGGCCCCGTTCTGGACGAGGATCTGCTCGACCTCGGCGTCGGTTCGGATCTCCGCGCCGACCTCCCGGGCCGCAGTCGCCATCGCCTGGGTGACGCCGCCCATCCCGCCGCGCACGACCGACGGGACCGAGCCGTTGGGGACGTTCGTGTGCCACCATGCCTCCGCCCACGCGCTGCCGGGCGTGTACGGATCCCCGACATCGCATATCAGCATCATCGCGGCGCCGATGCGCTGGTCGGTGAAGTACTCGCCGGCCAGCTCGGCGATCGACGCCGACAACAGGCGATCGAGCAGCGGCTCTTCGCCGATCGAGCGTGCGTGCTCCCGGATCTCGTGCATCGACGGCGGCCGGCGCAGGAAGAACGGATGCACGATCCCGGCCGCGCGCTCCCACAGCTCGAGCCACTCCTCGAGCCGCTCGGCGTCGGCCGGACAGATGCGGGCGACCTCCTGCTTCGTTCGTTCGGTGTCGGCCCAGACCGCGAGCAGCTTCCGATCCTCGAACAGGAGGGTGGGCACCGGGTCGATCGGGGTGCGGTCGAGCCCGTGGTCCTCGAGCCGCATGTCGCGCACCACCTTCTCCTGCAGGTTCCAGGCGATGTAGGCGCACGACGACACCCGGTAGCCGTCGAACAGCTCCTCGGTCGCACAGGCCCCACCCACGAACGCGCGCCGCTCGAGCACCGCCACATCGAGGCCTGCCCGCGCCAGGTAGAAGCTCGCGACCAGGCCGTTGTGTCCGCCGCCGACGACGATCGCGTCGTAGTCGCTCATCTCTCTCCTCACGTCAGTTGACGGCCGCCAGAATATATCCAACTGCCAACGTTGTCAAGTGGATACTTGTGACGGGCGGTCATATGCTCAGCCGATGCCCGCCCAACCCCAACCCGCTCGTCCCGGCTACGGCCAAGGCCGAACGGCGCTGCTCGACGCCGCGATTCGCGTCGTCGCGCGCGACGGGCTGCGCGGCCTCACCTACCGGGCGGTCGCCGCCGAGGCAGGCGTCACGCATGGCCTCGTCACGCGGCACTTCGGCTCCCGCGCCGCGATGATCGAAGAAGCCCTGGGTCACGCCGTCGAGCACTCGCTCGCCGCCTCCTCGCTGGAATCGGACAGTGGCCGGATCGATGAGTTCGCGCACGACCTGCCTCGCATGGCCGAAGACGACGCCGACGGCCAGGCGTTCCAGTTCGAGCTGATCCTCGAAGCGCGCCGCCGTCCCGAACTCCGCGACGCGGTCCGCGGCCTCTACACCACGTACCGCGCGGCGACCCGGCGCGAACTGCGGCGCATCGGCCTCGACGCCGACGACGGCCTCACGCGCGCCGTGTTCGCCGCGCTTGACTCGATGGTCTTCCAACAGATCACGTTCGGCCGCCCCGAGGACACCGAGGCGGGGCTTGCCGCCCTCCGCCGGATGCTCAGCGCTCTCCGCGACCGGCAGCAGGTTCGACAGCGCGACTCGCCCACGTGACGTGCGCAACGAGCGGCGAGTGATCGGACAGGCCCTCGTCGCGCCACTCGTGCAGATAGCCGCAGACCGGAACGGTCACCTCGGCGGAGACGATGAGGTGGTCGAGCCGATAGCCGCCGCCCAGCGCCGCCACACCCAGCTCGGCTCTCGTCGGGCCAGCCCGTGACGTGACCGGAACGCGTCGCCGAATTCGTGGGGCTCGAGACCCTTGATGAGCGCGAGCTCGGCGGCGTCCCAACGCTCGCCTCGGTCGGCGCGCAGCCGCCCGTAGCGATCCCGGGCGAACGTCCACACCCGGCCGTCGGGATGCTCGCGCCGCGGCGTGTTGAGGTCCCCGCACACGAGCCGCGGCCCCCGGACGGCGCACAGGTGCGCATGCACCGCCTCATGGGTGAGGACCTTCGCAAGACCGGGCCCTCGGTCCACCACCCGGCCGTGCGGGGCGTCACCTCCTGCAGGCACACGATGTCGGGGGAGAGGCCGGCCACCCGCTCGGCCTGGTCGACCTGACGGCGCATACGGCCGGCGACGTTCCAGCACACGAGGGTCGCGTCGGGCACCTGTCGATCAGTGAGGATCCGCGTGGTCGGCAGGCAGCGGTCGATCGGCGGCGACGCCCAGGCGTCCGGCCAAGTGAGCTTCGCATTCCGGCTGGCCTCATGTTCTGCCGATGCCGTGGCTCTGCTCACGAGCGCGCCCAGGCGCGACGCTTCGGCCGGCCACGTTCACGGGGAGGCGATCGATTTCGTCGTCCGCGCGCTCACGGCATCGATCGCCGCCGGCGGTCGCGGGCTCAGCCGCGGCGGCCGGTGAGCGCGAGCGCGGCTCCGACGCCGATCATCGTCACGCCGCCGGCGGTGCTCATGCGCTCCAGGCGCTTCGGGGAGCGCCCGAGCCACTGACGGGCGGTGCCGGAGGCGAGCGCCCAGCTGCTGTCCGAGAGCAGGCCGATGAGCGCGCAGATGAGGCCCAGCGTCGCCAGCTGAAGCGTCGCGTGGCCGCGGGCGGGCTCGACGAACTGCGGGACGAGCGCGGTGAACATGACGACGCCCTTGGGGTTCGTGGCGCCGACGGCGAAGCCCTCACGGACGATCCGGGCGGTGTCGCGCGGCGCGACGGCGAGCGGGTTGAGCGAGCGCGCGAGCGACGTGCGCTGGCGGATCGCGCGGATGCCGAGCACGATCAGGTAGGCGGCGCCGATCAGCTTGACCGTCGTGAACACCGCGTCGGAGCGCGCGAGCAGCGAGCCGAGCCCGACGGACACGACGAGCAGCTGGCAGAGCAGGCCGGCGGTGTTGCCGACGACTGTCGCCAGCGCCGCCCGGCGGCCGAGGGCGACACCGCGGCTCACGACGAACAGGACGCTCGGGCCGGGGATGAGGATGAGCACGTAGACGGCGAGGACGAACTCGAGCAGATGGGCCGTGGGGAGCATGCGGGTCGCCGCGCAGCATCGCACGAAACAGGGTGAGCAGGGGAGCAGGCGGGCTAGCTGAGGTGGTTCCGGGGTCGATCCTCAGCGCCGGCTCCCGGGGCGCGCCCGGTCGCACGGCGGCGCGGGGCAGGCACCCGCGTCGCGTTGGCGGCAGCAACGCCGCACCGGACACCGTAGAGAGCCGGCCGGACGTGACGCCGACGAGCGGCGTCCAGGCGGCGCGGGAGGAACGATCGACCCGACACATCCCGTTGCCGAGATCGCCCAGAGAACGAAAACGCGGTCCGGGGGCGACGACCGTGCCTGCTCTCGCGCGTAGCCTTCGCGCGGAATAAGCCTTGTCGTTCGCCTCGAGAGCCGCTTCGCGTGGCTTTCGCGAGCTGTGCTCTCTCCCGAACCGCAGGATGCACACTATGCGCGCCGCCGGTCCCGGCGCAAGGGTGCGCCGCGACTCGTTGCCGCAATTTGGCGGAAAAACCGCGGCGGGCTCAGTACGTCGCGCGGCCGCCGCTCAGGTCGTACACGGCGCCGGTCGAGAACGACACCCGGTCGGAGGCGAGGAACGCGATCAGCTCCGCGACCTCCTCGGGGCGACCGACGCGCTGCATCGGGATGAGGCTCGTGATGTGCGCGAGCACCGACGGCTCGGTCTCGGCGTTCATCGGCGTGTCGATCACGGCGGGCGCGATCGCGTTGACGATCACTCCGGTGAGCGCGAGCTCCTTGCCGATCGACTTGGTGAGGCCGATCACCGCCGCCTTCGACGCCGAGTAGATCGAGAGGTTCGGGTTGCCGTCCTTGCCCGCCATCGAGGCGATGTTCACCACCCTCCCCCAGCCGCGCTCGACCATGCCCGGGGTGAACGCCCGGATCGCGTTGACGGTGCCGAGCACGTTGACCTCGAACACGTCGCGCCACTGCTCGGGAGTCGTGTCGAGCAGCGGGAGCCCGGGCCCGACGATGCCCGCCGAGTTGACGAGGATGTCGACCTCGCCGAGCTCGTCGGCGATCCGCTCGAGCGCGTCCGTGTCGGTGACGTCGGCGGTGACGTCGGCGCCGGGGATGAGGTCGAGCGTCGTCACAGTCACCCCGTCGGCGCGCAGGCGGCGGGCGGCGGCGGCGCCGAGTCCTCGCGCGCCGCCGGTGATGACCGCGCTCCGCGGCGAGGCGGCCGGGACCTCGGCGGGCCACGTCCGCTCGACCGGTTCGACGTCAGTGCGACTCACCGGTCACCCCCGAGCACCGGCCGCGCTCAGTGGGACTCACGGGTCACCTCCGAGCCGCTCGCGCCGATCAGGAAGTCGAGGTCGGCGCCCGTGTCGGCCTGCTGGACGTGCTCGACGTACAGCCGCTGCCAGCCGCGCTGCGGGCTCGCGAAGCCGGCGCGGCTCGGGGTGCGGGTGACGAGCTCCGACTCCGGGACGTCGAGGTCGACGCGGCGGGCGGCGACGTCGAGCACGACCGGGTCGCCGTCCTGTACGAGCGCGAGCGGGCCGCCGGCCGCCGCCTCGGGAGCGACGTGCAGGACGACCGTGCCGTAGGCGGTGCCGCTCATCCGCCCGTCGCAGACCCGCACCATGTCCCGCACCCCCTCGGCGAGCAGCTTGCGCGGCAGCGGCATGTTCGCCACCTCGGGCATCCCCGGGTAGCCGCGCGGGCCGCAGCCGCGGAGCACGAGCACCGAGTCGGGCGTGACCGGCAGGTCGGGGTCGTCGATGCGGGCGTGGAAGTCCTCGATCGAGTCGAACACGACCGCCGGGCCCCGGTGCTGGAGCAGCTCGGGTGAGGCGGCCGACGGCTTGATCACCGCCCCGTCGGGAGCGAGGCTGCCGCGCAGGACCGCGATCCCCGCCTCGTCGACGAGCGGCTCTTTGCGCGTGCGGATCACCTCGGGATCCCAGATCGGGGCCGTCCCGACGTGCTCGACGAGCGGGCGGCCGGTGACCGTGATCGCGTCGGGATCGAGCAGGTCGGAGATCTCGCGCAGCACCGCCGCAAGGCCGCCCGCCCGGTGGAAGTCCTCCATGAGGAAGCGCCCCGAGGGCTGCAGGTCGACGAGCAGCGGGACGTGCGAGCCGATCCGGTCGAAGTCCTCGAGCGTGAGCTCGACGCCGACGCGTCCGGCGAGCGCGAGCAGGTGCAGCACCGCGTTCGTCGAGCCGCCGACCGCCGCCAGGGTGACGATCGCGTTGTGGAACGCCCCCTGGGTGAGCACGGCGCTCGGGCGGCGATCCTCGCGCACGAGCTCGACCGCCAGGCGTCCGGTCTCGTGCGCGGCCTGCAAGAGCCGGCTGTCGGGTGCGGGCGTCCCCGCCGTCCCCGGCAGCACCATCCCGAGCGCCTCGGCGACGATCGCCATCGTCGAGGCCGTGCCCATCGTGTTGCAGTGACCGCGGCTGCGGATCATCGCGGTTTCGGAGCGCATGAAGTCGGCCTGCGAGAGCGTGCCCGCGCGAACCTCCTCCGACAGACGCCACACGTCGGTGCCGCAGCCGAGCGGCACGCCGCGAAACGTGCCGGTGAGCATCGGCCCGCCGGGCACGACGACCGCGGGCAGGTCGACCGACGCCGCCGCCATCAGCAGCGAGGGGATCGTCTTGTCGCAGCCCCCCAGCAGCACCGCCCCGTCGACGGGGTTGGCGCGGAGCATTTCCTCGGTCGCCATCGCGGCCATGTTGCGCCACAGCATCGCCGTCGGCCGCACCTGGGTCTCGCCGAGCGACACGACCGGCATCTCGAGCGCGACGCCGGCTGACTCGTGCACACCGCGGCCGACGGATTCGGCGACCTCCCCGAGGTGCGCGTTGCAGGGCGTCAGCTGCGAGGCGGTGTTCGCCATCGCGATCTGCGGCCGGCCGGCGAACGCGTCGTCCGGAGCGCCGCGGCGCATCCATGCGCGGTGGATGTAGGCGTTGCGATCGTCGCCGGCGTACCAGGCGGAGCTGCGGAGCGTCATCGCGGTCCCGATCCTAGGGGTTCGGGCGCCAGGCGTGTCCGGACGCCCACGCTCCGTCGGCCGCCCGTCGGATCTCCGGGGCGGATGCGAGACTGCGCGCCGATGCGCGCGTTCGTGCTCACCGGGCCCCGGGAGTTCGCGGTGCAGGACGTGCCCGAGCCGCGTGCGGCGGCGGGCGAGGTCGTCGTCGGGGTGGAGCGCGCCGGGGTGTGCGGCACCGACGTCGAGCTCTTCTCGAGCGAGATGCCCTACCTCCGCGAGGGCCAGGCCCGCTATCCCCTGCGGCCGGGCCACGAGTGGGCGGGCACGGTGACGGCGGTCGGCGAGGGGGTCGATGAGTCGTGGCTCGGGCGGCGGGTGATGGGCGACACGATGCTCGGGTGCGGAGTCTGCCGCCGCTGCCGCCGCGGCCACCAGCACACATGCGCGGACCGCCAGGAGGTGGGCATCCGCGGGGGGCGCCACGGCGCGCTCGCCGAGGCGCTGTCCGTGCCCGCGTGGTCGCTGCACGCGCTGCCCGACGACATGGACTGGGCGCTCGGGGCGCTCGTCGAGCCCGGAGGCGGGGCGCTCCGGGCGGCGCGCGCCGCCGGCTGCGGGCCGGGCGACCGCGCGCTCGTGCTGGGGCCGGGGACGATCGGGCTGCTCGTGGCGATGTTCCTGCGCGGCGACGGCGTCGAGGTCCACCTGCTCGGCGAGACCCCCGACTCGCTCGCGTTCGCGCGCTCGCTCGGGTTCGACGCGGGCTGGAGCGCCGAGGAGCCCCCGCGCGGGCTCGCGTTCGACGCGGTGATCGACTGCTCGGGCGCGTCGGCGCTGCCGGCGCTCGCGGTCGAGCTCGTCGAGCCCGCGGGACGGGCCGTCTACATCGGGCTGGCGGGCGTGCCGGCGCTGCTCGACACCCGCGAGCTCGTGCTCCGCGACATCACGGCGGTCGGCATCCTGTCGGCCTCGCCCGGGCTCGAGGAGACGATCGCGCTCTATGCGTCGGGCGCCGTCGATCCGCGGCCGCTCGTCGCCGCGACGGTCGGCCTCGGCGAGGTCGGTGCGGTGCTCGGCGGGCGGCGGCCCGCGGGAGCGGGACCCGGTCCGAAGATCCAGGTCGACCCGCGGCGGCCGGGCTGACCTGGCCGCGACGGCCTGCGGGCGTCTCACTCTTTCCCCCCACAGGAGGAAGATCCTGCAATCCTCGGGACAGCCACCGAAAGGAAGCCGTGAACAACGCCGTCGAACGCACCGACTTCGTCTCAATCCCCGTCCAGGACATGGCCCGCGCGCGGGCCTTCTACCGCGACGTGCTGGAGATGCACAGCCCCGACTGGGAGGCGGGCTGGCCGGAGATCGAGACAGGGAACGTCTCGTTCTATCTCGTCGACCCGACCGTCACCGGCGGGGAGTTTCGCCCGAACGCGGCGGCCGTCGCGCTGCGCGTCCCCGACGTTGCCGCGGCCAAGCGCGAGCTGGAGGAGCGCGGCGTCGAGTTCGCGGGCGAGCACGACACCGGCGTCTGCAAGATGGCGTTCTTCTTCGACACCGAGGGCAACGCCCTCATGCTCCACCGGCGCTACGCCCCCTGACGACCGGGATGCCGCGGGCGCTCGTCGTGGCGCCTCCGGTCCGCCCGAGGCGCTCGAGTCGCTCGTCACCGGTCGCGGTCACGCGCCGGGCGCGCCGCCGGCGGCCTCGAGCGCAAGCAGCCGGCGCTTGGCCTCCGTTCCGCCGCGATAGGGGCCGATCACACCGGTGCCGCGCACAACGCGATGGCAGGGGACGAGGATCGGCAACGGGTTGGTGGCAAGCGCGGTCCCCGCCGCGCGCGCGGCGCGGGGGCTGCCCGCGCGAGCCGCGACCTCGCCGTAGGAGGCGGTCTGCCCGTACGGGATCGCCGCCGTGACGGCGAGCACGTCGCGCCGGAAGCCGCGTGTCAGCCGCCAGTCGAGCGCGACGTCGAAGCCGGTGCGCGCGCGGGCGAAGTACTCGTCAAGCTGGTGACGGGCGTCGCTGAGGCTCGGGCGCGGGGCGCGCAGCACCCGGCCTGAGACTCGCCGGGCGATCTCGTCGAGGAAGCCGTCCTCCTCCTCGGGGAAGCCGAGGCGGACGATCCCCTCGCGCGTCGCGGCGAGCAACAGCGGACCGAACGGCGAGTCGTGGCGCTCGACCGCGACGTCCAGCAGGTCCTCGGCGGCGGCGCGCGCGGCGAGCGCCTCCGTGATCCGCCGCCACACGGCGGGGTCGACGTCCGGCGCGAGCGCTTGCTCGATCTCCTCGGTGCGGAGGGCGTTGGCGGCATGCTCGGTGCGGGGATCGCTGTCGTTCATGGCCATGGGACGCTCAGTCCGCCGGGTCCGTGAGATCCTCGCGCAGCCGGCGGACCCCCTCGAAGACGTTGCGCCGGGCCGCGGCCTCGCTCGTGCGCATCACGGCGCCGATCTCCCGGTGCGAGAGGTCGGCGAGGAACCTCAGCGCGACCGCCTGGCGCTGCTTGTCGGGCAGCCGCGCGACCTCGCGCCAGAGCTCGTCGCCGTCGGCGGCCGGCGGATCGACGGCCGCGCCGTCCGCCAGCCGCCCGGGGTCGGCGAGCGGCAGCGGCGCCCGACCCGCCGCGCGGTGCGCGTCGATCGCCTTGCGAGCCGCGATCGAGAACAGCCAGGAACGCGCCGCGGCCGGATCCTCGAGCGTGCCGTAGGCGCGCAGCGCGGCGATCATCGTCTCCTGGAAGACGTCCTCGCCGCGGTCGGCCCCGACCTGCGAGATGCAGAAGCGCAGGAGCGCCCGCCCGTGCTCCTCGAGCACGGACGCGAACGGCGGCGGGCTCGTGCGGCGAGACGGGCTCGGACTCCCGGGCGGGCTCGGACTCCTGGGCGGGCTCGGACTGCCGGGCGGGCTCGTGCGGGGGGACGGGGCACCCGGGGCCATGTCGGTGGGACGCGGGACGGCGCCGATCCGTGAGGTCGCCCGGCCGGTCATGCGGTCGGCGGGTCGAGTGCCGCGGCGCGAGCCCCTCGACGAGTCGCTGCCGGGCGCTCGTCAGCTCGACACGGCGCCCGCGCGCGTCCCGCGCATCGGGAGGGTGTGAACGGGGCGGACACCTTCGAGAAGGTATGGCAGCTGTCCGAGCTCGCCGGCGAGACCTCCGATGGGCGGCGGGCCCGCAAAGCTGCCCGGCGGCATCCGGCGGCGGCACGACGCGCTCGGGCCGGGAATCGCCGCACGAGCCCGACCCGGGATCGCTGCGCGAGCCGGGCGGCGGGATGCCCGGGTCAGCTCGTGCTCGCCGGTCAGGGCTGCAGGCGCGTCAGCCTCCAGCCGCCCGGGGCGGGCTCGTAGACGAAGCGGTCGTGCAGCCGCGCGATCCCGCCCTGCCAGAACTCGAGCCGCTCGGGCGCCACGCGAAAGCCGCCCCAGTGCTCGGAGACCGGGAGCGTCCCCTCGGGGTAGGCGGCCGCGAGCTCGGCGACCCGCGCTTCGAGCGCGACCCGCGACTCGATCGGGCGGCTCTGGGCCGAGGCGAGCGCGCTCAGCTGGCTCTCGCGCGAGCGGCTGTGGGCGTAGAGGATCGACTGGTCGCGCGCCGTCCGCTGCACCGGGCCCTCGACCCGCACCTGGCGCTCCTGTGCCTCCCAGTGGAAGAGCAGCGCGACGCGGGGGTTGGCGGCGAGCTCCTCGCCCTTCCGGCTCTCGTAGTTCGTGAAGAACACGAAGCCGCGCGCGTCGACCGCCTTGACGAGCACCATCCGGCACGACGGGCGTCCGTCCGGTGTGGCGGTCGCGACCGCCGCCGCCTCCGGATGCGCGATCCCCGCCGCGCGCGCCGCGTCGAACCAGACATAGAACTGCTCGATCGGATCAGGGCCGAGATCCTCGGCGCGCAGTTGACGGGGCTCGGCCACGCGGAGAGGATGGCAGCCGGGACCGATGCCCGACCGCCACCCGCCGGCGATCGTCTTCCTGCAGGCCCGTCCCACGCTCAGCCAGCTGCAGAGCGCGCTCGCCGATTGCTTCGAGTCGATCGCGGTCGAGGCCGGCGAGCCGCGCACCGATCCGGACGGGACCCCGGTGGTCCCCGACCGGCTCAGCCGGCTGCGCTGAGCGCGAGCCGGAGCTCCTCGCGCGAGTGGATGCCGAGCTTCAGGTAGACGTGATGGAGGTGGTACTCGACCGTCTTCGGGCTGAGGAAGAGCGCCGCCGCCGCCTCGCGGGTCGTTCGCCCGTCGGCGAGCAGCATGCCGATCTGGAGCTCCTGCGGGGTGAGCTCGTCCCGCGCGCTCGGATCGCCGCGGCGGACCGTCTCACCGGTCGCTCGCAGCTCGGCCCGGGCGCGATCGGCCCACGGAGCCGCACCGAGCCGCTCGAACGCCTCAAGCGCCGGCCGGAGCTGCCCGCGGGCCCGCGCCCGGCGTCCCGCCCGCCGCAGGCGCTCGCCGTACGCGAGGCGCGTGCGTGCGGTCTCGAACACGTCGGGCGTGTGCCGATGGTGCACGAGCGCCTGCTCGAAGCGAGCCTCGGCGAGCGGCATGCCGGCGGCGACGAGGGCTCCGGCGCGTTCGGCGCGGGCGAGCGACCAGGCGCCGCTCCTGGCCGCCGCGACCTCCGCGAACTCGGCGGCGAGCCGCTCGGCCGCGTCCCGGCGACCGAGGCGAAGCAGCGAGTCGACGAGCTCGGGCAGCGGGGAGATGTCCGGATCGGTGAGCCCGCACTCCGTGGCCAGGCGGCGCTGGCGCTCGAGCTGCCGGTGGGCGCGAGCGGCCGCGCCGAGCCCGAGCTCGAGCATCGCCAGCCCCTCGAGCACCCACAGCTCGTGCAGCCGGGTTCCCACCCGCGCGCACAGCTCGAGCGCCTCGGCGGCGAGCGCGCGGCATTCGGCCTCATCGCCGCGCCGGGCGAGCAGCCGCACCAGGCCGGAGAGCCCGAACGCGAGCACGGTGCGCTGGTCGCCCTCGCGGGCGAGCCCGATCGCCTCCCGGTAGGTCGCGGCGGCGAGGTCCCAGCGGTCGGTGGTCGCGTGGTCGAGCGCGACGAGCGTGAGCACGAACGGCAGCGTCCCGATCGCCGAGCGGGCACGGGCGCCCTTGAGCGCGTCGGCGAGCAGTCGCCGGCCGGCCGTCGCGTCGCGCAGGATGATCGGCGCGACCGCCAACCACGGCAGCAGGTCGATGTCGTGGCGCAGCTCGCCCGACCCCTCGGCCAGCGCGATCGCGCGCTCGACCGCGCGTTCGCCGGCGGCCGCGTCGCCGCCCACCACCCACGCCATGCCGACCGCCGCCGAGGCGAGGAAGCGGGTTCGCCGGGACGCGCCCTCGGGCAGCTCGTGCCAGGCGCGCTCGGCGATCTTCAGCATCGCCGCCGGCTGGCCGGCGTAGAAGCAGGCCGCGGCCGCCTCGGCGCGCAGGCCCGCGGCACGCTCGGGATCGACCCGCTCGGCGACCGCGGCGAGGATGTCGTGGCCGCGCATGACCGGACCGCGCCGGACCGCGATGCGACCCGCGAGCTCCTCGAGGTCGAGCCGTCCGTCCCCGTCCCCGTCCCCGCTCGTCGATTGGGCCCGCTCGAGCAGGGCGAGCGCCCGCTCCACGAGGCCCGCGTGCCAGCTCGCCTCCGCAGCGAGGCGCAACAGCCTGCCCCGGGCGGCCGGGCGGGAGGCGAGCCGCGCCGCCCGTTCGAACGCGACGGCCGCCGGAGCGTAGGCGCTGCGCCCGCGGGCCCGCACGCCCGCCATCTCGAGCGCGGCCGCGGCACCGTCGTCCGGCCCGGCGACCGCATTGGCCAGATGCCAGGCCCGCCGGTCGACATCGGTGTCGGGGAGCGCGTCGGCGAGCGCGCGGTGGACGTCGCGGCGCGCCTGCGCCCGCGCGCTCGCGTACACCGCCGAGCGCGCGAGCGGATGGCGGAACTCGACCGTGCCCGCGGCGAGCGAGACGACCCCCGCCTGCTCGGCGGCGACGAGCCCGGCCGGATCGAGCCCGAGCCGACCGGCGGCGCGCGCGAGCAGGGCGAGATCTCCGGTGTCGCTCGCTGCGGCGAGCAGGAGCACCCGACGCTCGGCGACCGACAACGAGCGGGCGCGGCGGGCGAACGCCTCGCGGATCCGCGCCGAGACGAGCAGCGGCGCGCCCTCGGGAGCGAGCGCGAGCGCCTCGGGCTCATCGGCGAGCTCGAGCAGCGCGAGCGGATTGCCCCCGGTCGCCAGGTGCAGGCGACGGACGGCGTCGGGCGCAAGCCCCGGCAGGAGCGCCGCCGCGTCCGCGGCCCCCAGCCCGGACAGCACGAGCGTCTCGACGTCGGTCCCGTCGAGCAGCGACGGCTCGTCGCGGCGGACGCCGAGCAGCACCGCGATCGGGTCTGCGATGAGCCTCCGGATCGCGAACAGCAGCGCCTCGGCGCTTGAGCCGTCGAGCCAGTGGGCGTCGTCGACGAGCACGAGCACCGGCCCGGACTCGGCGTGCGCGGCGAGCAGGCTGAGGGTCGCGGCGCCGACGGCGAAGCGCTCGTGCGCCTCGCTCACGCGCAGGGCGAGCGCGCCCTCGAGCGCCCGCGCCTGCGGGGCCGGGATGCGGCCGAGCGCCCCGAGCGCCGGACGCAGCAGCTCGAACAGGGAGGCGAAGGCGATCCGCGCCTGCGATTCGATGCCGCGCGCGCGAAGCACGCGCATCCCCTCGGCCTGCTCGGCCGCGTCCCTGAGCAGCGCGGTCTTGCCGATGCCCGGCTCGCCGACGAGCCCCAGAACGTCGCTCGTGCCGGCGCGGGCACGATCGAGGGCGGCGCGCAGCCGCTGGCGCTCGCGCTCCCGGCCCAGGAGCATGAACGAATTGTTCCACTCGGAGGCGGCGACGACTAGGTGCCCCCCTGAGGCGAGGACCACCCACAGCCCCATACGGTCGCCTCACCAACGACCAGATGGGGGTTTCATGAGCACCGTCGAACAGCCGCCCACCACCGAGGTGGACGGCGACAAGCTGATGCAGTTCGTGTTCCGCGCCGTCGACGAGGTGGGCGCGACGCTCAACGCCGCGCTCGTCGTGATGGGCGACAAGCTCGGGCTCTATCGCGCGCTCGCCTCGCATGGCCCGCTGTCGAGCGACGAGCTCGCCGCACGGACCGGCACCACCGAGCGGTATGTGCGCGAGTGGTGCAACGCCCAGGCCGCCGGAGGCTATCTCCAGTACGACCCCGACAGTGGCCGCTACCACCTGGAGCCCGAGCAGGCGGTCGCGTTCACCGACACCGACAGCCCCGCATACCTGCCGGGCTTCTTCCAGATCGCGCTCGGCTCGGTGATCGACTCGCCGCAGATCGTCCGCAAGGCGCGGGCCGGCGGCGGCTTCGGCTGGCACGAGCACGTGCACGACGTCCACGAGGGCTGCGAGCGCTTCTTCCGGCCGGGCTACAACGCGCATCTCGTCGGCGAGTGGCTGCCGGCGCTCGACGGCGTCGTCGACAAGCTCGAGCGCGGGGCGCTCGTCGCCGACGTCGGCTGCGGCCACGGCTCCTCGACGATCCTGATGGCGAAGGCGTTCCCGCGCTCGACGTTCGTCGGCTCCGACTATCACGAGGGCTCGATCGAGACCGCGCGCCGCCGGGCCCAGGAGGCGGGGGTCGCCGACCGGGTGCGGTTCGAGGTCTCGCCGGCCGCGGCCTACGGCGGCGGCAGCTACGACCTGGTGACGATGTTCGACTGCCTGCACGACATGGGCGACCCGGTCGGCGCCGCGCGCCACGTGCTCTCGACGCTGCGCTCCGACGGCACCTGGATGATCGTCGAGCCGAACGCCGGCGACCGGGTCGAGGACAACTTCAACCCGGTCGGACGCGCCTACTACGCGTTCTCCACGCTCCTGTGCACGCCCGCCTCGCTCTCGCAGGACGTCGGCCTGGCGCTGGGGGCGCAGGCCGGCGAGGCGCGGATCCGCGACGTCGTGCGGACCGGCGGGTTCTCCCGCTTCCGCCGCGCCGCGGAGACGCCGTTCAACCTCGTGTTCGAGGCGCGGCCGTGACGAGCGCTCCGGCCGTCGTGACGGCTCCGGGCCGGGGGCGCCCGGGGTCGTCCGGTGGCCGGAGCAGACGCGCGCGGTGCCTCCGCGCGAGCAGGGCCACATCGAGCGCGAGCGGGTGCGGGTCGCATGGGAGCTCTATGGCGCCGGCGAGCGGACGGTGCTGCTGCTGCCGACGTGGTCGATCGTCCACTCCCGGTGCTGGAATCCGCAGATCCCGTTCCTCGCGCGGCACCGGCGAGTGGTCACGTTCGACGGCCGCGGGAACGGCCGCTCGGATCGGCCGGCCGGCGGGAAGGCATACGCGACGACGGAGTTCGCCGCCGACGCGCTCGCGGTGATGGACGCCACCGGCACCGACCGGGGCGCGCTCGTCGCGCTGTCGTGCGGAGCGCTGTGGGGCACGATCCTCGCCGCCGAGGCGCCGGAGCGGATCGAGCGGATCGCCTACATCGGCCCCGCGGTGCCGCTCGCTCCGGACCACCCCGCGCGCTCTCGCTGGCCGTTCGACGCCGACCCCGGTGCCGGCGAGGGCTGGGCGAAGGACACGCGCGCTGCTCGGAGAGTTCCTCGGGATCCAGCGGCCGCCGTGCGCGTGGACGCGGGCACGAGCGGGGTCGCAACGAGCGCTGTACATCTCCTCGCCGATCGGCCTCGGCCACGCGCGTCGCGACGTCGCGATCGCCGACGCCCTGCGCGCCCGGGTGCCGGGGCTCGAGATCGACTGGCTCGCCCAGAGCCCGGTGACGTCGGTCCTGGAGGCGCGCGGCGAGCGGATCCACCCGGCGAGCGCGACCGCTCGATCTTCGTCGGCGAGCCCGACGACATCGTGCCGGGGGCGTTCGGTCCGGGGCTGCCGTCGATCCGCGCGTGGACCGAGGCGCACTTCTCGTTCTCCGGATATGTGAACGGCGTCGACCCGATCCCGCCGGCGGCCCGGCCCGCGGTGCGGGCGGAGCTCGGCTACCGTCCCGACGAGCGGGTGTGCGTCGTCACCGTGGGAGGCTCGGGTGTCGGCGGCGCGCTGCTGCGCCGGGTGCTGGAGAGCGTCCCGGCGGCTCGGCGGCTCGTTCCGTCGCTGCGGATGGTCGTCGTCGCCGGCCCCCGCATCGACCCGGCGTCGCTGCCGAACGGCGACGGCGTCGAGATCCACGGCTACCTCGACGACCTGTATCGCCACCTCGCCGTCTGCGACCTCGCGATCGTCCAGGGCGGCCTCACCACCGCGATGGAGCTGACCGCCAACGCTCGCCCGTTCATCGCGTTCCCGCTCGCCCATCACTTCGAGCAGAACCTCCACGTCAGTTACCGGCTGGAGGGCCACGGCGCCCGCCGCTTCAGGACCTCGAGAGCTCACCGCCGGACGCGATCGCGCAGGCGATCGCGGAGGAGATCGGTCGCGAGGTCGACTACCGACCGATCGCGCCCGAGGGCGCCGAGCGCGCGGCGGCGATCATCGCCGAGCAGGACGCGCGAGACAGCGAGCAGGCCGCCGCTGACGAGAATTGCGAACGCGAGCAGGGCGACGCGCGGAGCGAGAAACCGGAGCGCGATCCCGACGCCGATCGCCGGGATGGAGAGACCGAGGTACGCCGCGAGGTAGTAGCCGGCGAGGGTCTCGCCGAGCCGCGAGCCGGGCGAGATCGCCATCACGCTCCGGAGCGTGGCCTTGAACAGCGCCGCCGCGGAGGCGCCGATCGCGCCACCGCCGACGAGGAACAGGCCGAGGCTCGGGGAGGGCAGCCATGCGGCCACGACGATCAGACCCAGGCCGACGATGGCAAGCACGAGCCCGGCGGCGAGCAGCCGACGGCTCGACCGCGCGCCGGTGGCGAGCACGAGCCCGACGCCCGGCGCGAACACGATGAAGAGCGAGGCACCGGCGAGTGCGGGCGAGCCCCGGTGAACGACGCGTGCCAGGAAGGTGCCGGCGAGCCCGATGAACACGGCGGGAGTCGCGTAGGCGAAGAAGATCCCGGTGAGCGCGGCGAAGAACGGGCGCCGGGCGCCGGCGGGGGTCGTGATGCGCTGCGGACGGTAGGCGGGCAGCGGCCGGCGGGGCCGCCGGGTCTCCGGCGCGATCGCGATTCCGGCCCCGGCGAGACCGAGCATCCCGAGCAGCACGAGGTACGGGACGGTGAGCGGATGTGAGACGTAGCGGGCGAGGAGACCGGCCACGAGCGCGCCGGACGCCATGCCGCCGAGGCTCGCCCCCGCGACGATGCGCTGGACGCGTCCCGGAGCGGCGTGAGGATGTCGAGCGCGGTGGAGTTCCGAGATGTGCGCGGTCGCGGTCGACATCGTCAGCCCGACCGCGATTCCGGCGAGGACCCGCGCGAGAAACAGGCCGGGAAGCGCGCGCCAGACGAGGAACACGCCGGCGCCCGCCGCCGCGAGCGCGACGGCGACGAGGAGATGGGGACGCCGACCGTGGACGTCGGACCGGTGACTGGCGAGCAGCAGGCTGGCGAGCACGCCGACCGCGTACGCGGCGAACACGAGCGTGATGACGAGCGCGGAGAAATGATCGCGGCGCGCGTAGAGCGCATACAGCGGACTGGGCGCCGTCGAGAACGCAAGCTGCGCAAAGTACGCGTACCCGATCGCCCAGAGGCCGAGGCTCAGACGACGTGAAGAGCACGCGAGGCTCGTCATGCCGACGCCGCCCTGGGCAGCGGGCCGGTGAGCGCGTGCTGGAGCGCGGCGGCCAGCGCCGCCTCGAACGCCGCCACGGGGATCGCCCGGCTCGGCGCGCCGGCCGGTAGGTAGCGCTCCATGATCATCCCGCCGAGCAGGCAGCGCACGATCGTGATGCGAACCTCGCTCTCCGGGCTCTCACCGAGCGCCGCGCGGAGCGGCGCGTACTGCTCATCGAGCGCCGAGCGCAGCAGTTCGGCGCTCGGCCGGTGCGAGAGCGCGGAGCGGACGAGCGCCGCCCACGGATCGTCGGCGGCCATGTTCTCCCACCGCTCGACATACAGGTGTGCGAGCCGCGCCCCCATCCCATCGACATCTCCCTCCAGGGCGCTCCTGGAGATGTCGACCCGGCCGACGACCTCCATGAACAGGCCCTCCTTGCTTCCGAAGTAGCTCATGATCAGGCCCTGGTTGACCCGAGCCGCGGCGGCGATCGCGCGGATCGACGTCTGCTCATACCCACGCGCGGCGAAGAGACGCCGAGCCGCCGCCAGCACCGCGCGCCGCCGCCCCTCCGGGTCGTGGACCCCGGGGCGGGGCGGCACCGCCGCGGCGGTCTCGTCGGTTGAATCTATACGGTTGTGTAGAACCATTGCGCCGCCGATTCTACACGAACGTGTAAATCGTGCGTGCGCGTTGCGCTTCCCCGGCCCGGGCGCGGATGCCGGGCGCGCTCCGGCGGATGACGCGCTTCCCTACGGCGCGGGCGTGCTCAGCGCGGGCGCGGCGCTCGCCGCCGCGTCATCACAAGCGCTCCGGAGCGGAGCGGCGACGGTCGCGATCCCCGCCGCGGGCACGAGCGGCACGACCACGACCGCGAGCGCGTGCGGCAGGCCGAACGAGGAGGCGATGAGGCCGATGAGCGGCGGGCCGCCGAGGAACGCGCAGTAGCCGATCGAGGCGATCACCCCGACGCGCGGGGCTGCGAGCGCCGGCTCGTCGGCGCCCGCGCTCATGCCGACCGGGAAGCCGAGCGAGGCGCCGACGCCCCACAGCGCGGCGCCGAGGAATGCGAGCGGCGTCCAGGGAGCGAGCACGAACACGACGAGGCCGGCGATCGCGACGAGCGCCAGCACCCGCAGGGCGCGCGCCCGGCCGAACCGCTCAAGGAGCTGCGGGCCGATCCAGCGGCCCGCGGTGAGAAGCGCGAGGAACACGCCGTAGGCGAGCGTGGCGACCGCCGGCGCGGCGTGACGTCCCTGGATCATCGAGACGCTGATCCAGTCGTTGCCGCTGCCCTCGGTGAGCGCAAACGCGAGCACGATCAGCCCGATGAGCACGGTTCGCCGCTCCCGCCAGCCGTTGTGGGCGCGTGCGGCGCCTTGCTCATGGGGCTCGAGGTGGTCGTGATCGGGGAGGAAGCTGCGGGTCGCGAACCACACCGCGCTCGGCACCACGCCGGCGACGATCAGCAGGTCGAGCGTCACCGATGCGCGCACGGCGACCATCGCGACGCCGGCGGCCGCGCCGATCACGGTGCCGATGCCGTACCAGGCGTGGAAGCGCGGCATCAGCGGGCGCTCGACCTGCTGCTCGACCCTCGCGCCCTGGACGTTGATGGCGACGTCCCAGACCCCGTTGGCGACCCCCATCGCGAACAGCCCGGCGACGACCGCCGCCGTCTGGCCACGCGCGCCGAACGCGACCACGATCAACCCGGCGGCGCTGAGCAGCGACACGGCACGAAACGCGCGCCGCGACCCGAGGCGCACGACGACCCATCCGGCGGCCGGCAGCGCGACCACCGACCCGGCGGCCATGGCGAGCAGCACGAGCCCGAGCGCGGAGGAGGTCAGCCCGAGCTGGGACTTCACCTGCGGGATCCGCGCTGCCCAGGTCGCGGTGACAACGCCCATGGTGGCGAAGGCGACGAAGCTCGCGCGAATGGCGGGGCCGCCACGGCGCGCGGTCTCCACAGGGCGCGGGGTGATGTTCTCCGCAGACATCGTCGCCACCCATGGTGACGACTCCGGTCAGTCCGGCACGCTGCCCTCGGCCCGGCGCGCCCAGCCGCCCTCGATCAGGCGCCGCGGATCGAGCGCGCCGTCGTAGAGCGGCAGCGGCAGCACCGGGTCGCCCACGCGCATCTGCGACCACAGGCGGTTGAGCCCCGAGGAGCCGTGTCGGCGCACGCGCGCGACGGCACCGAGATCGAGCACCTGGGTGAGCGGCACCGGGCCCTCACCGGCCTGCATGAGCACGTGGCCCTCGGGGTCGGCGATCAGGCTCGCGCCGGTCCCGCTCGGCGAGGCCGCGTTGAGGTTGACGACGAACACCTGATTGGCGATCGCGGCGGCGCGGGCGAGCACGAGCTCCTGCTCGCGGTCGGCGGTCGTCGTCAGCGTCGGCGAGAGGATCACCTCGGCGCCCATCCAGGAGAGGTGCCGCGCAACCTCGGGGAACCACGTGTCGTAGCAGATCGACAGCCCGAGGCGGCCGACGTCGGGGATGTCGAAGACGACGAACTCATCGCCCGGATCGGTCTCCTCCCACGGGCGCCAGGGGAAGCACTTGCGGTAGCGGGCGACGATCTCCCCGTCGGGCGAGATCGCGATCGTCGTGTTGTGGATGCGCTCGCCCTCGCCGCGCTCGTACATCGAGCCGGGCACGAGCCAGATGCCGAGCTCGGCGGCCAGATCGCAGAGCGCCTCGGTGCGCGGGCCGGGCACCCGCTCCGCGAGCCGGCGCATCTGGCCCTCGCCGCCGGGCGGGGTGAGGTGCAACTCCGGGTAGAGCACGAGCCGGCTCTCCGGGAAGAGCGCGACACGGGCGCGCAGGTCCGCGGCGAAGCGCGGCAGCGGATCCTCGCCGGCGGGGGGCGCCGTCGCCTGGACGGCGAGGATCGGGAGGCAGCGGTCGTCGGTCATCGCGGGCTCGGCCACGAGCGTGACGGATCAACCGGCGCGCCGGCGGTCCGCATCGCCCGCGCAGACGCCGTCAAGACCCGCAGAATCCGCGGACGGCTGCACTGCGAGGCGCGCGCTCGGACATCCCCGCGTCGTGGCTAGGGCGTGAGCAGCTCGCGCAGCTGCGCCGCATTGCGCACTCCGTAGTCGCGGTAGCAGTTGTTCATGAGCAGGTGCGACTCGCGCGCGCTTTCCGCGACGGGCGCGAGCTCGTTGGCGAGCTCCTCGAGCTCGTCCTCGGAATAGAGGTAGCGGAAGCGCTCGGCGGCGGTCCGCGTGCGGCCCTTCCAGGTGTCGTTCGCGCGCCCGTGCAGGCGCATGACGAACAGCTCGGGCGTGGTCAGCTCGAGCAGCCGCGGCAACTCGGAGACCGGCGGCGCGTCGACGCACACGTACGTGAGGCCGGTGTCCCGCAGGAGCGCCAGCGTCCGCTGCCGGTCGCGCTCGCTCGCCACCCACCGCGGCGAGCGCAGCTCGACGCATACGCCGTAGTCGGGCAGCCGCGCGCGCAGCGCCTCGAGCTCGGCGCGATGCTCGCGGCTCGGGTGAAACCAGGGCGGATACTGGAAGAGCACGGCGCCGAGCCGGCCCATCTCGTGCAGCGGCGCCAACGCATCCGCGAACCGGCGCCACGCCTCGTCGAGCGCGCCGGGCGGAAGGTGCGAGGCGTACAGCGAGCGCTTGTCCCGGACATCCTCGGGCAGGGCCTCGCGGAGGTCCTTCCACAGGCTCTGCGGTCTCGTCGGATGGCCGGTGAGCAGCGAGTAGGCCTTGACCTCGAAGCGGAATCCGTTGGGTGTGCGCTCCGCCCAGAGCCGTGCCTGCTGCTCGGCGGGCGGCGCGTAGTACGTGGAGTCGATCTCGGCGACGGGAAACCGCGCGGCGTAGAAGCGCAGCCGTGCCTCGGCGCTCATCGTGCGCCGCGGATACCAATCCGACTCCTGCACGAGCGTCTTGTCCGTCCATGAGCACGTGCCGCAGAGGACGACGCCGGAGCCGACCTCAACGCGCGCACCGAGCGCCGACTGCTCGGACGCGATCCCGTGCTCGGAGGACGCCTTCGACGTGGAGGGCACGCCTCCGGTCTACCCGCCGTGGCCGCTCCACAGCGCGGCGAGCGGCCCGGCCTCGCCGTGCACCGGGTCGGCGGTCGGCAACGGAACCCGCGCGATGTTCGCGCGGACCGCGTCATGCTCGGCCGGATCGCCGCGGCACAGGTCCCAGTCCATCCCGTCGGGGTAGGCGCCGACGACGAGCAGGCCCTCGCCGCCAAGATTGCAATGCCCGGTGCCGGCCGGAAGCACGAGCACCTGGCCGCGTCGTACTCGGAGCTCCCGGCCCCGCGGGCCGCCGAGCATCACGGTCGCCTCACCGGCGACGATGCCAAGCACCTCGTGCGCGGTCGAGTGGAAGTGATGGAACGGGTAGATCCCGTCGCGCCATGCCCCGCGCCACCCGTGGCGAGCGAACAGCCGCTCGCAGTCGTCGGCGTCGTGTGCCCCGGCGACCTCGTCGTAGACGAGCACGGGCAGGTGGGAGTTGGGGATGACGCCGTCGTCCTCGAAGCTCCAGGTGGCGGGCTTCACGCCGGCGGATCAGTGGCGGGGCGCCCCGTCCCAGAGGGCGTTCAACTCGGAGACCTCACGGCGGCCGCGACGTGAGCGGGCGGACTCGGGGTACGGGATGCCGGTGCGCAGCTCGAAGCTGCGCCGCTGCGCGTAGGAGAGCTCGCCGGCAAGGCGGCGAAGACGGGTCGTGATCGGTGCCATGGTGGTGCTCCTTCCGGTTCTGTGTGTGGGCCTCCCGTATGGTCCGCCGCCGCAGGCATAAACGCAAATAGGGATGTGTTGCAGCTGGTATAACTCCCCGACATGCTCGATGTTCGTCGTCTCCGGGTCCTGCGCGAGGTCGCGCGACACGGTTCGCTGTCCGCTGCGGCCGCCGCGCTCGGCTACACCCAGCCCGCGGTGTCCCGCCAGATCTCTGTGCTCGAGGGCGAGGTCGGAATGCAGCTGCTCCGCCGCCAGCCACAGGGGGTGACGCTCACCGAGGCGGGCCGCCTGCTCGTCGCGCGCACCGACGAGCTGCTCGCCGCCCTCAGCCGCACCGAGGAGGAGCTGCGGGCGCAGGCGGACCTGGAGGGCGGCACTCTGCGGATGTCGGTGTTCGCGTCGGCGGCCGCCTCGGTCGCCCCGCCCGCGCTCGCCCGCTTCCGGGGGCGCCACCCGGGCGTCGAGCTGATCGTGACCGTCGCCGACCCGCTCGACTCGCTGCCGCTGCTGCGCGGCGGCGAGCTCGATCTCGCGCTCTGCAACTCGGTCGACCCGTCGAGCGCCGAGTCGGCGACGCGCCGCTCCCCGGACTCCGGGGGCCTGCGGCTGGAGCACGTGCCCCTGTTCGACGATCCGATGTACGTCGCGCTCCCGGCCGACCACCCGCTCGCCGACGCGGCGACGCTGCCGCTGGCGTCGCTCGGCGATGAGTCGTGGATGCTCGCCACGCGCGACAGCTGCCCGGACGCGGAGCTGTTCCTCGACGCCTGCGCAGCGGCGGGCATCGAGCCGAACGTCGCCTTCCAGTTCGACGACTACGCCGCGCTGCTCGGTTTCGTCGCGGCGGGCGTCGGCATCTCCGTCGTGCCGGATATGGTCGCGCGCGCCGCGCGCGAGGACGTCGTCGTCCGCACCCCAGACCCGCCGCTGCCCGCGCGCCGGATCTCGGCGGCGGTGCCGGCCGGATACCGCTCTCCCGCGGTGAGCGCGATGCTCGACACGCTGCTCGAGCTGGCGCCCGAATGGGTGGCCGGGCGGCTCGACACCGCTCAGGCGCTCCGGCGCGACCCCGCGCTCACGCGATAGCGACCGCGCTCGTCGGCAGCCGAACGGCGTCTGCGCGCAATCGGCGCCGCGAGTGCGTGTCTCGCCCGCGCCGCGGACGGCCTACGTCTGGGTGACCGGCGCAAGCGACCCGGAGGACTGGACCTCCTCGTAGCGCGCGGTGATCTGCTCGACCGACAGGCCCTTGGTCTCCGGCAGATAGCGGTAGATGAACACGATCGCCATCGCCGACAGGGCGGCAAAGCAGACGAGCACCCAGTCGAGGCCGATCCCCGAGTTCCATGTGGGGAACACCTCGATGAGCGCGAAGTTGGCCAGCCAGTCCGCGGTGGCCCCCGTGGCCGCCGCCTGACCGCGGATCTCGGTGGGGAACGTCTCGCCCTGGATCGTCCAGCCGGTGCCGCCGACGCCGATCGCGAACGAGGCGATGAAGCCACACAGGCCGACCATCACAAGGACCGTCTTCGACGTCCCGGACAGGAAGCCGATGCCTGCGGCGGCGATCAGCGCGAACACGATCATCCCCGAGTAGCCGCCCATCGACAGCGGGCGACGCCCGAGCTTGTCGATGTACTTGAAGCCGAAGTAGGTGGCGGCGACGTTGACGACCGTCATCATCGCGGTCACCTCGACGCCTGCGATCGTCGTCCAGACCAGCGAGTGGCTCGAGCCCTGCAGCAGCGGGCCGAGCAGGTGTGGCCCGTAGTAGAGCGGCACGTTGATGCCGGTGATCTGCTGGAAGACGAAGAACATGCAGACGACGACGAGCGCCCGCCTGACCCCGGGCGTCCACGCCGTCTTCGCGCGGCGCTCCTCCCGGGCGGCGGCCCGCTGCAGCCGCTCGGCGGTCTCCTTGACGGCGTCGACCGAGACCTCGATCCCGAGCTCGTCCATCGCCTCGCGGACCTTGTCGTACTTGCCGTTCTTCATCAGCCAGCGTGGCGACTCGGGCATCTCGGCGCGCAGGATCAGGCCGATGATCGCGGGGATGGCGCCGACGCCGAGGATGATCCGCCAGCCCACTGTGCCGGCGCTGCCCGGCGCGATCCGGAGCACGATCAGCGCGACGACGTAGGCGAGCAGGATCCCGACCGTGATCATCCACTGCTGCAGCATCGTCAGCGATCCGCGGCGATCGCGCGGCGCCCACTCGGCGATGTAGGCGGTGGCGATCGCCGAGTCCGCGCCGATCGCCAGGCCGATGAGCGTGCGTGCGAACAGCAGCACGGCACCATCAGGAGCGACCGCCGAGAGAATCGATCCGACCGCGTACACGCCGGCGTCGGCGACGAGCAGCGCCTTGCGCCCGAATCGGTCGGTGAGCGGGCCGGCGAGGATCGCGCCCACCGCGGCGCCGAGCGAGGCGCCGGCCACCAGATAGCCGGACCAGAAGCCGCTGGTCAGGCCGTAGGACTTCGGTACGAAGTTGAGCGCCGAGCCGATGTTCGAGGTGTCGAAGCCGAACAGCAGCCCGCCGAGGCACGAGAGGATCGTCAGCCGCCAGATGAACCCCGAGGGGACGTTGTCGTCGAGCCGCTCGAGGACGTCGCGCTCGCGGCCCGATCCACCGCTCCCGTCCTGCGGCTCAGCCTCTCGATCGCTCACGGCCCCGCTCTACCCGACCGTCGCCGCCCTCAATCCGGGACTTCGCCGAGCGCGAAGGCGAGCCCCGGCAGGATCAGGAACACGGCCAGGCCGGTCGTCTGCTCGGTCCTCTCGGCCGGCGTGAACCTCTCCAGGTGCAGGGCGTGATAGTGGAAGTGCAGCGCCTGCGTGACCGCGGGGCCGCCGCACGCGGCGAGCATGTGCAGCGGCGATCCGGCGCCCGCAGCCCGGTCAGGCGGCGCGACGGATCCGCACCGTGAGCACCTGGAACGGGCGCAGGCGGAGTTCTGCCGAGCCCTCGGCGAGCGGGCCGAGCGCTCCGCTCGGCGTCGTGACGGGTCGCTCGAGCAGATCGACCTCGTGCACCTCGCTCGCCTCGAATCCGGGCACGAGCGAGCACCCGGTGCGCCCGCCGAGCGGCTCGTACAGCCGCACGATCACGTCGCCACCGCCGTCGTCGGCGAGCTTCACGGTCGCGATCTTCGCCTGCCCGCCGGCGAGCTCGACGAGCGGTGCCGGCGCGTTCCCGCCGGTGACGCTGCGCAGCGGGAGGTTCGTGCGATAGCCCTCGCGCACGGCATCGGCGAGGCTCGCGCCCGGGTGGATCCGCCAGCCGAAGCGGTGTCGCCCCTGGTCGGCCGACGGATCGGGGTACCGCGGGCCGCGGAGCACGCTGAGGCGCAGCGTCGTCGTCGTACCGCCGTCCGGCCGGGTGGTGCGCGCGACATCGTGCCCGTACGTGGCCGTGCTCGTGACCGCGACACCCCAGCCGGCCTCGCCGACGTGGACGAACCGGTGCGCCCACACCTCGAAGCGCGCGGCGTCCCACGAGGTGTTCGCGTGGGTGGGCCGCTGCAGATGGCCGAACTGGATCTCGCTCGTCGCGACCGCCGCGTGCACGTCGAACGGCCAGGCCGCCTTGAGGAACCGCTCGTGCTCGTGCCAGTCGATCTCGGTGTCGACCCGCAACGCGCGCTCGCCGCGCCACAGCGAGAGCGTCTGCTCGACCGTCGAGCCGCCGAACCGGCGCCGCAGGCGCACCGCGACCCGCTCCGGCGCCTCGTCGGCGACCGCCACAGACTCGACGTCGGCGAGGTCGGTGTGAACGTTGCGGTAGAAGGCGTCGACGTCCCAGGCCTCCCAGTCGTTCGGCGTGTCCGGATGCAGCTGGAGCAGGTTGCCGGCCGCCCCGGGGGCGATCGCATCGCGCGCGCTGCGCACGTCGACGAGCGAGGTGACGAGGCCGGCGGCGTCGACCGCCACGCGCAGCAGGCCGTTGTCGAGCATGGCCGCGCCGTCCGCGTCGGGCCCGAGCACCCGCGCGGGGGCCGGAGCCCGGTCTGCCGCGGTCCGATGCGACAACCCATCTGCCGCGGCCCGGCCGGCCGCCTCGTCTCCCGCGGTCTCATCCCCCGCAGGGTGGCCGATCGCCGCGCCGAGCGCCGGCACCCCGTCCCACGGGTCGGGGGTGGCGTTGAAGCGGACGGTCGTCTGGCCGGGGCCGGCGAGAGCCGTGAGCGCGGTCGCGACGATCGCCTCCCCCTCCCGTATCACCGCCGCGTACTGGGCCTCGGCGTCGCGGTACACCCAGGCGATCGAGCTGCCCGGGAGGATGTCGTGGAACTGGAGCAGGCACACCTGCTTCCACAGCCGCTCGAGCGCCTCGGCCGGGTACGGAGCGCCGGTCCGCACCGTCGCGGTCGCCGCCCACAGCTCCGCCTCGTGCATGAGGTGCTCGCAGCGCCGGTTGGCCGCCTTGACGCGCGCCTGCGAGGTGAACGTCCCGCGGTGCAGCTCGAGGTACAGCTCGCCGGACCACACCGGCGCGTCGGGATACTCGGCGAGCGCCCGCTCGAAGAACGCGCCCGGGGTCTCGATCGCCACCCGCGGCAAGCCCTCGAGGTTCGCCTCGCGCTCGATCGCGGCGAGCATCTCCCGGGTCGGGCCGCCCCCGCCGTCCCCATGGCCGAACGGGACGAGCGAGCGGGTCGCGCGGCCGGCCTCGGCGAAGTTGCGGGCGGCATGCGTGAGCTCGGCCGGCGTCATCTCCGCGTTGTAGCTGTCGACCGGCGGGAAATGGGTGAAGAGCCGGGTCCCGTCGATCCCCTCCCACCAGAACGTGTGGTGCGGAAAGCGGTTGGTCCGGTTCCACGAGAGCTTCTGGGTGAGCATGAAGCGATTGCCGGCGAGCGCGGCAAGCTGGGGAAGCGCCGCGCTGTAGCCGAACGAGTCCGGCATCCACACCTCCTCGGTCTCGATCCCGAGCTCCTCCAGGAAGAAGCGCTTGCCGTAGACGAGCTGGCGGACCATCGCCTCGCCGCCCGGCAGGTTGCCGTCGGGTTCGACCCAGAGCCCACCCACGGGGACGATCCGTCCGCCGGCGATCGCGGCGCGCACGCGCTCATAGAGCGCCGGTCGCTCAGTGCGCAGCCAATCGAGCTGCTGGGCCTGGCTGAACGCGAACACCTGGCCCGGATGGGTGTCGGCGAGCTGGAGCGCGCTCGCGAGCGTCCGCGCGACCTTGCGATGCGTCTCGGCGAGCGGCCACAGCCAGGCGGTGTCGATGTGGGCATTTCCGATCGCGGAGATCCGGTGGGCGCTCGGGGCCGCCGGCGAGGCGAGCACCGCGGAGAGCTCGGCCGCGGCCGGCTCGGCGGTCTCCGCGACGTCGTCGAGATCGAGGCGGTCGAGCATCCGCTCGAGCGCATAGAGAATCGTCGCGCGACGGGCGTCGGTGGCGGCAAGCTCGGCGGCGAGACCGAGCAGCACCTCGACGTCGGCGACAAGCTCCGCGACCGCGGGGCGGCGAACGGCCAGCTCGGCGCGGCGGAGGTGATAGAGCGGCGCGCGCCCCGCGGGGCCGCGGAGCGCCGTCGGGTCCCCGAGCCACGCCGTGTCCTCGGCGATCTGGGGGTTCGCCGCCGCCTCCACCCACAACCGCACCGACCGCGCCGCGGGCGCCACCGGCGCCCACGCGCTGCGCGGGGCCAGGCCCTTGACCTCGGCGCCGGCGGCGTCGTAGACGAGGCCCTCGCAGCTGAAGCCGGGCGGCGGAACCTCGGGCCATCCGAGGTCGATCAGCGCCTCGACGGCCTCACCCGTCCACGCCTGCGGGACCTCGCCGGAGAGCGCGAACCACGTCGTCGACCACGGCTGACCCCACGCCTCTCCGAGCGCGAACGGCCGGTAGCTCGCGGCCGCCGCCCGCGCGAACGGGACCGCGCCCGGCGCTTCCCAGGCGGAGACCGCGAGCGGCACGGCCGGCCCGTGGATCGCAGGGCGGATCCGCCGCTCAAGGGCCCGCCGGGCGCGCTGCTCGACAAGCGCGGGGTCGGAGTGCATGCGCCCGAGTCTCGCGCAGGCCCCGGCGGCGCCACGGCTCGCCGGCGCGGCCCGTCGTCATCAGGCGGACGAGCGTGGGCCGGATCGTGCGCCATCCCGGCGGGCCGTCATCGATGATGTGGCGCCATGCTCATCGCGGCGTCGGCGTCGCTGCTGCTCTGTCTGTTCCTCTCCCCGAGGTTCATCGTGTTCCTGCGCGGCCGCGCGTTCGGCCAGGAGATCCGCGAGGAGCTCATCCTCCATCACGGCAAGAGGGGCACGCCGACGATGGGCGGGATCGTCATCGTGATCGCGTTCGCCGTCCCCTACCTCATCCTCTCCGGACGGGATGCCCGCTCGCTCGGAGTGTTCGCCGCGGTCGTCGCGTGCGCGGCGCTCGGCTTCGGTGACGACTACCTGAAGATCCGCCACCGCCGCGCGCTCGGGCTGCGGGCGCGGGCCAAGCTGCTCGGGACGATCGTCGTGTCGGTGATGCTGTGGTTCATCGCCACGCACTGGGGCCACGTCTCCTCCTCGGTGTCGCTGCGACCGTTCCACGGCCACATCGATCTCGGGCCGTTCTTCGTCGTGTTCGTCTACCTCGTGGTGACCGCGACGACGAACGCCGTCAATCTCACCGACGGCATCGATGGGCTCGCCGCCGGCTGCGTGGCGATCGCGCTCGTCACCTATATGGCGATCACGTTCGTCACGCGCGGCTCGCACGATCTGGAGCTCGCCGCCGGCTGCCTGTGCGGCGCCACGATCGGCTTCCTCTGGTTCAACTGCTCGCCCGCGAGCGTGTTCATGGGCGACACCGGCGCACTCGCGCTCGGCGGCGGCATCGCCGCGCTCGCGATCATGACCGACACCGAGATCCTGCTCGTCGTGATCGGCGGGATCTTCGTGCTCGAGACGCTGAGCGTCATCATCCAGGTCGTCTCGTTCAAGCGCTGGGGCAGGCGCGTGTTCAAGATCGCGCCCATCCATCACCACTTCGCAATGGACGCCTGGTCGGAGACCGCGATCATGCTGCGCTTCTGGATCGTCGCCGGCGCGTTCGGCGCCGTCGGCTTCGTGCTCTATCAGCACAGCATCCGGGTCGTGACGCATTGAGCGCCGCGCGCGTCACTCGATGACGTTCAGCACGTCGCCCGCGAGCTCGACCCGCAGGCCGCCCGCGGCCGCGATCTCCGCGACGTCCTCGGGCCGCTCGGCGCCGCCCGCCTGCAGCACGAGCCGCGCGAGCTCGCCGCGCACCCGCTTGGCCATGTGGCTGATCACCGTGCGGGTGCCGTCCGGCGCCTCCGCGAGCGCCCGCACGGACAGATGCGTCGCGCGCCGGGGCCGCCAGGCCGCCGCGTAGGCGCCAGAGCGCAGGTCGAGCACGAGTCCTCGATCGGGCAGCGCCGCCCGCAGCGGCTCGCGCCAGTAGGCGGCCAGGCCGCCGATCCCCGGTGGCTTCGCGCTCATCTCGAGCCGGTAGGCGGGGATCCGGTCGCCGGGACGCACGACGCCCCAGAGCGCGCTCGCGATGAGCACGCCGTCCCACGGCAGGTCGGCGAGCCTGAGGGCGGCGAACAGGACGCCCGTGTAGAGCTCGGCGGCGGGGATCGCCGGCGCACTCCGCAGGCCCGGGTCGACCGCGTCGATGAGGCGTTCACGTGCGTCGCGCAGCCGCGGGTAGACGAGCGTCGAGAGCCCCATGCGACGTCCGCGGTCCGGGATCGCCTTTCCCTGGGACGGCGGAAGCAGGACGAGCATCGGCACGAGGCTAACGGCGCCGCCGCGCTCGACGTCGAGACTCCGCGCCCGGGAGGACCGCCGCGCCCCCGCAGTGCGCCGCACCCCGGAGGACCGCCGGGGCCGAGCGCCCAGCGAGAGATCCCGCCGCGAAGTGCCGGACGCGTGTCGCGACAACCACCTGCCGGTGCATCTGTGCCAACGCCGCTGTCTCGGAGGTCGCGTTGCGCATGGATGCGGCACCCGTGACATGCTCGCGCGATGCGGTCCCGCTGGCCGTCGGCCATCACCGCGCTCCTCGTGGCGTCGCTGCTTGCCGGCTGCGGAGCGGCAACCCACCGCGGACGGGGCGCCGCGGGCGGGCCGAGCGACACGACGCGAGCGCCCGTCTCCGCGTCGCGCACGGCCACCACATCGGCCGCAGCCCGGTCGATTGCCGCGATCACGTCGCCCGATGCCGGCACGTCGCCCGATGCCGGCACGTCGCCCAGCGCCCGCACGTCGCCCGGCGCCCGCACGTCGAGCAGCCGGAGCGCTCCGGCGCGGCGCGTGCGACGTCGCCCGAGCCTGCTCGCGCGGATGCGCCGCGTCGGACGGCTCCCGCAGACGATGACCCTGCCCTCGCCGCGCACGCGCGTCTTCCATGCGGAGATGCGCGCGCTGTGGGCGGCCGTGCGCCGAGACCGGCCGGCGCTCGGGCTGCCGGCGTTCTTCCCGGCCGACGCGTACGTGCAGGTGAAGACAATCTACGACGCCCGAGCGGATTGGCAGGCGCGGCTCGTCGGCGACTTCAACCTCGACGTGCGCGCCGCCCACGCGCTGCTCGGCTCCCACCCCTCGGCGGCCCGCCTGCTGCGGGTGTCGGTGCCGATCGCCGACGCGCACTGGATCCCGCCCGGCGTCTGCGACAACCGGATCGGCTACTACGAGGTGCCGAACGCACGGGTCGTCTATCGCCAGGCCGGCACCGTGCGCTCGTTCGGGATCGCATCGATGATCTCGTGGCGCGGACTGTGGTTCGTCGTGCACCTGGGGGCGATCCTGCGGGCGACCGACGCCGGGCAGGTCGACGATCCGAGCGTCGGGCCCGGCGTATCGGTCCCGTCCAACACCTGTTAGGGGGCCGGGCGGATGATGCCCGGATGAGCGCGCGGCGGTCCTGGCGCAACGCGCGCCGAGCCGTGGCCACGGCCGTCGTGACGACCGGCGCGGCCGCGGTCACCGTGTCGGCCCCCTCGCGTGCAGCCACGCCGCCCCGCTCCGGAACGGTGCTGCCCGGAACGCACTGCCCGGCGTTCCCGGCCGACAACGTCTGGAACACCCCGAATCACCGGCCTGCCCGTCGATCCTCACTCCCGGCAGTGGCTGCGGAGCATGGACGCCGGCTCGGCGTACCTGCACCCGGACGACGGCCCCGGCGGCGGCTCGAGCCCGTGCGGCATCCCTGGGAGATCACGCCGCCGACGCGGCCGGCCTGCCGATCCTGCCGGGCCTCGTCGGCTACGACGAGGTGATGTCCGGCCACATCGACCACGCGATCCGGGTCACCGCCGAGACGACGGACAGGCGCTGCGTGTGGCCGGCCCGCCAGGAGGCGGGCGCGGTGACGAGCGCGGCGTATCCGCCGATGGGCGCCCGGTTCCGCCTGTCCGCGCGCTTCCACCTGCCGCGCTCACGCTGCGCACCCGCCTGCCAGATCGTGATCTGAGCAATGAAGACCTACGGACTGATCGTCGCCGACAACGGCAGCAATTGGTCCTTCGGCGGCACGACCGACCGCCGCTGGACGGACACGATGGTCGACCAGCTGGGGCAGATCCCCGCGAGCGCCTTCCAAGCGGTCGACGGGTCGTGCCTGATGGCGAGCCCGAGCCCGGCGCGCGCGGCAGCCGGGGACGCGGGCGCGCGCCCGCGCGTGCGCGCGCCGAACCACCCGGCCCTCACGCCGCCGGCGCGTATCCGAGGCGGACGACTCATTGTCGTCGGTCTCGGTCGGCCGGAACTTCATCCCCGTCGCGTCGGTGAACAGGCGCTCGCCGGCGCCGAGCACGACCGCGTCCGCCGCCCCGTGAGCAGCGCGCGGCTTGAGCCCATCGGCGCGCCGATCGCCGCTCTCATCTCGGGGGCCAAGCCGAACCCGGCAGCCGTCACCCCTCGTCCGAGGCGGCGATCTCGGCGAGGATCCGCTCGCCCGAGATGACGGCCCGCGCGAAGTGGCGGTGCATCCAGGCGAGGTGATCCTCGCGGCCGTGCGCGATCCGCAGTGTGTCCCAGTTCGGGAACGGCTGCTGGGGGACCTGCCGCATGAGCCGTGGGTCGACCTCGTAGATGCCGTCGAATCGCATCACGGTCACCTCGCTCGTGCGCCGCGCCGGCGGAGGCACGACCTGCTCGCCGCGCCGATAGGAGAACGGCCGCTCGCTCATCTCAGGTCCTCCTCGTAGACGCCGTCGAGCCCGTACTTGCCGGGGTTCATGATGTTGCCCGGATCGAGGCTGCGCTTGATCGTGCGCATCACCTCGTAGGCGCCGCCCAGCTCCTCGGGCACGACATCGACCTCGCCCTCGCGGCATGAGCCGTGGCAGGCGCTGATCGAGCCGCCGTGCCCGATCGCCACGCGCGCGATCTCGCGCTTCGCGTCCACCCACATCGCCCAGCGCTCGTCGTCGAGCTCCTGCTCCCAGATGCCGACGTCGATCTCGGTGAGGTAGTCGACGCCGGTGCGGGCGCTCGTGTAGGCGAACATCCCCCAGTCGTCGAACACGTCCGAGCGCGCCCGCAGGTCGGCGACGATCCGGTGCCATTGCTCGCGCACCGCGGGCAGCTGTGACCAGTTGATCGCCGCATCCTCGCAGTGCCAGCTCATCGGCACCACCTGGCCGGCCGTCGTGCGGCCGTGCAGCGGTGTCGCGTAGCGGTCGTGCCGCGCCGCCCAGTCGCCCTGGGAGATCTCATCGCCGAGATAGCGCGCGCCGAACGACCGCGCGATCCGCATCAGCCGCCGGGCGCCGACCGTCACCTCGTCCTCGTTGCCGTACAGCGCCGAGCAGACGAGCGCGCGCAGGTTCTCCGGCTGCGGGATGTAGGCCTCATCGTCGCGACGCAGGTAGGCGACCTTCTGCTCGTCGAACAGCACCGCGCCCGCGAACGTCGCGACGTCCGCCTGGGCGAGCGCGCGCACGGTCCGCCACGCGGTGTCGTAGTCCTCGAACGCCCAGAACGGCGAGAACTCCGCCTCGGGCTTCGGGTAGAGCTTGAGCGTCGCTTCGGTCGCCACCCCGAGCGTCCCCTGGTGGCCCATGAAGAGCTGCTTCATCTGGTAGCCGGACGAGCTCTTGGAGATGCGCGGGCCGCCGCCCTCGCCGATCCGCACCACCTCGCCGGTCGGCAGCACGTGCAGGAAGCTCAGCACGAGGTCGCGCGTGTGGCCGTAGCGCGAGCCGATCAACGACCAGCCGCTCGTGCCGATCCGCCCGCCGATAAGCGAGCACGGGTAGGAGGCCGGGTCGTCCGGATAGAACAGCCCGTGCCGGCCGAGGACCTCGTTGAGCTTGAGCATGCTCACCCCGGCCCCGACGACGCACGTGCCGCTCTCGGTGTCGATCTCGCCGATGAACTGCAGGCGCTTGACGTCGAGCAGGATCCCGTGACGCAGGGGGACAGCCCCGTCCGTGAGGCCGGTGCCGCCGCAGCGGGGCACGACCGGGACGCCGAACCGGTTCGCGACGCGAATCACCGCGGCGACCTCCTCGGTCGAGCCCGGGAGCACCACGGCGTCGGGAACGTGACGCGCCCAACGATGGACCGGGAACGGCGCGGGCACCCGCGCCCGGTGCATGCGCGCCGGCTTGTCGACGAGGAGGTGCTCGTCTCCGACGACCTCGCGCAGCTCGTGCAGGACCTCGTCGGCGAGGCTGCGGGCGGCGAGCGTGCTCATGCCGACCCTCCGCTCTGCCCGCCGACCTCGATGCCGAGCGACTCGGCGAGCAGCTCGTGGATGTCGACGACGTCGATGCTCCGCTCCTGCCCCGCCGCGGACAGCGGCCGCTCGGACCACGGGCAGGCGCTCACGAGCGTGTCGACCTGCAGCTCGGCCGCGCGTTCCAGGCGACGGCCGCTGATCGCGGCCGTCAACTCGGGCTTCTCGATCGGCAGCCCGGCGCCGCCGCCCGAGCAGTAGGACCACTGCGTCACCCGGTCGACGTCGCGGAACTCGAGCGCCGGGATCGCCCGCAGGATCTCCCGCGGCTCTGACCAGATGCCCTTGCGCTTGTTGAGACGACACGGGTCGTGGTAGGTGACGGTCCGCCGCACGGGGACGCTCGGCGCCAGGCGGCCCTCGCGGATGAGCTCGGCGAACAGCTCGACCGCGAGCACGATCTCGATGTCGTCGTACTCCTCGCCGAAGTACTTCGGGTAGTCCTCGGTGAACGTGATGTAGTCGTGCGGGTCGAGCACGATCACCCGCGTGGCGCCCACCGCCCGCCAGTCCTCCAGGTTGTGGCGCGCGAACCGCCGCGCCTGCTCGAGGTAGCCCATCTCGGCGGCCGGTCCGCCGCAGCACCACTGCTCGCGCATGAGCCCGAACCCGACGCCGGCGAGCGTGAGGATCTGCGCGACCGCGCGCGGGACCGAGGTCCTGTAGAACGCGGCCTCGCAGTCCACGAACAGAACTGTCTGCCCGCCGGTCGGGAGGTCGAGATCGTGTGCCCAGTCGGCGACGTGGGCCTGGTCGATCGGCGTCTCGCCGAGCACCGGCTCGTGGCCGCGCTCGTCGGTGAGCGAGTTCCAGCGCTGCCACCCCGGCTGGTGGACACCCCGCTCGACGGCGAGCGCGCGCACCGCCTTGACGAGATCGACCGTGCGCGTGCGGAAGCGGTAGAAGTCACCCGTGAACAGGGTGTTCGGGCAGCGGAGCTCGCAGGCGCCGCACTGCGTGCAGTTGACGAAGTCCTCGGCGACGTCCTCGACGGACAGCTCGCCCTGCTCCATGGCGACGACGTTCGCGTGGAACGCCGTCGGCGTCCAGGACTCGTTGCGCGTCACCTGCAGGACCGGGCACACCTCGCGGCAGAACTTGTGGCCCGAGCTGTAGCAGTTGTACGCGGCGTTCCGCCACTCCGCGACGAACTGCTCGGTGGTGGCGTCGCCCGCCGGCGGGGGCGGGCCGTGGTGCGCCGTGCTCATCGGCGACTCCTCTCGACCGCTCGTGGAACGCGCCCGGCTGCCCGGGCCCTCGACGCCCGGGCTGTCCGGCCGTCCCTGTGTCGCGACGAAACATATGAAACTAGTTTTTCAATGTCAAGCCTTGCTCGGAGGCATGACCCCGTAAGCTCAGGAGACCCGCCGATGCCAAGCCACGTTCCCGTCAGCGTCCGCCGCAGCGTGCTCACTCCGCTCGAACGCGACGGGCGGGCGCGCACCGTCGAGCGGCGACTCGCGCAGGCGATCCAGCTCGGCGTGTTCGCGGAGGGCGAACAGCTGCCTTCCGAGGCGACGCTCGCCGCCCAGTTCGGGGTGGCGACCGTCACCCTGCGCGAGGCGCTCGTCGAGCTCCGGCGCCACGGTCTCGTCGAGACCCGGCGCGGCCGCGGCGGCGGGAGCTTCGTCAGGGCGCCGCGGATCGACGCCGAGCAGCAGGCGCACGAGCGCCTGCGGCGCTGCTCCGCCGACGAGCTCCGCGACCTGCTCGACCATTACGCCGCGCTCGCGGCGCACGGCGCACGGCTCGCCGCCGCGCGCGCCTCCGCCGTCGACCTCGATCGCCTGTGCACGCACGTTCGGGCGTTCGAGGACGCCCGGTCCGATGCGGAGCGACGGCGCGCCGACGTCCGGCTCCACGTCGAGCTGCCGTCGATCGCGCGCTCGCGACGGCTGACGACGGGCACGATGGACCTGCACGCGGAGCTCGGGGCGTTTCTGTGGTTGACGTTCTCGGGCGCGAGCGCGCTGAGCGCGGTGCAGGAGCACCGGGCGATCGCGGCGGCGGTGGGCGCCGGAGACGCCGAGCGTGCGGCCGGCCTGGCCGCCGCGCACGCGGCCCGCGAGCTGCGGGCACTGATCGGGATGCGCGTGGCCGCGGAGCCCGCCCGGGAGACCGACGGCGCCCCCGCCGCCGTGCTCGACACCGCGGCGGTCGCCTTGGAGGAGGTGTTCGGGGTCATCGCCGCGGTCGAGGAGGAGGTGCGGGGGCTGCACGCGGCCGCCGAGCGCCTTGGCGAGCGGCTGCGCCGCGCCGACCTCGGACCGCTCACAAGCCTGCTGCGCGAGGCGCTCGGGCGCCTCCCGATCATGGCCGGCCTCGGCATGATCTTCGCTCCAGAGGTTCTCGCCGACGAAACCCGCTGGATCGAATGGTTGTGCGCGACCGACGACGGGCCACCCGAGCCACTCGTCACGACGCTCGACCCCGCCGCCGCCGACTTCTACGACTACGAGGCCGCCGAGTGGTACCGCGAGCCGCTCGAGCATGGCGGCCGCTGGATCGCCGGTCCGTTCCTCGACCACAGCGGCACCGACGCGCACATCTTCACGCTCACTCAGCCGGTACTCGTCGCCGGCGGGCGACCCCTCGGCGTGACGGGCGCGGATCTCGCCGTCGAGGCGGTCGAGTCGATCGTCCGGCCCGCCCTCGCCGCGGTCCCGGGACGGGCGGCCTTGCTCAATCACCGGGGCCGGGTGATCGCGGCGAACACGAGCGACCACCTGCCGGGGACGCTCTACCCCGATGACTTCGACGCCCGGGTCACGCGCGATCCGCGGATTCCGTGGGCCGTCGTCGTAGGGGAGCACTGACCCTCGGGCGCGACGCGCCGCGCGCCGGAGCGGTCTGCGCGGAGCGGTGAGGGGTGTGCCCGTGCGGCGACCAGGTCGCGGCCCCGCGGCTGCCCGGCGTCGAGAGGTCTCGTTCCCAGCACCGTCCTCGCCGCCCTGCCGTCGCGCCCGTTCGTCGTTACGCTCCCGGTGATGCGCGTGTTGATCGTCGGCGCGGCGGGGATGCTCGGGGGCAAGCTCGCGCGCCGACTGGCCGCCGCGGGGCGGCTGCGCGAAGCTGAGATCGAGTCGATCGCGCTCGCGGACGTCGTCGAGCCGGCGGCGCCGCCGGGCGACGCGAGCGTCGACACGGTCGTGTGCGACATCGCCGACCCGGTGGCGATGCGCGAACTGCTCGCCGCCCGGCCCGAGGTGATCTTCGACCTCGCGGCCGTCGTGTCCGGCGAGGCCGAGCTCGACTTCGAGACGGGCTACCGCATCAACCTCGACGGCACGCGCCACCTGCTCGAGGCGGTGCGGCTGGCGGGGGACGGCTACCGGCCGCGGCTCGTGTTCAGCTCCTCGATCGCCGTGTTCGGCCCGCCGTTCCCCGACGTGATCGGCGACGACCAGGCGACGACGCCGGCGACGAGCTACGGCACGCAGAAGGCGATTGTCGAGCTCCTGATCGCGGACTACAGCCGCCGCGGGTTCATCGACGGCATCGGCATTCGGCTCCCGACGATCTGCGTGCGCCCGGGCGCCCCGAACCGCGCGGCCTCGGGTTTCTTCTCGGGCATCATCCGCGAGCCGCTCAACGGGCAGGAGGCCGTGCTCCCGGTCGCGCGGGACGTGCGCCACTGGTTCGCCTCGCCGCGCGCCGGGGTCGGGTTCCTGCTGCACGCCGCGTCGGTCGATACGGACATGCTCGGATGCCGCCGGTCGTTGACGATGCCCGGAGTGTCGGCGAGCATCGAGGACGAGATCGCAGCGCTTCGGCGGGTCGGCGGCGAGGCGGCGGTGGCTCTCATCCGCGAGGAGCGCGACCCGCTCATCGCCCGCGTCGTCGACGGCTGGCCACGGGCGTTCGACGCGCGGCGCGCGACCGCGCTCGGGTTCGTCGCCGAGCGCGACTTCGACGAGATCGTGCGGATCCACGTCGAGGACGAGCTCGGGGGACTCGTGCCGGCTGCGGAGCGGCCGGCGTGAGCTCCACGGGCGGGGCCGGCAGCGAGCGGGCGCCGGTGGCGGTCCTCACCGGCGCGGGCAGCGGCGTCGGCGCCGAGACGGCGGCCGCCCTCGCTGAGGCCGGCTTCGCGGTCGTGCTCGCCGGGAGGCGGATCGAGACGCTGCGCAAGACCGAGGAGCGGGTGGCCACCGTCGGCTCCCGCGCGCTCCCGGTCGTGTGCGACGTCACCGACGAGCGCTCCGTGTCCAGGCTGTTCGCCACGGCCCTCACCGAGCTCGGGCGCGTCGACGTCCTGTTCAACAACGCGGGGGTCGGCATGCCCGACCACGACGTCGACGAGGTCGCGCTCGAGGACTGGAACCGGGTGATCGCGACGAACGTGACCGGCGTCTTCCTGTGCACGCGCGAGGCCGTGCGGGTCATGAAGCGCCAGCGGCCCGGCGGCGGGCGGATCATCAACAACGGCTCGATCTCCGCGCACGTCCCGAGGCCGGGCTCGATCGCGTACACCGCCTCCAAGCACGCGGTGACCGGCATCACGCGCGCGACGGCGCTCGACGGCCGGCCGTTCCGGATCGCCTGCGGCCAGATCGACATCGGCAACGCGACGACCCCGATGACCGAGCCGATGCGCGGTACCGGCGTCCGGCAGGCCGACGGGTCCCGCCGACCCGAGCCGACGATCGCCGCCGCCGACGTCGCGCGCGCCGTCGTCTACATGGCGACGCTGCCGCTCGACGCGAACGTCCTCTTCATGACGGTCATGGCGACCGGCATGCCCTACGTCGGCCGCGGATAGCCGCCCGGCCACGCCGTCGCGCCACGGGCTCGGGATGGCCGAGCCACGCACGTGAACAGGTTGTGACCCGCCAAGCGATCGACGCGCGAATGAGCGCGGGACGTGGCCGGCGACCCGCTACGGTCAACGGTCATGACGACGATCGACGAACAGAGCCCCGAGGTCGGGCGAGACGAGGCCGCGGGCGGCGAGGCGGCCGCGCACAGCGATGACCGGATCGACCGCGCGCTGCTCACCGTCGCGAGCGTGGTCGTGCTCGGGGCGATCATGTCGATCCTCGACACGACCGTCGTGAACGTCGCGATCAAGACGCTCGCCTCGAGCTTCCACACGACCCTGCCGACGATCCAGTGGGTCGCGACCGGCTACACGCTCGCGCTCGCCACGGTGATCCCGCTCAGCGGCTGGATCGCCGACCGCTTCGGCACCAAGCGCCTGTACATGGCCTCGATCACCCTGTTCGTGATCGGCTCGGCGCTCTCGGGGATCTCCGGCTCGGCCACCGAGATCATCGTCTTCCGCGTTCTCCAGGGGCTCGGCGGCGGCATGATCATGCCCGCCGGCATGACGATCCTCACGAAGGCCGCGGGACCGCACCGGATCGGCCGGGTGATGGCGATCCTGGGCGTCCCGATGATGATCGCACCGATTCTCGGCCCGGTGCTCGGCGGCTGGCTCGTCTCCGACGTCTCCTGGCGCTGGATCTTCTTCATCAACGCGCCCGTCGGCGCGGTCGCGCTGGTCGCCTCCTACCTCGTGCTCAAGCCGGACGTCGGCGCGCCCGCCGAGAAGCTCGACTTCGTCGACCTGCTGCTCGCCTCGCCCGGGCTCGCGCTGCTCATCTACGGCCTCGCCGAGTCCAACCCCGGCGGCTTCGGCCAGGCGAAGGTCCTCATCCCGATGGCCGCGGGCGTGCTGCTGCTGGCGACGTTCGTCTGGCACGCACTTCGCGCCGAGCAGCCGCTCATCGACCTGCGTCTGTTCAAGGACCGCGTGTTCACCACCTCCTCGATCACGCTCGCGCTGATGGTGATCAGCGTGTTCGGCACGTTCCTGCTCTTGCCGTATTACCTGCAGGAGGTCCGCTTCGAGTCCGCGCTCAACGCCGGCCTGTTGATGATCCCGCAGGGGGTCGGCTCGATGCTCATGATGCCGGTCGCCGGCGTGCTCTCGGACCGGACCGGCTCGGGCAGGATCTCGCCGTTCGGCCTCGTGATCATCGCCGCCTCGGTGCTCTGGCTCACCGGCATCGGCGCCTACACGCCTTTCTGGCAGCTCGAGATCGCGCTGTTCGTCAACGGCCTCGGCATGGGCCTGACGATGATGCCGATCTTCACCGGCGCGATTCAGACGATCAAGGAGCACCAGGCCGCCCGCGCCTCCGCGCTGCTGAACATCATCCAGCAGGCGAGCGCTTCGGTCGGCACCGCCGTGCTCAGCGTGATCCTCGCCTCGGCGATCGTCTCGGAGCTGCACGTCCACGGCGCGTTCAACGCGGGCGCGACGATCCCGCCGGCGCAGCGCGCCCACGTCGCCCCGCCGCTGGCCGCCGCCTTCGGCCACACGTTCTGGTGGGCGCTCGGGCTGATCGTCGTCGCGTTCCTCGCAAGCCTGTTCCTGCCCAAGCGCAGGCCGGAGCGGGCCGAGGGCGCGCCCCCGATGGTGATGTAGCCGCGCGGCGACGGGCGCTGCGGTGGCCGCCGACGCAGCGGTGGCTGCGTCGCCGGCTACAGAACGGCGATCGCCTCGACCTCGATCATCATCCCCGGAAACGCGAGCGAGCTGACCCCGAGCGCCGTCGAGGCGGGCGGCCTCGCCACGTCGATGAACTCGTTCCGCACGCGGGCGTAATCGCGGAGCTTCGTCATGTCCGTGAGATAGGCCGTCACCTTGACCACGGACTCGAACGACGCGCCCGCCCGTTCGAGAACCGTCGCCATGTTCTCGAATGTCTGTCGCGCCTGGGCTTGGAAGTCGTCAGCTCCGACGAGCTCGCCCTCGGCTGACAGGGGACCCTGCCCGGCGAGGAACACGACCGACTGAGCGCCGTCCACTCGCCAGGCGTGCGCGAACCCGAATTTCTCCTGCCAGGTCCACGGATTGAACTGCTGCTTGTCCATCGGCTCTCCGATCTCGCGCTGATCAGCGGCGCGAGACTACCGTGCGCGCGGGCACTCGGGTAGGCGGACCGTGCGTGCGAGATGCTGGTCCTCTCAGGACACAAAGCTCGCGGCCGACGACATGGGAGTGCGGGTCCTCCGTCGGGCGGCCAGGGCGCAGGTCCTCCGCGGCCGAACCGCGCGGTTCCGAGTTGAGCGGCTGGTTCAATCGCATGCCGTGCCCGCCGCGTCGCGTCGCCGATCAAAGTCATTGCCCGGACTGTTGCCGCGGGCCGCGCCGGGCGAGGTGCTCGTCTGGACGGACGGCGCCTGCCGGCGCAACCCCGGGCCGGGCGGGTGGGCGGCGCTCGTCTGCTGGGAGGACGGGGTCGTCGAGGAGCACAGCGGCGGCCTGGCGCACACGACGAACAACATCATGGAGATGACGGCCGCGCTCGAGGGCCTGCGGGCGCTGCCCGGCGGCTCGCGCGTGTGCGTCGTGACCGACTCGCGCTACCTCCACGACGGGATGACGTCGTGGCTCGCCGGCTGGAAGCGCAGGAACTGGAGGACCGCAACCGGGGACCCCGTGAAGAACCGGGAGCTCTGGGTGCAGCTCGAGGCCGCCGCCGCCGAGCATGAGCTTGTGCGCTGGCACTGGATCAAGGGCCACATCGGCCACGTGCTCAACGAGCGCGCCGACATGCTGGCGGTCGCCGCGACCCAGCTCGCGGCCGGCGCTGCCTGACCCCGCCCTCGGTCAGATCCGGTTGCCGGTTGAGCCGCCGCGGTCAACACGGCTCGGCCGCGTCACTGCTGGAGCGGATGGGTGAGCAGGTGGCGGAGGCCGCGTGAGAACTGGCCGGTGTCGCCTGGCGTTGTGAGCGTCAGTCCGGTCACGCCGAGCGTCACGACGAAGATCCCCGCGACGAGCGCGAGCCGCGAGAGCAGCATCGGCCAATGGCCGACGAGCCACCGACGTGCGCGCATGAGCCGCTGCACCGCGGGCTCGCCGGCGATCGTGATCGCGAGCGCGATGCCGAGCAGCGGCAGCACGAAGCAGACACAGTAGACGGCGACGAGGATCACCTGGGAGACCATGTCGACCCCGGAGCCCACGATCGCGGCGATCGCCGCGAAGTAGGGAAACGCCGTCGGGAGCTCGACCGCCGCGATCGCGACGCCCATCGCGGCGGGCCCGCGGCGGGAGTCCTCCACGCGCTTGACCGCACGGCCCTCGCCGGAGCCGCGACGGCGCCACAGCTTCGCGGCGACGATCAGCATCGCCAGCCCCGCGATCGTCTCGAGCACGTAGCGGGTCGTGGCGCTCGGACGCGGGACAAGCGACAGGATCGCGGCGCCGGGCCCGAGCGTGAGGATCAGGCCCGCGACCAGGAACACCGCGAACACACCCGCGGCGAACTCAAGCACGCTCCGGCGCGGGTCCCGCCCGGAGGCGAGGAACAGGCCCGTGAGGCTCGTGCTCGGGCTCACCGAGTCGGCGAGCCCGATGCACAGGACGAGACCGAGGATCCTGAGCATGCGTGGCTTTCTACCCGTTGCCGGGGATGATCTGCCTCGGTGAGCGGTCGCCCCCTGCGTCCCACGGACGAACCGTCCCTGCTGTGCTTCGTCGTGATGGGCGCGTTTTCGCCCGGGCACGAACCGTCAGGGCGCGAGGTTGCCGAGCCACGGGTCGCGGGGGTGGCTGGCCGGCGGGGGCGATGGTGTGCCCGGCCTCGCTCTCACGGCCAGCGAGCGCAAGCCCGGCCGCGGTCGCGCTCTACCGATCCGCCGGGTTCCGCGCATACGGTCGGACGTCGCGCGGCCGGGTGATCATGGTCCGCCGTCGGGGGGTGAGCCGGGCCGCGGCGCGCCTGCCGTTACGCCGCTCCGGGCGGTGCAACGATCACCGTGGACGCGGTGCGTCGCCGCAGCCGCTCGGCTCGGTCGCGGGAGCAGATCCGGCGCAGCGGACCGGTGCGCGGCGCGGGAAGCACGATCACGTCGACGTCGTGGCGATCCGCGGCGTCCCGCACCGCGCGGATGAAGGACCCCCCTCGGGCGAGCAGGTACGCGACGGGGACGCCCGGGTGGGCCGCGGCGACGACCTCCCGCGCCTCGCTCAGCTCCTCGGTGGCAAGTTCGCGGTGCATCGTGTTGCGGAACGCTGCCGCCTGCCGGCCGCACCCGCAGCCGATATCGGTGCGCTCCTCGCTCGAGACCGCGAGCACAGTCAGCGGCCTCCCCGCGCGCGCCGCGAGCCGCGAGGCGTACAGCAGCGCGGCCCGCCCCTCAGCGGACCGTTCGCAGACGACAGCGACGCCGCGGCGCGCGACAGCGACAGCGGGCGCGTGCCCGTCCGCATCGATCGACGCGACTCGCTCGGTGATCTCGGCGGCGGCCATGGCTGACCCCACGATGATCGCACGGCCTCGCCCGCGCGTGAGCCGCGCCCCGCGCTGACCGCCACCTTCGTGCCGAGGTCGCTCACCGCCATGTTGCCGATCATGCCGGCCCCTGCGCGACTCGTCGTGAACGAAACTGCGCTCTTCGGTCGCGGTCGCCCCCAGTGGGCGTGCCTCGCGGAACCGGCGTTGGCGGCCCGGGCGCGTCCAGCGAGGTCGGCGTCGCAGAGTCGGCGATCTGCGTCTCAGGACACGAGGCGAGAGCGGCCATCGAGGGAGTTCCGCGGCGAAGGGTGATGATCGCAGCGGCTGCCGCGGAGAGGGAACAGAGATCCCGGACGTCCAGCGTGCGCGTGTGAGATCGGATCTCGGGGCTGATTTGGGGACACGCGCGTGGGCGGCGGTGCCGGCTGTCCCGAAAGCCGCGGCCAACGCGGCTTTGTGGCCACGGGCCGGCGATCAGGTGGCGCGTGTCCCCGAAGCCGCGTCGCGCTCTCCGCCGGCGTCGAGCGTGAGCAGTGAGTCGCCAAGCCGGTCGAACAGATGCCTGACGCTCTCGGCCGCGATCGCGCTCACATCCGCACCTCGACGTTCGTCACCGGCGTGATGAACGCCTCCCCCCACTCCTTGCGCCGGGGCGAGATGTCGATCGGACGCGCGGCGCGCGGGCGCGAGCGGCCGCACGCCCGGACCGCGATCTCCTGGATCTGCGCGGGCTCGACCGGGGTGAGATGGATCATGCAGATGAGCTCGCCGTTCTCGCCCGGGATCGACCAGGTGACGTCGGCGGGGGTGACGGCCGAGACGAGCTCCGGCTCGGGGCGCGGGGCGAGCAGCGGGCCGACCTCGCGCACGAGCGACTCGATCTCCTTGCGGCGCTCGCTCAGCGGGCGGTCGAAGTCGACGTTGTCGGCGAAGATCTCGGCGGCGAGGGCGTCGTCCCAATCGCGGATGAGCGCATCGGTCTTCGCGCACAGCGCGACGGTCTCGGGCCACAGCCGAACGGTCTCGGCGGCGGCGCCCTCGCGGGCGAGCCGGCGCCCGAGCGCCTCGGTGGCGAGCGCGACCGGGTTGCCGCGATGGCTGTTCGTGAGCACGACGACCCCGTTGCCGGACTGCGGGTGCCAGCGCATGTGCAGCGAGAAGCCCGGCAGGCCGCCCGAGTGGCAGACGATCGTGCCGCGGTGCAGGTCGTCCTGGACGATCAGCCCGAGCGCGTACCCGGAGGCCGTGCTCACGTTGAGCCCGCCCGCCGCCCCGAGGAACAGCGCCGGCTGCACCGGGACGTGCACGCGCTGCAGCTCACGGCGCGACATCCGGCCGAGCACCGGGTCGGAATGGTCGGAGTCGGGGCGGAACGCCTCGCCGAGCCACGTGATCCAGCGCGTGAGGTTGCGCACCGTGCTCACGAGCCCGCCGGCGCCGGTGAACGCGTCGGAGCGCTGCGGGGGGTAGCCGACCCAGCGACCCTCGGTGTCGAGCGAGTAGCCGGTGGCCCGCGGAACCCCGTCGGGGACCTCGCTGTCGGCGTACGTCGAGCTGAGCCCGAGCGGGTCGAGGATCTCCTCGCGCAGGAATGCCGTCAGCGGCTGGCCGACCGCGCGGCTCACCGCCAGGCAGGCGAGCGCGAAGCCGAGGTTCGAGTACTCGAACGCGGCGCCGGGCGGGCGACTGAGGCGGACGCCGGCCTCGACGATCGCGAGCAGCTGCTCGGTCGGCAGGTCGATGAACGGGTCGACCCACGAGTTGTCCTCTGTGAGCCCGCCGCACATGCTGAAGAGCATCCCGATCGTCGGCATGCCGTCCGGGGTGACGCCGCCGTCGCTCAGCCGGAACTCGGGCACGTACTTCGTGATCGGGTCCTCGAGCGAGAGCAGCCCGCGGTCGCGCGCGATCAGGGCCGCGCACGCGGAGAAGCTCTTCGACATCGAGGCGATCGGGAAGATCGTGTCGAGATCGAGCTCCTGGCCGGCGTCGTCGCGGCGGCCGAATCCGCGGGCGTGGAGCAGGCCGTCCGGACCGGAGAGGCCGTAGACGAGGCCCGGCGCCTGGTCGGCGGCGACGTACTGCCCGAACAGCGCATCGAGCTCAGTCTCGAGCGGAACGGCAAGCACCTCTTCAGACATGCGCACCAGCTTTCGGTCGGCACTCGGCAGCCTCCCCGGCTGCCTGTGGAGGCATCCACACGACGTGGGGACGCCCGAACGTCGGCCGAGCGTAACTCCTTGCGGCACCGGGCGGATTGTCCGCATCGACAGTCTCTCGCGCGGACGGTTGGGCGTTCATCCAGGCCGCACGAGCCGTCGTCGCGGTTGTGCGGACCTCCATCGCCGCGCCGAGAAGTCTGATTCATCGCACGAGGACGCGCCCGCATCTCCCGTCGATAATGGCGCCGTGTCAATCCGGCGGGTGGTGGTGATCGGGGCGGGGTCCGTCGGGCTGTCGACCGCGTGGTTCTTGCAGCGCGCCGGGGTCGAGGTGTGCGTGATCGAGGGCGCGCAGGTCGCATCGGGCTCGTCCTCGGGCAATGCGGGCTGGCTCACCCCATCGCTCGTGCTCCCGCTCGCCGAGCCGGGTCTGCTGCGCTCGGGCGTGCGGATGATGCTGAGCCCGGCCTCGCCGCTGTACGTGCCGCCGGCGCTCGACCCGCACCTCCTGCGCTTCCTCGCCGGGTTCGCGCGGCACTGCACGATCGGTCGTTGGCGGGCGGCGGCGGCCGCGCTCGGACGGGCGAGCTCGCGCATGCTCGGGGCATATGACGCGATGCGCGGGGACGCGGAGGCGGCCGTGGCGGCGCCGACCACGCCCGCGGAGCCGCTGCTCGCAGTGTTCGACTCCGAGGCCGCGCGCGAGCGGCTGCTCGAGGAGCTCCGGGGGTTGCGGGAGCTCGGCTTCACGCAGCGCTACGAGCTGCTTGACGCCGCGGGGACGCGCGAGGCGAGCCCGCTGCTGAGCGGCGCGGCCCGGTGCGGGCTCGCCCTGGAGGATCAGCGGTTCATCAACCCGATCGCGTTCGTGCATGGGATTGGGAATGCGGTGCGCACGGGCGGCGGCGAGATCCTCACAGGTCGGCCCGCCACGAAGGTGAGCCGGCGCGGCTCGACGGTGGCTGTGGCCCTGAGCGACGGAGCGAGCGTCGAGGCTGACGCGGCCGTGATCGCGACCGGGAGCTGGCTGGAGCGGCTCGCGCGCGACCACGGCGTCCGGCGGCTCGTCCAGGCCGGCCGCGGCTACAGCTTCACCGTCCATCCCGAGCGCGCGCCCGGCCATCCGATCTACCTGCCGGCGCAGCGCGTCGCCTGCACCCCGCTCGGCGGTCCGGATGACGGCCTGCGGGTCGCGGGGATGATGGAGTTCCGGCCGCCCGACGCGCCGCTCGACCCGCGACGGATCCGGGCGATCGTCGACGCGGCGGCGCCGATGTTCACCGGCATCGACTGGTCCGCTCGCACGGACGAGTGGGTCGGCGCGCGACCCTGCACGACCGACGGGCTGCCGCTCGTCGGCAGGACGGCCACCGAGGGCGTGTTCGTCGCGGGCGGCCACGGCATGTGGGGGATCGCGCTCGGGCCGCTCACCGGGCAGATCCTCGCCCGGCAGATCACCGGCGACGGCGACGATCCGCTGCTGCGCGCGTTCGACCCGCTGCGTCGCTGATCGTCGGAGACGGCTGGGCGGAGACGCACGCTCTCCCGGACCCGCTCACCCCCCGGCGGTGGTGAGGGGACCCGCGTCGGTGCCGAGCGCGAACACGTGGATCAGGCCCTGGTCGGCGCGTGTCGGCAGCGTGACCGAGGCGACGGTCTTCCCCGACTGCAGCGGGAACGTCGCGGTGAACACCTTCGTCCCGATCTGCTGAGAGGTGCCGCTCGCGCTGTTGCGGTAGGGCATCGACGCCGCGATCCCGTTGCCGTACGCGGGACTGCCGGCTGTCCAGTCGGTGAGTCCGAGGGTCGCCGTCTGGCTCGTGCCGTCGGTGTAGGTGATCGTCATCGTCCCGCTCGACGGCCCGTTCGTCGCCGATCCGAGCACCCCGAGCTCGGTCGCGCCCGTCACCGGCGGGACCGCGATCGTCTGACCGGCGGCCGTCACGTTGTCCGGCCGGCCGGCCGCGACGTCCGGCCAGTCGTACTGGACGCCGCCGCTCGTGAGGGCGGCGCCGGGGGTCAGGCCGGCATCGCTGAGCGCCTGCTCGGAGTAGCTGAAGCCGAGGCCGTCGAGGTTGCCCGCCGCCTGGTCGGAGTCGTCGGAGATGCCGGTGTCGTCGAAGAACGGCGCGAGGTCACCTGGACGGGCGACGATGACCGACGTCGACACGGGCCGGATCTGCCCGGCGGGACTCGAGAAGTGGAACGTCACCTGGTAGTCGCCGTCACTCGAGCCGCCGGCGATCGACACCGGAGTGCCGGCGCTCCCGCCCCCGGGCACGGTGAGGCGTCCCGACGGCGGAGTCACGGTGATCCCCGCCGGCGTGCTCGCCGTCCACGTCACCGTCTGTGCGCTGCCGGTGACCGACTGCAGGGTGAGCGTCGTGCTCCCTGACGCGCCGGGCTGGACGACGACGGACGCCGGGCTGGTGGAGCCGGTCGCGGCGAACACCGGCGGCTTCTGCGCGAGCAGCGCATAGAGCTCGACCATCGGCGCGGTCTGGTTCTCCAGCGACTCGCCGCCGGAGGGGTCGGGATCGGTGAACAGGCCGGTCGGCTGGCGATCCTGCAGCCACGCCGTGTCGGCGTAGGCGGCGGCCATGCGCGCGTAAGCCCGGTCGTGGTTGATCCGGGCGAGCGCGAACAGGTTGCGGAAGAAGATGACGTCGAACACGTCCGGCTGGTGGTACAGGTTGCCGTCCGCGCCGTAGTAGCGCAGCGACGCGGCCGCCGTCCGCTCGGCCTGGCGGAGGTACGCGCGGTCGTGGGTGGCGCGGTAGAGGAGCACGCCCGCGCCGATCATCGTCCCCTGGTTGTAACTCCACAGGGTGGTGTCGACGCTGCCGCTGTCGTCGATGTGGTCACCGTACATGTCACTCGTGTTCATCAGGCACCGGCGCACCCAGTCATACATGCGCTTCGCCCACGCGAGGTAGTACGGGTCATGCGTCGCCCGGTAGATCTCGATCCCGACCTCCGCGTTGGGAGCGTTCGAGATCGTGTTGCGAGGCGAGTTCGCGACGTCCTCCCAGAAGACGCCGCCGGGACAGGCGACGTTCGTGCGCGTGTCCCAGCCGCTCACCACGAAGTGGAAGATGCCCTCCGCTCGCGTCAGGTCGGACCGCTGGTGGGTGATCCGATACTCCCGCAGGAAGTCGAGTCCGACCCAGGCGTTGTCGTCGTAGTAGGTCGGCTGCTCGGAGCCGAGCGGCGGGCGGACGCCGGAGGCGAACGCCGGGGGCTGCGGCTGCCCGGTCGGGCTCACCTCCTGGGTGTCGTAGTAGCGCATCACCCCGCGGTCGCGGGCCTGCATGGCAGCGTGATAGCCGGCGCCGATCCCCGGGATGGCGGCCATCTCGTCGGTGGCCGCGAACGGGTTGACGAAGTCCCAGAGGTAGCCGAAGTTCTGCGTCGGGTCGCTCTTCACGTACAGCTCGTACCTGGGGACGTAGAGGTTCGCCTGCATCGCCCTGTACGTCGCGACGGCCCGCTCGGCGTCGACCGGGTTGACGGTGTCGCCCGAGGCCGCCGACGCGGCGGAGGCGGCCGACGATCCGCCGAGGGACACGAGCAGGGCGACGAGGAAGGCGGCGAGCGCCGCCCACGATCGACTCGGCCGCCGCGACGCGGCATCGGACACGACGGTGCTCGGGCTCATGGCTCGTTCCTCTCTCCCGCTCGCCGCGGGCACCCCTGAGCCCGCGACCGGATGACAACGTTGTCAGGCGACTGTAGCCCACGGCGCGGCGCCGGTCAAGCGCGAGGCGACCCGCTGCGGCGCCACGTTCCGGCGCCGCGCGCGCCGGGCCCTGCTTCGCCGCCCCGGAGCCCGTATCATTGGCAACGAGAGGAGGTCGGCCACCGGGGGCCGAGCGGGCGGGCCGAATCGAGAGGCACGTGGCAAAGGCAATCGAAGAGCGAGAGCAGGTCGTCATCCGCTTCGCGGGCGACTCCGGAGACGGCATGCAGCTCGCCGGCAGCCGTTTCACCGACGCGACCGCGGTGCTCGGGAACGACCTGGCGACGCTGCCGAACTTCCCGGCCGAGATCCGGGCGCCCGCGGGCACGCTCGCCGGCGTCTCCGCGTTCCAGATCCACTTCGCCTCGCGCGACATCCTCACCCCCGGCGACGCCCCGAACGTGCTCGTCGCGATGAACCCGGCGGCGCTCCGAGCGAACCGCGGCGACCTTCCGCGCGGGGCGACGATCATCGTCAACGAGGACGCATTCACGAAGCGCAACCTCGAGAAGGCCGGCTATACGGCAAACCCGCTCGAGGACGGGTCGCTCGCCGACTATCGCGTCCACCGGGTCCCGATGACGACGCTCACGATGCGGGCGGTCGAGGGGATCGAGGACGCGTCGACCCGCGACGCCGGGCGCGCGAAGAACCTGTTCGCGCTCGGGGTGCTCGCGTGGCTCTACGGGCGGCCGGTCGAGGTCACGCGCGAGTGGCTGCAGGCGAAGTTCGGTGGGCGGCCGGCGGCGCTGGCGGCGAACCTCGCCGCGTTCAACGCCGGCTGGTCGTTCGGCGAGACGACGGAGCTGCTCGACGTCCAGTACCGCGTCAACCCCGCCACCGACGTTCCGCCCGGCACCTACCGCAACGTCAACGGCACGCAGGCGTTGGCGATGGGCCTGATCGCCGCGAGCGTGAGGAGCGGGCTCCCGCTCGTGCTCGCCAGCTACCCGATCACGCCCGCCTCGGAGATCCTGCACGAGCTCTCCAAGCACACGGGGCTCGGGGTCTCGACCGTCCAGGCCGAGGACGAGATCGCCGCCGCCGGCATGGCACTCGGCGCCGCGTTCGGCGGACGCCTCGGCGTCACCGCGACGAGCGGCCCGGGCATGGACCTCAAGGCGGAGACGATCGGCCTGGCGGTGACGCTGGAGCTGCCGATGATCATCATCGACGTCCAGCGCGCCGGGCCCTCCACGGGGATGCCGACGAAGACCGAGCAGTCGGACCTGCTGATGGCCCTCTACGGCCGCCACGGCGAGTCCCCGCTGCCCGTGATCGCGCCCGGCACGCCGGGCGGATGCTTCCAGGCGGCGTTCGACGCGGTCTCGGTCGCGGTCCGCTATCGCACGCCGGTGATCCTGCTCTCGGACGGCTTCCTCGCCAACTCCTCGGAACCGTGGCTGATCCCGGACGTCGCCTCGCTGCCCGCGATCGACCCGGCGTTCGCCGCCGATCCCGATCCCGACGAGCCGTTCCTGCCCTACAGCCGGGACGCGAAGCTCGCGCGGCCGTGGGCGATCCCCGGCACGCCGGGGCTCGCGCACCGCATCGGCGGGATCGAGAAGGCCGACGGGACCGGCAACATCTCCTACGACCCCCACAACCACGAGCGGATGACCGAGCTGCGCGCCGCGAAGGTCGCCGGAATCGCGGATGAGATCCCGCCGCTCGCGGTCGACGCCGATCCGGACGCGACGCTGCTCGTGCTCGGCTGGGGCTCCAGCGAGGGCGCGATCCGGGCGGGCGTGCGGCGGGCGCGGCTCGACGGGCTGAGCGTCGCGCGGGCGCACCTGCGACATCTCAACCCCTGGCCCTCGAACCTCGGCGACGTGCTGCGCTCCTTCGACCGGGTGCTCGTGCCCGAGATGAACACCGGCCAGCTCGCCCACCTGCTGCGCGCGCGGTTCCTCGTCGACGTCGAGTCCTACACGAAGGTGCAGGGCCAGCCGCTGCTCGCGGCCGAGATCACCGCGCAGATCGAGGAGCGCGCCGGGCGATGAGCGCGACCGGCACGACCGGCGCGGCCGGCGACGGGCGGCTCCTCACCAAGGCGGACTTCCAGTCCGACCAGGAGACGCGCTGGTGCCCGGGCTGCGGCGACTACGCGGTCCTGTCAGCGGTCCAGCAGTTCATGCCGGAGCTCGGGATCCCGCCGGAGCGGATCGTGTTCATCACCGGGATCGGCTGCGCGGGGCGGTTCGCCTACTACATGGACACGTACGGGATGCACAGCATCCATGGCCGCGCGCCCGCGATCGCGACCGGCCTCGCGACCGCGCGCGACGACCTCTCGATCTGGGTGGTGACCGGTGACGGCGACTCCCTGTCGATCGGCGGCAACCACCTCATCCACGCGCTGCGCCGCAACATCCCGGTCAACATCCTGCTCTTCAACAACCAGATCTACGGGCTGACGAAGGGCCAGGCGTCGCCGACCTCGAGTGTCGGCAAGATCACGAAGTCGACGCCGTTCGGGGTCGCCGACCACCCGTTCAACCCGCTCGCGCTCGCGCTCGGGGCGGAGGCGACGTTCGTCGCGCGCACGCTCGACCGCGACCGCCGGCACATGACCGAGATCCTGCGGGCCGCCGCGGAGCACGAGGGCGCCTCGCTCGTCGAGATCTACCAGAACTGCCCGGTGTTCAACGACGGTGCGTTCTTCGCGCTCACCGAGAAAGAGACCCGGGACGTCAACCAGATCCGCCTCCTCCCGGGGCGTCCGATCCGCTTCGGCGTCGACGATGAGTTCGGCGTCGCGATGCGCCCCGACGGCGCCCTGGAGATCGTCGACGTCGCCGAGCACGGTGAGGACGCGCTCATCGTCCACGACCCGACGCGCGCCGATCCGGGGCTCGCGTTCGCGCTGGCGAACCTGTCGAGCGACCCGACCGGGCCGACGCCGATCGGCGTCTTCCGCGACGTGCGGCGCCCTGTGTACGGCCGCACCGCGACGAGCCCCGACGCCGCCGGCGACGAGCAGCTGGCGACGCTGCTGCACCAGGGCGAGACCTGGACCGTCGCCGGCTGAGCTACGGCGCGCGCGACGCCGCCGGACGGCCGGAGCGGAGCACGCGGGCGACGCTGCCGAGCCCGAGCGCGACGAGCGCGAGCGACCCCCGCTGGAGCCGCCGCTCGGCCTCCGGCGAAAGCGGCCGGGGCGGCGCCGACCCGATCCGGGCGATGCTCGCGCTCACATAGCCGAGCCACCAGCCGCCGCACACGGTCGTGAGCCGCTCCTGCGTTGCGCTGTCGGCGCGGCGGCGCGCGGCGAGCAGGATGAGCGCCCAGACAACCGCCGATCCGATGCCGTGACCGATGTAGCTCGGGCGCTGGTCTGCCATCTCGCTCTCCGTTCGGCCGGCTCCCGGCGCGTCCCGTGCGACGCGTCCGGGCCGGACGCGGCTCGTTCAGCTCGGCGCGCCCGTGCTCATCAGTCTCCCACCCCCACCACCCGCGCGACAAGTCCACGGCGATCTCGCCCGCCGCGCGCGTCGGGTGCGATCATCGGCCGATGGTCGCGTGGCGCGAAGTCGAGGCGAGCGCTCCGGAGCTCGCGCAGCGCGTGCGGGCGCTGTTCGACGCGCGGCGGCACAAGACGATCGCGACGCTCCGGGCGGACGGTTCGCCGCGGATCTCGGGGATCGAGGTGGAGTTCGAGGACGGCGAGCTCAGCTTCGGCTCGATGACGGGATCGCGCAAGGGCGCCGATTTGCGCCGGGATCCGCGCTTCGCGCTGCACGGCCCGACCGTCGACCCGGTCGAGGGCCGCGAGGCCGAGTGGCCGGGCGAGGCGAAGATCTCCGGGCGGGCGATGCTCCTCGGGCCCACCACCCAGGGGCCGAGCGGCGATCGGTTCCGCGCCGACATCACCGAGGTCGTCCACACCCATCTCGACCCGGACGCGACGAGGCTCGTGATCGACTGGTGGACGCCGGCGGGAGGCCCGCGGACGATCGAGCGCGAGTGATCCCGCGGCGGGTGCGGCCGCGCCGCCCGTCGGTCAGCGGTTGTGGTTGACGACCTCGATGTTGTTGCCGTCGGGGTCGAGCACGAACGCCCCGTAGTACCCGGGGTGGTAGACGGCGCGCTCACCCGGAGCGCCGTTGTCCTCGTAGCCCGCCTGAAGCGCGGCCGCGTGAAACGCCTGCACGGTCGCGTCGTCCCGGGCGGAGAACGCGAGGTGGACGGACTGCGTCACCGGCCGCTCGTCGTCGATGAGCGAGAAGCAGAAGTCCTCGCCGACGAGCTGGACGTGATCGGTCCTGTCGATCCCGAGCCTGAGCCCGGCATGCGGGGCGATCGTCGTGTAGAAGCGCCGGGAGGCGGCGACGTCGGCGACCCGGATCCACAGGTGGTCGACGCCGCCCGGGGACACGGCGGGCTGCCGCCGGAAGTGCACCGCCTCGGCGCTGTTGCCGTCCGGGTCGCGCAGGAAGCCGCCGTAGTAATCCGGGCCGTAGATCGTGCGCGGGCCGGGCGCGCCGTCGTCGCGGTGGCCGGCATCGATCCCGGCCTGCCAGAACGCGTCGACGGCCTCGCGGGACGGTGCCCGGAAACCGACGTGCAGACCGCGGCTGACCGGATGCTCGTCGTCGGTGATGGTGACGTCCCAGTCCCCCCACTCGACGAGCTCCGCGTCCGCGCGGACCGGCTCGCGGCCGAGCACCGAGAGCACGGTCCGGTAGAAGCGCTCGGACGCGGCCAGGTCCGAGGCCGCGATCCCGACGTGATCGAACATTCCGGCAGGCTACCCGCGCCCGGCCGTCGTGACCGGGAGCGCGCGGGCGAGGAACGCCCGGGTCTGCTCCCAGGCGCGGGCGGCCGGCTCGGGCTGGTGGAACATCGGATTGTCCCAGTTGTCGAAGGCGTGGCCGCCGTCGGGGTGAATGTGACACTCCCACCCGTCCCGCGCGGCGGCCACGGCGCAGACCTGCTCGGCCCGCTCGCGCGGGATGAACCGATCCTGGCCGCCCCAGTGGAACAGCGCCGGGCAGCCGATCCGGTCGGCCTCCTTTAGCCGGTCCGGGATCGTCGAGCCGTAGTAGGCGACGAGCACGTCGGGGTCGGCCGCGCACGCGACGCCGTACGCGAGCGAGCCGCCGAGGCAGAACCCGATCACGCCGCTGCCCGAGTCAACGTCGGCGCGGGCGCGCAGCGCCTCGAGCGCGACGATCGCGTCCGCGACCGCACCCTCGTGGTCGAGCTGCTGCGAGGTCTCGAACGCCTCCTGCAGCGCCTCCTCCCCCTCGCCGAACTCCGCCCGCGGCCGGATCCGCCGGTACAGGTCGGGCGCGAGCGCGACGTACCCGAGCTTCGCCAGCCGCTCGGTCGCCTCGCGGATGTAGTCCCCGACCCCGAAGATCTCCATGAGCACGAGCATCCCGGGGCCGTGGCCGATCTCCGGCACCACCACGTAAGCATCCATCGCGCCACCGTCGGGCATCGCGATCGTCTCAGTCGAGGTGGCGATCCCCATCTCGGGGCTGAGCCTAGCGTTCGCAGCCGGCGGCCGCCTGCCCGACGCGACGGGAGCGCCGAGGACGCGCGTCGCGTCCTCGGCGCCCGCCCGCGTCCCCCCTCAGCTGATCGTCTTGATCAGGGCGAGCGTCTTGGAGTTGTAGACGTGGACCGCGTTGTTCTGCGGGTCGGCGACGAACACGCGGCCGTGGAGCGCGTCGTAGGCGACCCCGGTCGGCGTGTAGGAGAGGGGGATCGTCGTGCCCTGGCTCCCGGTCTGGGTGGAGAGCGTGTCGGCCTGCGCGCTGTCGAACCAGCACGTCCCGTCCGCCGCGCAAGCGCTGCCGATCATGTCCGGGCTTGCGTACGGGCCGGCGGTCCACTGCGCCCTGCCCTCGCGCAGCATGAACGATCCGTTGCCGCCCGCCTGTTCCTGATTGAAGAAGGCGTGGACGGTGGCTCCGCCGATCGCCACCGAGTCGATCGACGAGCCCGTCGTGTAGACCGAGGACCAGAGCGAGTTGCCGGACGGGTCGTCGATCGCGAGCCCGTTCGGTCCGGCGATGTACAGATCGTCGAACTGGTCGACGGCGAGGCTGTCGGGACTGGACGCGTTCGCGGTGATGCTCTGCTCGGCCGCCCCGGCCGAGGAGAACTCCTCGACGCCGCCCGCGGCGCTCCCGGCGTAGATGTTTCCCGCGGGATCGACCGCGAGCGAGACCGGCGCGTTGCTCGTGATCTTGAATGACTTGCTGACCGTGAGGCCGGGGCTGATCCTGTCGATGTAGTTGCCGGCGTAGTTGGCGACGTACACGTCGCCGGCCGCGTCGCTGGCGACGGCGTCCGGCGCGCTGAAGTGAGCGGTCGCGGTCGCCGCGGCCGAGTGATGCAGGTCCGCCAGCACGGCGGCGATGCCGCCTCCCGAGTCTCGGTGCCTCACCGCGCCGCCTCCGCCGAGAGCGTGACGCGCGACACGCGTGTGACTGGTGGGGGCGTGGGCGCCGGCGGCGGCCGGGACGATGAGCAGGCTGCAGGCTGCGGCACACGCCGCCCCCTTGATGTTGAGCGTCTTCATCGCGGTCCTTTCTGATCGTGAGTACGGAGCGAGGAAGCGAGGTGCAGTCTGCGGCCCCGAGCGCCTGCGCACATCGGGCAAGCGAGCACACCTGCGGGCCGTGAACCTCCTACATGGGCGTACCTGTGGGTCCTATGTGCGGGTGCAGAGGAACCTACGAGCGCAAGGCTCGGGCTGCGCCGGCGGCGGGGCGACGGTGAAGATGCCGATCAGCGCCGCCGCGATGTCCTCGGCGGTGACGTCGGGGCGGAGCTCGCCGGCGCCGCGAGCGGCTTCGGCGGCGCGCTGTCCCGCGCAGTCGCGGACTACGTCGTCGTGGACGAGGCTGAGACGATCGCAGCCGGCGGCGCCGCCCACCTGAACCCCTCCTGCAGCGCCTCCTCCCCCTCGCCGAACTCCGCCCGCGGCCGGATCCGGCGATACAGGTCGGGCGCGAGCGCGACGTACCCGAGCTTCGCCAGCCGCTCGGTCGCCTCGCGGATGTAGTCCCCGACCCCGAAGATCTCCATGAGCACGAGCATCCCGGG